>JBGAVE010000049.1:0-8625 GCA_044228295.1 Nitrosomonas sp.
TAAGCATCAGGATGGGTCAAATTTAGATTGACGTTTTTACTTGATAAGTGGGTCAGATTTCAATTGCTGTTGACATTTACTCACGATCTCGTTTTCAAGCCATTGGTGATCTGGTTTTTCCTCAACCAGAAAATGCTGGTTACTCGTTTGCAGCGCAAAAGATGTTGCACTGTCACCAGCTAAAAACCATTGCTTGTACGTGGTTCGCCTCGGAAACCAATAGCTTTCTTGGTTGATTGTGTGTTTCTGTTGTAAGTAATGTAGCAGCAAGGCCGTATAGTCATCGCTAAGCGCAGGCAGATTGTCTTCCAATCCATCCTTGTCTGCTTTGATACGATCATCAATATAGGAGAGTTGCTCAAGGGCCTGTCGAGCCGCCCGCGAATGATGATTAGCTAAAGAGATTGAATTCCGAGGATTTGCTGCACCTTCGATGTGGCGAGCAATACTGGGGAGTATTTCGCTGCGAACCAGCAAATTGAGGTTAAAGAAATTGAACAGCCTCTGGCCCAACGGAAATAATGCCAAAGCGCTTAACAAAGTCAAAATCGTACCGACAGTATAAACGAACAGGCCGGGTTCGAATTTAAACAAAGGCAAGGCCGTTGCTACTAAACAGAAAATCGCTGCAAGCACCAAAACCCGAGAATAAACGCTGCCCACCTGCTCGTTGGTGAGCATTTGGATGATATCCCGGCGAAGTCTGGTATAGCCGGAACTCAGTATAATGCCAATTGTAGCGAAGTAGATCGAGAATATCGCGGTGAGCAATTGGGCGTACAGCCTGAGCTGCTCGATGTTAAATTCTTTGTCGTCTGCACTGAGTGGCGGGAGCCAAGACAGGTTGCTTCCG
Source organism: Nitrosomonas sp. (assembly GCA_044228295.1). GTDB lineage: Bacteria > Pseudomonadota > Gammaproteobacteria > Burkholderiales > Nitrosomonadaceae > Nitrosomonas. The sequence continues at coordinate 854 of JBGAVE010000049.1, forward strand.
ACATAACCCTCAACGAAATTTAGTGCCGCCAAAACCAAAACGACCCAAAAAAGGCTTTTCACTCCGATCCATGCGAAAGATCCTAAAATACGGGAGTTTTCCTTTGCTTTGGCAACTGAGGCACTCCTCTTGTACGCGTTGCGCTCGAAGACAAAACCCATCTTTCCTAGCCATGTTCGGAACTTCCAAAACCAATACTTGGAACTCACCCAAATTTTCAGCCGATCAATCAAAATGTGCTCACTCTCAATACTTACTATTCACATATAGCTTGGTCCGATTCCAATTGCGAGATTGTGGAACCAGGATCGCGCTGTGAGTGTTACAGAGTCTTCTGTCGTTCGGAAGCCATTTTGCTTCAAATCTTAAAGCGACGGCATGACCATGACATCTAAATGACCACTAAAAGCTTGCTCAGCTGCTACACTGCACCCGCAGCGAACGCCCACCATTGGCTTCGAGCTGACATTCGTTTGCAAGCAAAACACCCTAACTCTCCAACACTCAACTAGCGATAATATATCTTATCGTAAGCAAGAAATTGTCCTATTTAAAAAAGTCCTCTCACCGGTACTACAAAGCAAAGTTTGTGTTTTAGCATTTATCCAGAAAACTGGAAATTTCCTAAAGAAACAAAACGATCACCCGTTTATGCCGTTTAACACCAGCACTAGACATATTTTTACCTACTTAAAAATAAGGATTTAGTTGCTTTAATGTGAATGTGCAGATGAGATGCTGAAGTTTAATCCAGAGATTGAGGGAGTAAAATGTCGAATAAATGGCCGCTCGATTGGCAAGATGAGAACGATTACCGCAGATTGTATAAAAATAAATCGAAGGAAATATTTGCCTGGGAATTTTTGCGCAGAAACAAGCAGTATCAAGAGGATTTTGAGATCAATAAGGAGCTGATTAAAGAAAAAAAATTTTATTTTGTAAAAAGGATACTTAAGGATCCTATTAATAATAGTGCTCTTTGGTGGGAAGAAGATATGCGTACTTGGTATGGGCTTGGATGTGAATCTGCTAATTATGATTATCGCATTGACACTCCACCTACTTTTCAAGATAAAGGGGTATTTGATCCTATCGCCTCTTATGAAGAATCAGAGATCCCCTCAAATAAAAAAATAATTTATTTTTCAGAATTGCCAATAAAGCAACACGACGTGCTTGATTTCCAGTTGTCGACAGATTTTGAATTTAAACCACAAATTGAGCGAATAAAAGAAAAATTTGATTCTCACCGAGATGAGTCTAAGGTGTCTTTACCAAACGATTATTACTATCCATTATATTTAAGAACTCTTGATGCTTTAGACTCTGGACTTACTGACGAACAGATTTTGAATAGCTGTATTTATAAATCGCATTTAGAGACCACTAAAAAAGATGTGAATCGTTATATAAAAATTGCCGAGGGATTGAGGAATGGCGGCTACATCAGAATTGTTGATAGCATAATAGATAAACCTCGCCCTGAAATCGATTCTTATGATCCAATAACCTTTGAGATTAAACTCAAATCATGATTAGATGCGCGGAGAATATTAAAAAATCTCCGTTAAATCACAATTCACCAATCTGCTGCATCTTTCTGTTCTTTTATTGCATCGCAAATTCTGATTAACCAGAATTAGATCAGAATGGCGATTCGTATGAGTCATTTCGGACTATTCTCCGACCGGCGTCACTTTTTGCCTCTTTTGTCCCGTCTACATTGAATGAGCAGCTTTAATCATTCGCATTCTTCCAAGTAGTTATTAGCACGTTCTAGTGCATCAGGAAATATCAGCAAGTCCCTCCTTGGCTGATCAAGGCATTAACTCCTGCCACACAATTTTCAAAAAGTCAACCCATTTGTTTTCAGCATTTCTAATGGGGTGAGCAAAAAACCTACATCCTCCATTATGGCACCTCACGCTTTATCACCAACAAGGAGGTGAAATTTTGAGTAATAACAACCAGAACCTAAACGATATTGAACCCACTTTAATTACGTTAAAAGAAGTTGTTCGCAGAACAACCCGATCGAGAAGCTCAATATGGCGCGATATACATTCAGGCCGATTTCCGATTCCGATAAAAATCGGTGCGCGCGTCGCATTCAAATCCAGCGAGATTTCTGAATGGATTGAATCACGCCCCAGAGTGCAACTAAACCCTAGTCATAAGGGAGTCAAATAAGATGGCGTTTCCTTTTAACTGTGGTACCAGCAGAAGAAACCACAAAAGCTCAGTGTACCAAGATCAGCTGACAAGCGCCATGACGATTGCCCCCGTTAAACCCAAGCTAATGCTGGTACTTCACTCTAATTCGCATCATTCAAAGTGTGATCAGCACATTGCTTAACATTCAACCATATTCGGAGAAACAATATGCGCAAAAAGAGACCTAGAATGAGTAAAATAAAATCAAGATTGGTGGCCAGGGATAGAAAAAGACTTGCAAAACAGAACAATGAACTTCCGAAAATGTCTCCCGATGAACATCGGATGCTTGATGTAATACGTGTAAATATGCATGATTTATCAAATAATAAAATTAAATTAAGAAAATCAATACGAGATTATATTAATGTAGTTGGAGAAAAAAAAGCGCGGTTTGACAAACCCAAAATCCTTCTCAGGAAATTAGGTATTGAAAAGAATACGGAAGACATGAGTTATCTGTATAAATTGATTCGGGCTGTCCATGCGGAATATGTTCTGAATTTAGAAGCCGGTAAAGTTCCATACTCTATCCTAGCAACATTACCCAAAAAAATCCTTGGGAAATATGGGAAAGTGCGAATAGATTAGTTGAAGATGAAGATCGGACTTACCCCTCCGAAAAAGAAATTGCAAAAGCAAAAAAAATAGCAAATCATAGAGCTAATAGAGCCATAATAGAGGCAGAAGAAGACGCGTATCTCGAAGATGCTTGCGATGATATTGAAGATGTGGACAATGAGCCTAAGAATCAAGCCTCACCAAATTTAAGACAAGATATTATAGACTTATCCAGAGACAGCCCCCAAAAAACCCGCATGGTATTAGATGTTTTCGAGCATTTCAATGAGAATGAGCTTCTGAAAATATTGGCAATTATAAAAAACTTCACTTCAAATGAAATTTCTAAAATGATAGCTAAGTTGCAGAAACAATGTCGAATCTAGGGAGGACTGACAAGGCTACAGGTGCAGGCGTAGAATGGTGTTGCTTATAGCGAGCGGGACGTTCATTTCCGCAGCCAAATACCTTCTTTGCCGGCACCTTCAAGGTGCGTTGGGGGAATTTACCAACAAACCTTCGTCGGACACCCCCTCGACACCTGTTTCAAATGGGCAGCAACAAAGTTATATGCCGCATATGACGCCGTTCACATCGGCTGATATGCTCAATCACCGGACGCTGTTTTTCTTTCCCGAGCAAGGCATGGGTGTCATCCTAAACCTGATCGTGGTACTGAATATTGCGATATACCGGCGGTAATGAAATTTAGCAGATCTGCTAAATTTAAGATACCTGCCCATTTTCTCCAACAAGATGTGTCATGACTCAAAGACTGTTTTCAGTGCTTTTTTCAAAGCCGGTTCCGTGCAAATCCTTTTAAATGCGGAAGCACTATGACTATTATTTCTTAGGTAACTTTGCAGGCAAGTAATAGATGACCATTCCTTTTTGCCTCTTTTATTACTCGCTACACGCCCAGTGTCTCTTTTAAAGCGATTTAATTTTCCTAATGCCGTTAAATTTGGTGTTCTAAGATCCAGGTGGTGTGACCAGAATTGCTCGAGATTGATGTCAATAATGTTGCTAAACGTGTAAAGACCTAATTCTTTTAGTTCCTTGATGCCAGCAAATCTTTTTTCAATATGAACAGAGGCAGTCGTGTTATCTGTTTTTGTTGGTTTATCACTGTACATTACCAGCCGTACTTTATCATCCGCTGGTGTGAAATAACGTGTCTGGCAAATGCAGGTTTTTTTACATTTGCATACACTTCCAGCTTTACCGGCCAGTTTGAAATGGAACTCGCTTTCGATGGCAGATTTTGGCTTTCTGTTAAAGAATAGGTGCTTATCAAAGAAATGCTGCAATTGGCGCAGTGTCTTTTTATCCGGCACCAAGAAATCAATAGCGAATTCAATATAATTAATTGCATAATCCCCAGTAACAAGCTCCTTTAGCGAACGGAGAGTTTCGTAACTAGGCTGAAATATTTCAACTTTCTTATCCAGGTGTTTATGATGAGAAAGCGCTTTGAATTTACAGGTATTCTTTTCGTTGAGAGCTATTAAAGCGCCCAATTTATCTTTGTGTGTTCTGGTATCAGTATAGAAATGCAACCGATCAAAATGACAGACCATCTTGATGCCATAATTTGCCAATGCCTTTTGCATAATTGGCGCAATGAAATCTTTATTTACCATCGGCATGAATCCTGCTAAATATATTTCGGCACCACATATACTGTGGCCAGTCTGTATGATTAATACATTAACAATTAATATGTTAGGATCAGCCAGAAAGCACAGTCAGAGGGTTACGTAAGGGATTTTGATGCGCCTATCCGCAGTGTTGAGGAATATAAGCGCATTTAGAAATGTATACTTTTAATGAAATTAGCTAAGTATTAATTCCCTGAATAATTACAGGTTAATTAATTCTGGATGAATCAGGCTCCATCGACTACTCAATAACTTTGAGGTGCTTTTTGATAGGGGTGACTAATGAGCTTTCATCATGAAATGACTCACTTCTAAATTTATTGTAGCCGCTCTTATTTCCATAATGAGATTTAGCCGTAGGGCATTGAAGAATGTAAAGTTTCCTGCTGTGCCGGGTAATAGCGACATAAAACAACATCTTTTCTTCCTGCATTTTTGTTTCGTCGTTTCTTGACCAGTGGGAAGGCATTTCACCTTCAACAACATGAATAAGGAATACATATTTCCATTCCATGCCCTTTGAAGCATGGCCAGTCGATAAAAAGATGCCTTCATTATTGTCTACAGTGGGAAACTGAATATCGTTAATCTTTAAATCAGCCCATGTCTTACCCCGTACAGCTACTTTGATGTCGCTTAAATCTCGTAGCAGCTGAGTTTTAAGCCTTTTGATCCTTTTGTTGATGATGGGCTTGATACCGTCAATTATTATCTGAAGCGCCTGCTCTAAATCTGTACATTGGGCTGCATTTATCACTGCTTTTTTTACATTCAAAACTAAGCGGTACTTCTTGTCAGATTTACTGGGTACTCTCAATGCGGCCCAGCCATTCTCGTGTATTTGTTGAATTAATTCACCTCCGTCGCTATCAATGTGGAGTGTCTCTATGATATGTTCAATAGCTTTTGGGGGAGCTTTATATTTCTTCTTGTTAGTTTCCCACCTGGTTATTCTCAGTAAATCCCGAATGATTCTGGAAATACCTTTTTCTTCTTCACTTACCGCCTCGTTTTCAAAACATGGAATATCGCGCGTCTCTAACGCTAATTTAAGGTTTGTTAAAGCTTCATTTACCCTGGAAAGGCAGGCAATGTCGCTGAAATTGACGCCTTTTCCAGTTAACATATAAATTTCCTCGGCCAGAAAATCAGCTTGCTCATCTACATCGGCAAAGGTGTAAAGTGCTGGCGTGAAGCCTTTCTGGTTGCTCAGTAAAGGTTTATCCTTACAAATGGAGGCTGCAACAGCATTTATCATTGGAAGAGCTTGTTGCGGGCAGCGGAAAGTCTCTGTTAGATGAAAAATCTCTGGCTCAAGCTTCTTCGTTAGTTTTTCCCAGTTTTTAGAGGAAGCCTGCCGGAAACCATATATCATCTGTTTCCTATCACCCACCATTATTGTCGTTTTGATATGTGGGGCTAACAATTCAATTAACCTAGCCTGCAATCCATTAATATCCTGTAATTCATCAACAAGTAAGCAACTGTATCTTTCTGCAATTTTATTGAGAACATCAGGGTTTTTAAATAGTTGTAGTGGCAGTCGTTGCATATCGTCGAAATCAATAATTCCTGCTTTTTGCTTGTTCTTCTGGTGCAGTTTTACAAATTCTGATAAAGCTTTCTTCAATTCAGCAGGTTCTATCTTGCTATTGCTTTGGCAATAAGTTTGAAAAGCTTCATTTAGGTCGTCTTGTTTAACTCCGTGCTCTGTGGCAATACTTTCTATAAGTTCGTCAGGTTTGTAGTTTTCTGTTTTAAACGTTGGTGATGAAGTAAAACCCAGTAATGGCCAGTTCTCATTAATTAATGAATTTCCGAAAGCATGGAATGTCATGACATCGATATGGTCTGTGTTTTTTATTTTTTCTTCTTCTAGCCTGAATTGAAAGTCCGATACGGTATTTTTGTTATAGGTTAGCACCAATATTTTTTTGGGTTTTAATCCTGTCCTACACATTTTTTTTATGAACATAATGAGTGCTTGAGTTTTACCGCACCCGGGACCGGCGTGAATTAGAGCAACACCGTTGTCGAAATTCTGGATTTGTTGTTGTTCTTTGGTTAATATCATAATAATTAAGGGTGTATTGATGTAAAACCAGCATTTACAATATTGTTCATTAGGATCCGTTTGTATGGATTGTCCGCAATAATGACCATGTCACCTTAATGTATGAAAAGATAGAATTTGTTGATTTTTGCAAAACTGGGTAACCAATAGCAATCATTAGTGCAAGTTTTATATCGGCAAAACACGCTTTACTTTATGGAATTTTTCAATATATCGCGCAGAACATTGGCGGTTTGTCGCTCAATTTGGATGGTTTTGTAACTGAAAGCGAAATTACTGTTATTCTGCTTTTTTATCACCGGTTGAAGGTAAACGATGCAAAGCCAGTCGTCTTCAGGCAGAGTTCATTCATACTTAACTCAAGCGTAGCCTGCCTTTGAAGAATATTGTTTTCCTATCCTTAGCAATTGCAATCCTGGCGGCATTTACCGGCTGTTCTGTTGAGAAACGGGTTACGCCAGTTCAACAGGAATCTATTGCCGTTCCTGCTCAGATTAGTCCCTATCATCGCAAAGACTGGCCGCATTGGATTGATGCCGATGGGGATTGTCAAAATACAAGGCAGGAAATGCTGATTGCGAGTAGTCAAATCCCCGTGAAATTCAAGAATGCTCGGCACTGCACAGTCGTATCCGGGCAATGGTTTGGTGTCTACACCGGCAAAACTTTCACAAAACCCTCGGATGTCGACATCGATCACATTGTACCCCTAGCTCATGCGCATCGGCATGGGGCTGATAAATGGACGCGGGATCAGCGGCGCGTATTTGCCAACGATTTTGAAAATCTCTTGGTCGTTGACGATGCAGTCAATCAATCCAAAGGTGATCAGGCACCGGATGAATGGTTGCCGCCGAGAAAAGAATACTGGTGTGAGTACGGTAAGCGCTGGACTTACATCAAAGAGAAATATCAGTTATGGATTGGTGCTCAGGAAAAAGAAACTTTGGGGATGTTGGCTAGAACTTGCCGGTAATCGTCATCACAGGCAGTTTTAACCCAATTTATGGGTTATTCGATTATCTTCCCAAGATTAGGATCATATTGATAATTCACAATTGACCCATCCCTGATCTTTTCAATCGCTTCATCAATAATATGCAGGGGAACCAAGAACCATTCGCGCGGCACAATAGGTTTGTGCCGCGCATTAAGTGGCTATCTAGAGCTTACTCAGAAATTCAGCGATCAGATATGCACTGCCAAGTAAGAATTCCGGTTTGAGATGAATTGGCAGGCACGCGCAAACGGAATTTCTCTGG
>JBGAVE010000004.1:0-108539 GCA_044228295.1 Nitrosomonas sp.
TTTAATAGATCAAAATGCTATCATTAGATTCATTTAATTGATAGTTGTTTTTAGCAAGGATTACTTATTGTTTTTTTTGTTGTAGGAAATTTATTTTAACGAAGATTGCGGTTTTTGCAGCTATGTGGTAACTACCCCTTCCTGCACAATTCACCAATGAATTTTTCATACTCTGCGGCTTCACGCAATGCTAATGCTTTTTCTTTTAGTGCTCGTGCATTCTGATAGAGTTCTTCAGCATTTGTGGTTTCAAGATCAAGTTGTCTCGATTGAATGGTATTAGTCAGTCTTTCAAAAGACTTGTTGCTATTATTTTCGTTTGATCGTTTTAAACCAGTATTGCCATCAATACGCCATTCTTTGGTATTTGTAGTATCAAGATTCATTCTTCGCCATTCTATTGCTACTTCCAGACTATCTGTAGGCATGCCGCGCTTTTTTAATCGATTGCATAGCTGGTGAGATATACCTAATTGCTTAGCCAATATTTTTGTTTCCATATAGCCCTCGGTAAACGTTTTCGATGAAACCCATGTCAAATGAAACCCAATTCAAAGCGTGATCCACTAGAAAATCATTGAGGCTCGAATCATCCTCAAGCAAAAAATAGCAGGAAGTACCTACGTGTTACCCTTAAACACTTCCACCCATCCCCTCGATAAACGTATCGATAAAGGAACTTATCTTCTCTGCTACCCGTTTGATGATCGGTTTGCGTTCTAGTATTTTGGGTTTAAAGTTGAGCGAGTCGACAATTTCCTGTTCGCGCGGCAGCCGGTTGGCGAATGCGTAGTGGTTCAGCAATTTTTCCAATTCTTGCGGATTGATGTTTTCTTCTTGGCATAACTCACTGAAAGCTTCCTTTTTGTTCTCTGTCCAATAGCTTTCAAATGCTTGGATCACATTGTCGTTGGGTTTGAGTTTCGGCAGGTTTTCTTCAATGAATGCTTGAATTAATGCGCGTTTGCTGCGCAGTTGCACTTCACCGGCCACCAGATCAATGATTTCTTTCTGGCGTTTTTTCGCTTCCTCAGGATTGAGTTTATTCAAACTCACCAGCAAATTAAGGATATACGCGACATTGATTTCATCGCGGTGAATAAGGCTCAGTTCAAAATCGACATCTTCCAGGATCGATACTTTCTCGGAATCAGTCTGTTTTTTAACCTTATCGTGAATATCCAGGTATTTGCTTTTGTAGTCCTCAAACTGCTGCGCTTCCATTGCCAAATCCGTATCTTCAAAATCGGCAAAGGTAGTCAGGATGTTCTTGATGCGTAGCAATTCGCGGAATTTGGTCACAAACGCCAGTTCCGCGTTTTCATCCGGCAAGGTATCCACACTGGCAACCGTGGGCGCAATCGCCAGCAATGCTTCCGTGGCTTGGTTGAATTGCTGCACATAAGTTTCATACGGTTCCAGCAATACCGTTTCCTTGGCATTCTTGTTGGAAAATAGCGCAATCGCTTCATCGGTCGCCGCTTTCAGGTTTCTGAAACAAACGATATTGCCTTGCGATTTCTTCTCGTTCAGGATGCGATTGGTGCGTGAGAAGGCTTGCACCAGGCCGTGATATTTCAGGTTCTTGTCCACGTATAAGGTATTCAGTCGCGGACTGTCAAAGCCGGTCAGAAACATGTTCACCACCAGCAAAATATCGATGTCACCGTTGCGCACGCGCTTGGCGATATCCTGGTAATAGTTGTAGAACGATTGATTATCGTTGGTTGAATATTTCGTGCCGAACAGCGCATTATAATCACCGATAAACTCATCTAGCTTGTCGCGGCTGCTTTGGTTGATTTTTGCGCCACTCGGCACATCGGGCGATTCTTCCGGGATCAAGCCATTGGCGAGCGGATTTTCTTCATTCGCGGCATAACTGAATATCGTGGCGATTTTCAGCGGGCGGGCGGTTTGCGCCTGCTTTTGTTGGAACAATTCGTAATAATGGATCAACGTATTGATGCTGCTCACGCAAAATATCGCGGTGAAACTCGGTGTTTTGGTCTTTTGCGCGTGATGGGCAAGGATGTAGTCAACGATCTTTTCCAGCCGCTGCGGGCTATCCAGCAATTCCTTGCGGTCGATATCCTCCACCTCGATATCCACCTGATTGGCGCTATCCTTGTATTGATACCGGCCAACGTATTCCACCGAAAAGCGCAACACGTTTTCATCGCGGATGGCGTCCACGATCACATACTTATGCAGGCATTCGCCGAACAAATCCCGGGTGGTTTTGAGTAACCCGAAACCGGTATTGGCGTTATCCGCAAAAATCGGCGTACCGGTAAAGCCGAACATCTGCGCATTGCGGAAAAAGTTTTTGATGTTCTGGTGCACTAGGCCGAACTGGCTGCGGTGGCATTCGTCGAAAATGAACACGAATTTCTTGTCTTGCAGATGCTTGATCCGGTCAAGATAATGTTCCTTGACGATGGCATTATTGAGCTTTTGGATCGTGGTCACGATCAGTTTCGTGCTGTCGTCGTTCAACTGTGTCACTAGGTTGTGCGTGTTGGTAGTGGCATCCACGCTATCCTTGGCGAACGCATTGAATTCGCGCGTGGTCTGGTAATCCAGGTCTTTGCGGTCGACCACAAACAGCACCTTGTGCACTTTGGGCAGCCGCATGATGATCTGGCTCGCCTTGAACGATGTCAGCGTTTTGCCCGATCCGGTGGTGTGCCAGATATACGCATTGTCGTTGCTGTTCTTCACCCGATCCACCAGCGCTTCGGTAGCGTAAAACTGATAGGGGCGCAAAACTTTCAACACGCCTTCCTCGGTGATCACGGTGTAATGCGTAATCATCTTAGCGATATGGCAAGGCTTTAGGAAAACATCGGCAAACTCGCACAAATCGGACAAGCGGTTATTGTCTTTGTCCGTCCAGTAGAATGTTTGCTGAAACGATTGGAACCGGTTATTGGCGAAATACTTGGTATTGACGCCGTTGCTGATGATGAAGAGCTGCACATACTGAAACAGCCCAGCACCGGCGTCGAATGATTCATGCTGATAGCGGTTCACCTGGTTGAATGCCACTTTCAGTTCCGCGCCGCGCCGTTTGAGTTCGATCTGTACCAGCGGCAAACCGTTGATCAGGATGGTCACGTCGTAGCGGTTCTTGCGTTTGCCTGCCATGCTGACTTGGTTGGTCACCTGAAACTCGTTCATGCACCAATCGTCGCAATTCAAGAAACTGATATAGACGGTTTCCGCCGCTCTGCCGTTGGCGGCTTCGCGTTTCAGCGCGAATTTGTCGCGCAGTATGCGCGCGCGTTCCACGATGCTGCCGGTGTTCAAATGGTTCAGAATGCGCTCGAGTTCGGATTGCGTGAGCTGGATATCGCCGTTGTGGATTTCCAGTTGGCGCTTGAGGTTGGCAAGCATGGCCGCTTCATCGTCGATGCGCACGCGCGCATATTGCATGCGCTCAAGCTGCTCGATCAAGCCTTGTTCCAGGGCAAATTCGGATTGGGTTGGCATGGATTTACAAATCAAGCCAGATGCGCAGCGCGTAGTCGATCTTGTCCAACTCTTTTTCAGCCACCCGGCCAATCTTTTCGCTTAACCGGGTAGCGCGGATGGTGGTAATTTTATCGGTTTCAACTTCCGACGTTTCTTTTAAGCCAGTTTCTTCACCGGCCTTCAATCGCACCCGCACGCTGGCCGTGCTCAACACGCTGGTAATCGGGCATACGGTGATGCTTTCCATGCCCTCGATATAATCCGTATGCTGCACGATCACCACCGTGCGCGGCTTGCCGGTGTAATTGCCTTTACCGTCCGCGCACAGCGCAATATCGCCGCGCTGGTACGAAGTCATAGATAATCGCCCATCTCCGTGGCATCGTCCTGTTTGTCCGCTTTGTTCAGCGCCTTGATGTCGCGTTTGGCTTGCGCTGGATCGACGGCAACATCGGGATAAATCACCGCAACCCGCTTGCGGTGGCTGGTGATCTCAATCGGCTCGCCCGACCGGATCAGCTCGGAAAGTTTGGTTTTGACTTCAAAAATACCCACGGAACGCATGGCAAATCCTCAAATTCTGGTTGGCTACAATTTGATTATAACCCAGTTAGTTGAGCAATCCAGCGGATCGATTAGGATCAGGCGTTAAACGAACATCTGCTGCAACAAGCCTTTTTTATAACGCTTCACCGCTTCAAGCTGGACTTGCGCTTGGGTGATCTTGCCGTCGATAGCGGTGAGGAAGTTGGCGATTTTGGTTTGTTCGGGGAGAGTTGGCAAAACTAATTTAGTTTTCTTCAATTCTGTTTGATTAATACTTGCCTGACTGACAGCTTTATTAGCTATTGATTCAAAGAAGTTTTTTAACTTATCTGTGTTTAGTTGATAAGAAATAAATTTTGAATTGTTTTTAGAAACATCAATGATGATTCGTAACAAATTCATTCCATGATAAAGATTGTAGTCTGCATCTAAATAAACGGTTTTTCCAATATGATTGATACTATTGATATTGCTAAATAATATGTCACCAATTTTGAGTTTATATTCAGAAATATCATTGTCAGTCATTACATAGCCAATTTTTTCAACATTAATTTTTTTATCAGAAATAGTTTCAATTCTGGTGACTTTGTAATCTGTTCGTTCAGAAGTTTGATCAATATTTAAACCGTTGGTGATAGAAATTACAATTTCACCTAACTTCTTCTCCTCCCACTCTGGAAACTCCTGCCCATCATCATCCTTAAACCTTAACTTCTGGCTGAAAATTTGCTGCATCACGCCTTTTTTGTATTGTGCTAATAGGTCACATTTTTGCGTGAGCTGGGCGATTTTTTCATCAATCGCCGTAAGGAAGTTGGCAATTTTGGTTTGTTCGGGGAGGGAAGGCATGATAACTGGAATTGAATTGCAGTTATCTTTGTTCATATAAGGAACTGCTGTTTTTGTAGCAACTTTTTCCATATATGGTTTTTGTGTAGTCAGTGCATAAAGAAGGAATTTTGAATAAATATTTTCCTTTGGAAGAAAAGCGTGTAATTGCTGGTTGATTATTAAATCAGCGCCCGAAATAGCTATTAATCCCAAATCCCCAACACATGAAATAAGAATCGAATTTTTAGGCACTATTTTGGAACCAATGATTTTTGCTTCTTCAATTGTTATGTTTAGATTCTTTTTTGAGGAAGTAACGATTCCGTTCTGCTCGATATCAGGTGTGGTAATCCAAGGAATATCTCCTTTAAATTCTGTTGGTTTATTTCTTCCTGGTACAATGAAATCACAAATATTGCCAACCTTATTTAATATCCATTCATCGTTAAAACCTTTGAATCTGAGCTTAGGTACTCTCATACTTACTTCCCTGATACCGCAAACGGTGGCGCAATCCCCAGTTCCCGACAAAACGCCGCAATCGTGGCGTCGGTTTGCTGGCTTTGTGCTTCCAGCGCTTGGAGTTGCTTTGCAATCGCATTCAGGTCGATTTCCGCTTCCGCTTCAAAGGTGTCGACGTAGCGCGGAATGTTCAGGTTGTAGTCGTTGGCCTTGATGGTTTCCAGGCTGGCCACAGCGCTGTATTTGTCCTCATTCGTGCGCGCGAGAAACGTTTCGACGATTTTCTGGATATGCTGCGGTCGCAGCATGTTTTGCGTTTTGACTTTGTCGAATGCCTGGCTGGCGTCGATGAACAGGATATTGTCCGGGTTGCGGCGGCATTTTTTGAACACCAGCACGCAGGTGGGAATGCTGGTGCCGTAGAAAATATTGGCAGGCAAGCCGATCACCGCATCCAGGCAGTTCATTTGCTCAATCAAATATTGGCGGATATGGCCTTCTGCCGCGCCTCGAAACAGCACGCCATGCGGCAATACCACGGCCATCGCGCCATCTTCCGCAAGCTGGTAAACCATGTGCTGCACAAACGCCATATCGGCTTTGCTGCTCGGTGCCAGTTTGCCGTACACGCTGAATCGGTCATCGCTCATGAACAGCGGGTTGGCGCTCCAATGCGCGGAAAACGGCGGATTGGCGACAATCGCATCGAAGCGCAGATCACGGTGCTGCGGGTGTTCCAGCGTGTCTTCCTGGCGGATATCGAAATCGGCGTAATGCACGTCGTGCAGGATCATATTCATGCGCGCCAGGTTGTACGTGGTGCGGTTCAATTCCTGGCCGTAAATTTTGTCGACGTGATCGGCTTCGCGTTTGACGCGCAATAATAGCGAACCGCTGCCGCAAGTCGGGTCGTACAGTTTTTTGATGTTCTTATTTTGCGCGGTCACTAGTTTGGCTAGCAAGGTGGAAACCGGCTGCGGGGTATAAAATTCACCGGCTTTTTTGCCCGCGCCGCTGGCAAATTCGCCGATCAGGTAATTCATACGCATCGCCCAGCACGTCCGCTGTGCCATCGGCTAGGCTGAAGTCGATTTTGTCTAAATGCACCAGCACTTTGGTCACCAGCGCATTCTTGGCTTTTTCGGTGGCACCCAGTTTGGAAGAGGTCAAATCCAGGTCTTCAAACAAATTGCTGAAATCGTCCGCGCTGTCGGTGCCCAATGTGCTTTGTTCGATGTTTTTCAGGATGCGCGTCAGATCGGGCAGAATGAAATTGTACTGCTCGGCATCCGCATCGCTATCGGCTTGGCTGTTGCCTTTCATGGCAATGGCGTGAAACAGTTCGGAAGGCTTCAGAAAATAGCCCAGCTCGGACACGGCGGCATCATGCACCGCTTGCACAATTTCCGCGCCGTCTTCGGTGTGCTCGTCCAGTTGTGCAAACTTCAATCCATCCTGTTCCAGAATCGAATCGGCGAAGCGCGCCACTTTTTCGGACAAGTATTTGTAAAAAATGAACCCCAGAATGTAATCGCGGAATTCATCGGCATTCATCTTGCCGCGCAGGGTATTGGCGATGTTCCATAGCTGTTGTTGAAGCTGGCGGCGCTGTTCTTCGGTCATTTCGTAGTTGTTTTGATTGTTTATTCGGTTGTGTAGCGTGCCATTATACGTTTATCCCCGCATCGCGGAACTGCTGCATTGGGTGCTGACATAAAACCCAATTCAAAACGTGATCCACTAGAAAATCATTGAGGTTCGAATAATCCTCGCGAATTCAAATCTTTCCCAGTACCTTTTTTATTTATATGCAATAACTTGTGCACATTGTTGTGTTTCAATCATTCCTATGGCATTCATTAGAAACTCACAAATTCTTTGTTACCATTATTCATAGCGTCATTACCTTCATTCGCTTCGTATTCTTCCATTTCTTTAACAAATGAAACAACACTAGAATCTTTTTCTTTACTGGACTGAACTTGACTTTGCTTTTCTGAACTTGACTGTACTAAGGACTCGTCACTACCTCGACAGGGTACTTGACGAGTTACTGGCGAGTTACTCGACAAGGTGCTCGCTGGGTTACTTGATTCTTCATTGATGATTTCTTTGGCGGCCTTTCGCTTCTCATTAGTAATAGTTGATCCTGCTTTACCACCTTGGCTTTGCTTATGTTTTCTTTCATCCAAATGCGCTCTATAGTCTTCAAGTTCAGGGCAAATAATAAATTCACCCTCAATTTTAAAAAAATGCATTACGGCAGGGAGCGAAGCTTTCACTTCGTCAATCGGTAGGCCTAAGGCTTTTGCCAACATAACCGGATCGTTTGGCAATTGTTTATTCACCCCCAGCATTCAAGGCGCATTGTGTAGAATAATCCACGGTCTTGCAGGGACATTGTACGGAAAGGCAGTTGCACCAATATAGTGGCAGCATATTCCTGATAAGCGGGTGCATTACGATTCTGGCTCATTGTGCACCTCCCATGCGATTTGCTAGCAGCCTTAAGCCTTCCCGTTCGGATTGCTCAGCTATTTTTGCCGCAGCTAACGCACCCTCTGGTAGCAAGCTTTCAATTTGTTCACGCAGTAATCCACGCAATATACGTGCGGGCATTGCTTCAGCTTCGACAGTTGAGGCAACTTGTTGCGAACGAATATCCGATGCTTTCCGGGGCTTTGTGGGTAAATCGTACTTCGCAATCTGATGTTCATTAATGCCAATCCGCACAAATTGCATATCAATGTTTGAATCCAAATGCAGCCTTAACTCACGTTCTAGTGATTTATCAATCAAAACACCAGCCGGGTCATAGTCGCCAATGTAGAAAATGAATAATGGTCGGTCATCACCCGACTGGTTATGCTGTTCTGCTGCAAAATGAACAAAAGATAAGCTGGAAAATCCACCACAAGGGAAAAGGTCGACTGCAAGTTCATTACAATCACCTTGAATGATGCTAGCGATACTCCTGCTTTCACACCAAACTTCACAACTATAATCTGAATCTGCCCACAAATCTGCTCGGTATAATCCAGCCATCCGAGATATAAACTCGCTGGCATCTGAGTAGGTATTAACAAAGTAACCCCGCCGCGACATGTCAGCAATCCATTCATAAGGAATGCGTCCTGATCTTCTCAACTTGACGCAACGATCTTGAACATGACGATAGCCTGAGTCTGATTTTTCCACACTTTCCGGTAACCGTGGATCGGTCATTCGATAGAAAATATGCCGCACGCTTTGCGGATGATCTTTTCTGAGAACTTCTATAATTTGGTTATCAAGTTGATTCAATTGGCTATTAGTTCGTCTGGAGCGTTTTAACGTGCTGGCACGATAAAATGATTTATCTTTATCAGATTGCTTGGAGGTACTCATAAGCTGCCCTCCGTGCTATGCTCCGATTTGTCGGTTTCTTGCCTATGGATTCCGTCAGATTTATCGGCTGGAGCGGTTGCACCCGCTCCAACCTCCAACACATAACACGCCACCCGGTGAATTCTTCCGCAGTCGCTCGGCCTGTCTATTTTGATTGTCTTGATTTCGATGCCTTGCTTACGTAATTCCATTACTCTGGCTGCCGGGTGCATCACATCAAGTTCTTTGCGTGCCGTTAAGGTATCAAGTCGAATGCAAATAAAATCTAAAATACGTTTGCGCTGCGCAATCGCTGTATTTCCGTTTATAGTCATGATTGTTACTCCCTGGCATTATTTAGCCTGCCCTGTACCTCCACGCCTAAAATTTTCTTGATTTCTTTTACCGGCCAGGCAAGGCGGCCATTGATACGCGTTGGGCGGAGCGCACCATTTTCCAGGCACGCCCATGTTCTCAAAGTCTGAGGACGACGATTCAAATAGTGCGCGGCTTCTTCTGTCGTCAGAATCGTGCGCGTGACTCGTTCAAGTGGCGGGAAAATTTGCTGATTGTGCGAAGCTAGTGCTTCTAATGATGCAGGGGTTGTTTTCATTTTGAATCATCCTTTGCCTTTTAGCGTTATTTAAGATGATTCATCATTACAGGTATAATTTAGCGGTGAAAATCTGGCGGAATATCGGCAGGAGAATGACAGAAATCCGGTGGAAGTTTGCAGAGTTCGCTTAATAATACGTCGGAATTTTGGTGGTTAGTCTATGTCTTCGGTTAGCAGGTGCTTAGAGTCACGAGAACGTGCCGGCAGGTTATTTGCCAAAGTTCGATATAGACGAGCTTCATCCCATCCTTCCATCCCCTTGCGAATGAACCACATGCCGGCTTGGTAAGGATTAAACTTTGCTCTAGCTTTTCGGGCACATATCAATCCTGTTGCTTTGGCCTTATCTGCCCATTGTTTCCATTTGTTATTAGCAGGAAACATCTTTTCCAAGGATTCTACTGGCACAGGATCAAATAAGTCTACCAGCACTTTTTCATAAGTATTTTTACCTACTTCATCCATCGTTATTGATGCGACGGGTTGCAGCTCTGGTTGTTCGGCTTTCTTGTTCTTCTTTAAAAAATCACATAAGCTTTGTTTTGTAATTAAAGACTTACTTCGGCTTGCTTCAAATGGAACGGGAATAGGTTCCTGTATTAGAGGTTCTAATAAAATATCGATTGTAATCTCATCTTGGGGATGGAATGGAATTATTAAGGATGAACCCATCGGCTCGATTCTTCTGGCATATAACGTTGGGAAAAGTACTTTTTTTGCTGAAGGGTCGGTTAATATGCCATTACTTAACTCTTCTATGATCCTTGCATATGAAAATGGCGAGAATTCATCTCTATCTGGATGAATCGCATCTACAGGAATTTTAATATACCCGCGGAAATTATTGAATATGTAGAAAGATGAGTATAATCCGCCTTTTTTAATATTTTCTTGTTGAAATTCAAGCGCACCATGAAAATATATACATAAGTCGAGTCCTGATTCTCTATTTGCAGCAAACCTTAATACAGCATCAGGTGTGATTTGATCGCCTAGTCCCTCGGTTAAAAATGAAGCGGCTTCATCGAGAGTATAATAATTTTTATTCATGTACGTGCCTTCAAGTCCTCCTTCAATTAGAAAGCTACCCCAGGCGGTGAAGGACTTCGCTTTTGCCTGATTCCGTCAGGTGGCGGTGTTGTCCTTAAAATCAATGCTGCTTGATCCAATCCCGCAATGCATCATTAATGCGGGTTTGCCAGCCGTTGCCCTTGGCTCTGAATTGCTCAAGTATTTCACTATCGATTCGCAGCGTTACTTGCTCCTTTTTTCCGCTTCCTTGTGGTCTCCCGCGTGTTCGCCGGAATTGTTGCAATTCTTCATCCGTTAAAGGTAGATTGTCAGGGTCGGTAAGTGCGGCGGCTGTGATCTGCGCATCTTCTTCCGGTGAAGGCAGCTCTAAAATACGGCCTGATTTAGTTTTGATTTGCATATTGAATCACCTCTCTATAATTTGCCTTACGTAAGCTGATTATTCGCCGGTCATCTTCACGATCAACATAAACCGCGCAATATAATCTTTCTCTGATTGGTGCTAAGGCAATCATGCGAGTTTCTCCATAATCGTGTCGTGTGTCTTGCCATATCAACGCAGCTTCCCAATCAATAAACGCCGCTTCAGTCAGTGATACACCATGTTTTTCCTTGTTTATTGCATCCTTGGCAGCATCGTAAATCACTTTCATAGATTAATGTAGTTACGTTTATTATAAGAGTCAAGAATTATTTGTAGTTATGTTTATTGTTTTACAGCATGTAAGCCTGATTGGGTTGGTACAAAATTAATTCCAGCTTCTTGCAATATCCATGCTTCAATCTTAATGTGCCATACTCGAAGCAAATCAAGCGGACGGCGAATATAGTTCTGCTCTCGCACACCTTGCGGCTTGTGCCCCTGAATTTGCGCGGCGATACCAGCGGGCATCTCGATCCATTCGCAAAGGCTGGCGAAAGATCGTCTTAATCCGTGTAAAGTTAAATCCAATCCAGCAATTGCACAGGCTTTCCGGTGGGCTATGGAAGGATCGGTTAGGCGGCCACTGGCAGCGGTAGAGCTTGAAAATACCCATTCATTGCGGCGGGTGAGGGTGGATAACAAATTAGCCACATAAGGCGTTAATGGAATGATTCTAAAATCATCTACTTTGTCATTGATCGTTAAGCTATTCCATTGGAAATCTATATCCTGCCAGCGTAAAGCTGCAATTTCTTCACGGCGTGCGCCGGTCAGTAAAAGAGTTTGCAGATATGCAGATATGACAGGATTCTGAATTTGTTTGATTGCCTTAAACCATGCGGGCAATTGCTCGCGCTGTAATACGTCATGTTTAACCTTAGCCTTGCCTAGACTTTCTCGGGCATCATTATTTTGCGCTGGGTTACTTGTCACAATCGCTTTATAGGTTGAGTGCCTACCGCACCATGAAAGAAATGCTCGCAATAACCTAAGAGCGAGGCGGGCGCGTGTTGGTCGGATCAAAGCTTCATTCCTCGCCCATTCGGTCACTAATTCCGGTGTTAAATCTACTAGTCTAATTTTTGCAAATGGTGCTAATGATCCGGGTTCCGTCAGTTTTTTGCTGCGCTTGCGGGTATCGCCGCCGGGTTGCATGATTTTTTCATGGTCGCGTATATGCAGCTCTGACCATAGCGGCTTGCGGGTGGTCACGTATTCTTCCCACGCTTGACGCACTGTTATGATTTCACGAGCTTCCTGTGCATTCTTGGCAGCAGTAGCGGCTTCTTGGGCGGCGGCTTGCTCTGCCTTTACCTGTCGTGGATCAATGCCTTGATCTGTCATAACCTTAAGGCGTGTCGCTTCGTCTTGTGCATCGCTAATAGACCAGACACGTGAATCACCAATCGTTAAACGGATAGTTTTACCATGTAGATCAGTTTGGAATATGTAAGACTTTGCCTCGCTTGCTGTGACTCGTAAACCTAATCCAGGGGTTTTGCCATCCCAGAAAATGCTTTGCTTTGCACCCGATTTGCATTTAAATCCTGCAACTCTGCCAGCTGTGAAGTTTTCCCATTTCATAATTATTATTTCCGTGTAAGGCTGGTGTAAGGAAATATTATCAAAATAACGGAATATAGATCAATACAAATAAAAAGAGTATTTTTATAACTATATTGTTTTTAAATGATTTATATGTCTTTGCAAATATCAATCAACGTAAATAAATGCTATTTTACGAGGACTGAAAATCCTTGTGTCGGTGGTTCGATTCCGCCCTTGGCCACCAATAAAAACAAACTACCTAGAGATACAACCCTAAGTAATTTTTTGTTTTATGAAATCGGCGCCACCGGAATGTCACCAGTATCACTCAATGTTATACAATGAAAACCGCCGCCTGAATGTAATGAGCATCAAATGCTCATAAGAATTGAACTTACCGTAAATGATATGTTAATGAAAGAGTTGGAGTTAAACCACGATTTGCTTGAGTTGAGCAACGTATTTGTGGCAGAAAACTAACCGCGCTTTTTACCGGCTTTGCTCAATTAACGGTCATTATCTTGCAATGTAGCGATGCTCGCAGGGGCAACAAATATACCTATAAATTTGGAGCATCCACTCATCTAATATTGGTGAATTGTCAGGCCGTGAATCAACCCAGAAAAACTCTTTTATCGCACTGGTAGAAGTGGTTGTACAGGCGGTTTTTATTCTAGATAACCATCGATATACCACTGATATAGCAATGTCACGATCTCTTCATTGATTTGGGTCGCGGCGAATAGGGTGTGATGATCGGCAAGATTTTTTAAAATTTGGAACCCATCTTCTGTAACAGGGTAAGCATCGCCATTCATAAAGACTATATTATTTCCAGTCAACATACGGCTTTTTAAACTAAGCGTGACACCATTTTTCTGCAAATGTTTTTTAAATTGATGTTGTGTGATGGATTTGTCAGGTGGGTCAAAAAAAACATGCGACTTTGGCTCAGATAAATAACGACCGAGGAAATCTTCTACTATATTTTCGCTCCATTGAATTTTTTTAAGAATGTCGCGTGTTTGTTGTTGCATAGACAAGCTAATTTGCGAAGGGTGTTGCTGTAGTTGCAATTCGGGGTCAGCATATTGACCTTCGATTTGTGTGTGATCTTGCAGATAGATAAGGAATTGTTCAATTAATTCTTGGTGACTGGGAGCGCGAAAACCAATTGAATAAGTCATGCAATCATTTTCGGCAATACCATTATGCGCATAGTGCGGCGGCAGATAGAGCATGTCACCCGCATGCAAAATCCATTCTTGTTCCGGTCGGAAATGCTTCAGGATTCTTAATGGTGCTTCTGGTATTAATTGCTGATCTTTTTGCGCGGAAATTTGCCAACGTCGCGAACCAAGTCCTTGCAGCAAGAAAACGTCATAGGAATCAAAGTGTGGACCGACGCCACCTCCTTGCGGAGCGAAGCTAACCATTAAATCATCCAGACGCGCATGTGGGACAAAACGAAATTGCATTAGCAAATCACGCGCAGACGGTAAAAAATGATTCACCTCTTGCACCAATAACGTCCATTGTTTGTCGGACAATTTTTTGAAATCAGAACGACGAAAAGGACCATATTTTAATTGCCACTGTTGATCTTGTTGCGTGACCAGGCGTGATTGCGTATCTTCATGACACGAGAGTTTCTGTAGGTCAGCGGGTGAGAGTAATCCACTAAAACCTGGCAATGCGTTCCTTACAAGCAGCGGTTTTTTTTGCCAGTATTCACTCAAAAATTGCTCTGGAGTGAGGTTCCCTAATGAAATTAACGGTGGAATGTTCACGAATGATTGGCGCGTAAAAGTCAGATTCTGAGTGAGGGGAGCGAATCAGTACTAGCAATAAATTTTAATGATAATCCATTGTTACACCAGCGTTCTCCAGTTGGCGGCGGCCCGTCTTTAAAAACATGTCCTTGATGTCCGCCGCAACGAACGCAATGATATTCGGTTCTAATGATTCCGATTGAATCATCAAGTTGGGTGCTGACATGATTGGGAATGGATTGGGCAAAACTAGGCCAACCACTGACACTTTCATATTTATGGATACTTTGAAACAATGGTAAATAACAGGCCGCACAAATGTATGTGCCTTCGCGGTGTTCTTGATTGAGTTCACTGCTATTCGCATCCTCGGTTTGTTGCTCAAATAAAACTTGATAGGCCTCAGGCGAGAGGTATTTGCGCCACGTTTTTGGAGGTTTATTGAGCGGTTTTAAATCTTCAGGAGTAACAGGGTTTGCAAAACCGCGTGAAAAATTTATCAACGAAGTGATTGGCAATAAAACAATGACACTCAGTGTTTGTAAAATTTTTCTTCTTCTCATTAATTTATGGCTATTCTCATGCTAGTTTTTTGGGGTATGAAACAATAACACTTGAAGGAGTTTCTCATCGTAATTTCGAAGGTGTGACATGCCGATTTCTCTATAAATACTGTATCATTTAACGATTTAAGATTATATCCCAGTTGCCATGAAAATTACTTTTCTGGAATTTGAACAGAATATTGCAGAATTTGAATCGAAAATCGAAGAATTGCGTTTTGCGCAAGACGATTCTGCACTTGATATTTCATCTGAAATCGAGAAGTTGCGCGCAAAAAGCCAATCACTGACAAAAAGTGTGTATGCCAAGTTGACACCCTGGCAAATTTCTCAGGTCGCTCGACATCCACAACGCCCTTATGCACTGGATTATATCAATCAACTGTTTACGGATTTTGAAGAATTGCATGGCGACCGTAATTTTGGCGATGATCATGCCATCATAGGCGGTTTGGCAAGATTTAATGATCAACCGGTTATGGTGATCGGTCACCAAAAAGGCCGTGATACCAAAGAAAAAATATATCGTAATTTTGGCATGCCAAAGCCTGAAGGTTATCGTAAAGCTTTGCGTTTGATGCGGTTGGCAGAAAAATTTTCACTGCCGTTGATTACGTTTATTGATACCCCAGGCGCTTATCCGGGTATTGATGCAGAAGAACGCGGACAATCGGAAGCCATTGGCCGTAATCTGTACGCCTTAGCGGAATTAAGAATACCTATTGTTTGCGTCATCATTGGCGAAGGCGGATCGGGGGGGGCTTTAGCCGTGGCGGTAGGTGATATGGTACACATGCTGCAATATGCAACGTATTCAGTGATTTCTCCAGAAGGCTGTGCGTCCATTTTATGGAAAAGTGCAGATAAGGCACCAGAAGCTGCTGAAATTATGGGTATTACTGCTGATCGCCTGAAAGATGTGAAATTGATTGATGGCATCATTCCAGAACCGATTGGTGGTGCGCATCGTGATTACACTGCAACCATGCAATCCGTTAAGAACGTGTTGCAAGAATCTCTGCATAAACTACAAAGTCTTTCGATTGATGCATTATTGGAAAAACGCCATGATCGATTGATGGCTTATGGATCTTTCAAAGAAGCCTAAGTCAGGTGATTTTCTGTTTGCCGAAGTTCAGAAAGTACTTCAACAACATATAAAACAGGGCGATCATGTGTGCGTCGCATTAAGCGGCGGCATAGATTCAGTGGTCTTGCTTGATCTCTTAGCAAATTTCTCTAAGCCAATGCAATTCAACCTGTCAGCCGTGCACATTAATCATGGTATCAGTGTTAATGCAACAACGTGGTCTCAGTTTTGTTGTAAGCTGGCGTTCTCTTATGGCATTGCTATTGAAGTGGCCTATTTGCATGTTCAAAAAGAGCGAGGAGTCAGCTTAGAAGCTTCTGCGAGAGAGCAGCGATATCAGGTTTTTAGTAAAATTGTAGCTAATTATGTGGTATTAGCTCAGCATCTGGATGATCAGGCGGAAACCTTATTATTGCAATTGCTGCGAGGCGCAGGAATCAGGGGGTTAAGCGGTATGCCGGTGATACGACCGCAGGCCCACTTGAATCAAGCTAGAGTTCTTAGGCCTTTATTGAATGTATCTCGCCATCAAATCGAACAATATGCGCAATCAAAGGATTTAACGTGGATCATCGATGAAAGTAATGATGATACCAATTATGATCGAAATTTTTTGCGTCATGATGTTTTGCCCATATTAAAGAAACGGTATGGGAGTTATGCAAAAACATTCACTAGGGCCAGTCGTCACCTTTCTGAAGCGTCAATATTATTGGATGAGTTGGCGGAAATTGATCGTGAGCGATGCTTAATTGCAGGACGACTTAGTTTACAATGCCTACGTCAATTAAGCATATCTCGCGCGAAAAATTTATTACGGCATATGTTGGTGCATCAAGGAATTCCATTACCCAGCACAACAAAATTGGAAAATCTAACGCAACAATTGCTCTCTATGCGAGAGGATCATCAATTCCGTATCGAGATCGATAAATACCAAATCCATTGTTTTAAGGGTGTTATTTATTTTCTTGCCCGACAATCACCGCAATGGATAACAGAAAAACATCTTGCTACAAGCTTTATCTGGAATCATGAAAACCAACCAGCTATTCAATGGGGCAACGGTAGCGTCCATTTTGCTCAATTAAAAAATCAAGGGATAGCATGTGAAAAAATTATTGACCGCCTACTGACGATTCGTCTACGGGTCGGTGGAGAAAGCTTTAAGCCAATCTCTAATCGCCCTCGCCGCAGCTTAAAAAATCTTTTGCAAGAGGCTTGTATACCACCTTGGGAACGTAGCCGGTTACCTTTATTATTTTGTGAGGATCAATTGATATGGGTGCCTGGCGTGGGCATAGCGTGTGAATTTCAAGTAAAATCCGAAGAAACAGGAGTTTTACCAGCCTGGAATGCAGGGGATGAACATTAAATGGGCTTTGAATTTATTAAAAGAATAAAGGGATTTGAATGATTCTGGTAACCGGAGGCGCAGGATTTATTGGTAGTAATTTTGTTTTGGAATGGTTGCAACACGGTGACGAGGGCATCGTGAATGTCGACAAATTGACCTATGCAGGTAATCTACAAAATCTATCAAGTGTTAAAGACGATCCACGGCATATTTTCGTGCATGGAGATATTGGTGATACGCAACTCATTTCTCAGTTGCTGACAACGTATCAGCCACGCGCAATTATCAATTTAGCCGCGGAGAGTCATGTCGATCGATCGATTCACGGTCCGGAAGATTTTATTCAGACCAATATTGTAGGAACGTTTCATTTATTGGAAGCGGCTCGTGCTTATTGGATGCAATTGGATCAGGGCGCGAAAGGCAATTTCCGTTTTTTGCATGTATCCACCGATGAAGTGTATGGTTCACTAGCTCCTCAAGCGCCGGCTTTTACCGAAACACATAACTATCAACCAAATAGCCCTTATTCTGCCAGTAAAGCTTCTAGCGATCATCTGGTGCGTGCCTATCATCACACCTATGGCTTTCCGACGTTGACTACTAATTGTTCCAACAACTATGGACCTTTTCAATTTCCTGAAAAATTGATTCCATTGATGATTTGCAATGCATTAGCTGAGAAGAATTTACCGGTTTATGGCGATGGTTTGCAGATTCGCGATTGGCTTTATGTGACGGATCATTGTGCCGCTATTCGCCGAGTACTAGCAGCAGGGTTACCCGGAGAAACTTATAATATAGGCGGGTGGAATGAAAAAACTAATCTTGAAATTGTTCAAACGATTTGTGATTTGTTAACTGAAATTTATCCACAAAGGCAGTTTCGTCAATTGATTACCTATGTTGCCGATCGCCCTGGACATGACCGTCGCTATGCGATCGATGCGACCAAGATAAAACGTGAGATGAAGTGGCGACCTGCAGAAACATTTACTACCGGTATACGCAAAACGATTCATTGGTATCTTGATAATCAGCAATGGACAGCCGATGTGCAAACAGGTGCGTATCGCCAATGGATCGAAAAAAATTATGAGCAACGTACTTTATGAAAATTTTATTATTGGGTAAAAATGGCCAAGTTGGTTGGGAGTTGCAACGCAGCCTTGCGCCATTAGGCGAATTAGTGGCTCTTTGCTCTGCAAGTCAGGAAATGTGCGGCGACTTGACACGTTTGAATGATATTCGCCAAACGATTAAAAGTGTATCTCCGGATGTTATCGTGAATGCATCGGCTTATACAGCAGTGGATAAAGCCGAAAGTGATGTCGAAAACGCTGAAATTCTAAATGCGCATGCGCCAGGAATGCTCGCTCAAGAGGCTAAAGCATGCAACGCTTGTTTGATTCATTATTCTACTGATTACGTATTCAATGGCAAAAGTCATAACCCCTACAGCGAAACCGATTTGCCAGATCCACTGAATGTGTATGGAAAAACGAAGCTGCAAGGTGAAAATAATATTATCGATTCTGGTTGTAATTATTTGATTTTTCGAACCAGTTGGGTTTATGGTACGCATGGCAATAATTTCATTAAAACTATTTTGCGTTTATCGCAGCAGCGTAACAAGCTTAGTATCGTCAATGATCAAATAGGTTCGCCGACCGGAGCAGAACTAATCGCTGATGTAACTGCGCATGCGGTGCGTGCCATTCAATTACGGCCAGAGTTGACAGGTTTATATCACTTAGCGGCACAAGGTCATACCAGTTGGTACGAATTTGCTGATTTTATTCTACAGCATGCTGAGCCTTATTTTACCAAGTCACGTTGCCAACTTACTGCAATCCCGAGTACCGACTATCCCACACCAGCAAAGCGTCCATTAAATTCACGACTCAATACTACAAAACTAGAACAAACGTTTGGTTTAAATTTTCCAAATTGGCAAAATGGTGTATTACGAGTTATGGATGAAATTCTAAGAAAAGAGATATGAATATTTTTTGTAAGAAAACAATTGTTTTGTTTATTTAATTGTACTTCGAGGGATTTTTTTAAGTTAAAAATTTGCACTGATTTATTAAATTCGTTATATACTGCAAGGCCAAATTAAATAAAGTTAACCATTTTTCGAGGGACTAATAAATGAAATATACGCTTCTTTTAGCTGCATTACTTGCTTTTGGATTGTCTGCATGTGGTAAACCTGGTCAAGCTTTGCCCGAGAGTGAAAAAGCAAACTATGAAAAAATCATAAAAGGTGAAGAGGTCGAGTGTAAACATGGATTGGACGGTAATGGTAATTGCTTGAAAGAAGGGGCTGATCCTCGTCCGTATGGTGGAAAAGGTAAAGAAGGTCATTAATTTGTAAATGTATCTTCTTGTAAAAAACCGCCTTCGGGCGGTTTTTTATTGGTGGATTGTTGGTATTTGCAATGTATTTAATATCTGATTGTAATATTGCTAAAAATGACATCAATTTGGTTTAAAGAATATACCGTTGAATATCTCGAAGGGCTACGCAATGCTAATATGGGTGAGTATATCGGTATTCACTTCACGGAAATAGGTGTAGATTTTTTAAAAGGATCGATGCCGGTAAATAATCGCACGACACAACCTTTTGGTATTTTGCATGGAGGAGCCAGTTGTGTTTTGTCAGAAACCTTAGGCAGCGTAGCGGGATGGATGACGATTAATCCGGAGAAATATCGCGCGGTTGGATTGGAGCTTAATATCAATCACATTCGCGCAGTCACCCAAGGTCTCGTGATCGGTACCTGCACCCCATTGCACGTCGGTAAACGCACACAAGTTTGGCAAACCGATATCACAGAACAATCAACTGGAAAGCGTGTTGCAATTTCTAGATTAACATTGGCGATTATTGAGCAAGGGACATTAAGTACACAAAAAGAACATGTTATTGTAGAAAAGGTGCGCCAAGCTAGCAATTGATTTGTATGATATCTAGGAAAACCTCGGTGCTAGGGGGCGCATTTCAAGAAAATTACTAGTCAATGTCCGGTTGTGTTCTTATTTTGATGGGATGTATCTTTCGTTGCTTCAGTTTCTTGCTCAGATATTTCCGAGGTTGAGGCATTGTTTGATTGTTTTTCAGCATGAACTTTTGACATTTCGGCTAAAGATTCCTGCTGCTTTTCTTTACTGCGCCACATGAAATAAATAGCCCCCATCGTCACTAATGCCAGTGGAATCGCAACTGAAAAGAGTAATGCAGATTCAGTCGTGATGCCTGGAGGTGGAGACTTATTGACAATCATATAAGCGTGTGCAAAAGCAAAAGCATAAACTGGAAGCAGTGCAGCCATGAAGCGATTGGTAATGAGAGGTCTTACGGTCAGCATATTCAAGACGTTTGATCCGTAATAACCCAAAAAATAAACAAAAATATAAAAAAAAGCGTTACTCATGCGTTCTCCTTTATTTGATTTCTGATAGAGAAATATTTTGCTGTCTAGTATACCGATAAACTATGATATACAAACAGTAGTATTGGGAGTCGTTATCATTAAATTTACAAATCAATATAACTTATAGATATGTCCTTCGTGTTTAGAGCAATGGCTAGCGCTTTCCGTGATTTATTCAGACTTCGAGTTGCATGGATTATTATTTGGCCGCTGCTTGTTGCAATGATTTTTGGATTGGGTATTGGATATGTTTTCTGGGACGATCTTTCTGTGCTCATGTACCAAGCTTTGGATGCAATTGGCCTTGGGGAGCGATTAAAGAATATTCAATCGCCGTGGTTTGCATCGACTATTCAATTTGTTATGCATATTTTAATCATGGGCCCTCTGATTATTATCACAACAATGCTTATTACATCAATTTTTGGAATGTCCGCATTAATAAAACTGGTTGCTGATCGAAATTATCCCGAACTCAAGCGGGAGAATGGTGGAGGCATAACTGGGAGCGTGGTGAATGCAATGTTGTCGATTGGCATTTTTATCGTCATCTGGATTGTGACGTTACCGCTTTGGGCTATCGGTGTTGGCGTTATCGTTCCTTTTATTGCTGCCGCATTTATGAATCAACAACTCTTTCGCTATGATGCGCTATCAGAGCATGCGGACAAAAGAGAGATTAAAGCGGTGGTCAGCATGAACAAGTATGCGTTATGGGGGCTAGGGCTGTTGACGGGCCTTATACAGTTTGTTCCACTATTGAATCTTTTTGCGCCTATTTTTACCGCGTTAGCATTTATTCATTTTGGTTTGCACCAATTAAAGCTTTTTCGATTAAAAAACCAGGCACCTGCTGTTTAGATTTTTATTAAATAATGCGATGGCGATGTTGCAGCAGATGTGGAACCCCCATTTCACAGCGTTATCGCCGATTTTTGAACCCTGTTTACGATTCAAAGAGTGGATTGAGAAGCTGTCGAAATGGCCAACACATGCTGATCTTAATCGTCTAATTCTGTTAAATAATTCTGATTCTAAAACGTATTCTGGTCAAACGATTCACTTTGTATCGGCTATTGCACCGCAGAGGATCTCAAGAAATAATGTTGTAACTAGTTACGAAAGCAAAATCTACACTACGGGGGGAATCCCTACACGACTTCACAACTGGCATGATTTCTTTAATGCACTCGTATGGCAACTTTTTCCAGCAGCTAAAGCGGCGTTAAATTTTTTGCACTTTAACGACTTACAGACAGAGTTTGTACAAAATAACCAACGAAGAAGCCCTTTGAGAGATGCGGCAACGATTTTTGACGAATCAGGAATTATTGTCGTCAGCAGTAACACTCGGTTAATAAACTTATTGCAAGCATTCCGCTGGGAAGAATTGTTTTGGCAAGAGCGTGCGAACGTATTATCTGCCATGCGTTTTTATGTTTTTGGCCACGGTTTATATGAAAAAGCTCTGAATCCGTATGTTGGAATGACCGGCAAAGGTATCTGTTTTGAAGTGCCCGATGGTTTTTTCGATCAAACGTTGCCTAAGCAATTGATGGAAATAGATAGATTGTTGGAGCAGCGTTTATTAGATGGCTTTTCATCCAATGCGGATTTGACGCCTGTACCGCTACTAGGTTATCCGGGTTGGGATAAAAACAACAATGATCTCGCGTACTATCAAAACAAAAATTACTTTCGCATGCGATCTACTTAAGTCGTTAATCAATAGATTGCAATGGAAAGCAGTTCATTTTATTTATCTAACTGAGCATATGTTTGTTTTGATGTTTTTCCGAATCACCTGCGGATTTTTGTTAAAATGGCAGATTAATTAACTAATTTATTGGAGTATTTGATGGCAGTTGAAAGAACTTTATCCATTATTAAACCGGATGCAGTGGCGAAAAATGTTATCGGACAGATTTATTCTCGTTTCGAATCAAATGGGTTGAAAGTTATTGCGGCAAAAATGATTCAATTGTCGCAATCGGATGCGGAACAGTTTTATGCGGTGCATAAGGGCCGCCCATTTTTTAACGATTTGGTTAAATTTATGACTTCCGGTCCAGTGATGGTGCAAGTCTTGGAAGGTGAAAGCGCGATCAAAAAAAATCGTGACTTGATGGGCGCGACTGATCCCAAAAAAGCGGATAAAGGCACGATTCGTGCAGATTTTGCCGATAGCATTGATGCCAATGCAGTGCATGGCTCGGATGCTGCGGAAACTGCAGCAGTCGAAATTGCTTGTTTCTTTCCCGCGCTTAACGTTTACTCCCGTTAAAATTTCATAGGCTTGATAAAAGCGCATGCTGTGATTGCTAATCTGCTTAATTATGATGCTAAAAGTTTAGCTGATTTTTTTGTTGAAATCGGTGAAAAGCCTTTTCGTGCTAAGCAGTTGTTGCGGTGGATTCATCAGTCTGGTACGACTGACTTTGGTCATATGAGCGATTTAGCGAAAAACTTGCGCGATAAACTGGCTCATTTGGCAGTTATTGAGGCACCGCAAGTCATTTCTGATTTTGTCGCAGAGGATGGAACGCGTAAATGGTTGCTGTCGGTGGGTGCCGAAAATGCGATTGAAAGTGTTTTTATTCCTGAGGTGAATCGAGGAACATTGTGTGTTTCGAGTCAAGTAGGTTGCGCGCTCGCTTGTACTTTTTGTTCAACGGGTAGACAAGGTTTTAATCGTAACCTGACTGTGGCTGAAATTATTGGACAATTATGGATTGCCAATAAATTGTTACGGGAAAATTCATCGCAATCTGCGAGCGATGTTTCTACCTCAGAACGGGTTGTCAGTAATGTTGTGATGATGGGAATGGGCGAGCCATTGGCTAATTTCGAAAATGTAGTCATGGCGCTCGATCTGATGCTCGATGATTATGCTTATGGATTATCTCGACGTCGCGTAACAGTCAGTACGTCAGGATTAGTTCCTGCGTTAGATCGATTACGCGAGCGCTGCCCGGTCGCGCTGGCTGTGTCGCTTCATGCACCTAATGATGCACTGCGAGATCAATTGGTACCTATTAATAAAAAATACCCACTCAATGAATTGTTGGCGGCTTGTCGCAGGTATCTCACGGTAGCGCCTCGGGATTTTGTGACTTTTGAGTATGTTATGCTAGATGGTATCAACGATAGCGTTTCTCATGCACGTGAGCTGATTCAATTGGTGCAAGATACGCCGTGTAAATTTAATCTGATCCCTTTTAATTCGTTTCATGGTTCTGGTTATAGGCGATCCAAAGCAGAAAATATCCGTATTTTTCGCGATATTTTGATGCAAGCGGGCTTCGTCGTCACAGTCAGAAAAACTCGCGGCGATGATATCGATGCTGCGTGCGGACAATTAGCGGGACAAGTAAAGGATAAAACTCGTAGGACAGCGACTATGCCTATCAACATGGAAATGCAATAACTGACCCCGTGGAAAAAGAAATTTTATCTAAATTGATGTTATTGACCTTCGTGATTGGGTTCATGGGCTGTGTACAGCAACCTAGACTTGCAGAACCTACTAAAGAAGAAAAGCAAGCGCGTGCGCATCAAAGCGCCAAAGTGCATACAGAATTAGCGGGTGAATATTTCAACCGCGGTCAAATGGAAGTGGCTCTGGAAGAAATTGACGAAGCTTTAAAAGCAG
Source organism: Nitrosomonas sp. (assembly GCA_044228295.1). GTDB lineage: Bacteria > Pseudomonadota > Gammaproteobacteria > Burkholderiales > Nitrosomonadaceae > Nitrosomonas. The sequence goes on from JBGAVE010000004.1 coordinate 24,183, forward strand.
AACCCAATTATGCGCCTGCACATAATGTGTTCGGGTTAATTAATATGAAGTTAAATGAAGATGCCAAAGCGATGCAAAATTTTACGCAGGCCGTGAAATTGGCGTCGGATGACGGTGAGATACGCAATAATTATGGTTGGTTTTTATGTCAACGCTATCCGCAGTTAATGGATCAAGCGATTGAGCAATTTTCGCAAGCGATCAATAATTCTTTGTACGCGACGCCAGAAATGGCGTTAACCAACGCCGGAATTTGTGAAAGCAAGCGGCAACGGTATGATGAAGCGCACACTTATTTGCGTAAGGCATTGTTAAAGCAGCCTAATTACTTTTCAGCGTTACTTGCTTTGGTTGATCTAGATTTTCAACGGGGCAAATTAGCTGAAGCCAAGTCAAAATTGACTGAACTCATGCAAAACAATTCTCCAACACCAGAAAGCCTTTTGCTTGCTATAAAAATTGAACAAGCAGCGGGGGATCAAATGACGGTGGATAGTTATATTTTCCAGTTACAGAAACGCTTTCCTGATTCAAATGAAGCGATTCTTGTTCGTGAAGGAAAAGTGAATTAGTTGAATTAGTTAAATTTGTTGAAAGTAAAATAGTCAGTTTTTGAAATATTTTGAATCTATCGTGACATCAATAAAATAGGTACATGAATATGAATTTGGACAATGAGAACAGTGTTAATGCCGCTACATTAGTAACTAATGATCTTCATTCAGGTAATTTTGTACATAGCGTAGGTCATGTATTGCGCAATGCTAGGCTTGCCAGGGGCTTGAGCACGGAAGATGTGTCGCGACAATTACGAATTTCTGTACAACAAGTGGAAGCGATTGAGAAGGAAGATTTCGATAAATTACCTGGACGTACTTTTCTAAGAGGTTTTGTACGAAATTACGCTAATTTTATTCAACTGGATCCAACACCATTATTAGAATCTTTACCTGGTTCGGCCCCGACACTTGCAATCCAACAGCAAACCCCCTTGAAAAACAAACAATTATCTTTTTCTGATGACCGTAGAGATGGTTTTGGGGGTAATCGTTTAATCTGGATCGCTGTTTTTTTATTCATTGCGTTAGGCGGCTATTATATAGTTGAGAAAACTACCTGGTTTCAGAGCACTTCTGATGAAAAGATCGATAAAACCGTTAAAATGGAATCGGGAAAAAATTCGATGGAAATTCAATTGCCGATTTCTGGTTCAACGACGAATGAAATTAGCCTGCCTTTCAATAAAGCGCCAGAAACTGTAAAGAGTGACGAGAAAAAAAGTAGTTCTATCGATCTTCCAAAACCTGTTGATACATTAAGCAGTAAAGCTGTTTCAGCGATAGAAGCTCCACTGCTTCCCGATAATAAATCTGAAGTATTTGAAGACGTCAAATCAGCGAATGAGAATCTGGCATCTGCGGATACCGGGAGTTTATATTTTACTTTCACGGCTGATTCGTGGATTAAAGTTGTTGATGGAAAAGGGGTGGCGCTGTTGGAACAGATGCGTAAAAAAGGCAGTGAGCAAGTCTTGACAGGAAAAAAGCCCTTTAGCATCGTGATTGGTAATGCATCAGGCGTTGAACTCACCTATAATGACAAAGAAATTAATGTTTCTTCCTATAAAAAGCAAGATGGAACCGCACGTTTCAAACTTCAGTAGACAATGAGGTTTAGTTTTAAGAGATGTGAGCGTTCGTTTTGTAATCATAAGCTGGTTTATATAAATAATTATTATGTCTGAGAATGGTTTGTCTCATAAGCGAAGATCCAGCGTAGGAGTTCGTGTTGGCACCGTCATGATTGGCGGCAAAGCACCGATTGTGGTGCAATCGATGACCAATACGGATACTGCTGATGAAATTGCTACCGCTGAACAAGTGGCGCAATTAGCTCGCGCTGGTTCGGAATTGGTACGAATTACCGTTAATTCGATGGAAGCCGCGGCTGCGGTGCCTGGTATTCGCGCACGTCTTGATGATGCGGGTTGTCATGTGCCATTAATTGGTGATTTTCATTTTAATGGGCATAAGCTGTTAACGGCTCATCCCGAATGCGCTAAAGCATTAGCAAAATTCCGTATTAATCCTGGTAATGTCGGACAGGGAAAGAAGCGAGATGAACAGTTCGCAACTTTAATTGAAGCGGCGTGCAAATACGATAAACCGATCCGGATTGGCGTGAATTGGGGCAGTCTTGATCCCGAGATGTTGGCGCGCATTATGGATCAAAATGCATCCTCAGATGATCCGCAAGATGCAAAGTACGTGATGAGAGAAGCGTTAATCACTTCAGCATTAGAAAGCGCGGGCAAAGCTGAAGAAATAGGTTTGAATCGAAATAAAATTGTTTTGTCTTGCAAAGTCAGCGGGGTGCAGGATTTGATCATGGTGTATCGCGAGCTTGCTAAGCGCTGTGATTATGCACTGCATTTAGGACTTACTGAGGCGGGTATGGGCTCTAAAGGTATTGTGGCTTCTACAGCGGCTTTGGCGGTATTGTTGCAAGAAGGTGTTGGCGATACGATTCGTATTTCATTGACACCCGAGCCGGGTGGATCGCGCTCGCGTGAAGTCATTGTCGCGCAGGAAATTCTTCAAACGATGGGATTACGTGCTTTCGTGCCGTTGGTTGCCGCGTGTCCAGGTTGTGGCCGGACAACGAGCACCTATTTCCAAGAATTGGCCGAAAGTATACAAGCATATGTGCGTGATGAAATGTTGATTTGGCGGGAGCAATATGAAGGCGTCGAAAACATGACGCTTGCGGTTATGGGCTGTGTGGTGAATGGCCCGGGGGAAAGCAAGCATGCCAATATCGGTATTAGTTTGCCAGGCTCGGGGGAAAGTCCTGTTGCGCCCGTTTTTGTCGATGGGCAAAAAACCGTCACGTTAAAAGGCGATAATATTGCGAATGAATTTCGGCAAATTGTGGCTAATTATGTCAGTGAAAAGTATCCAAGAAAACATATCTGATGGTCAGTAGTATCAAGGCAGTGCGCGGGATGAATGACATCCTGCCAGATGAATCATACCGATGGATACATTTTGAGCAAACCATCCATCAATGGCTTGCAGCGTATGGCTATCGGAATCTTCGCACGCCGATTCTCGAACAAACGGATCTATTTGTGCGTTCGATCGGCGAAGTAACGGATATCGTCGAAAAAGAAATGTATACGTTTATCGATCATCTCAATAACGATAGCTTAACGTTACGTCCGGAGGGAACGGCTTCGTGCGTGCGTGCCGTGATTGAGCACAATTTACTCTATGGTAACCCGCAAAGACTGTATTATTTTGGCCCAATGTTTCGGCATGAAAGGCCGCAAAAAGGGCGTTACCGCCAGTTTCATCAGGTCGGTGTGGAAGCATTAGGATATGAGGGACCTGATAGTGATGCCGAATTGATAATAATGTGCGCACGGTTATGGAAATTGTTGGGGATTTCAGGTTTGCGATTGGAAATTGGTACGCTAGGCAATAGTGAAACGCGCGCAACTCATCGAGTGGATTTACTGAAATATTTAGAACAGCACCGTGATAAATTAGACGAAGATTCGCTGAGGCGGTTATACACTAACCCATTGCGTATTCTGGACAGCAAAAATCCCGCACTCCAAGAAATTATCAATGATGCACCTAAATTGATAGACTATTTGGATTCCGAATCAGAAGCGCATTTTCAACAATTACAAAAAACCTTACGCGAGCAAGACATCGCATTTACCATCAATCTGCGATTGGTGCGTGGTTTAGACTACTACAATCGTACGGTTTTTGAATGGGTTAGCGATCAGTTAGGTGCTCAAGGTACGGTATGTGCGGGTGGCCGCTATGATGGCTTAGTTGAACAAGTGGGTGGAAAGCCTGCGCCGGCATGTGGTTTTGCTATGGGAATTGAGCGCCTATTGGCCTTAATGGAACAAAATGATGTAGCGTCTCCTCCTGCTCCTGATGGTTATATCGTGCACCAAAGTGAAGATAGAGGTGCGTTCGCATGGAAGTGTGCAGAATCTCTCCGCGATCATGGCTTCGATATTGTCTTGCATTGTGGAGGAGGGAGCTTCAAAGCACAAATGAAAAAAGCCGATAACTCCAAGGCTCGTTATGCTTTGATTATCGGTGATGATGAAGTTCAAGCAAAACAAATTACGGTAAAATCGTTACGTGAATCAACTGAACAAGTGCGTTTGAATTTAATGGATGTGATGCAATTGATTCGACGATAATCTTTTATTTTTCTAGGAAAATAGCATGTCTGCATATTCACTTGAAGAGCAAGAAAAAATTGATGGTCTCAAAACTTGGTGGAATCGAAATGGCACTTTGCTGGTCGTTTTGCTGGCACTTACTCTATTTGTCTTTGGCGGTGTAAGAGCGTGGCAGTTTTATCAACAAAAACAGGCGCATCAGGCCGCTGATTTATACGCTTTGTTGCAACAAGTTCAAGCATCCGATGATGCGACGAAAATTTATGATGCAGCACAGCTTGTTATGACCGGTTATCCATCGAGCGGATACGCACCACGCGCTGCGTTGATAACCGCGAAAACCGATATGCAGCAAGGTAATGCAAAGCGCGCTCAGCAAAGCTTGCAATGGATTATTGATAATGCCAAAGAAACTGCCTTACACGATTTAGCGCGTTTGCGCATTTCTGGTATTTTATTGGATGATGGCAAATACGACGATGCTTTGAAGACGATCAGTGCTGCGCATGGCGATAGCTTCGCAGGCTTATATTTGGATCGTAAGGGTGATATTTTGGTTGCGACCAATAAGCTTTCTGAGGCGCGATTGAGCTACCAGGAGGCCATTAGTAAATTGAGTAAAACCAATACGTATTTCAATATAGTCCAAATGAAATTGGATGCCTTGGGTGAATCTGACTAAGCTTTTGTAGAACGTTGTGATATCAGTTAATAACATCAAATTTAGTCATTTATTTCGATTATACATTGTATTAATTTTGGGTTTATCGGGTTGCGGTAGCATTCCCAATCCATTAGATTCACCCATGATTGAATCAATGAGTACCGGTATCTCAGATATTTTTGTCAAAGATGAAGAAGTTGTTTATGACAAAGAAGAATTGGATGCGCTAAAGGCTGCTGAAGCGATTCCTTTGAAATGGAAAAGTAAAATCAAAGAAAGCGTCATTGCTTCTTTCCATACAGGCTATGAAAGTAATTCATTGTATGTTGCCGATGAATCCGGTGGGTTGACGAAATTTGATGCGGCTACTGGCGAACAGCTTTGGCAACTCAAAACGGATGGAAAGTTTTCCGCTGGAGTCAGTGTCGGAGAGCAATTGATATTGGTGGGTACTTTCAAGGGGGAAGTGCTTGCTTACAATGATGCGGGCCATATGCTTTGGCAATCGTTGGTGACCAGTGAAATTTTAAGTCCGCCCCAAGTGCATAATAATATGGTCGCGGTACGTACTTTGGACGGACGGATATTTGGCTTAGATGCAGTAAACGGTACGCGCAAATGGGTGTACCAAGGCGCCACACCACCTCTTACCGTTAGAAGCACAGCCGGCGTATCCTTGGCGCATGGAGCGGTGTTTGCCGGATTTCCCGGTGGAAAACTTGTTGCATTAAGTTTATTTAATGGCAACGTGGGCTGGGAAGTTGCCGTGTCACACCCACGTGGTGTTACCGAACTTGAAAGAATTACCGATATTACCAGTCTACCGGTAGTGAGTAACCAGTTTGTTTGCGCAGTTGCTTATCAAGGACGCTTGGGTTGTTATGCACTCAGTGATGGTACGCCGATATGGTCAAGAGAATCGTCAAGCAGCGCTGGATTGTCGATGGATAAAGATTATGTTTATGTAACAGAAGAAAAGGGCGTCGTGTCGGCTTATGACTTGATCAGCGGTGCAGGAATGTGGAAGCAGTCCCGATTAGGCAGCAAAAGACTAACGCGGCCGATGATACAAGGACAATACGTGATTGTGGCTGATGATCAAGGATTTGTGAATGTGCTGCGTAACTATGATGGAACATTAGTAGCACGTTCTTCAACTGATGGCAGCCACATCCAAGCGCCGCCTACCTTGTTGCCAGATGGCTTTGCGGTGCAAACTGCTAAAGGCGGCGTATATGTTTTTAGTACCAATTTTTAGCAATTCAATCATTTAATAGAAATTTCTTTTGGCAATATTCAGATTTAATATCTCTCTTTCACTTTCGATTCCTTTTTCTTTTCAGCGTACGCAATGTACTCCTGAATAACGATGGTCTAAAACTATGAAACCCACGCTTGTGCTTGTTGGCCGTCCCAATGTCGGTAAATCAACTTTATTTAATCGCTTAACACGAACGCGAGATGCCATTGTTGCTGATATTCCCGGATTGACGCGTGATCGGCATTACGGGCAAGGGCGAATCGGTGAAAAACCTTATTTGGTGATGGACACCGGCGGGTTTGAACCAGTGGTAAAAGAAGGCATTTTGTATGCGATGGCCAAACAGACTTTGCAAGCCATTGATGAAGCCGACAAAGTATTATTCATCGTCGATGGTAGACAAGGCGTGACTTCGCACGACAAAATCATCGCTGAACAACTACGCAAATCTGGCCAGAAAATCTTGCTGGTCGTCAATAAAACCGAAGGTATGGCGCTTTCTGTGGTAACAGCTGAATTTTATGAATTGGGCTTGGGTGAACCTTGCGCAGTATCGGCGATACACGGCGATCATGTGACTGATTTGGTCGAATGGGCACTACACGATTTTCCAGATGTAACTAATGATTTACCGCAAGATAAATTTCCTAAAATTGCTATTGTTGGACGGCCGAATGTCGGAAAATCGACGCTGGTGAATACCTTGCTAGGCGAAGAGCGGGTCATTGCTTTCGACCAACCGGGTACCACGCGCGATAGTATTTATATCGATTTTCAACATGAGCATAAAAATTATACGTTGATTGACACTGCTGGATTACGTCGTCGCGGCCAAGTCAATGAAACCGTAGAGAAATTCTCGGTTATTAAAACACTACAAGCGATCGAAGACGCTAATGTGGTTGTGCTAGTGCTTGATGCACAAAACGAGATTTCTGATCAGGATGCGCATATTGCTCAATTTATTTTAGAAGCAGGGCGCGCATTAGTCATTGCAGTTAATAAATGGGATGATCTGGACGAATATCAGCGCGATACGATAAAACGTGAACTCAATCGCAAATTACAATTTTTGGCCTTTGCGCAATTACACTATATTTCGGCATTACACGGAACGGGCATAAACAATTTGCTGCCTTCGATAGATCAGGCCTATGCAGCTGCAATGGCAGATTTATCGACGCCTAAATTAACTCGCGCGCTCATTGCTGCGGTAGAAAAACATGCCCCACCGAGAGGCGGCGTATCAAGACCGAAGATGCGCTATGCTCACCAAGGCGGCTCCAATCCTCCGTTGATCATTGTGCACGGTAGTATGTTAAACCACGTACCCGAGAGCTATCGACGCTACCTAGAAAATACATTTCGCGAGGTTTTTAAGCTGGTAGGGACTCCACTACGGGTAGATTTTAAAGTTGGACACAATCCTTACGCAGATAAAAAACCGACCCCCCTTACGGAATCCGAATTACGCCGAGCGCACAACAAAAGACGAAGAAATCGCAAAAAATATGGATAAAAAATCCTTAATCTGTATTGAGTTCTCTATTGGGACGACTCGTTTTTTCATTGCGCCGACATCGTTTCGATTCACGATAGACGTTTACGGGGTGTGTTAAGCCCCATTGCTGCGATTAGCATTCCTAGAACGGCGAGTCCCGCGACGATTGGAAATGCCTGTAAGTAGCTGCCGGTAAAATCTTTGATGCTGCCGGATAACAGGGTTCCGAGAATGGCTCCAGCGCCATAGGCGGTAAACATCACGCCATAATTCTGCGCGTAATATTGTTTGCCGAAGAAGATACCGGTCGCAGTGGGTGCCAGTGCTAACCAGCCACCTAAACACATCCACAATACGCAAAATGCTGCCAGATACAATATGACATTGCCTTGCCCGAAATAGAATAGCAACAAGGATGCGCTTAGAATCATCGCAAACGAAATCATTGCGGTATGCTTCGGGCCAAACTTATCCGTTAATGCCCCAAACAGCGGTCGCCCCAATCCATTAAAAACTGCAAATAATGACACTGAGAACGCAGCCGTAGTGGGTTCTAATTGCGCAAGTTCGATGCCAACCGGAGATGCGATACCAATCGCCATTAATCCGGCGAGACATCCGATTGTATACGTTGCCCATAATGCATAGAAACTCGAGTTTTTTAGCATGGCTTGCCGGTTTAAATTCGTAGTGGGCTGTATCGACTCATCGACAGGCGCATCGGACTCCAAGGAACTCCAGTCGTTTGGCGGAAAGCGCAATAATTGCGCCAATAACGTAATGACAATCATGAATGCGATACCCATATATCGAAAGGTGGGCATAATTCCAATATCCGGTTGCAGAATCATCGCTTTCATTAATGGTGCAATGAGCAATGCCGATACGCCAAAACCCATCACGGTCAGACCAATTGCCAAGCCACTATTGCGTCGTGGAAACCATTTGACCACAACAGCAATTGGGCATCCATAGGCAAGACCAACTCCAGCACCGCCGATAAAGCCGTATAACAGCGTCAGCGTGATGATATCCGAGCAAAAGCTGGCCGCAATCCATCCGGCACCTGCCAATAAACCGCCGAGCGCCGTTGTCATCCTCGCTCCCCAAAGCGCGATCAAATTGCCTGCCACTGGCATGGTAACGGCGAATACCGCCAAAAATACCATAAAGGGATACCCGCTCTGACTAGAGGTAATGCCCCACAAGTCTTCCAGCGGTTTCCTGAAAATGCTGAAAGCATAAATGGATCCCAGGCAAACATTAATCAGTAATCCAATCACGACAAATATCCATCGGGCTTTTACCGCACTTATGTTGAATAATTTCAGGTCGTACGCAGTCATTTCACAGTATTTTTATTTATTCTTTGTCAATTACAATTGGCTTGAAGCTAAAGCGCGCGCGAAACACGGAATAGTCATACGGAGAATTATTGCCGCAGCAAATTTATTTACTGTTCATTATAAAGTATAAGGGTTGTGCGCAAGGTTTGATCACTGAATGAAAAAACTGCATTTTGAAAAATAGTGTTTAAAGTACGATGATTGCTTTAAACTCTGAACAATTTTCTTTCGGAATTAGGCTATGTCATCTACTAGGAATCGCATCATTTTACTCGGTGCGAGCAATCTAACTTTGTCGCTTCGTTTGGCGATCCATGCCATGCAGCAACGTTTGGGTAGCCCTAGTGAAGTGTTGGTAGCGTTAGGGCATGGCCGCGCCTATGGTATCTGCAGCAGTATTATCAGTCGTAAATTGCCTGCGATTTCGAAAAGTAGTTTGTGGAATGATCTTGCCGCTCAAAGAAACTTATCGTTGCCAAGTGCTGCATTGTTGACCGATATCGGCAATGATATTTTATATGGTTTGTTGCCGGAACAAATTTTGAGCACCTTAGAAAGGTGCATTGATCAGTTGCAACGGTACGGAACACAGATTGTTATGACCAATTTACCGATTACCTCGATTGAAAATTTGACGGATGCGCGTTATTTAATTTTCCGTAATATTTTTTATCCTTCTTGCGAGTTAACACGCGACACTACTGTGCAACGTGCGCAAAGTTTGCACACAGGTTTGATCGCTTTGGCTGCCAGGAAGAATATCCACTTATATGAACAAGAACCGCATTGGTTTGGCCCCGATGGCATTCATATCGATTATTGGAAGCGAGAAGCATTTTACCAAGATGTAGCGCGGTGTTTTCATGTGGTTGAGCCACAAACGGACAAAGTCAGCAAGATTAAAAAGGAGTCAGCCGCTTGGCTGCAGCGCCCAACCTTCGCTTTTAAAACGCTATTGGGTTATGATTTCTATTGCCCACAGCCGAGTGGCTTGTTGAGTAATGGTTCCAGCGTTTGTAAGTATTAATCGATGCATCACGATGTCTCTACATAAAAGGTGAACTTCATGAAAAAAATTAAACTTGAGTTTGGTGATGCAGGTAAAGATATTTCGCTATCACTATCAGCGCTCGTACACATCGGTGATTCAATTTACGCTGCTGGCGATGAAGGTGTTGATCTGATACGTTTACAAGCCAATAAGAGTGGCGAGCGGTTTAAATATGAGCAATTGATTCCACTCAACGATTGGTTTGATTTACCTATTCCACCGACAAGCAATAGCTCGAATGGTAAAAAGACGAATGTCGTGGAAATCGATCTTGAAGGCATGGATTTTGACCGAAAAAATCGTTTGTTGTGGATGGTTGGGTCGCATAGTCTAAAGCGTGGCCGAGCTTTACCCGAATTGCAGACCGATCAAAATAAGGAACGCTTGACGGGTGTTAATTCTGATGCCAATCGCTTTTTTCTGGGGTACGTTAAACTAAAACAGGATAAAGATAAAAAACTTCGTTTCCCACAAGATCCAAAGAATAACGATAAAAAAGATACCGACGCACCGCGGAAAAAATACTCCGCTCAACTCGAATGTTCAGCAACAAGCAGTGAATTGTTGGATGAAATCAGTCGCGATCCATTATTTGCTCGATTTTGTCTGCGCCGCGATGGCGTTCCCGGGAAAGATAATGGCGTGGATATCGAAGGCTTGGCCTGCGCGCCCAAAGGTCGTGTTTTGATTGGCATGCGCGGACCAGTGTTGCGTGGAATCGCGGTTATTTTAGAATTGGCGCCAGAACGCATTGATTCACCTCAAACACACGCTGATCGTTTGCAATTAACAAAAATTGGTCCTGGTGGTTTGAAATACCGTCATCATTTCTTAGACTTAGCCGGACATGGCATTCGTGATTTATGCTGGCACGGCGATGATTTGTTGATCTTAGCTGGCCCAACGACAGGACTGGACTCGCCACCATTGATTTTTCGCTGGAAAAAAGCCATTAAAGCGTTCGGCAAAAATCAATCCGATGAAGAACAATTTGTTTGGCGAGCCAAAAATTCTCTGGTATTAGAGCAGAATAATCGGCGTTGGGTACAATTTGAACCGGGCACTGATCATGCGGAAGCGATCATGCTACTCGATAAAAAAAACTTGCTAGTCGGCTATGATTCGCCGAGTACGAAACGGTATAAACAGCCTGCCACGGTCATCGTAGACGTAATTCCATTAAAATGATTTGACTTTCATTATGCGTTTTTAGGTAGAATCGCATTGAACTGAATCAATATCAACGAGAAAAATTGAGAGGAATCATCAATAATGGCAGTACAACCGCCTGATAACTATGAGAACAAACCCAAAGACCAACCCATCGTTTCGACGGTACTCAATATTGGCGTCATTATCGGAACAATTCTATTTCCGCTCGTAGGATTTCTAATGGGTTTTGCCTACTATCGCAAAGACCACTCCGACGCTAAAAAAGCAGGAAAAATTTGGATGATCTTAGGAGGAATTATGCTCGCACTCCACATTTTCCTCTTAATGTCAGTGCGACAGTCTGGCACAGGTCCGCTTCAATAATAAGAGATCCGTCAAAACATGGGTTTGTCTTTCGTGGAATTGAAGCGCTCGATACCCGAAGTAATCTCTAGCTTTGCAGATTCCACACCGTCCCAGCCTTTGATTTTGACCCATTTTCCCGTTTCTAGGTCCTTATAATGCGAGAAAAAATGAGAGATTTGGGAACGCACCAGTTCAGGTAAATCTTCACACGAGTTGATTTTTTCGTACAGATTACAAAGCTTGGTAATCGGCACTGCCAGTAATTTTGCATCTTCTCCCGCTTCATCGCACATTCTCAACATTCCCAACGGACGGCATCTGACCACCACGCCGGTAATTAACGGAACAGGGGAAATGACTAATACATCCACCGGATCGCCGTCATCCGAAAGAGTATGTGGGATATAGCCATAATTGCAGGGATAGTGCATGCACGTTGACATAAAACGGTCGACAAACATTGCTCCCGTAGCTTTATCGACTTCATATTTAATGGGATCGGAATTCATGGGTATTTCAATGATGACATTAAAATCATTGGGAATGTCGCTACCGGAACCCACGCGGTCAAGATTCATTTTTTCTCCAGATAAATGACAATAATTGGCGCTTTAATGGCGGGATTAAGAGCCACCATAAAATAACCTCGAAAATTAATTAATTGATAATTTAATACAATTAGAATGAAAGCTAATTTATTATGAAAGCACTTTTCTTCATGCTTTTTGATGTATAGATTTGTTACGGTAAAAGAATTTTATTACAAAGAGGTTGATTGCTAAGTGTTTAAAATTTGCTGTTAGTCATCGAATTTGCTGAATTAATAACAATACAAATTTAATTTTCTGATGTTAACAGCCTTAAAACGAAAGAATTTTTGAAATTTTAGCGGTGCTAAGTATATCACAAAACATAATTGTTCCCTGAACTTGGTATAATGGCTTTCAAGTTATTTTAAAAGAACATATTTTTGTAACTGATACAATCCTAATTTCTAGTTTCGTTACCTTATTTTCTTATCGCAGAATGTGAGCAAACTAATAATAAAATAATAACCTCACAAAACATTACCTAGATGTGATAGATAACGATGCAGAATTTAATACTTTTTAATAATATTTTTACAATTCGTCAGGGGGAATAGCATGTCGCAAAAACACCCGGTTATCGCGGTAACCGGATCTTCAGGTGCAGGAACGTCAACGGTTAAAAACAGTTTTGAGCAAATTTTTCGTCGCGAGAAACTGAAAGCAACCATTGTGGAAGGGGATAGTTTTCATCGTTTTGATCGCGAAGCGATGAAAAAAGCAGTTGCCGAATCTGAAAAAATCAATGGTCGCCCAATCAGTCATTTTGGTCCAGAAGCCAATGAATTTGAAAAATTGGAAGCGTTATTCAAAGAATATAGCGAAAGTGGCAAGGGACAAACGCGGTTATATCTGCATAATGATGAAGAAGCTGCACCTTGGAAGCAACAAGCAGGCACTTTTACACCTTGGAAAGATATCGAACCAGGATCCGATTTACTATTTTACGAGGGATTACATGGTGGTGTGAAAAGCGATACAGCAGATGTTGCCAAGCACGTGGATTTGCTCGTCGGGGTGGTACCTATCGTCAATTTGGAGTGGATTCAAAAGATTTATCGCGACACTAGCGCACGAGGTTATTCAGCCGAAGCAGTGACGCAAACCATATTACGACGCATGCATGATTATGTGCACTACATCACACCGCAATTTTCACGCACTCACGTTAATTTTCAAAGGGTTCCGACGGTCGATACATCCAATCCATTTATCGCTCGCGCTATTCCAACGCTTGACGAAAGTATGGTGGTGATACGTTTTAGAAATCCTAAAGATGCTGATTTTCCTTTCTTGCTGAACATGATTCATGATTCTTTCATGTCACGCCCTAATACCATTGTTGTTCCAGGTGGGAAAATGGGGATGGCTATTGAATTGATCTTGACGCCAATGATTTTGGATATTGTCGCTAAAAGCAGAGCGTAACTATTGTTAAAACGTGTGGATAATATAACTTCCTCACTGTTACAAAAACTACTTTTTCAATAGTTTCATCACAATGGCCGAGTTAACCTCGGCCATATTTATTTTATGGATTCGTTACTGTCAGATTTAAATCCCCAACAATTGGAAGCGATTACACTACCACATCAATCCGCACTCATTCTAGCGGGAGCTGGTAGCGGCAAAACACGCGTTCTGACTACGCGAATTGTCTATCTCATTCAATCCGGACAAGTTAGCCCGCATGGCATTCTGGCAGTAACTTTTACGAATAAAGCGGCAAAGGAAATGCTAACGCGAATTACCGCAATGCTGCCGATCAATCCCCGTGGTATGTGGATTGGAACCTTTCATGGTTTATGTCACCGACTGTTAAGAACGCATTACCAAGATGCTGGCTTACCGCAAGCTTTTCAGATTCTAGATTCAGCCGATCAATTGGCTTTGATAAAAAGAATTTTGAAAGATTTATCGGTTGATGAAAAACGTTTTCCTCCAAGACAAGTGCAATGGTTTATTAATCATGCCAAAGAAGCGGGTTTGCGTGCTTCAGCGGTTACGGTTGAAGATGCTTTTTCACGGCGCATGCTTGAGTTTTATCAAGTGTATGAACAACAATGCTACAAAGAAGGCGTAGTCGATTTTGCTGAATTATTGTTGCGCAGTTATGAGCTATTGAAACGCAATCAGGTTTTATGCGCGCATTATCGTGAAAGGTTTCGTCATATTTTAATTGATGAATTTCAGGATACCAATGTGTTGCAGTATCAATGGTTGAAACTATTAGCGGGCGTTGGATCGACAACGGAGCAACAAAATGCCGCGGTTTTTGCAGTAGGAGATGACGATCAAAGTATTTATGCGTTTCGTGGCGCTAATACAGGAAACATGAAAGAGTTTGAACGTGATTTTGCAATTTCTAAAATTATCAAGCTAGAGCAAAATTACCGTTCCTATGGCCATATTTTGGATGCCGCCAATGCCTTGATTAACAACAATGCTGATCGATTAGGTAAAAATCTCTGGACGGCGGAAGGGAAGGGCGAGCCGGTGCGTGTTTATAATGCGCCGAATGATTTTGATGAAGCGACTTTCATTGTGGAAGAGGTAAAGGCGTTGCATGCTGAAGGTATTGCATTATCGGATATGGCGTTATTGTATCGATCCAATGCGCAATCCCGTATTCTCGAACATAGTCTGTTCAATGCGGCCATTCCATACCGCGTATATGGTGGCATGCGGTTTTTTGACCGCCAAGAAATCAAGCATGCGCTGGCTTATTTGCGGCTCATTGCTAATACTGATGACGATAATGCATTGTTGCGTGTGATTAATTTTCCTGCGCGTGGAATCGGCGCGCGTAGTGTTGAGCAATTACAAGATAGCGCCAAAATAAATGGAGTTAGTTTGTGGACAGCCGCGGTACAACAAACCGGAGGGCAGGAATCGTTAAAACAACAAACTGATTCAGGCAAGTCGCTTAAAGGTATTGCTGGATTTGTGCATCGCATTACTTTGTTACGTGAGCGTTGCGATTCTTTGCCGCTGCCACAAATCGTTGAACAAATGCTCAGCGATAGTGAATTGATTGCGCATTACACCAAAGAACGTGAAAGTGCCGAACGATTGGAAAATCTCAATGAATTGGTGAATGCGGCGACCAGTTTTGTACACGAAGCAGAAAATGACACTTTAACGGAATTCCTGGCTCACGCATCGTTGGAAGCAGGAGAACATCAAGCGGGTAGCGGTCAAGATGCCTTGCAATTGATGACAGTGCACGCAGCGAAAGGACTGGAGTTTCACACTGTATTTCTGAGCGGATTAGAAGAAGGACTGTTTCCGCACGAAAATAGCTTGAATGAGACCGATGGCATCGGTGAAGAACGTCGATTAATGTATGTTGCCATGACGCGTGCGCGCCGCAGATTGTATTTAAGCTTTGCGCAAAGCCGAATGTTGCATGGACAGACGCGTTATAACATTGCCTCGCGCTTTTTGCACGAAATCCCTGAAGAATGCTTGAAATGGCTACAACCGGCGAGCAAGGCTACTAATTCAAAGCACCGCATTCATTGACGCAGAATTGGTCATCTGCTGCTACCAAATCGTCATCGACCAGTCCCTGGAAAATGGGGCAAAAGGTAGTTCACGGCAAATTCGGCACCGGTATTATTGTTAATTTTGAAGGTACTGGAAGCGATGCGCGTGTACAAGTCAATTTCGAAAATTCCGGAAGCAAGTGGTTATTGCTGGAATATGCAAAACTCACTTCAATTTAGAAAATATATGAAGAAATTTCCATACGAGCTAAATAACTAGTCACGTGTCATTTTTTATTAGATTCTGAATTTTCATTTCCGGTCGGATCGCTGTTCAAGTTTTTCTCAGAATTCTCTTTTTCTTGAGGAAGTTCTTGCGCATTGTTCCAATGCGTCGAGAAAGGGAACGTATTGTCTTTAAATTGAATCGGTTCTCCTAAGAAGATGTCTTTGTAGCAGACGTACATCGAGGCGTATATCGTTGGAATTAAAATGATCAGTCCAGCACCATAAGGCAATGCGGCGAGCACTATGGCCAGCGTTAAAACGATGAAATATACCGAGAAAGGAATGATGTTGCGTAAGCAGGCGAAAAGACTGTGTTGCATTGCAATGATTGGCGGAAATTTATGGAATACTACCAACATTGGTGCAAAAAAACTCGCCATCGTCAGTGGAAGTGACAGCGTCAATAGAATCAAAAACGACGTTAGCATGCTGCTCATGACACCCATCATCTCTGATTCGTTGCCCCGCTTGCCATAAAACAACATGTCGGTCATTTGCTGACCTCCGATAGTGGCAGCAAGACCAAAAACCAAAATCAATCCGGTCACATAAATGCCTCCAACGGTGATCAGTGCAGCTAAATAATTCTCGAGACCTGAGAACAAGTGGCTAATTCCAAAAGATTTTCCTTCTTCGAGATCACGGCACCCTAGCATAATACCGCCTAGTAGAGCGGGGTAAACCAGTGTAAAGATGAGGTTTCCAACAAATGGAATCAATACAGCGAAGATGAAAATCAGAAATAATGCGCCACAAACGAGTACCCAAGAAAGTGGTGCACGCCGAAATATATAAAAGCCACTAAGAAGCCACTGTATGCCTTGCTTGGCATCAACTTGACGAATTTCCATAAAATTTTTCTCCAACGATTGGATTCAATTCAATATTTTCACGAGCATGGTCCATACTGGTTAAACCAACTCGATTACATTTTTTTGGTGATTTTTTAATATTTCTTTGAAATGATTAGGATCTTTTGCATGCGTCAATTCACCTGAACGTGGTAAGTATAAGTCGTACAGGCGCGAAATCCAAAATCTTAGTGCGGCTGCGCGCAATATAGCGGACCAAGCACTGACTTCGCTTGAAGAAAGGGGACGTACCATTTGATACCCTTTTAACAACGAATGCATACAAGCTGAATCGATTATTTTCTTTTCATTGATGCACCAATCGTTGGCGACAATGGCTAAGTCATACAGGAAACTGTCATTGCAAGCAAAATAGAAATCGATGATACCGCCTAATTTATTATTGATAAATAACACATTATCGCGAAACATATCTGCATGAATAACGCCTTGCGGCAAGTTTTCATTTTTTTGATTCGATTGAAAAGCTAATTCCGCTTGCAATAATTCCTTTTCATCGACCGATAAAAACGGTGCAATTTCAGGAGCTCGGGCTTGCCACCACTGAAAGCCGCGCGGATTAATCATGTATTGTGGAAAATTTCTGCCCGCCAAGTGCATTTTAGCGAGCGTCGTGCCGATTTGCTGACATTGATGTGGTGTCGGATGAATTAGTGATTCTCCTGGCAGAAAACTGGTGATGGCTGCGGGTTTTCCATTCAGTTCGCCCAAAACTTCTCCGGTAATGGTGCGAATAGGCGTTGGACAGGGAATTGCATGCTGAGACAAGTGCAACATCAAGCTGAGATAATAAGGTAGTTCATTTTTTGTCAGCTTTTCAAACAACGTTAGCACGAATTTCCCTTGCGTTGTAGTGACAAAGTAATTGGTATTTTCAATACCGGATGCAATGCCTCGAAGTTCCAGTAATGTTCCCAGCTCGTATTGAGTTAACCAAGCTGTTAGTTCATCTTCGCTAACATGGGTAAAAACAGACATGAATGAATAATATGAATAGAAGTAACTTTGATTTTAAATTTAACCATTAAAATCTAAACAATTGCCACATCGGTGGACTGACGTTTGGACCACCTGCGTCACTGTTTGGATGAGTATGGTGATCGCCAATAAGGCCTTTCTTTAGATAGTATGGCGGACCAATGCGAGGAATGACTTTGATCATATACAATTCACCATTAACACGGTGTTCTTCAATTTTATCTTCGCCACGCTGGATAATCGTCACTTGACTGTCCAATTCCGGATCAGACTGCGACTCCAATTCAGGCATATCGGGTTCTGGCAGCGGGATCAAATTATCCGGATGCGAAGGATGATTCAGCGACTTCTTTGGTGGCTCGGTTTGAGAGAAACTCAATAGAGGAAAGCTGAATAATAACAGTATCAAAATAAATGGCCGCATGTGAGTCCCTAACCAAGAGGAAGTCCAGGTATTGTACCTAAAATTAATCATACCGGCTTATAGATTGAGCTGACTTTCACGCTCAGCTGCGGTAAGCTCGAATCCGCTGGTCTCATAGTGTTTAAAAATGGCATCAACGACTTCATTCGGTTCATCGATCATCTGGATTAAATTCATATCTTCCGGCGAAATGAAACCTTCAGCAACCATAGTTTGTTTAAACCAATCGACTAATCCGCGCCAGAATTGCGAATAAACAAGAATGATGGGCATTTTACGGGTCTTGCCCGTTTGGACGAGTGTCAACGCTTCCATCAATTCATCCATGGTGCCAAATCCACCGGGCATGACGACATACGCGGTAGAAAATTTGACGAACATATATTTACGCGTAAAAAAATGCTTAAAAGTCTGCCCAATATCTTGATAAGCATTACCGTGCTGTTCATGAGGCAATTGAATATTTAAACCGATGCTGGGCGAACTTCCAAAATAAGCACCTTTGTTAGCCGCTTCCATGATACCTGGGCCACCACCGGAAATAACGGCAAAACCTGCGTCGGATAACGCTCTGGCGATTTGTTCAGCCAATTGGTAGTGTGGGCTATTCGGCAGCGTGCGTGCGCTGCCAAAGATGCCCACCGCCGGCTGAATTGTTTCAAGACGTTCCGTGCCTTCGACAAACTCTGCCATAATCCTGAATAGTCGCCATGATTCTTTTGCAGACCAGGATTGGTCGGAAACTGGATGGATCAGCGGTTTATCGTATTGGTTCATAGAGGAAACTTAAAAATGAAAACACTATTGCTGGTGGATGGTTCATCGTATTTATATCGCGCCTTTCATGCACTACCGGATTTGCGCAATCAGAATAATGAACCGACCGGCGCCATTCATGGTGTGTTGAATATGTTACGTCGTTTACGTAAAGATTATCAGGCGGATTATAGCGCGTGCGTCTTTGACGCAAAAGGTAAAACTTTTCGTAACGAGCTTTTTGTCGAATACAAAGCCAATCGTGCGGCTATGCCGCAGGATTTGATCGTGCAGATCGAACCACTGCATGCTTGTATTCGTGCGCTAGGTTGGCCGATTTTGATGATCGATGGCGTAGAGGCTGATGATGTGATGGGTACCTTGGCTAAACAAGCTGTTGAGGCTGGCTTGCAGTGCATTATTTCTACGGGTGATAAAGATATCGCACAATTGGTAAACGATAGAGTTAAGCTGGTCAACACCATGAGCAACGAAATCCTGGATCGAGCAGGTGTCGTACAAAAATTTGGTGTGCCACCTGACCGTATGGTCGATTATTTGATGTTAGTGGGAGATACCTCAGACAATGTTCCGGGCGTTGAAAAGGTCGGGCCTAAAACCGCAGTGAAATGGCTGACGCAATATGGTTCATTAGATAATATCGTCGCACAAGCTATTGAAATCAAAGGGGTAGTCGGGGAAAATTTGCGTCAAGCGATCAATTGGTTTGATACCTCGCGTGAATTGATCAAAATTAAATGTGATGTTGATTTACCGATCCAAATCTCCGATTTGGTTTTTCAGCCACAAGATACGGAACAACTTGTGGTGCTTTATCAAAAGCTCGACATGAAGGCCTCGTTGCGTGAGCTAGGTCAGCAAACCCTGACTGTTTCTGATGAGAAAAAAAGTAATGCACAACCGAATTTTTTTACACAAAATAACTCGACTGCTCGCATTGATTCAGCCGTATACGAAACGATTCTGTCCGAATCACGGCTTCAAGATTGGTTGCTAAAACTGAATGCGGCTACAGTCGTTTCGGTCGATTGCGAAACAACCAGTTTATCGCCAATGCAAGCGCATTTAGTGGGCATTTCGTTTTGTTTCGAAGCGGGGCAGGCGGCCTATCTTCCGCTAGCGCATCAGTATGCCGGTGTACCTGCCCAACTTCTAACTGATAAAGCACTATCCCTGCTTAAGCCTTGGTTGCAGGACGAAACCAAGCATAAAATTGGACAGAATTTGAAATATGACAAACATGTATTTGCCAATCACGGCATACAGTTAAATGGTATTGCACACGACACTATGTTGCAATCCTATGTGCTAGATTCTAATCGCTCACACAGTATGGATAATTTAGCGCTGCGGCATTTGGATATTCAGACCATCAAATACGACGATGTGACAGGAAAAGGTGTAAATCGGATTGGTTTTGATGAAGTTGACATTGAAGTGGCGACGGACTATGCGGCGGAAGATGCGGATATCACATTGCGTTTGCATCAAGTACTGTATCCACAAATCCAACAGCATGCTGATTTGAACGCCATCTATCAAGATATTGAAATGCCGACGCTCGAGGTGTTATTTGTAATGGAGCGCAATGGCGTTCTGCTGGATTACGCGCTATTGCACCAACAAAGTAGTGAATTAGGAAAAAAACTGCATGCGCTGGAATTGCAAGCACATACGGTTGCTGGTCAACCATTTAACCTAAATTCGCCCAAGCAAATTCAGGAAATTTTATTTCAACAATTAAAGCTCCCGGTCATCAAAAAAACACCAACAGGCGTACCTTCCACTGACGAAGAGGTATTGCAACAGCTTGCGCTTGATTATCCGCTGCCGAAAATTTTATTGGAACATAGAGGATTGGCAAAATTAAAGTCAACTTACACCGATAAATTGCCGCTGATGAAAAACCCCAATACCGACCGAGTACATACCAACTATTCGCAAGCCGTCGCGGTGACAGGGCGCTTGGCAAGCGCTGATCCGAATTTACAGAATATTCCGATTCGTACCGCAGAAGGCCGCAGAATTCGCGAAGCGTTTATTGCACCAGAGAATCATCAAATTGTGTCTGCAGATTACTCGCAGATCGAACTTCGCATCATGGCGCATATTTCTCAAGACGAAGGACTACTCAAAGCTTTCGCTGCAGGAGAGGATATCCATAAGGCTACTGCCGCAGAGATTTTTGGTATTGCGCTCGATCAAGTCGATTCGGAGCAGCGTCGCTACGCCAAAGTGATTAATTTCGGTTTGATCTATGGTATGTCTGAATTTGGTTTGGCTTCTCAGCTTGGCATCGCACGTAGTGCCGCCCGTACTTATATGGAGCGCTACTTTTCGCGATATCCTGGGGTGGAAAAATACATGCAATTGACTCGAGAAAAAGCGCGCAAAACTGGCTATGTGGAAACTGTTTTAGGACGGCGCTTGTGGTTGCCCGAGATCAATCACAGCAATGGAAATCGCCGTCAAGGCGCTGAGCGCGCCGCAATCAATGCACCCATGCAAGGCACTGCGGCCGATATCATTAAATTATCGATGATTGCGGTAGCAAAATGGTTAAAAAAAGAACAGTTACAAAGCAAATTGATTATGCAGGTACACGACGAATTGGTCTTAGAAGTACCTGAAGCTGAATTGGTCTTGGTACAAGAATTTTTACCGAAATGTATGGGAAGTGTTTTGATATTGGATGTTCCTCTACTCGTGGAAATAGGCGTTGGAAACAACTGGGATCAAGCGCATTAGAAGAAATCGTTAATGAATGACCCCGCCCCAAGGGGCGGGGTCATTCATTTAATTTTTCCGCCACATTCCAACCACTCTCGGCAATCCGCAGTCAATGCACGCTTGCAAGCTTGATCATAAAACATCAATTCTTGTTCCGATAACACGTCGCGCCAACGACCATTGGTGCCCTTGTGAAGAAAAGCTTGCGCTCCACCTTTCCAAAAAAAACCGCCACCAGGGGCATATTTTTCCCCTTCACGTTTCATTTCATTGAAGGAAACGGCTTTTACAATACGTGACCAAGCATCTTCAGGTACATCAATCTGCAAAAATTCAGCCATTCTGCGTATCTCACGCTCAGTATTTTGCAACATATCGCTATAATGAAATAACCGAATATTAGGTAAATGCCGAAAATTCCACCAAGATTGCACGTTGGAAAGATGAGACCAGTACGGCCAACCATCGTTTTCCCACGCAAAACTACCGCGTGTGATCCAATTCTCCCAGAAAGTATGAATATCTTCCGGTGGATGGGGTAATTCATCTCCAACTCGCCCAGGTAAACCATTCATCAGCGCAAAAACTTCTTCTTTCATACCCGTGTAGTGATTCCATAACGACATGAATACATCCCTTGCATCTCGAGCAATATAGAGATATTTAAGCTGAGGATGGTAAATCATCCCATCCAAAGGCAAGTGTGTTTTGATAAAGCGCCGATGTTTTTGCGCTTTTAATTGATTCAACGTAACTTCCAATGGAATGACACGCATATCGAGCCAAGGTGACATTGCCGCCGGCGGCATTGGAAAATTTCCATCCTGAAAAAGCAGATGGGCGACAATAGCCTGAGTCCAAGTTGTTCCGGCTTTATAGGACGTTGCAATAATAATATCAGTCGACCGTGGCTCGAAATAATCCCAGCGCGTGCTATCGAAGTGATGATTTTGATAAATTCGATTACGTTCAGGCAATTTCAGCATAGCGCTACCCTTTATTGTTATGGTTATTGAGAAAATACCAACCAGTATTTTTAATCACTCTCATTTTATTAGAAAACCAGTTTGCTATGATTGCACGGTTTGATGGATAAACCAGAATTTTTCAGAAACCAAGAAATAAGCCTGTAAACGTTACACAAACTGCCCTGCCGCATGTCCTGATGACCATGCCCATTGAAAATTAAATCCGCCTAAATGACCCGTCACATCAACGACTTCGCCAATAAAATAAAGACCTGGAACACGATTGGCTTGCATCGTTTTTGAAGACAATTCGCGTGTATCCACGCCGCCAATCGTTACTTCAGCTTTTTTGTAGCCGACCGTACCACTCGGAAAAACTTGCCAGCAGTGTAGTTTGTCTGCAATTTGTTGCAATTCTGCGTCGGAATAGCGGTTGATCGGTTGAATAGCAAGTGATAGTTCGTTGCAAATAGTATCGCACCAAATTTGCACAAAACGCTTAGGCAAGAAGCGCGATAGTAGATTGCTCAATAGTACTGAACTGTTTCTAATCTCACTAAATATCTCTGTCGCAGTGTGTGAAGGCAATACATTAATATGGATTGCTTGTTTGGGTTGCCAATACGATGAAATTTGTAAAATAGCAGGTCCGCTTAAACCGCGATGAGTAAATAACACCTGCTCACGAAAGATCGCTCCATTGCAACTGACTTCGGCATCAATGGAAAGACCGGATATCCCTTTGAACTGCAAAAATTCTTCGGCGTTGAATGTCAAACCCACCAAACCAGGTCGCAGCGGTATAACTGCAATATCAAACTGATTAGCAATTTGATATCCATAGCTACTCGCTCCAATTTGAGGAATCGATAATCCACCTGTAGCAACGACCAATGATTCGGCTTCAATCGTGTTACGTTCAGTGACAATCAGAAATGTTTGCATGCTAGATCCATTTCCGGCTTGGTATTGTATTTCCCTGACTTGGGAAGGCATTTGCCAGTCCACGCCAACAGCAGCGCCCTCTTCCCGCAACATATCAATGATTTGCTGTGCGCTCTCGTCACAAAACAACTGTCCAAATTTTTTCTCATGGTAACGAATGCCGTGCTTGTTAATAAGCGCCATGAAATCTTGCGGAGTAAAACGCGCTAATGCCGATCGACAAAAATGCGGATTATTAGAAATGAAATATTCAGGTGAACAATAACGGTTAGTAAAATTACAACGTCCACCCCCTGAAATTCGAATTTTTTCTCCTAATTGACGCGCATGATCGATTAATATGACACGGCGCCCACGTTTGCCCGCCTCGATCGCGCACATTATACCGGCCGCGCCTGCCCCTATGATGGCAACATCTTTGCAAATTCTTCTTACTGTGCTCATGACAAACTTAATTCATTTGCGAATGATAGAAAAGTCTCGTGATAGTGATCAGAAAAGAAACACTATTCGCGATTTGATCCTATATATAATAGAGACTTTGCTACTTAGTTGCGCGCTTCAATTGGATTGCACAAAGATTCCTGCCATTATTTTTCCCAAAAACTCTATCATTGATGTCTTATTTACAACTCACAAATAATCAATTGAATCCTGAAGGTTATTGGAGTAAACCTCTCAATAAGTTACGCTCACCTTCTCCTCGCGAACTCGCACTTTTTGATCAAAATGGTCACGATTTAACCAACTTGGAAAAAAGCTGCCAGTGCGCCAATAGGTGCTCTTACTGCCGATCCCGCTACGTTACCTGTTAGCCGCTCATCCGCGCTTAATCACATCGGTATTGCAGGTGATTCACCGTGCCATCTCAACTTTTCTGGTCAAACAAGCCGGATTGAAACAATCTGAAGCACAGATCGGTGCGATTACGCTTATTCAACGTTTCGGTTCGGTGGCTAATCTGAATATTCATCTGCATTGCCTAGTGCTTGACGGCGTTAAAAGTAGAATTACAATCTGCAATAATCAACAAAAAAGATTCTGAAACACCCCCAATAACTCATGAACAAGGATCAACTTAAAAAACTCGAGGCCGATCTGTGGAGTGCCGCCGATAACCTGCGTGCGAATTCCGATTTGAAGTCAAGCGAGTATGCGACACCAGTACTAGGACTGATTTTCCTCAAATTTGCCGACAACAACTACCGCCGTCACGAAAAAGCCATTCTCGCCGAATATCAGCAATTGCAGGGTACCCGATGCGAGAAATCAATTTCTGAAATCGCCATCAAGCACTGCGGTTTCTACCTGCCCGATTACGCCCGTTACGATTATCTTCTGAATCTGCCGGAAGAAAAAGACATCGCCAAAGCGCTTAAGGAAGCAATGAAGGTGATCGAAGAATACAAACCCGAACTCGAAGGGGTGCTGCCGAAAGATGAATACGCCGCACTAACGCGCACTGACAAAACCATTCCACAACAATTGCTGAGAGCATTCGCGGATATTCCTTTCGACATGACTGGCGATCTGTTCGGGCAGATTTACGAATACTTTCTGTCCGAATTTTCGCGCAGCGAAGGCCAGAAAGGCGGCGAATTCTTCACGC
This sequence comes from Nitrosomonas sp., assembly GCA_044228295.1. GTDB lineage: Bacteria > Pseudomonadota > Gammaproteobacteria > Burkholderiales > Nitrosomonadaceae > Nitrosomonas. The sequence continues at coordinate 49,403 of JBGAVE010000004.1, forward strand.
CGCGTTCGGTGGTGCGCCTGATGGTCGAGATCATCGAACCGCATGGTGGCAGGGTATTCGATCCCGCTTGCGGCTCTGGTGGCATGTTCGTGCAATCCGCCCAGTTCATCGAAGCACATCGTGAGGAATTGAAAGGCGCGAATAACGGCGTGTATGTCTGCGGCCAAGAAAAAACCCAGGATACCGTCAAGCTTGCCAAGATGAATCTTGCGGTCAACTGTTTACGCGGCGAAATCAAACAGGGCAACACTTACTATGAAGATCCACATAACAGCTTCGGTGCATTCGATTACGTGCTCGCTAATCCGCCGTTCAATGTTGATGATGTGAGCCTGTCCTGCGTGGAAAAGGACAAACGCTTCAACACTTATGGCATCCCACGAAACAAATCGAAAGTAAAAAAAGCCGACAAAGACAAGGAAACCGTGCCGAACGGCAACTACCTGTGGATTAACCTGTTCGCTACCTCGCTCAAACCGCAAGGCCGCGCCGCATTGGTCATGGCAAATTCCGCTTCCGATGCACGCCACTCCGAAGCCGATATCCGCAAAAAGTTGATCGAGCAAAACCTGATCTACGCCATGCTAACGCTGCCATCGAATATGTTCTACACCGTCACGCTGCCTGCCACACTGTGGTTTTTCGACAAAGCCAAGAGCGGCGATAGGATTTTGTTCATCGACGCGCGTAACATTTTTACCCAGATCGACCGCACCCATCGTAAATTTAGCGAAGAACAGATCCAGAACATCGCTGTCATCAGCCATCTGCACAAAGGCCGGCGAGAGAAATTCGTGCAGCTTATCGATCGCTACTTTGCCACAGGTATTGAGCAGTTGCTCGAAAACAACAAAAAGATCGAAGCTGTCTACACACAATTACTCGATACGCCGAACGATGCGGACGGGAAACAAGCGGTGAATCAACTATTACAGCATTGGTCAGAATTGAACAAGATCAAGGTACGCTACCAGCACTATTTACGACAAAACGACCCGGTCGTTCCGCGTGGAAACAAAGAATCTTCCATTAACGCCAAGAATCAAGCACAACGCCAGTTGTACAATGTATTTGATCCTTTTTTTGCCGCACTGCATGAAGACTTGAAGCGTTTGGATAAGACTTTGTGTCAGCACGAAAAACAGCAAAGCGGGCAAGCGCTTCGAGAAGGCACGCGCACTTCAACTGACCGTAGGACAAAAGCGCTCAAATCCGCACTGGATGAACTCCATCAAGATGTCAATAACGCGGAAATTTACTTTCAGCATATCCACTGGCTGCAAGAACGCTTTCCCAATGCTGCGTACGAAGATGTCATCGGCCTTTGCAAACTAGTTGCCCTCGAGGAAATCAAAGAACAGGATTATTCGCTGAATCCAGGGCGGTATGTCGGCGTGGTGATCGAAGAAGATGGCAAGAGTGAGGAGGAGTTTGTTGCGGAGTTGCTGGCGCTGAATAATGAGTTTGCGCAATTGAATGAAAATGCGCGAGGGCTGGAATCAATCATTACCCATAATCTTCGTCAGATGACTGAGAATAATTTATGAATCAAAGCCATCCAATAATTATAGGAGAAACCAATACCCAATTTATCGATGGTGACCGATCAGCTCGTTATCCAAAACGCGAAGAGTATGTTGATTCCGGCATTATGTTTCTTAATGGCGAATCAATAAACAGAGTAACCATTAACAAAGAGGCGGTTAATTTCATTACCGAGCAAAAATATCGAGACATCAAAAAAGGAAGAATTGCTCGAAATGATATTCTTCTTACAACAAGAGGAAACGGTATTGGCGATGCGGCATTTGTCACGACCAACGATAAAGGATTGATTAATGCTCAGATGTTAATTTTACGAGCAGATAATAAGGATATTTATGCAAAATATCTTTTTTATTACATCACATCCAATAGCTTACAGAACTATATCTTAAATTTTGCCTCTGGCTCTGCCCAACGGCAGATACCCATTCGGGATCTTAAAAAAATCCCAATCTATTTACCGAAAGCGCAAGCTCAGAGAAAAATAGCAGCAATCCTTTCCGCCTACGATGAACTGATCGACAACAATCAGCGGCGCATTGCGTTGCTGGAAAAAATGGTCGAGGAAATCTACCGCGAATGGTTTGTGCGTCTGCGCTTTCCGGGTCATGAGAAAGTAAGGATCGTCAAAGGAATGCCAGAACAATGGCGTTTTGACGAAGCATCGAAGTTTTTTAATCTAGCGAAAGGAATATCCTATGCTGCCGAGGAGTTAACAGATGATACAGGACACATGCCTTTTATCAACCTCAAATCCTTTAATCGTGGCGGTGGCTATCGTGAAGATGGACTGAAATATTATTCAGGACAATACAAACCAGAGCAGGTGGTCTATCAGAATGATGTTGTGATGGCCGTAACGGATATGACGCAAGACCGAGCAGTTATTGGCCAAGTTGCTCGCATACCTGCTTTAGGTGAAAAAGGCGCTGTCATCTCTCTTGATACGGTAAAGCTGATACCCAAAAACATTCACAAGACTTTTTTATATGCTTACATGAGGTATTCAGGTTTTGCCAATTTCATCAAAGAATTTGCCAATGGCGCAAACGTCTTACATTTGAAGCCAGACTTAATCCTGCAGCAGAAAATCCTGATTTCCCCAATACCATTACAAAACAAATTTGCGCAAATTGTTGAACCGTTGTATGCGGAAGCTGATATGCTAGGGAAAGCCAATATACAGCTTGGCAAAATGCGAGCTATGCTCCTTCCTCGCCTCATCTCCGGCAAGCTTTCTGTCGAGCATCTTAATATCCAGTTCCCGTCTGGTATGGAAGAAGCGATCAATACCTGACTTTGTTACAGAAGACGATTCGGAGCCAATCGTCATTTCGACCAACTTAAGAAAGTTAATCGAAAAGATCTATTTTGTTTAGCAGCTGACCAACCGACCGGTTTATCAAAAAACATAACATTGCCGAGCTGGTTTTCAGGAAGACAGCAAAGAGGACGCGCTTACGTGTTTGATCGTTACTTAAGCATGTTCACTAATTAAGGGAAATCGTTTTCCCTTAACTTAGGCAACAATTAAGTTAAGGCAAAACAAACTCGGATAAAAAACCAAATGCCCAACTTCATTTCCGAACACCAGATCGAGCAAGCCTTGGTGCACAAGCTCCAGCATCGGCATGGTTTTGACGTGCTTAATTGCCATACGGTCAATGCGAAGGATTTGAACGACGGCTCAAACCGTGCCAGAAAACGTGATGTGATCTTGGTTGACCGAGTCCGTGATGTTGCGCTCCGTCTGAACCCGGATATTCCACCAGAAGCCATTGAAAGCGCCTTGGAAAAACTATGTGAGCAGCGACAGGCAATGTCGTTGATTGCAGCAAATCAGGAAATTTACGGTCTGTTGTGCGACGGTATTCCAGTAACGTTCGACAATGCGCAAGGACGGTCTCAGCAGGGGCGCGTGCGGCTGCTGGATTTTAACGTGCCTAGTAATAACCGTTATCTGGTCGTGACGCAATTGTGGATCAAAGGTAGACGCGGTTTTTGCCGTCCGGATGTGTTGCTGTATGTGAACGGTATCCCGTTGGTGCTCATTGCGCTGAAAAACTCGACTGTAGCGCTGCGCAACGCCTACGACGATAATCTAACGAATTTCAAGGCGGAGATTCCACAGCTTTTCCTGACCAATGCGTTTTGCGTGCTGTCCAACGCAATCGAAACCAAAGTCGGCAGCATCACGGCACAGTGGCAGCATTATTTCAATTGGTTACGTGTCGATGATGAGAAACAGCAAATTGACCGTACCGCAATCCGCGCGCAAGGTACCAGCCTGGAGAGCGTTATCGAGGGCCTGTTGCCGCAGCAAAAACTGCTGGATTACGTGGAGAATTTCGTTCTCTATGACAAAGATACGCAGAAAATCATCGCGCAGAATCATCAATTTATCGGTGTAAATCGCGCGTATGGTGTTTTCCTCAAACGTCGGGAATTAGCCGGTAAGCTCGGGGTATTTTGGCATACCCAGGGATCGGACAAAGATTTTTCGATAATTTTTTACGTGCGCAAAATTTTCCGCAAACAGACCGGCAATTTCACTTTCGTAGTAGTCACCGACCGCGACGACCTAGACAGTCAGATTTACCACAATTTTCTGCATACCCGCACGGTGAGCGAGACTGAAGCGGCACAGCCGAAGAACAGCAAGGAAATGAGAAAGTTTCTAGCACAGAACAAACGAATTGTTTTTACGCTGATCCAAAAATTTCACTGGAACAAAGATCGCGAATATCCCGAATTGTCAGCGCGAAATACCATCATTGTGATCCTCGCCAAGGTGCACTGCTCGCAATACCAGTCGTTGATGGCAAATATGTGCAAGGGATTGCCGAAAGCGAATTATCTGGCATTCACTGACGTGCCGCTGCTGGGGTGTGAACGTAAGGCCAATGCTTGGTTTGGCAGTTACGTGTCGGAATACAATTTTCAGCAGTCGATCGACGATGGTGCGACGGTGCCGTTGTTTTACCGCAAGCGCGTGCCGGAGATGTTGATTCAGAAAGAAGAATTGAGCGAACCGTTTCGCCAGAATCTGAAGAATAAGGGTCTGGATGAGGCGCAACAAACCAGATTGGAACAGCGCCTTACCAAAGCAGCGAAAATCATCAAACGCGACGAGCGGCTGGAAAAAATCGCGCGGGACATCGTTAATCACTTTCCTCGGCGCGGTTATCTCGGCAAAGGGCTGTCGGTATCGGTCGATAAATTCACCGCCGTGAAAATGTACGATAAAGTACAGCGGTTGTGGAAGCAAGAGATAAGCTCTCTGAAAGGGATTATCAGCAAAACGCCTAGCGAAATTGAAAAACGGCGCCTGAGGCACCGGGTAGAATTCATGCGCACTGTTGAAATGGCCGTGGTAATTAGCAAAGACACAGGCGAAAAAGAAAAATTTGCTGCGCAGAACTTGGCCATCAAACCGCATCGTGAACGCATGGATCAGCTCGATGAATATGGGCACGATATCGAATACAACTACCAAGATCCCGAACATCCGCTACAACTGGTGTTTGTCTGCGGTATGTGGTTGACCGATTTTGATGCGCCGACACTGTCCACGTTGTATCTCGACAAACCGATGCAAGGCCATACGCTGATGCGAACCATTGCTCGTACCAATCGCGTGACGTCGTGGAAGATCAACGAGGTGGGAAAACGTAACGGCGAAATCGTGGATTACTGCAATGTGTTCACTAACTTGAAATTGGCACTGAAAGATTACACGCAAGAAGATGATGAAACTGAATGGCCGGTCAAGGAAAAAGCGGAGCTGTTTCGTTTGCTGGACGATGCGATTGAACAAGGTTTCGTATTTTGCCACGGGAAGGCGGTTGCATTACGCGAGGCGTCAGGAAACGATGATGTATTCAAGCAAGTTGGACGATTTGAGCCGTTTGCCAATACCTTGCTGGCAAACGACGAGTGGCGCAGGAGTTTCAACCGACATGAGAATGCGATCACATCACTGTATGAAGCCTGCAAGCCGGAGGTTTTGGAACTTGGCAAGGGACTCGAAGTAGCAGCCTTTCAATATCTGCGCGGTGTCATCGAGGCACATATCGAGCAGAAGGACGTCGACACGATCAGCTTGAAGATTTTCGAGCTGTTAGATGAAAGTGTCAGCGTGGTAGAGGGCGTGGAAGTGCTTAAAGCACCGCAAAAAGATGTGGAATACCAGATGATTCAAAAAGGCAAGACCTGGGATTTGAGCAAAATCAATGTCGACAAATTGCGCGAGGAATTTAAACAAGTCACTTACAAACATATCGAGATTGCTGATCTGCGCGCCTTTTTACAGCTTAAACTGGAATTGATGCTGCTACAAAATGTGACACGAACGGATTTTGTGCAACGCTTGCAGCAAATTATTGATACCTACAACGCCGGTGATTCATTGACTGAAAGCTACTACGAAAATCTGATGCAATTCACTGAGGATTTGCGCACGGAGGATGAGCGTCACATTCACGAGGGCTTGAGTGAAGATGAGCTGGAGTTGTTCGACTTACTGAAAAAAGACTCGATGACACAGGATGAAACGCAAAAAGTAAAACTGACTGCGAAATCGTTACTGCATCGCTTACTGGAAAAACACCCCAAAGTATTAATACAGGATTGGTATAAAGACACGCAAACTCAGAAAACAGTGCATTCGATGGTCGAGCAGATATTGGATCACAATTTACCGGAAAGCTACGATCAGGCGGTGTTCCGCGAGAAATGCGACAACGTGTTTCATTTGATGCTCGACTATGCCAGCCATGCCCGGAAGTGGGCTGCATAAAATAGGGGAGTGCTGCACCCTTCCTTGAGCTTCTAACCAAATGTTTCATGTCTTCCGATACTTTGTTATTGGCACTGCTGTGGCCGATGAATATCGCCGTCATTTATATTGTTAATTTCTTCGGTTAAAGCTAGTTTTAAGGAAGCTCTGAAAAACTACTGCGCTTAATCATTCTTTTACAAGCCTCGTTGGAATTCAACAGATTACGTGCCGAGATGTTATTGTGAACTAGTCCAACAAAACACAAGCCGGAATCCTTAAATCCAAAAACAAATAATCGTGACACATTCGATGAACCGTTGTTAAACATGGCTTTGGTAAAACACCCATGCAGACACTGAAAGATAGTATTCTTTTGGCGTTAGCCAAACAACGGAATCAAACTTTGCCGACGTCTGTTTTTCAGCCTCAACTTAATCGGCTTGTTTGTCAAATCAATTTCGTTTAGGACAATTCATAACTGAACGCTATTTTTCTTTTTATGGATCGTTTTATTTTTCGAATTAATCGCGTGTTTCAATTTGAGTTAGTGGACCCGCTTCGGTAGCCTCCAAACTTTGTATTTTTCTCCGCGCTCTTTTAGGAGTAGCTATTTCTTCCTCAGCAATTTTTGGTATTTTATCAATAGAGGTTTCAATCATGACCAAGCCACTTTTTTCAATGCTTGATTCTAATTCTCGAGCCGTATCTTGTAAATGAGTTATATTTTTTGACTCAGGAACGTCTCTTGATAGGGTATGTGGTAAGAATCTATCGTTATTCTCGGCTATTTGTTCAATTTTTTTTTTCTGCTGTACTGCATCGTCGTTATGATCACGATTATTAGCGTCACTCAGTTTCTCGACATATTCTCCAAGTGTGGAGGGTGTCTCTGTTTCGGCAGACTGAAAATTAATTGAATCGTGATTAATATCTGGTGAAGGATATAATGCGTTTGTCAAATCTTCAGAAATAACGATTGTTTCTTCACTCTCGATAGGATTTTTTGAACGATTCGGTGTGTTGCGTGTTTTCGTACCACGGAACCGACGCGAGCGGCGTCGAGTATCGGTTCTCGGAGTGTTATCCGAATCAAAATTTTCCTTTTCAGTTGCACCATTATCGTCGTTGGGTTTCGCACTGGATTCATGAATGAATTCTATGGTGCTTTCAACGGCCGCGTTTGATTGCGATTGAATATTCAAATCTTCTGAAATATCTGAATCAATAGCGCTATCTGATAAATTTTTTGGTCGATTTTGTTTATTATGTATTGAGCCTTTCGCCGCATCATTTTTGTTTCTTCCTCGGCGCGAACGACCTTTTGGTTTTTCTGTTGATCTCGTTTTTTCAATGAGTTGTTTGGTTTCTTCATCCATCGATAAGGGAGGATTCTTTTACATCTTCTCTTCGCAGCGGCGCTGGCTGGGTTGGTGTAACTCCTTGTACGGCAGCTTGCGGTCGAGCGGGCTTAGTTTTTTTATCGAAAGTTGCTTGATAAGCTTTCTCGTCATCATTTTTCTCAACCATTTTATAGCTTGGTGTCGGTGCTTCACTTGACTTGATATCTTCATGGCGCAAGCGCGTAATGGTGTAATTCGGTGTTTCGATATGGATATTCGGTATTAAGACAATATCTATTTTTTGTTTAAGTTCAATGTCATAAATTTCCGAGCGCTTTTCATTCAATAGATACGTGGCAACATCTACTGGTAATTGAACTTGAAGCGTGTTGGTATTTTCCTTCAATGCTTCTTCTTGAAGAATCCGTAGGATATGCAGTGCTGACGAATCCGTATCGCGAATGAAGCCTGTACCACTACAGCGCATACAAGCAATATAATTACCCTCTCCCAACGAAGGGCGTAGACGTTGACGCGAGAGTTCTAGTAGGCCAAAGCGAGAAATTTTACTGACTTGGATACGAGCGCGATCTTGCCTTAAGGCTTCATGTAATCGCGCTTCGACCTCACGTTGGTTGCGTTGAATGTCCATATCGATAAAATCAATAACGATTAGTCCACCCAAATCGCGTAATCTCAATTGACGTGCAATTTCTTCTGCTGCTTCAAGATTAGTGTTTAAAGCGGTATGCTCGATATCAAGTCCACGAATGGCACGTGCTGAGTTAACGTCGACAGACACCAGTGCTTCGGTATGATCGATAACAATAGAGCCACCCGAAGGTAAAGAAACTTGACGTGAATAAGCAGTTTCAATTTGATGTTCGATCTGAAATCGAGAAAATAGAGGGATGTCATCTTGATAGTATTTGAGGCGATCGACATTTGCCGGCATGACATGCGACATGAATTGACTGGCTTGTTCGTATATTTCCCTACTGTCGATTAAAATTTCTCCTATTTCGTGATTAAAATAATCACGAATCGCACGAATGACCAAGCTACTTTCTTGATAAATAAGAAAAACACCATCTTGGCTATTTGCTGCAATTTCAATGGCTGACCAAAGTTGGGTTAAATAATTCAAGTCCCATTGTAGCTCTTCAGTACTACGACCAATACCTGCTGTTCGGGCGATAATGCTCATTCCCTTGGGAACTTGTAACTGCGCTAACACATCGCGCAAATCGTTGCGTTCTTCGCCAGTAATGCGACGCGATACTCCTCCACTGTTGGGATTATTGGGAATTAAAACTAAATACCGACCTGCCAGTGATATGTAGGTTGTAAGCGCAGCACCTTTATTTCCTCGCTCATCTTTATCGACCTGGACAATGATCTCTTGTCCTTCATGCAAAAGATCTTGTATGCGGGAATTGTTGAAATCAACGCTTTCATCAAAACAGGATTGAGATATTTCTTTAAAAGGAAGAAAACCGTGACGTTCACATCCATAATCCACAAATACTGCTTCTAAACCAGGCTCAATACGTGTGATAGCAGCTTTATAAATATTACTTTTTCTTTGTTCTTTACCAACGGATTCAATATCTAGGTCAATCAATGTTTGACCATTTACAATAGCAACACGTAGCTCTTCAGGCTGGGTTGCGTTAAATAACATTCGTTTCATTTACAACAAACCTTGAGTATTTTAATTGATAGTATTCTGGTAACAAGCTTATTGCCAGATGGTGTTATTTTATCTATGTGGTTGTAATAACGAGGCTTTATTGCGGCAATTTTATTATGATTATCTTTTATCAATTATATGTTTTCTTATGTTAATGAATGATTCAATTCTTGCAAACTGACAAATTATAAGCCAAATTAAAAGCCACACCCCCCTTTATTCAATTAAATTAGATAAATATTTTAGTTGACTGTATCAATTTCATCATAAAATCTAACAATAAATTAACTAATTACAGAAAATATTAATTGCAAAAGTTATAGGGTAATAAATTGAACAATGGCACAAGTTCTTAGGAATTATAGCGAAGGGTGTGCGAAATTACAGTCAATATCAACTGAACTATGAGTACTCAATATAACAATGGTTCTATCCGCGCCGTACAGAAAATAGAGGTTGCCGATGAAGAATACGATCAACGGATTGATAATTTTTTATTAAAACGATTGAAGAATGTACCCAAAAGCCATATCTATCAACTTCTAAGAAGTGGCCAGGTGCGCGTCGACGGAAAAAGAATTCGCGCGGATTACCGCTTGCAAATGGGGAATATTCTTAGAATTCCGCCAATTTTCTCACCAGAAAAGAATTCTGCAGAGATTCGACGTGTACCGTCAAAATTTTTTGCTTTTGAAGTTCTTTTCGAAGATGAAACGCTCTTGGTGATCAACAAGCCGGAAGGTATGGCCGTTCATGGCGGAAGTGGCATTAGTTTTGGTGTGATCGAGCAATTACGCACCCAAAACCCTTCGTGGAAATTTCTAGAATTGGTGCATCGACTGGATAGAGAAACCTCCGGTTTATTGTTACTAGCAAAAAAACGTGCGGCTTTAGTGGAATTGCATCGGCAGATTCGCGAAGGACTGATACATAAACACTATCTCGTTATGGTTTCTGGATATTGGTCTAATACCGTACAGCATGTAAAACTGACATTGACTAAATTTGCAACAACTCATGGTGAGCGACGCGTTGCCGTTGTTAATGAAAAGAATAAAAATGACATAATTAAACCAATGCTTGCACATACTATTTTTCGATTGCAAAAAACGTGGAAAAGTTTTAGCTTACTGGACGCAGAACTAAAAACTGGACGTACGCATCAAATTCGCGTTCATTTGGCACATCTCGGATTTCCAATCGTTGGCGATGATAAATACGGCGATTTTAATTTGAATAAACAATTGGCTCGTTCAGATTGTCGTTTCCAATTATCTCGCATGTTTTTACATGCAAATACTTTACAGTTAACGCATCCGAAGACGAAGCAATCGTTGCAACTTCATGCGCCACTACCCAAGGATTTGCAAAGTTTTGTCGATCAATTAGAAAGCATTGACTAGCAGGAAAACCTGTTAGCAATCTCTTCATGGCGAGTGCTCACTATAACCCAATTAATTAATGAGTAATACTAGACTGTAAACGAAGTAGATTTTGAGGAATTTTTTCGCATTTAATAAATAATCCCATAGTTTTGTCATGGGGGTTGCTTATTTATTCTTACCTTTTTTCTAAGATATTTATAGTACCATCTAAAAATAAAATTGATAACGAACGAAATTTTAAAAAATGCAGTTAACTCACCGATGTGATTTTGTTTTCGCTATTTTTCTCAACGACAGTGTAAGTTTTCGCGCATTCTAAACTCGTAATAATTGTTAATAACCTGATGAATAAACTTTCCGATCCGAATACCGGTGAACTGAGCACTCACGAGCCGATCAAGACCCTTAAAGTGAATGATTGCGCGATTACGCTACTTGGAACAGCGCATGTCTCGAAGGTGAGTGCCGATAAAGTTCAAGAACTGATTGCAACGGGGCAATATGATGCCGTGGCGGTGGAGTTATGCCCAAGTCGGCACAAAGTGCTTGTCAATCCTGATGCAATTGCCAAAATGGATTTGTTTCAAGTGATTAAAAGTGGTCAGGCCAGTATGGTCGCTGCTAGTCTCGCTTTAGGGGCATTCCAACAACGCATGGCAGAACAATTCGGCATTGAGCCTGGCGCCGAGATGCGAGTAGCCATTAAAGATGCGCAAGCAGCCAAGCTACCAGTCATTCTAATTGATCGTGAGATTGGTACAACGATGAAGCGTATTTATCACAGCGTACCGTGGTGGAAACGATTCAATTTATTCGCTGGTTTATTGGCAAGTGTTATTAGCAATGAAAAAGTAAGCACTGAGGAAATCGAAAAACTAAAACAAGGCGATGTACTAGAAAGCTCATTTTCGCAATTTGCTGAAAATGAGCAGGATTTATTCCGGCCTCTCATCAGTGAGCGAGATACCTATATGTCCGCTCGCTTGATCAAAGAATGCCAAGAAAACAATTATCAACACGTTTTAGCCGTGATCGGTGCGGGGCATTTGCCGGGCATGAGTAAGCAACTTGAAGCAGGCGATATCCGTGATCCTGATAATACGATTGCGGCGCTTGATATTATCCCTGCGTCTTCGCCATGGTTGAAAATCATTCCTTGGAGCATCGTTGCACTGATTTTTGTTGGTTTTGGAATTGGTTTTTCGCGTAGTCCAGAAATGGGTACCAGTATGATTATTGAATGGATCATCATTAATGGTGGCCTTTCGGCGTTGGGTGCGGCGATAGCGTTGGCGCACCCGCTGTCCATTTTGACTGCTTTTGTGGCGGCGCCAATAACGTCTTTGAATCCTACCATCGGTGCCGGAATGGTGGTTGCAGCCGTTGAAATTTATTTTCGCAAGCCCAAGGTTGAGGATTTTAACCGTTTAAGAACAGATGCAACTACTTTAAAAGGCTGGTGGAACAATCGCGTTACTCGAACCTTGCTGATTTTTATTTTATCGACATTAGGATCTGCGGTTGGTACTTATGTTGCTGGATTTAGAATTTTTGAACAATTGAGTAACAGTTAATTCATGCTTGGCTTCTTTGAACGCCTCATCGATCCTTATCCTCCGCAGCATCCGGTAGAGCCACCCAAAGGCATCTATCAGTTCTGCCGCCATTATGTTCGTGGAGTTGAAACACATTTGGTTGTGTTGGCAATATTGACTACGCTATTGGCGATCAGCGAAGCGATGCTTTATAGCGTTCTTGGTCAAATTGTCGATTGGCTGGCAGAAAAAAATACGGTTGATTTTTTTGCTAGAGAATGGCTCACGCTCTCGGTTATGTCAGTGTTTGTGTTATTCGTAATTCCGCTTTTGGTATTGTTGCACTCCGCGGTGATTCACCAAACGCTGATGGGAAATTTTCCGATGCGAATTCGCTGGCTGTCGCATCGGTATTTATTAGGACAAAGCTACACTTTTTTTCAACACGAATTTAGCGGGCGTATCGCGACTAAAGTAATGCAAACGGCATTAGCCGTGCGCGAAACGGTACTCAAGCTGCTCGATGTGATGTTGTTTGTATCCGTGTATCTGGCCACTACATTTACCTTAATCATCAATGCCAATTCAATGCTATGTTTGCCTCTGTTGGCTTGGTTAATTTTATACATTCTGATTCTGACTTACTTTGTGCCACGTCTTAAATATGTTTCAACGCTCCAAGCGGATGCTCGTTCGATCATGACGGGACGTATCGTTGATAGTTATACCAATATTTTGACGCTTAAATTGTTTTCTCAGAGCCAGCGGGAATCCGTCTATGTTAAAGCCGGTATGGAAGAATTCATGGCCACTGTACATCCACAAATGCGTTTGTCGACTGGACTCAACGTTTGTGTTTGGATTATCAATATGTTACTGGTTTTTGTTACCGGTGCATTGGGGATACAGTTATGGTTACAAGGTAATATCGGGCCTGGTGCGATCGCCATTGTCATGAGTCTCGCGATTCGCTTAACTGGGTTGTCTCATTGGGTTATGTGGGAAGTGAATGCGTTGTTTGAAAACATTGGCACGGTGCAAGATGGTATCAATACTTTGTCTAAACCTCAGCAAGTGGTAGACAGTAGTGACGCTAAAGAACTGATTGTGGAACGCGGTGCCATTGAATTTAACCAAGTTAGTTTTTCGTATCATCACCATCACCAAAAAAATAAAGAAAATGAATCACAGTTGATTTTTGATCATTTGGATTTACACATCGCCGCTGGCGAAAAAGTAGGGATAGTGGGGCGTTCTGGAGCCGGTAAATCGACATTTGTAAATTTGTTGCTGCGTTTTTATGATGTACAGCAAGGAAGTATCTGTATCGATGGACAGAATATCCGTGCAGTTACGCAAGATAGTCTACGTGCAAATATCGCAATGGTGACACAGGATACATCGTTATTGCATCGTTCTGTGCGTGACAATATTTTATTCGGCAAACCGGATGCGACCGATGAACAAATGATTGCAGTGGCAAAGCAAGCTCAAGCTCATGAATTTATACTGTCTTTACGTGATATCAAAGGGCGCACAGGTTATGATGCGCACGTCGGTGAGCGTGGTGTAACGCTATCCGGTGGTCAACGTCAACGCATTGCGATTGCACGAGTATTATTAAAAAATGCGCCAATTTTAGTGCTTGATGAAGCGACTTCAGCCTTAGATTCCGAAGTGGAAATCAGTATCCAACAAAGCTTATATCAACTGATGCAAGGTAAAACTGTGATAGCAATCGCGCATCGCTTGTCGACCATTGCAGCCATGGATCGTCTGATCGTGTTTGATAAAGGGTGTATTGTAGAGCAGGGCACGCATGCGCAATTGATTGCTAATAATCAGCTCTACGCACAATTGTGGAATCATCAGTCGGGAGGATTTCTGGGCTTGGAAATTAATCAATAGTAAAGCGGATACACGAAAGCGGAGAAAACAAAAAGCCTCTACCTGTTTTAGATAGAGGCTTTGGCTTTATTGAGTAAGAAACAATGTAAAAGCTATTATTAGCTTAACTACGACTCAAGGATTAGTTGGTCCAATATTTAGATTTGCTCGCAGCAAATAAGAACATCCACATGACTAAAACAAATGGGAACGTTAAAGTAGGTAATCCAATCGGTGCTAGGAAGCTAGCTAACGCACCGTGACAGACGACGGTTAAGATTCCGGCTAATAGCGCAAGTAATGCTGTTCCAGTGCTCGGTTTAAGGAAAACCCAGCCAACTGCCATCATCGTTAAAACAGGATTAAAACCATACAGACCCATTTTAATCAATCCGGCATCCGCGCCTAATAAAATCGGTATGACAACGCCCACTACGGCGCCCATGAAAGCCATGACCGCGCCACGCATAGAAGTAATGGCAATGCCAATCAAAAATAATATGCCTACGATGACGCTATCAGCAAACATAACTTCGGCAATACCTTTGGTAATGGCGGTGTACCAGTCTTGTATCACTTCACCGGTGAATGAACCAAACCAAGCCCCGATTGATCCGGCAGATTCAACAGCGACTGCTGCGGTATCGGCAATTTCAGTGGGTGTGGCTGCTGACGGTAATATTGGTCCACGTGAATAACTGTCAAAGGCAAATACTGCAACCATGAACATCCAGCAGGTTAAAACAAAGGGTGAAGTTGAAGCTGGAATATTATAGGGTTGCAAAATTCTCATCAAAGCGGCCAAAACAACCGTTGATAAAATAGAAGCAAGCACTACATACAACCAAAGTTGAGGCGTATTTTCTAAAAATAAGAAAAGGCAGGGGCCGACTAAAGTACCGTTGAAACCATATAATCCTGCATCAATATCATCTTCAGAAAAACCTAATACGTATGCTGCTGCAGTACTGGTAATAACACCCACGGTAGCTGCAAGGCCTGCGGTGATGCCACCGACGTATAATGCAATTAGAAAAATAAGACCTGTTACGGCATTGCAACAAAAAAATACTTGGCCAACACCTCTTAAAATGACTCGTAAAGGTCTTGGCAAAGCTTTGTCAATTGATAAAGACCAATCCATTGTGATTACTCCAAAAGTTTTAAGAAAAATTAACGACGGCTACAACAATGAAACAGCAAATAACTTAGTATAAAAAACAAAGTGAACAGCTCTGTTAATGACGTTTTACTTCATCCAACAAACCTTGTTTAACAATGAAATTGACAATTTTGTCAACGCCTTCACCAGTATGTAGATTGGTAAATACAAAAGGTCGATCGCCGCGCATTTTTTTTGCATCACGTTCCATAACATCCAGATTAGCGCCGACATAAGGTGCAAGGTCCGTTTTATTAATGACGAGTAGCGCAGATCGCGTAATGCCTGGACCACCTTTGCGCGGTATCTTTTCTCCCGCGGCGACATCAATAACATAGATGGTTAAATCCGATAATTCAGGACTAAAGGTAGAGGCCAAATTATCTCCACCCGATTCAACCAGAATTAAATCTAGATTGGGGAAATCGGCTGTCATGCGTGCGATAGCTTCCAAATTGATAGAAGCATCTTCTCGAATTGCCGTATGCGGACATCCACCCGTTTCTACACCCATTAAGCGTTCTGGGGGGAGGGCGTTAGCCCGGAGCAGGATTTCCATATCTTCTTTGGTATAAATATCGTTGGTAATGACGGCCATTTCGTAATGGTCGCGCATCTTTTTGCTAAGTGCTTCACATAGTGCAGTTTTTCCCGATCCGACTGGACCGCCGATACCGACACGAAGTGGATTTGATTGAGTATTCATGGTGATTTTATTTTAATAATTTATGATCGATAAACCCTGCTGTACTGTGTTTCATGTTGCATCGACAATAACGATAATCCTGGCGCCCAATTCGAAAGTTCATCATCTTCCAACTGTTGAGCGCGCTGAGCAACGGATTCAATGACCGGATGTAGCGATAGCAATAGACTTTGTCCTGAAACCTGGCCGAGAGGGACTGATTTGACGCATGCAAGTACTTGGTTTTCCACTAACGAAAATAACATGCCCAGCAAAGCTGCTTCATGCGGCACACCTAACGCTTCTGTTGCATAGGCAAAAGCAGTTGGTAAAGGAATTTCGGCTAGATTTTGCAAAATTGATTGCAAGGATTCATCCGCAATTTTTAAATCGGTAACAAGCTTGCCGAGTGAATAACCCATTTGAATCGTTTCCGCACGAAATTCTGACGTATCGCGAGCCGCAATAAAGCATTCTGTCCAATGCTTGATCGTTTCTAAGTCTCGATGAGCAAAAGCTTTCATGAGTCGCCACGAAATAGGCGCTTCAAAATCTCCAATGATATTGAGCGATTCCGTAATCCATTCGTGCGCACTCTGCTGGTTAGTGACAAAGCCTTTATCAATCGCAGATTCTAGTCCTTGTGAATAAGTGTAGGCGCCAATCGGTAACGAAGGGCTTGCAAGCTGCAATAATCTGAGTAAAACAGCCGATTGCACGATTACTCCTTATTCGATTTGGAATCAGACGGACGATGTATCTTTTGTCTTACAGGAATGGGGGCTAATGGCCCACGTGCATGATAATGGCCTTCATCGCCATGATGATGGTGATCATGATCATCGTGGTGATGGCTATGTCCATGATGATGTCCGCCACCACCGCCGGCACTACTATAAGCTCCCGATTCTGGTTCAAATTGTGCGCTTTCTTCAGTAACGATGGCGCCTAATCCTTCTAACATTTGTTTCAGCACAGAATCTTGGTGAATTCTAAGAAAACCTTCGCCTACCTGTGTTTGCGTATGGCGATTGCCTAAGTGAAAAGCGCATCGCAGCAAATCATGAGGCGTCTTGCAGGTCACTTTATAAGTTGGTTCATGAGCAGCGACGATACGGATAACGCGACCATCATCACTTTTGAGTAAATCATTATTGCGTAAAATAGTGCCACGCGCAGTCAGAATGGCAACATCTTCACCGGATGCAAGAGTGGTTCTGAGGCGACTGTTCTCACGCATTTCATAAGGGAGAACAAGATCAGAAGAAATTGATTCTGCATGATCAATTTTGGTGTTGAGCGTAAGCATATTAATTATTTTTATAGTTTAAAAGTTAATTTTTATGAAGAATAAAAATTTCGTAATACCGTATCATAAAAAAACGATTGGAAACACATCAAAACAAAGCTCCCCTGAATTTTCTAATGCTTTGAAAAACAGGGGAATTGTTAATACTTTCCGATATTAGAACAAGAAATAGCGTTGAGCCATTGGAAGTTCTGTGGCAGGAGCGCATCGGAGCAATCTACCATCCGCGCGTACTTCGTATGTTTCTGGATCCACTTCCATTTTTGGAGTTGCATCATTGTGAATCATGTCTTTCTTACGAAGATTACGGGTGTTTTTCACTTCAATGAGTGTTTTGTCCAATTTCAACTGATCAACTATGCCAGCAGCGATCGATGCTTTTGATGCAAAAGTAAAGCATGATGTTTTGATACCGCCGCCATAACCACCAAACATATAACGATAATGTACAGGTTGTGGTGTTGGAATCGAAGCATTCGGATCACCCATTAAAGCAGCTGCAATCATGCCACCTTTCAAAATCATCGATGGTTTAGTACCAAAGAATGCAGGTCTCCAGATCACTAAATCTGCATATTTACCGACTTCAACAGATCCGATTGCATGAGAAAGGCCGTGGGTAATCGCTGGGTTGATTGTATATTTAGCAACATAACGTTTGGCACGGAAATTATCGTTGCGAGCGGTATCTTGGTCCAACGCGCCAAATTGTACTTTCATTTTATGCGCAGTTTGCCAAGTACGAGTGACCACTTCACCGATACGTCCCATTGCTTGTGAGTCAGATGACATCATTGAAATCGCGCCCATATCGTGCAGAATATCTTCCGCAGCGATAGTTTCTTTGCGAATACGTGATTCAGCAAACGCCAAGTCTTCAGCGATATTGGCATGTAAGTGATGGCATACCATCAACATGTCCAAATGTTCGTCTAGCGTATTGGCAGTGTAAGGACGAGTTGGGTTGGTCGAAGAGGGCAATACATTATCTTGTCCTACTACCGCGATAATATCAGGAGCATGACCACCACCTGCACCTTCAGTATGGAAGGTATGGATCGTTCTGTCTTTGAATGCTTTGATGGTATTTTCTAAATAGCCACCTTCATTGATGGTATCCGTATGAATGGCAACTTGCACATCCATTTTGTCGGCAACAGCTAAACAATTATCGATTGCAGCATAGGTGGTACCCCAGTCTTCGTGCAATTTCAAACCGCAAGCGCCAGCGAGAATTTGTTCTTCATTGGGTGTTGGTAAGCTAACGTTACCTTTGCCGAAAAAGCCGGTATTCATGACTAAGCCATCAGAAGCTCTGAGCATCGAATGAATGTGCCAAGGTCCAGGTGTACAGGTTGTTGCTGCGGTACCTACTGCAGGGCCTGTACCACCACCTAACATAGTGGTCAAACCATTCATCATGGCATCTTCTGCTTGTTGTGGAGAAATAAAGTGAATATGCGTATCGATACCACCAGCGGTTACGATAGAACCTTCACCCGCAATAATTTCAGTGGCTGCGCCAATTGCGATAGTAACGTTGGGTTGTATATCTGGGTTACCAGCTTTGCCGATTCCTGCAATTTTGCCGTCTTTAATACCGATATCGGCTTTAACAATACCCCAGTGATCAAGAATAACTGCGTTGGTAATCACCGTATCCATGACATCTTTGTGATTACGTTGCGATTGTCCCATACCATCGCGAATGACTTTACCGCCACCAAATTTCACTTCTTCACCATAGGTGGTGAAGTCTTTTTCAATTTCAATAATTAATTCGGTATCCGCAAGGCGAACACGATCGCCTGTTGTAGGACCCATCATTTCCACATACGTATGACGGGGGATTTTTACGCTCATGTTGATACTCCTATAAAATTGTTTGCTATCAGTTTATTTAAGCTTGCCCATCACTTTTTGATTAAAGCCATACACTGTGCGGTCACCGGCAAGTTCTACTAACTCAACCGTTCTTTCTTGACCTGGTTCGAAACGCACAGCAGTACCTGCCATAATATTGAGTCGCATGCCATAGGCAGCTTCTCGATCGAATTTCATGGCTTCGTTGACTTCGTAAAAATGAAAATGAGAGCCGATTTGTATAGGACGATCCCCAGTATTAGAGGCTGTTAGCATCTTAGTTTTTCTACCGACATTTAATTCAATATCACCGGCTTCGCAGAATATTTCACCTGGAGTTGGTTTTTTCATAGCAATTCCTTTATAAATTGTTAAACGATCGGATTATGAACTGTGACTAATTTGGTGCCATCTGGAAATGTCGCTTCGACTTGAATGTCTGGGATCATTTCAGCTACACCGCTCATAACATCGCTGCGGGTTAATACTCTTTGACCGGCTGACATTAAATCAGCAACAGATTGTCCATCGCGAGCACCTTCCAAAATAGCGAAAGTAATCAGTGCAACCGCTTCAGGATGATTGAGGCGTAAACCGCGGGCTTTGCGTCTTTCCGCGAGCATTGCTGCGGTAAAAATTTGTAATTTGTCTTTTTCTCTAGGTGTTAAGTCCATAGTTTTTCTCCTGGGTTAAATAACAGTTTGATTTTATTCTATTAAATTGCTGCTTGAGGTTATTGAAAGGCCCTCCTATAAACTAAAATTCATTTATCACGTGTTCCACATGCGTGGAACGGTTCCGTTGCGTCCAAAATATTCTTGGCGAAATAAATTCCAACAACACAACATAACTTGCCGTGCTATTTCGCTGGAGTTTCCTAAGTAACGCGCTACTAAGACTGATTTAAGTTGAGAAACACCAAATTGACCAATGTCTTTACTAATGCTTTTGCACTCTAATCGAGCTTGGTCAATGACAGTGTTGGGTATCGTTTTTCCGGTAAACAATAAGGTCGCACAAATAGTATGATTACCTAAAGATAGCGATCTATTTTGTCCTGAATCTTCACCATTTAAACTGATTTGTTCAAACCAAATGATCTTTTCATCACGTTTGATGGTGGTGCGTTGCTTGATTTTACCGTTATTGAAAACTTCACCTGACAAGGTGCGTCCAAAACATAGTATTTCACAACCCAAATACATAGCATCGCCATTCAGGGTAACCTGATGATCAATGGCTACATTGGTATTGTTGAAAAAAATAGTTTCCTGCGGCAACCACTCCATCAAGCCGCCTTTGTCAACATCGATTTTGATGGTTTGACGAGCAGTTCTACCTGTTGATTTATACCATTTGGCCGCACCTGGAGTCGTAATTTGGACTTTCGCTGAAGCGCCTGCTTGAGCAGACATTGCTAACTGATCGCCACTGACAACTCCACCCGGAGGATGAATGATCACGACGTGACAAATTTCGTCTCCTTCGGGGTAAAGCGGTTTTTGTACCAGCAGAGGGCCAAAACGATCTCTTTCAACCAAGCGTGTGGTATCGTCAATTGCTGCAAACTTAAGAGAAAGCTTAGCTTGTAAAGGAGAATACTCAGGATCAGATAAAGGATCAGACATATGAAGTGATTCAGTCGATCCCGAGTATATCGAGGTTGAAACTTTTTCCCGCTGTTGTTCTGGTAAAGCTTCTTTTTTGTACGCGGAGGATAATGACATGTTACCTTTTAATTAAGTGTGTTATCCAATTCTAAATTTGCAACTGGAAAGAAAGTTTATAAACATCAAGCGCTGGGCCACCAACGGCAAAGGGTGAGTAATTCAGACCTTTGGTTACGAGATCACCGTGTTGATAGTAAGCAGAAATACGCGCATTGAATCCATCAATAATATAATTTAGACCGGCTTCAATTTCATCACGTGTTCTTGCATGATTAGGTTGAACACTGGTATAGCGTCCGTACGGTTGAAAATGACCAATACCAATTTTCATTGGTAACATATAAAGACCGGTGACTGTCCATGATTTACCATCAAACATACAAAAACAATCTCGGTCATTGAAAGCAGCCAAATCATATTTGGCATAAAATTGTTTATATTCCGCATTAACCGTAGCAACGCCTAAATTATTTGGAAGCACTTTTTCAAATAATAGATCGCCTACAAAGCCTAGAAAATCACTGCGGTGAGTAGAGGAACCCGCACCATTTTTTTGATGAGATATACCAAATGCAAGTGCTAAAATATCGCCCGCTTTACCGTAGTATGTTCCTGCTGTGTAGTAACCAGGATTTTTTTCTGGATTCAAAAAGTTATAGGTAAAGCGCGCAGCCATTAAAACGCTATCATTGGGATTTGGACCAAAATTGTTTTGCGAACGAAGACCACGGAAGATACCCATCGCATAGCTGAAGGTTCCAGGAACTACTTTAGGTTCTGCGCTACCCCAGAAAGTTGCTCCATCATCACGACCATACATACCTGCACCGTTGTTATTACTATAACTGGTACTAAAGTCTTGTGAGAAGAAAGGGGTTTTAAAACCGTCATGCGTTGCATGGAAAAAAGGACCATTTAATTCGCCCCGTTCTGTTGGCGCCAACATACGACCACCCCAGACGTTCAAATAACGGTTATATTCAAACTTGACGATGGCGTCCAAAATGTTATATGACATTCTGGGATTGGCGCCTGCTTGCGTATTGTTACAGAAATAACATTCGGTATTGACTTCAAACTTCAAGTAAGGACCGAATTGCCCGTTCAAATAAATACGGGCGTTATCATTGCTGTATCGACCTTCATTAATGTTTCCTGTGCCGATGTTTTCAGTCCAGATACCCGTGCCACGATAGCCCGCGCCGATTTTGATCCACTTGTTTTCGTCAGCCTGAAATTTCAGTTTATCGGAAATAGGCTTCATAGAAAGATCCAACGCATTGGCATTGAGCGCGCCTAAAACAAAAAAGCTCATGCATAAACTCTGCATGAGCTTTTTGGAAGCATTCAAAACACTGAATGACATAAATTTTCCTTGAAATGGAATGGCTGAGAGAGATTCTATATCATCTCTCAATCCATTGAATGGTTTATTAAATTCAATTTTCATGAGAATGGTCCTATTTGACAAATTAAACAACAAATGACCGCTTGAATAAGCACTCATGTACTAGGAGAGTACATTCTATGGTATTTCTCACAGCCAGCTAAAAGTTAATACTTTCCAAACACTTTGTATTAAAACACTTTGTAAATAAATACTTTGTATTAATCGAAACTGATAACGTTAATCGCATCATGGTCTTTCAGTCTGGATGATGTCATGCTATTTATTGGAAAGTAAACAGCAAAAAGTAAACAGGAGTGGTTTTTGCAATACACCTGTATTTATTTTGCAACAAATTGAATAATGTCGATCAAACATTAATATATTCAGAAAATCAAATTGTGACTTTGGTGATAAACCGATAGAATTTTGGATCAATAGCACGCGATTTCATTAAAACAGGGAAATAATTGCTTTATGTTTTTTCATTATAAATGAGGGGCTTCCAATGTATGTAAAGACTTATTTGAACAAGTTTTCTTTGGTGATGGCTATCTTTCTGTTGTTTTCCAGTAGCGCTTTTGCTTCGGACAGTTATTTTGGCAACGCCTCTGAGAAATTAGTGACAGGATTTGCCAATGCGTTGACGGGTTGGATTGAATTACCTAAAAACGTTGTTTTGACCGGGAGAAAAGAAGGCCCAATTTATGGCGCTACTATAGGTCTAGCGATGGGCGTCATGCATACGGTTGGACGCAGTTTAGTCGGTGTTTTGGATGCGGCTACTTTTTTTATTCCAACCAAACCTTCGGTAACGCCTCATTTCATTTGGCAAGATTTTTCGCGGGAAACCTCTTATTGATGAGTGGTTGGCATTCGATTATTTCGATGCTAATACTTTGAGTAATTTTTGCTAATTCCTTAAAAAATAATAATTTTAAATCTGAGTCCGCCGAACACGTTTAACGGCGGTCCCGGTTCATAATAGCGTCCGAGTGCGGCATTGATGCGGGTATTGGCACTATAAGGTGCATCGAAAAGATTATTGATACCTAAAAAGATTGATCCTTCGAGTCGATTGCCTTTAACTTCCCATCCCAATAACAATTGTCCTAAATGATAAGCGCGGTTGTTTGCCGTATTCGTATCATTAACAAAAAAATCACCGACGCGATGCACGTGGAGCTGTCCAAAGAAACCAAACGGGTGCATGTATTTGATTAAGCCTTCCCAACGATGAGCAGGAATACCGGGCATGCTATTACCTTTCAAATTAATATCGTTGACAAAATACTTTTCAAACTCAAAATCGGAATAGGTGTAACCAGCTTCGGCATGCAAACCTTTCCATTGCGGGGTGACGATACGGGTTTCGATACCCATTCTTCGAGATTGCCCAGCATTGCGGAAAAAAGCCCGGCCAGGCGAGGAGGGGAGTTCAAACGGCACGATTTCATTCCACGTTTGAATATAGAATGCTGCGGTATCATAGTGGAATCCCGCGATATTGCCACGCACTCCTAATTCATTACTTAATGAAGTCTGCGCATTTAAATTGGCATTGAATCCACCTCTGCCAACTGGATTGTTTAATAGTTCGGTTGTCGTGGGGGCTTCAAATACTGAACCAACATGCGCATAAGCCTGTTGATGCGGGGTAATGTGATAAACCGCTCCGGCTGAACCACTGGCTTGTGATACCGTACGTGAACCTGATTGATTGCCATCGGATTGATAGTGGTCTTTGACATGGTATTGCAGCCAGTCCCAACGACCACCCACAACAATATCTAATTTGCTGGTCATGCTCCATTCATTGCGGAAATAAGGTCCAATGCTTTGCACCCGTTCGATTTGGTTTAGATTCAGTACGCCACGGGTTCCGAAGTTATTATTGAAACGTTGCCGACTATCATTTTGTATTCCGTAATCGAGACCGGTGAGAAACCGGTTGGGTCGTTGAAACAACAGGCTATCCGAAATGAATTGCATGGCTAAGCCGCCGATCCATCGATCAAATTGCACCTGACCACCCTCCATAAACGGTTGGCGGCTTTGAAAATCGCGATGTGAGCCATGTGCTGTAATGGAAAATTCCTTGCCGGCTGAAGGCCTGACGCGAAAACGAGCCGCCATTTCTTCCTGGCGAATTTCTTCACCCGCATTGAATTGAATATTTCGTGATGATGCCTGTCTCGGATTCGCCTGCACCTCAGCTGCTGTCAAAGCGCCAGCGTCTTTCGACAAGGGAGAATAAAATTCTCGGAATACCAACATCAAATCCGAGCGATCGCTGGTTTGAAAATTTAATTTGATTTGTGAATTGGTATTTTGCATGGCGCTATGATCACGCCAACCTTCTTGCTGCATATGCGAACCGAATAATGTGTAGGAAAAATTTCCATTGCGCCCACCCATAAACATTTCCGATTTGAGATAACCGTATTGCCCAAAGACTTGCCGTGGCATGATGACTAATTTCTCGTAAGGTGCTTCGCGTGTCGTAATGTCGATCAAACCACCTGAAGCATTGCCATACAATGCCGCCGATGGGCCGCGCACAATATCCATCCGTTGAATCAAGGCCGGATCGATCGAATCCAATTGCGTTTGTCCGTCCGGTAGCGTTTGTGGAATGCCATCGACGCGCATTTGAATACCACGCACGCCGAATGGTGAGCGTGCGCCAAAGCCGCGAATTGCAATGCGCAGATCTTGCGCAAAATTAAATTGGTTTTGAAAAAATACACCCGGTGTATTGCGCGCAAATTCATCTAACGTTGCACCTGGTTGATATTCTTGCAGTGTAGTGCGATTAAACTGCGTGATGCTATTGGGTATCTGGGTTGGTGACCGTTCACTGCGGGTGGCCGTAATGTTGATGGGGTTGAGTAACATCGGTTCTGCATTGGATTCATAAACCGAGATCGACAGTGACATAAGCATACTTAACTTCAGCCATCGATGAGTAAATCTTATCCCAGTGGTTGTTCTGTTAACTTTCTTGAAAAACATGATGTCGACCAATGAATCAATCAATGATCCAGGTAATGGTAATGATGGTAATTGTGTCAGAGTTGCTAGCATTGTCTACAAGCATCAAACGATCACCGAAAATCAACAAGCATCGACGATAGAAGTTCAGACGTCATTATACGCAGTACGCGAAATGGACAGTATTTATCGAGTTTGATCGATGAATACGATAGAGTGCAAAATCAAACCAAATGGAAGTACCGCTCTATCGTTACATCCTAAGCTGGTCATCCAATACCTAGCAGGATCACTCAATCCCTTGTGATCTCAAATAATCTTCGTACGAGCCTTTGAAGTCTTTAATACCATGCGGTGTCATTTCAAGAATGCGGGTAGCCAGCGAGGAGACAAATTCGCGATCGTGGGAGATAAAAATCAATGTACCGGTATATTTCTCTAGTGCACTATTTAGCGATTCGATGGATTCCATATCCAAATGGTTGGTTGGCTCGTCCATTAGCAATACATTGGGTTTTTGTAGGATCAACTTACCAAACAGCATGCGGCCTTGTTCCCCACCGGAAATCACTCGCGTGGATTTTTTAACATCGTCACCGGAAAACAATAGCCTCCCCAGCGTACTGCGAATCGTTTGATCGTCATCACTGCTTCGCCGCCACTGATCCATCCATTCGGTCAATGACAATTCTTGCAAGAAATCTGCGGCATGATCTTGTGGAAAATAGCCGGGACGCGCTTTTTCCGCCCACTTAATTTCGCCGGAATCCGGCATAACATCGCCGCTGATACAACGCAGTAGCGTAGTTTTGCCGATGCCGTTTGGGCCAATGATGGCGATTTTTTCACCGGCCTCAATGGTCAGAGTTAAATTTTCGAACAACGGTTTGTCCATGCCAGGAAAAGCCTTGCTAATGTTTTGAAGGGAAACTGCTAGGCGATGTAATTTTTCCTTCTCGTGAAATTCAAAGCGGATAAATGGATACTGTCGACTCGATGGCTTGACGTCCTCGAGCTTGATTTTTTCGATCTGTCGCGCACGACTGGTAGCTTGACGGGCTTTTGAGGCATTCGCGGAAAAGCGACTGACAAACGTCTGCAAATCGGCAATCTGGGCTTTTTTCTTGGCATTGTCCGCTAGCATGCGTTCACGTACTTGGGTCGATGCGGTCATGTAGTCGTCGTAGTTGCCAGGATAGATGCGCAATTCGCCATAATCCAGATCCGCCATATGCGAGCACACGCTATTGAGAAAATGCCGATCATGAGAAATGATAATAATGGTATTTTTGCTAGCGTTGATCACGTCTTCCAACCAACGTATGGTATTGATATCGAGGTTGTTGGTCGGTTCATCCAGCAATAAAATGTCCGGATTGGAAAATAATGCCTGCGCCAATAACACGCGCAATTTGTAGCCGGGTGCTACGGCGCTCATTAAACCTTGGTGCTGAGAAGAGGGGATGCCAACGCCGAGCAGCAATTCTCCAGCGCGCGCTTCCGCTGAATAACCATCCAGCTCGGCAAACTGAGATTCCAATTCTGCCGCGTGCATGTAATCGTCTTCACTGGCATTCGGATTATCGTAAATAGCATCGCGCTCCTGTTTGATGCGCCATAACTGCGAGTGGCCCATCATGACCGTGTCAATAACCCAATAATCTTCAAATGCAAATTGATCTTGACGTAGCTTACCGACGCGCTCGCCGCTATCAACCGCGACATTGCCGGCAGTAGGTTCTAAATCGCCCCCTAAAATCTTCATGAACGTCGATTTACCGCAGCCATTTGCGCCAATCAAACCATAGCGATTACCTCCGCCAAATTTAACGGAAACATTTTCAAATAGCGGCTTGATGCCAAATTGCATGGTGATATTAGCGGTTGTGATCAAAATAGATACCTGCGGATGATGATTTCAAGAAAGGGGCGCATATTCTAAACGTTTTTCAATAGACTTGCTGAAGTATGGGGGACGTAATCCATAGCTGATTTGCAGTTTGATGGATAACCGCTCGCGGCGATAAAACTAAAATCACCTTCATCATATTCAATGAGTAGCAGAGTTTTTACGCACTGCGCTCATTTCTTCATCACCTTATTTAAGTAACCAGAATAGGGGGAATGAACGCAACAAAGTGTCCGGCTTATTTGATCACAACGTGGTATAGTGAACACCGTACGTATGTACATCAAATTATTATTATTCAAGGAAAAACATTCATGAAACATTCGATCTATTTTATCGCATTATTGTTAGTTGTTTCGTTAGCGGCTTGTGGTAAGCCAACTGCGCCTGAAAGTGCTAGCTCTGACAGCTATGGAACAACGTTGGATGGTAAACAAGCTGAAGGTCGTAACGAAGTTAAATAAATTAATTTAATTAAATCGCTACTAAATTAGTATTTAATTAATTAGTCACTCTTAGAAGATTCTTTTCAAATGACTATCAAAGTACCGCGGTCATTTTCTAAAGCTTCTGAGAAAAACCTGTAGGGATGGTACTTTAGTTCCTACAGGCGCTAAGCTAGCCAATCTGCTGTTCGTAACAAATCGCATTCCATCCTGTATTTTCAATAAATCGTTGTTGCAGCTTTGCGTCCGCGCTCTTCGTTTACTCGAGTCAGTAAGACTAATCCACCGATAAAAAAGGCGAGTGTACTTAGCAATGCAATGCGGTGATCACCTGCAAACCAATACACCATAGCGCCATACGTGATCGGACCGATAATCGCCGATAATTTGGTTGCCAATCCCCAAAGCCCAAAAAATTCTCCTTGTCGTCCCAAAGGGGTCAATTTTCCGACTAAGGCACGTCCCGCCGATTGAGCACCGCCGAGTGCGATGCCGATTAAATTAGCGGCAACCCAAAACAGCGTGGTATCGGTTGCATAATAAGCACATACGATGGCTGCTATCCAAATCAGCAAAGTCATCGCAATACAACGAACCGAACCGATTTTGTCTTGTAGATAGCCGAACAGTAACGCGCCTAGCATGGCCGTAACGTTCACCACCATGATGAGCATAATCGTATCTTGTGTTTTAAATCCCATGACTTCTTGCGCATAAACCGCAGCTAACACAATAACGATGTGGATTCCCGCGTAGTAGATAGTTAGCGTGATCAGAAAGCGAAACAAGTCCATGTGGCTGGTGGTATCGCAGAGTGTCGTTTTCAACCGCGCAAATCCAGCATCAATGATTTGCGCAGTACTCTGGGTCATTTTTTTGCTATCCGTTCGCTCGCGTAGCCATAACAGCGTTGGCAAAGCAGCCAAACCGAACAAGCTTGCAACAATCAACGTGGTAACCGGTACATAGTGTGCCGCATCCAAGCCTTGCGCCTCGGCATAGGTGACATAAGCCAAACACAACGCCAATGTGAACAAACCGCCGAAATAACCCAATGCCCAGCCATATCCTGACAAGCGCCCCATGGTTTCTGGCGTGCTGATTTCCGGCAAAAAAGCAGCGATTAGGTTTTCCCCGCTGGCAAACATGAATGTTGCCACAATCACCAATCCCATCGCCAAGACGACATCGCCCGGTCCAGTGAAATACAACAGTGCGGTAAACAGCACGCAACCGATGGTCGAAATGGTTAGAAAACGTTTTTTAGCGCCGGAATAATCCGCGATAGCGCCAATGATGGGCGCCGTGATTAATACCAGCGCATTGGCAATCGCCATGGCCACGGTCCAAAGCAATGTCCCTTCGCCATCTCCTTTTTCCGCTGCGACGACGCCGACAAAATATGCATTGAAAATAGCGGTCAAAATGACCGTGGTATAACCCGAATTGGCAAAATCATAGAGGCACCATGCAAAACGTTCGCGTTTTGTGGCTGGGCTGAAAGCTTGTTGCGGCTGTTCCATGTTTAGTTGTGATTCATTCGAATAGGCTGATTACTTACCAACCATTTTTTCCGCAACCACCCAAGCATCGAACTGTTCAGCGGTAACATAACCGGTCGCAATCGCGGCAGCTTTCAGCGACGTGCCTTCCCGATGCGCTTTTTTGGCAATTTCGGCAGCCTTGTCGTAACCAATATGCGGATTCAGTGCAGTCACCAACATTAAGGAATGATGCAGCAACGCATCGATACGATCCTTATCGGCTGCTATGCCGATCGCGCAATTGTCATTAAAACTCACCATGGCATCGGCAAGCAATCGCACACTTTGCAGAAAGTTATGAATAATCAAAGGTTTCATCACGTTCAATTCAAAATTCCCCATGGCGCCGCCCATATTAATCGCCACATCGTTACCCATCACCTGGCAGCATACCATGGTCATCGCTTCGGATTGCGTTGGATTCACCTTGCCCGGCATGATTGAACTGCCCGGTTCGTTTTCTGGAATTTTCAATTCCCCGATACCACAGCGCGGTCCGGAAGCTAACCAACGAATATCATTGGCGATTTTCATCAACGATGCGGCCAAGGTTTTCAGCGCGCCATGCGCATGCACCAAAGCATCATTACTGGCTAACGCTTCAAACTTATTCGGCGCAGTAATGAACGGCAATCCGATCAAGCGTGATAATTCATGCGCGACCCGCTGCGCAAACTCCGGATGCGCATTCAATCCGGTGCCGACCGCCGTGCCGCCCAAAGCCAATTCGTAAACATGCGCCATTGACGCTTGAATATGTTTCAAACTGTGATCCAATTGCGCCACATAACCGGAAAACTCCTGTCCCAACGTCAGCGGCGTCGCGTCTTGCAAATGTGTGCGTCCTATTTTGACGATGTCAGAAAATTTCGCCATTTTTGCCGCCAATGTTTCACGTAACAATCGAATGGCAGGCAACAGCCGGTGATGTATCTCTTCAATAGTCGCAACATGCATCGCCGTGGGAAACACATCATTCGAAGACTGCCCTTTGTTGACATCATCGTTAGGATGAATTTTACGATCAGCGCCGCAACCGCCTCCCAGTAATTGTGACGCACGATTTGCCAATACTTCGTTGATATTCATATTGGTTTGCGTACCGGAACCGGTTTGCCATACCGCCAAGGGAAATTGGTTGGCATGATCGCCGGCAATCACTTCATCCGCCGCGCGGATAATTGCCGCGGTACTGGCCGCGTCGAGCAATCCTAAATCATGATTGACGGTTGCAGCCGCGCGTTTTACTTTTGCCAGTGCGACAATCAACGCCACCGGCATTTTTTCAGTGGAAATCTTGAAATTCTGCAACGAGCGTTGCGTTTGCGCGCCCCATAATGCGTCTGCGGGCACCTTAACCACGCCCATCGTATCGCGTTCTTCACGGGTTTGCATGCGTTTTTACCTCACTCAATGGGATGAATTGGGAAAATTGATTGATGATCGGGTTTGTAATTTTGTTTTGCTCAAACTCGCTTTTCAATACGCGAGCTGATCCAAGGTGATACCCATTGCCGCTGCGGCTTTCTCGAGTGTTGCCTTGCGCGGGCGTTTGGCCGCTTCGATCTGCGCGTAACCGGCTTGCGAAATTCCCATGCGCTTAGCCATTTCTTCCTGCGTTAGCATCAAGTACTCGCGCCAGGCAGCAAGCATGCTGACTTCATTCATGATACGTTTGCCAACAACCTCATTGGGGATCATGCCCGGACGTACGACGCCGGGAAGTTTGACAAACTCGGCATAAGGCACGACGACAAAAGCCGGTTTTCCGTTGCTATCCAGAATGGTTTGGTAATTAATAAGTGCGCTCATCGCGTTTTTTCACCTCTTCAATATCAATCACATGCACGCTACCGTCAAACTCGAAAAATACCCGGTAGTCCCCAATCCGCAGCCGGTAGCTATACACATGATTGGTAAGTTTCTTGACCCCTTGGCAATCCGGAAAATTAGCCAGCGACTGAACTTCTGTGAAAATTCTTTTGCGAACAGTGGCAGCCTTGATTTTCTCAACTTGCTTAAGTGCTTTGGGTTTCCAGTCAATGTCATTCACGCTTTATTATAAGCTTAAAATAAGTATTTTGACAAAGATATAAGCATTGAGGTTTCTGTGAAACTTTATTTCTTGAAATTCTGTAACGAATGCTGCGCCATCTTCAATGGCGACAACCCGTAGGTTGGGTTGAATGAAATGAAGCCCAACGATCGACGGCTTTGTTGATGTTGGGGTTCGTACCTCACCCCAACCTATGAGCTTGGCCGCTCTTACTGGAATTTGCTCAGGTATCTGGAGAACACCCACCCTTGAACAGCCACCTCATTATCGTCATCAGACCAAGCGACTAGGGACCAATCCTTTCTCTTCTCAATCAGCACCACAACTTGACCAAAATATAGGCGTCCTAGGGCTGGTGATGTCGCAGATTGATTCACTCGCACATCAAGAAACTTCCTTGACACTAAACGAAAGGAATTAAGTGTCGCACGGTCTTCGGTAGCCGAAAGCACATGCCTTTTAATCTTCCTCTCGACTTCACGTTTTTCTGCACTGAAAAATTCTTTGACGTAAAAGTCTGCGATCGGATTAACGATAGAAATAATTAACCCAACAATTATTGGATAAACGAGCAGCGATAAGAATTTTTCGAGAGCTGGATTCTTGAGCGCTCTAATTTCAGCAACCAGCTTTGTTATCACATACTCAATTTGCTCTGACGATCTATTGAATGTCCTATCGGCAATCTCGTTTGCGATCTGCTGAATTTCAGAACAACTCAATGTAGTGGAGTCGAGTGTGACTGTGTTGTCGGCATTTACTTTGATGCCGCCATCGACCCTGGCATGAGCAAGGGGCCACTCTTGTTGAGATATTGTCTTGAGAATGTTTTCAAGGCCCAGAGCTTTGAGCGCGGAATTTGTCGCCTGCATTGAGCTATGGAATTGGGTTACCTTCATGGTCTCCCGATACTCCTTCAAGGAGTCTTGAAACTGAAGCGCTTTCATCGCCTCACGAATTTCTTTCATTGGGTCATGAAGTTGAATAGCCTTCATGGCCTCTCGATACTCCTTCAAGGGGTCTTGAAGTTGAAGTGCCTTCATCATTGCTTCACGAGCCTCTTTCATCGGATCAGGAAATTGAATGACCTTCATGGTCTCCCGATACTCATTCAAGGGGTCTTGAAGTTGAAGCGCCGTCATCATTGCTTCACGGGCTTCTTTCATCGGATCATGAAGTTGCATAGCCTTTATGGCCTCCCGACACTCCTTCAGTGGATCATGAAGCTGAAGTGCCTTCATCGCGTTATGAACTTCAAGTAAATGATCGTGAGCTTTCATCAATCGATGACCATGGGTAAGGGTGCTAACGTAACATCTACGACAAAAAATCTCGCATAAACTGCCTCATCCACTACAGCAATCCTCAATCCCAACTCAGCGCACCTCCCGTTTGATATTCGGTGACGCGCGTTTCGAAGAAATTCTTTTCTTTCTTCAGGTCGATCATTTCCGACATCCACGGGAACGGGTTGTTGGCGTTTGGATACAAGGCATCCAAGCCGATTTGCTGGCAGCGGCGGTTGGCGATGAAGCGTAAATATTCTTTAAACATCGATGCGTTCATGCCCAACACGCCACGCGGCATGGTGTCTTCGGCATAGCGGTATTCCAACGCGACGGCTTTTTGCATCAATTCAGTGATTTCTTCGCGAAACGCTTTGGTCCACAAATGCGGGTTTTCCATTTTGATTTGATTGATCACGTCGATGCCGAAATTGCAGTGCATCGATTCATCACGCAGGATGTATTGATACTGTTCGGCGGCTCCGGTCATTTTGTTTTGCCGGCCTAAGGTGAGAATCTGCGTAAAGCCGACATAGAAAAACAGTCCTTCCATGATGCAAGCAAATACGATCAGGCTTTTCAGCAATTGTTGATCGGTTTCCAAGGTGCCGGTTTTGAAGTGCGGATTGGTTAGCGTATCGATGAACGGAATCAAAAATTCGTCTTTATCGCGAATCGAAGGGATTTCGTGGTACGCGTTAAAAATCTCGCCTTCGTCCAAACCCAATGATTCGACGATGTATTGATAGGCGTGGGTATGAATGGCTTCTTCAAATGCTTGGCGCAACAGGTATTGCCGGCATTCTGGATTGGTAATGTGGCGATACGTGCCTAATACAATGTTATTGGCTGCCAGCGAGTCTGCTGTAACAAAAAAACCTAAATTACGTTTGATCAAGCGGCGTTCGTCTTCGGTCAGGCCATTCGGGTCTTTCCACAATGAAATATCGCGGCTCATGCTGATTTCCTGCGGCATCCAATGATTGGCGCAAGCGCTCAAATATTTGTCCCACGCCCATTTGTATTTGAATGGAACCAGTTGATTGACATCCGCGTTGCAGTTAATGATTTGCTTGTCTTCGACGGAAATACGGCGGTTAGCGCTGCCGGCAATGGTTTCCGCGGTGTCTGCCGCGGCATGACTGTTGTCACGATCGTTCATCACCGGAGACATTGCTTTGGCCAATGAAATTTCAGGTTGAACCGATTCATCTTCAAACGTCAGCATGTTGTATTGCTCCTTGTATTAATGGGTATTGATGTGATTATTGGCAGGATTCGCAGCTTTCATCATCGATCGCGCAATATTTGATTTCCACCGCGGTGACTTCCACCGAAGCTTTTGCTGCAGCGCCATGGATAGTGTCTTTGATGCCGCCGTCCGCGGGAACCGCATTCAATGAACCGGCTCGGCCTGTTGATTTTTCAGCGCCGGTGGCGCCTAAGGAACGCAAATAGTAAGTGGTTTTTAAACCGCGCAGCCAGGCTAATTTATAGGTGTCATCGAGTTTTTTGCCCGATACGCCACCCATGTAAATATTCAGTGACTGGGATTGGTCAATCCATTTCTGCCGTCTGGCGCCGGCTTCGATCAGCCAAAGCGGATCGATTTCAAACGCGGTGGCGTACAACGCGCGGATTTCTTCTGGAATGCGGTCAATTTTACTAATCGCGCCGTCAAAATATTTGAGATCGGCGATCATGACTTCATCCCAAAGATTGAGTTTTTTCAGATCCTTAACAAAGTATCGATTGGCGACGGTAAATTCACCGGACAAATTCGATTTGACGTAGAGATTTTGGAAATTCGGCTCGATGCTCGCTGAAACGCCGACGATATTGGAAATCGTTGCCGTTGGCGCAATCGCCAAGCAGTTGGAATTGCGCATGCCGTATTGTTGGATACGTTGACGCAACGCATCCCAATCGAGCGTCGTGGACACGTCCGCTTCAACAAAACCGCCGCGTTCGGTGCGCAACACTTCCAAGGTATCGTGAGGCAGAATGCCGCGATCCCACAAACTGCCTTTATAACTGCTGTAACTGCCGCGCTCTTTTGCTAATTCTGTGGATGCCCAATAGGCTTGATAGGCTACTGCTTCCATCGAACGATCAGCGAATTCGACCGCCGCGTCAGAACCGTATGGAATACCCAATTCATGCAAGCAATCTTGGAAACCCATAATGCCCAGACCGATCGGCCGGTGTTTCATATTCGCATTACGCGCTTTGGCCACGGCATAAAAATTGATGTCGATGACGTTATCCAGCATGCGCATGGCAATATTGATCGTGCCTTTCAGCTTATCCATATCCAACGCGCCATCTTTTAAGTGCGCCACCAAATTGACCGAGCCTAGATTGCACACGGCAATTTCTTTGTCATTGGTATTTAAGGTAATTTCGGTACATAAATTGGAGCTATGCACGACGCCGATATGATTTTGCGGCGAACGAATATTGCACGGGTCTTTAAAAGTAATCCACGGATGGCCTGTTTCAAACAACATGCTGAGCATTTTGCGCCATAGCTGCACGGCTGGAACTTTTTTGTACAGCGGTAATTCACCGCGTTCGATTTTGGCTTCGTACCCCAGATAAGCTTGTTCGAACTGCTTGCCAAATTTTTCGTGTAAATCCGGTACATCCGAAGGAGAAAATAGCGTCCAGTCGCTGCCATCCATCACACGTTTCATGAATAAATCGGGAATCCACGTGGCGGTGTTCATATCATGCGTGCGGCGGCGGTCATCGCCGGTATTTTTGCGCAATTCGAGAAATTCTTCGATATCCAAATGCCAGCATTCTAGATAAGCGCACACCGCGCCTTTGCGTTTACCGCCTTGGTTGACGGCCACTGCGGTATCCGAAACCACTTTCAAAAACGGTACCACGCCTTGCGATTTGCCATTGGTGCCTTTAATGCGCGCACCTAACGCACGCACGGCTGTCCAATCATTGCCTAACCCTCCTGCATATTTGGCCAGCAAAGCATTTTCCTTAATGGCTTCATAAATACCATCCAGATCGTCGGGAACTGTCGTGAGGTAGCAAGAAGACAATTGCGAACGGCAAGTGCCAGAATTAAACAACGTCGGCGTCGAACTCATGAAATCAAAGCTGGATAGCACTTGATAAAATTCAATCGCTCGTGCCTCACGGTCGATTTCGTTGAGCGCCAAGCCCATGGCAACACGCATAAAAAATGCTTGCGGTAATTCAATACGCTGTTCTTTGATGTGCAAAAAATAACGGTCATACAGTGTTTGCAAGCCTAAATAGTCAAACTGCAAATCACGATCCGCGTCCAGTGCTTCCGCAAGGCGTTTCAAATCAAATTGACTCAAGCGTTCATCCAACAGATCGGCTTCAATTCCGCGCTTGATAAATATTGGAAAATAATCGCGATAACGCGACGACATCGTTTCGTGAGAAACTTCTTCTCCTAATACTTCGTGACGAATGTTGTTCAACAGCAATCGCGCCGTCACATAACTATAGTTAGGCTCTTTTTCAATTAAAATACGCGCCGACAGAATAGTTGATTTTCTTACTTCATCCATCGAAACGCCGTCATACAAGTCTTTTAAAGTGGCTTGCAAAATCGACGTTGCTTCAACGGCTTCCAAGCCTTTACAGCAAGATTCGATCAAAGTGGATAATTTCGCCATATCCAAAGGAATTCGCTGACCATTATCCAGCGCATAAAGCGTTTCTGTCTTACCCTCTGCCGCACTTTTTTGTTTTAGCAACGCTCTTTCGCGCGCACGTGCTTCACGATACAGGACATACGCACGCGCCACATCATGTTCGCCCGACCGCATCAATGCCAGTTCTACTTGATCTTGGATATCTTCGATATGAAAAGTACCGCTGTCCGGTTGCCGTCTCAGCAACGCATTTACCACATCTTGTGTTAAATTGGTCACGACTTCACGTACTCTCACCGATGCTGCGCCTTGACCGCCATCGACCGCAATAAAAGCTTTGGTCATGGCAATGGTTATTTTGCTCGGCTCAAAGGCCACCACGGCGCCATTACGGCGTATCACTTTGTGATGCAAAAAGCGCGTGCTTGGCGTGCTACTATCGTGATGAAGTTGGCTTACGGAAGAAACAGGTTTGAGGTTGGAATTTTCTGTAGCGAATTGCATTGGCGATCTCCCCTGACGAATCGTAATTGATGCGGATAAATTTCTGCTAAGAGCAACAAATCTCATGAATACAATGGCATGAATCGATGAAACTGGTTTTTCTCAATCACAGCGCGTACATACAATATATAGTGGTTTGTAGTAAACATAACCATACAAATTGTGGTGATCAGTATAAGGAGTTTTTTCAAAAACGGAAAGATTTTTTTAAAAAATTTTCTCAAAGAGTTTTTATAACAGGGTACAAAAGATAAAATTACAAGAAACACAGTGCGTTAGAATTGATCTTCCCAAGGAAGTCTTCTATGTCGTTTTTAAGCAACGCAAAAATTTGCTGCCCACATTCTGTTTTAGCGATAAAATAACGATAAATTTTTGATTAATAGGTGATTATATGCGTATAGGGATTCTCAGTTTGATACTGGCCGGTTCAATGATTTTGAGCGGTTGCGGCTACAACACACTGCAATCGACCGATGAACAAATCAAAGCAAGTTGGGGTGAGGTGCTCAATCAATATAAGCGACGCGCTGATTTGATTCCCAATCTTGTCAATACGGTGAAAGGATTCGCTCAGCAAGAAAAAGATGTGTTGATTGGTGTGACGGAAGCTCGTTCTAAAGTCAGCGCAATTCAAGCGACCCCTGAATTAATTAATAATGCCGATGCATTTTCCAAATTTCAAAATGCGCAAGGCGAGTTATCGAACGCATTATCACGACTGATGGTGATTGTGGAAAAATATCCGGAACTCAAATCCGATGCCAATTTTCGTGATTTGCAAGCACAACTCGAAGGCACTGAAAACCGGATTACCGTGGCACGCAACCGCTATATCGATGCCGTCCGTGAATATAATGTGGTGGTACGCTCTTTCCCCAGCAATTTAACCGCTATGGTTTTTGGGCATCATGTCAAACCAAGCTTTACCGTGGAAAACGAGCAAGAAATCGTCGCTCCGCCGAAAGTGGATTTTAATCCTCAGGGTGCACTTGCTCAGTAGTAAACTGTCTAACTGATACACTAAGGATAAATATTTTTTTATTGTTATCGTGTTGCTACCTGTGGAGAACAATGGCTTTGAACATACGGATCTGGCAACCCATTGGCTTGGCCGCCGTTTTTTTCTTACTCATCGTTAATCTTAGTTGGGCGCAAATAGCCGTTCCTGAGCTAAAGTCGCGCGTGATTGATTTGACTGCAACGCTGTCCTCAACTGATATCGCGCGTTTAGAACAAAAACTGGCCGCTTTGGAGAAAGAAAAAGGTAGTCAAGTCGCTGTTTTGATTCTACCCACCACGCAGCCGGAAAGTATTGAGCAATATTCAATCCGCGTCGCAGAACATTGGCAACTAGGCCGCAGAAAAGTAGATGACGGTGCGTTGTTGATCGTTGCCAAAAATGACCGTGCACTTCGAATTGAGGTCGGCTATGGATTAGAAGGCGTATTACCGGATGCACGAACGAAACAAATTATCGAGCAAATCATTATTCCGAAGTTTAAAAACAATAATTTCGCGCTCGGCATTGAAGCAGGTGTTGATGCCATGGTGCGGTTAATACAAGGCGAATCGCTCCCGCTCCCCACTGCGAAAAGAGACGCTGGGTTGAGTGCCAATTTAACGAATTCGATGGATACGATTCTCCCAGTACTGGTTGTGTTTTATATCTTTGGGAAAATATTGGAGCCATTGTTAGGCCGCCTGGGTGGCGCGGCGGTAACCAGTGTCGGTGCAGGATTCGTCAGTTGGTTGCTGGTTTCTTCGATCGCTATCGCTATTGCCGCAGCATTTTTTATGTTGATCATTAATCTTTTTCATACGCCCAACACAGGCATTTATCGTGGAAGTCGTGGAAACTGGCCGAACGATCACTATGGCAGAGGCGGTGGTTTTGGGGGTGGATTTGGAGGAGGTGGCGGCGGTGGATTCGGAGGGGGCGGTGGTGGATTTGGCGGCGGTGGCGCGTCTGGGAGATGGTAAATGAACTTGTCCCGTATGATGCGACATTTTTCTACCAGTCAGTTCTCGCTGCGTAAAATTTTTACCGATGAAGCTTTGTCTGCGATTGAGCAATCGATACAACGCGCCGAATCTAACCATGATGGAGAGATTTGCTTTGCTGTCGAAGCCTCATTAAGCACCAGCGCACTATTAAGCAATCAAACGGCTCGTGAACGGGCACTTGAAGTGTTTTCTTTACTGCGTGTTTGGGATACCGAATGCAACAACGGTGTACTCATCTATTTATTATTAGCGGATCGTGACGTTGAAATTGTCGCGGATCGTGGACTCAACGAAAAAATAACCAGTGCGCAGTGGGAAAGCATTTGCCAAAGAATGGAATCAGCATTCGTACAACAACAATTTGAAGCAGGCGTAATCGAAGGCATTCACTGTATCAGTACGCATTTGAACGAACATTTTCCATGTGATGGGTTTGTTAAAAAAAATGAGCTTCCCAATAAACCGATTATCCTTGGACGAACCCCTAGAATTATTAAGTAATATCAAAAGGTAATTGTTTTTGTGTGGATTCTATAGGAATGGTGTTTTTGTCGGAAAGAAAATAGAGAGAACTCACTCTAATACCTAATAAGCGTATTTTCTTTTGAATCACAACGCGCCGTAAACATTCTCTGGCTGCGGCAAGAATTTTGGTTGCATCATCCGTATACTCGGATAAAGTCAAATTACGCGTAAGCGTTTGAAAATCGGCAAAACGCAGTTTAATGCTGACAGTCCTCCCAATATAATGCTTATGCTTTAAGTCTTGCGCTACTTTTCCACATAATTGAATCAATGATTGTGACAATATCGCACGATCATGATTTAAATCGAGATCCCGTTCAAAAGTCGTTTCACGGCTTAATGATTTGAGTTCTGGATCAATAACGACCGGACGGGAATCGATGCCTTGCGACACTTCGGTTAACCAGGTCGCATAGTTATGGCCAAAAGTGGTTTTTAACAAACTCAGTTTCGTTTGCGCCAATTCACCAATTGTGTTGATGCTCAATTCTGCCAATTTGCTAGCTGCTTTAGGGCCTATACCGTTAATTTTTTTAACAGACAAGGGCCAAATTCGACTGGAAATATCCGAAAAACCAATGATGGTTAAGCCATTCGGTTTTTCTAAATCCGAGCAAATTTTTGCTAATAATTTATTGGGTGCGATACCGATCGAACAAGATAATTCGGTAGCATTTTTGACAGCCCGTTTAAGTGAATTCGCCAACGATGTTGAGTCCTCTGAAAATCGGGTTAAATCGATGTAAATTTCATCGATGCCGGAATCTTCAAAATCACCGCATACCGTCCTAACAGCCGCTTTAAACAAGTTAGAATAATGTTTATATTGATCGAAATCAGCAGGCAATAGAATGGCTTCTGGGGCAAATTGGGCTGCTTTCATGGTACCCATGCCAGAAGATACGCCTAATGCCCTCGCTTCATAAGTCGCTGTCGTGATAACGCCACGCCCGACATACTCATGTAGTCGATAAAAATGAAGTGTGCCGTCAGGTTTTACGGTAGGTTGATGATCTTGCCGTCCGCCGACGACAACAGGAAAGCCGCGCAATTGTGGATAGCGCAGCAGTTCGATCGATGCATAAAATGCATCCATATCCAGGTGAGCAATTCTGCGAGAAGGAGAATTAGTCATTCAAGTAAAAGTGTTAATGCATGATTTTAACCGCATAATCAAGATCTGGCAGGCTTATTCAGCCTAGAAGCAACGACAAGGCATGGTGGAAGGCTATCTGAGTCTATATAAGACTCTACACTAACCGATTATTTCTGCTAGCGTAGGACTTCAATCACTGGAACAAAATGGAGAATTTTTTGTTGTTATACCCAAAATTATCAATCATGATACAAATTAAGTTTTCTTGGCCTCTAAGGGGAGGGTAGCAATGAACCCTAAAGGTATTCGGGCATGGAAAATCACCTTTGTGGGTATTCAGTTTATCTGGCTTAGCTCATGCGTTAATTTGCCTTATTATTTCCAAGCCATTCGTGGGCATGTTGAGGTTATTCATCGCTCTCAACCGATCAGTCGTATCATTTCCAGTCCTGATGCCGATACCCGACTGAAAAATGCTTTGGCGAAAGTGATTGAATTGCGCCAGTTTGCCACCGATGAATTAAAGCTACCAGAAAACCACAGTTATACCAGTTATGCCGATTTGAATCGTCCGTATGTGGTATGGAATGTTTTTGCCGCACCCGAGCTTTCTCTATCGCTCAAACAATGGTGCTTTGTGCAGGTGGGTTGTGTTAACTATCGTGGTTTTTTTTTGCAAGACCGTGCCGAACAATATGCGAAAGAACTGAAAACAGAGGGCTATGATGTGCATGTCGGCGGTATTCGTGCGTACTCTACTTTAGGTTGGTTCAGCGATCCCGTTCTCAATACCTTTATTGATTATTCGGAAATGAATCTAGCGCGGCTCATTTTTCATGAATTAGCACACCAGATTTTATATGTGCAAGATGATACGGTTTTCAATGAATCGTTTGCCACAGCAGTGGAACACGAAGGCGTAACACGCTGGTTCAAAAGAAAAGGAACGAATCAAGAGCAACAAGCTGCATTATTAGCGCGTTATGATAGAGAATTGGTGTTTGTCGATTTAGTGTTAAAGCATCGGCAACGCTTATTAGAGCTCTATGATTCGGATCAAAGCGATAGCGAAAAACGCCTACAAAAATCGAAAATTTATCGCGATCTAAAAAATGATTTTTTGCGCGTTAGAGCAGAAAATCCAGAATTTAGTAGTTATGATCCTTGGTTTGCCCAACCATTAAACAACGCTCTGCTTTCAACGGTTTCCATCTATACCCAGCTAGTACCAGCTTTTCAGGCAATTATTAGGCAGTCAAATGGCGATATGGATAAATTCTACGAAACGATCAAATACATGAGTGAACTACCCAAACCAGAAAGAAACCGGATTTTACAGCAAGCCATCGAACCTACTTCCTTGAAAAATAGTCGTTAAACCGAAAACTTTTGTTATATAGTCGGTTTCATCCTTATTTCTTTGCACTCATGTCCAGCTTATGAATGAACCAACGATTATTTGCCCGCATTGCGCAAGTGAAATCAAATTGACAGAATCATTAGCAGCTCCGCTCATTCAAGCGACGCGACTCGAATATGAAGCCAAAATGCAGCAAAAAGAAAACCATATTTCTGAGCGTGAAGTCGCATTAAGAAAACAACAAAAATTACTGGAACAAAATCAACAAAAACTTGACGAACAAGTCGCTACACGAATTAAGCAAGAGCGAATCACTATTGCGGCTGAAGAAGCCCAAAAAGCCAAGTTGGCCATGAATTTTGATTTGGAACAAAAATCAAAACAGCTTGAAGCATTGCAGCAGGTTTTACAGCAACAAGATATCAAATTATCAGAAGCGCAAAAAGCGCAAGCGCAATGGTTACGCAAACAACGTGAATTAGATGATGCCCGGCGAGAAATGGATATCACGATAGAAAAACGAGTTCAAGAATCGATCGTGCAAGTGCGCCAAAAAGCCAAACAAGAAGCTGAGGATGATTTAAGGCTTAAAGTGACCGAAAAAGAAACACAGATTGCATCGATGCAGCGACAAATCGAGGAATTAAAACGCAAAGCGGAGCAGGGGTCACAACAATTACAAGGAGAAGCTTTAGAGCTGGAATTGGAAGAGGCATTACGCTTTGCTTTTCCGATTGATCATATCGAACCTGTTGCGAAAGGTGAATTTGGCGGCGATATATTGCAAAAGATTATCGGTATTAATGGACAAGCGTGCGGTGCTATTCTGTGGGAATCTAAAAGGACGAAGAATTGGAGTGATGTTTGGTTGGCGAAATTGAAAACGGATCAACGCGCTGCAAAGGCCGAGATTGCTATTTTAGTTTCTAATGTATTACCGAAAAATATCGAAACCTTTTGTCAATTAGAAGGAGTATGGATCGTACAATGGCGTTTGGCCGTTCCACTCGCGGTTGCATTGCGTCAATCCTTAATTGAAATCGCCAATGCACGACAAGCACAACGCGGGCAAGAAACGAAGATGGAGTTGGTGTACAGCTATCTGACCGGAGCAAAATTTAGGCACCGTATCGAAGCGATTGTCGAGAAATTCTCGGATATGCAAGCAGACTTGGATAAAGAACGCAAAACAATGACCCGCCTTTGGGCAAAGCGTCAAATGCAAATCCAAGGGGTGATTGAATCAACCGTGGGCATGTATGGCGATCTACAGGGCATTGCAGGCAGTGTTTTGCCTGAAATAACTGGACTAGAAATTCCACTGATTGCAGCGAGCGATTCCGATCACGAAGAGTAAGAAAGATGTCGTATGGGGTTTTGCAATGCAATCGCCAATCCGCACAAATTTAAATCGTGCGCTGCGGTTTTGTATATAATATTTATATGTATTCTGTTTAAATATGATTTAGAGACTTTCTTTGATTTTCATCATCTAATGAGCAAAGATCATCATGAAAAGCATTAACTATCCCAGACGGAAATTTTTGCAATATACCGCATTCGGAGCTTTGGCAACGGCCTTGCCTAATATGTTATTGGCGGAAAATCCGGCGCGCAATAACAAACCTAGTGACACCTTTAATCCCGATGTGGAAATCGATTTAATCGCACAGGTCGCAGAAGTTGCAATTTTCCAAGGACCGAAAACGCGCATATTGCAATATCAAGGCAAGCTCATCAAAGGGCCACAGAATACGTTAAAGCCGCTAACGGGTTATCTTGGACCTACGCTCCATTTTCAGCAAGGGCAGAAAGTTCGCATCAATTTTTATAATCAATTACCAGAACCTTGTATCACCCATTGGCATGGCATGCATGTACCACAGCTGATGGATGGGCATCCAATGTATGCAATTGGGCGGGGAGAACGGTATGTGTACGAGTTTGAGGTAAAAAATCCAGCCGGCACCAATTGGTATCATTCGCATACGCATGAACTCACTGGTTCGCAGGTCTATCACGGCTTAGCAGGGTTGTTGATTGTTTCAGATGAAGCAGAAAGAAAACTGGAGCTACCGAGCAATCAGTATGATTTACCCATCGTAATTCAAGATCGCAGTTTCGATGGGGATAATCAATTTCGATTCAACTTAAATCGACATAATCAAATGCGCGGTTTTTTGGGCGATACCATCATCGTGAATGGGCAAGGTCATGACCACATTCCCGTAAAATCGCGAGCGTATCGGCTACGTATTTTAAATGGCTCGAATGCACGCATTTATAAATTGGGATGGAATGATGGGACACCGATAACTGCCATTGCAACGGATGGTGGATTATTGGCCAAACCACAGATCTTACCTTATGTGATGTTGGCTCCTGCCGAACGTGTAGAGCTATGGATCGACTTCAGTGGACGTAAAGTCGGTTCGGAATTGATTCTACAAAGCCTAACATACCCAGCCATTCATACAATGGGGCGCGGCATGATGGGAATGATGGGTGGATTGGGTCAAAATGAAGTGATCGATATCGTTAAATTTCAGATTACTGAGCAAATCAGCGATTCACCTAAGCTACCCAGTGAATTGATATCAATGCGTCGGTTTACAGAACGCGATATTTCCAAACCCGATAGAACTATTCCGATTGCAATTGGAATGCGGCACATGAATTTCCAATTAAATGGTCGAATATTCGCCATGCAAAATTATTCGGAAAGCGAAAAAGTTCCACTCAACAGCATTCAGCGCATTAAAATTTACCATGAAACGCATGAAATGGGGGGAGGTATGCGTGGAGGCGGCATGATGGGTATGATGATGTCGATGGCACACCCGATTCACCTGCACGGACAACAATTTCAGGTATTATCCCGCCGTCAGAGCGGCTCTGATAGCAGTTACGACAGCGTCAAAGAAGGTTTTATCGATAGTGGTTGGAAGGATACTATCTTAGTCATGCCAGGAGAAGAAATCGAAAT
Organism: Nitrosomonas sp.; assembly: GCA_044228295.1. Taxonomy (GTDB): domain Bacteria; phylum Pseudomonadota; class Gammaproteobacteria; order Burkholderiales; family Nitrosomonadaceae; genus Nitrosomonas. Next base: position 94,007 of record JBGAVE010000004.1, read on the forward strand.
TCTCAAGCCTTTCAACGACTACACTGGCTTGTTTCCTTATCATTGTCACATACTTGAACATGAAGACATGGGAATGATGCGTAATTTTTATGTGGATTAAATGTGCTTTGTGGAATCAGAAAACCGTGCTTGATGGCAAAGTTTCGGGTAAGAACAGCGCGATCGGATCGAATCTCAAACCGCTTTTTCATTGGGTGAGTTCCTATGCTGATCAAACTTGTTCAAGGAAATTCTCCAAAGAGCCATACTTAAGTTTCAACTCAAACAGAGCCAGTTTGACCGGAAGCCATAAAAAAGCATTAACCCAAAAACTATTGAAACCCAAAAATTCAAGCAACTTCACAAAGTGAAAAGAATGTCGGTATTACAAAATACCAAAACATTTTTATCTCCTGTTTGGAGTAAAACTATTCCGCCTTAATCATCAAAACTATTCCGCAAAGATTATAAAACAATTGCTAATAATTTATATTATGTTAAGTGATAGAAACAGGAGAAGAAGCCAAGGCCGAAGATTCAGCGACAAGCTCGGCAATTATCTCGATATGCTTCATAATTTCCTTTTGCGAAACCACAATGGATTTTACAGAGCATCCGACAATACCTTCTAAGACATTCCGCATCAACCCCCGCAGCAATCAATAACGCTTTTTCTTTGGCAAGATATCGGTAATATCGACGCCTACGGATCGATTACGCTTATGGTATCGAACGAACCAATATAAACCCGGTAAGTTGCCTAAAATAGCTTTGTTCATGACTACAAACAACGTCAAGAATAAATTGATCCAAAAATTAATTAAGCGGATTTATCGAGGAATAAACTTTGTCACGAATATAGTCAATCTCATAGCTTGATTTACAAGGAAAACGCAATAACTTCAAACCAGCACTATCGCAAGCCTTTTGAATAAAAATATCTCTCATACGAACTTTGGCCAGGCTATGGGTTTTGTCATCCAATTCAACAACGGCAACAACGGTGAATGTGTGCTTATCACAAAGTACATAATCAAAGTGCTTAGAAGTTATTCGGTAAAAAGCAGAATTCCAGTTTTTACGACTCAATGAATGATCGGGTTTTAAAATGTCAGCAATCCTCACTTTCGCGAAAATTTCATAGTCGTTTAATAGCGATTGTTTCAATACCAAAAAAAAGGAAAGTTCTGCAGCAGAAAAAATATTGCCAGAGCATCGATATTTAATGCGTGAAAATGTCCCTCTAATTCTTAATATAAAATTCAGTAAAAAAATTAACAAAAGTATAAGAAAGACTAGCTTGATAACATCAAAAGCAAATGGATATTTTTCAAATAAGTTGAAAAATGAATTGCTAATTGGTGCAGTGAATAGAGAAAATTCCATTTTGCGCCCTCTCTTTAGATTAAAAAGAATTTAGCGGCAAATGCTAGAAAATATAAACCTGTTTAGCAATATGGGAGCATAAGAATAAACGGGATTCAATTGATTGGATTCGGGACAGCATTTCGCTGCGCTTCGTGTCTTTCGCGCCGGTCGGCGGTGCAATCCATAATGATGAACAATGAAAATAAATAGGTTTTCCTTTTCCGGTATCCATGGAAGAAATCAAATCGTATTATCATTCTTACATCCATATTGAAGGATTGGTTCATAACGATGTGCTTGAACCGACTACACGAAAGTATTTTTTTGTTAACGGGCTAGAAATGCCGCAAAATTGTGAGGACTAACCCCCTTCAACGCTAACTTTCTGAAGAGACAAAACGATGATCTTCAAATAATAGTTTCTTGAATGCTTGACTGCTAAGCGGTTGTGAATAAAGAAACCCTTGCGCAAAATCGCAACCGAGACGCATCAAAAGCGCTTCTTGTTCTTTTGACTCAACGCCTTCTGCAATTGTTTGAATGTCGAGCTTATGTGCCATGACGATAATTGCTTCAACCAACGTACGGTCAGTTTCATTTTCCATTAATTGGTTAATAAAAGTTCGATCTATTTTCAGATAATCAATATCAAATTTTTTGAGGTACGAGAGTGAAGAAAAACCGGTACCAAAATCATCAATAGATACTTCAATACCATTATTGCGAAATTCAAGTAAATGCTCTTGCACTACCGATGAATCCTTTAACAACAAACTTTCTGTAATTTCAACATTGATACAATTACCCGGCAAACCAAGCTTTTCTAGTTCTTCCAACCAACTGAATTTACTCATGAATTTAAATTGTAAAGGCGACATATTGACGCTAATTTGCACATTCCGATTAGAATATACGAAATATTGATGAATTAATTCAATAGCCTGCTTGAATACTGCATCACCTACTTCTAAAATCAGGCCACTTTCTTCTGCCAAGGGTATAAACACGGATGGATTGATCATGCCACGTTGCGGGTGTTCCCAACGAACTAAAGCCTCTCCTTTCACAAAAGCGCCTGTCGACAAATGAATGATTGGCTGATAGTAAACCTGTAATTCATTTTTCTTGATGGTTCGTCGCAAATCACGAATTAATATCATTTTCTCGTGCGCTTCACGCTGCATCGTTACGGTAAAGTAAGAAAAACGATTACGTCCCTCCCGCTTCGCCGCATACATCGCCTGATCAGCATGTTTCATTAAATTTTTCATTTGCAAGCCATCGCGCGGATAAAATACGACTCCAATGCTGGTCGAAATATAATAATCCGTCTTAGCATCATCAAAATTAAACGGTTGATTTAACGCATGAATAATTTTCTGGGCTATATCTTCTGCATGCTTTCTGTGTTCAATACTAGGCAAAATAATGGCAAACTCATCACCACCCAACCTAGCTACGGTATCATTTTCCGTGACGCATTTCTTAACTCTTCCAGCTACCTGCTTGAGTAGATCATCTCCTCTATCGTGGCCCAAGGTGTCATTAATATCTTTAAAATGATCTAAATCTAAAAACAACAGTGAAAACACCGAACCATTTTGTTCAGCTTCTTGAATTTTATCCTCAAGCCGCTGCTTGAATAAATTTCGATTGGGTAATTCCGTCAATGGATCGTAATTTGCCTGAAAAAGCAGTAATTCATCCTTCTTTTTCTTTTCAGTGATGTCAGTAAATTGTGAGACATAATAGCGAATACGGCGATCCTCATGGCGAATGACACTCACATTAACCCACTTTGCATGAATAGAATGATCTTTGTGTTTATCCCAGATTTCGCCTTGCCACTGATCGTCGTTGAAAAGACAGCGGCGTATTTCCTGATAGAAATCGTCATCATGCCGACCCGATCGCAAAAAAGCTGTCGATTTCCCTATTACATCGATCATGGAATAGCCGGTCATCGTCGCAAAAGCGGGGTTGATTTGTATAATGATATCGTTTTCATCCGCAATCATGATGGCTTCACTGCTCGATTGATGGATTTTTGCCGCTAAACGCATTGAATCATAAGTACGTTTTTCTTTCGTGATATCTTGATAAACTCCTAAAACACCTATAATTTCATTCTGCTGGTTACGTAATGGAACTTTAGAGGTTCTAAGCCACAAAATTCTTCCTTCTCGCGTATTGTGCGGCTCTTCATAGGCTAATTTTGACAATCCTGTTTCAATAACTTCACGGTCATCACTGCGATAGATATCAGCATGTTCCTTCCAATGTAGATCATAATCATTCTTGCCGATGATTTGTTCGATCGATTCTGCCCCAACATCTTTAGCAAAAGCGCGGTTACAGCCCAAATAATTTAAGTCTTTATCTTTCCAGAAAATTCTCACTGGTACAGTATTGATGATCGTTTCTAGTAGATTAAGAGACTGCTCTAACGCTATTTCTTCTACTTTTCGATTATGAATATCAGTGATCGTACCAACATAGCCTAATATCCTTCCCTTGCAATCACGTTCGACTTGTGCTTTTGCTTCTATCAATCTGATTTCATTGGAGTTAAGTAAAAGTCGGAATTCAGATAAAAAATGAGATTTCGACTGTATCGCAGCTTGCCACTCTTCTTTCACTCGCAATCGGTCATCTGGATGAACACTCTCAATCCACTTTCCTTTAAGTGTATCTTCAGCGGAAATTCTAGAAATTTCCAACCATCGCTTATTAGCGTAAGCATATTTGCCTGCTGCATCAGCCCGAAAAACTCCAATCGATGCAAGTTCAGCGAGACTACGAAAGAGCTGATCGTTATCGCGTAAAGATTTTTCATTCTTTTTCTGTACAGTAATGTCAACAACAATGCCCTTCCAGTATGTTGCACCATCCTGTTTTTGATAGGGAATAGAATAATTGCTCAGCCATTTTTTGCCTTGCGGCGTATAGACTGGATATTCACAAATCCATGGTGATAAATGTTTGAGAGAGGATTGAAGAGAGTCTTCTAAAACCAATCGTTCCTGAAGAGGAATGCTAGCAAAGATAATTTCAACATTTGCTAAGCAGTCGGCAGCCGTGTAACCAATAAGATCGAATATACCTTCGCTGATATAACGAAGAAAACGACGACCTTCTCGATCAATACAAAACTCGAATGCAGCTCCGGGAATACTATTGATAAATTCATCGAAACGTTTTTGGCACTCTTCAAGAGCAGTAGAATACTGACTTACTAAGTGGTCAAAATCGTGTTCCATTGTAATCGTATTATGTTTACCACAATGAGTGATCAGAAACTTGCTCAGATAAAGTATATCAGAGTGTATAACGCAACAGCGATACAAAAAGATTGCTGTGTGAGATGTGCATAATTTGCAACATTGTGTAAAAGAAATCTGCCTACTTTTAAAAATAGGTAATGTATTTGAAAGAATGTAAAACTGCTGCTACACATCTATTCCAGTTGTATGCTATAAATCTAGGTTTTTAAAAAACACATTCTGTTTTTCTAGCAAATTTTAAAAATTTTACAGGTTGTCATTGCATGTTTATTAGTACGCTTGATCTTTTCAAAATTGGTATTGGACCCTCCAGTTCACACACGATGGGACCCATGGTAGCTGCCAAGAATTTTCGTGACCGATTAGAAAATTTCGTCTCTCACAATGCAATTCCAGAATTTCTTCAAGTTCGTTGCACGTTACGAGGATCGCTTGCTTTCACGGGAAAAGGACATGCAACGGATCGCGCGGTTACTTTAGGCATGCACCGACATACGCCGATCGCGTTGGCAAAAGAAGATGTGAATACGCTTTTTCAACAACTGTGGCAGCAAACTTCGTTTTATACCGACAATCACACATTGATTCATTTCAATCCTGCTGATGACATTATTTTTGACCGTGGCGATCCATTACCTGAACATCCCAATGGCATGATTTGTCAATTGCTGGATGGCACTGGCAAAACGCTGCTCAGTGAAACTTATTTCTCGATTGGGGGTGGTTTTATTTCAACCATCGCTGAAATTGATCAAATCATTGCGCCGCTTAAAATTGAGCCGGTTCAGTCATGTGGTTTTCCTTTTGAAAACGCTAACCAGATGATGAAAATGTCGATCGATAGCCAGTCTTCTGTCAGCGCTATGAAAAGAAGCAATGAACAAGAGCGCATGAGCGAATCAGAACTCAATCGCGGGCTCGATGCGATCTGGAATGCGATGCGTACTTGTTTGGAAAAAGGCTTAATGGCAGAGGGTAGACTTCCCGGAGGTCTCAATATCAAACGTCGTGCGAATGCGTTATACCAACAGTTAACCAATCAACCCGATAAAGCCAATATGAATGATTGGCTTTGCGCCTATGCCATGGCGGTCAATGAAGAAAATGCTGCGGGGCACATGGTTGTTACTGCGCCAACCAACGGCGCTGCTGGAGTGATACCGGCGGTCATTTACTATTTGGTTAAACATGAAAATATATCATCGGAGCAAGTGCGTGATTTCTTGTTAGTCGCTGGCGCGATTGGTGGGCTAATCAAGCACAATAGCTCGATTTCCGGTGCGGAAGTGGGATGCCAAGGTGAAGTAGGATCTGCTTCTGCGATGGCTGCAGCAGGAGTCTGCGCGGTAAAAGGTGGAACGACAGAGCAAATCGAAAATGCTGCTGAAATTGCATTGGAACATCATTTAGGAATGACTTGCGACCCTGTCGGCAGCCTTGTTCAAGTACCGTGCATCGAACGCAATGGTTTCGGCGCCATTAAAGCTTATACTGCGGCGTCATTAGCGTTGCGCGGTGATGGGCAGCATTTTATGTCGTTGGATAATTGCATTAACGCGATGAAACAAACCGGATTAGAAATGTCCACAAAATACAAGGAAACTTCCTTAGGTGGTTTGGCTGTTAGTATCACGGAATGTTAGGTAGGTTAAATTCATCGACTATCAATGCGATTTTTTAATCACACTGCGCAAGCGTCTAATGCCATAAAAAACGACCAGTATCACGACCGGAATGGCAAGGCCGGTTAATAATTCGACATTGATCTCATGACCGGCTGCTTTGAAGGCTTTGAACCCATACCCAAGAATACTCAACAAATAATAACTCAATACCACGACAGACAGCCCTTCGACTGTTTCTTGCAACCGCAACTGTAAATGCGCACGTTGGTCCATCGATTTCAACAAATCGCGGATCTGCCCTTCCATCGACAAGTCGACTCGCGTGCGAAGTAAAGCTGTGGCACGTTCCAGTCTTGTTGACAGTGTTTCCAGCTTGGAATTAACCAATTCACACGTACCCATTGCAGAGGACAAGCGTTGAATCATGAATTCTTGCAGCATTTGCAATCCTTCGATGCGCTCTTCCCGCAATTCGGCAATACGTAGTTTGACGATATCATAATACGCCCGCGATGCATTAAACCGATGGCTGGTTTGTTCTGATAATCGTTCTGTTTCGGCGGCCAATTTAGTCAATTCGTATAATAACCGCTGCTCATCTTCGATACTGCTTGCTTCCACGCTATTAGCCGTTATTTCCGCTAAACGCTGATCCGCCCGCGCCAACTGTGGGATGATTTTTCGCGTAATGGGCAATGGCAGCATGGCTAACATACGATACGTTTCAATTTCCAGTAATCGCTGGATTAGTCGCCCCACTTGGCGACTACGTAAATTCTCATCATGAATCAAAATACGTCCAAAACCATCCGAATGTATTTGATTATCGCTCCATATCGTAGCGGCACCGCCCGCGACTTTCGAACCGATTACAGTTCCTGAGGTAAAAAATGCGGATAACTCATGTAAACCACGCTTGGGAAGAATTCTGTCTTCCAAAACAATATGAGTAGCGACGAGCAACTGACCTGGCAAGCGCGTCAACCAATCTTGCGGAACATAGGTAATCGCAGGTTGCTGAAAAGGTATGTCAAATGGCTGGGTACGATAAATCGTATAGGTAGAATATTCCGTATGCCGCTCCCATCGCAGTCGAAACTCACCACAATCCACATTAAAATCGTTTTCGTGCGACTCAGGAGGATCCACTTGGAATTTAGCACATAGTTCCGCAATCAAATGGCGTTCTTGTTCAATCCAATGGCGGTCTGACAACAAAACCAAATGCGAAAGCTGTAACGGCGGCAGCAATAACTCATACACCGCAGCATTGAGTTCGGCATGCAATTCCTGACGTTCACTATATTCAGGAATAGCAGACATTATCGTTTTAGCCGACGAGGAAGATTGATTGGGTAAAGAAACACTGCGACTCATAAAAAAATCACGATTTATTTTTCATCATTTCCTTGAGATTTGCAAAAGGATTGAATGTAGCGGTTGCATCGACCGAATCGCCACCGACTCGACCCATCGCATCTTTTAGTTTGGAATGTTCATTCTCATGGCAGTAGGTGCACAACAATTCCCAATTACTACCATCGGGCGGGTTGTCGTCGTGATTGCTGTTTTTATGATGCACTTCAAGCAACTGGAGATTTTTATGATCAAAGCTGCGTGCACACCGCCCACAAATCCACGGAAATAATTTCAATGCTTGTTCACGATAGCCCTGCGCGCGCTTTTCTGCTTGACGGCGCGCTTCCAAGACGATTTTATCCAGCTTATTGGTGTCTTTACTCATAATAATCGACTCCTTTGTTATCGAAAATTGCCATCAATACTATTTTCCAACAGCAATAGAATTTCAACGTCCGTTATATAATTGCTCAATCACTTCCCGATATTTTTCCAGCACTTTGTTACGCTTTAATTTCAGTGTCGGGGTTAAAAATCCGTTATCGACTGTCCACGGCTCGTCAATCACAGCAATACGACGTATTCTCGCATAACCCGGGAATGCATTGGTTTGACGAGTAACCTTGTCAAGCAATACTTCTTCAGTATGGCTTTTTTGTCCATTTTGGTTCAGCGTTTGATCCAGACCGTATTTGGTGAAAAATTTTTCTTTAGCATGCGCATTGAGCACGGCTAACACACTTAAGAATGAACGCCCCTCCCCTACGATCATGACTTGATCAAAAAGTGATTCCTGCAGAATTGCCGCTTCCATATCGGCTGGCGGTATTTTTTCGCCGGTCGACAATACGATAATTTCTTTATGCCGACCAGTAATAAAAATATGACCTTGTGCATCGATACGCGCTACGTCTCCAGAATTCAACCAGCCATCCGCCGATATTGCTTGTTTGGTTGCTTCTTCGTTTTTCCAGTAGCCCAACATGACATTCGAACCGCGAATCATTAACGCATCGTTTTCCCCTAATTTCACTTGCACGCCTGGCAAAGTGAGGCCAATACTGGCAGGTACATTATCATCCGGGCGATTGACGCTAACCACTGGACTGCTTTCAGTCATGCCATAACCTTGTAAAATCGGCAATCCTAATCCGATGAATATCCGAGAAACTTCCGCGGACAGCGGCGCACCACCGCTAATAACAAAACGCAATCTTCCCCCTAATTTATTGAGCACTTTGTCTGCGATCATTTTTTTCAACAAAGGCCACAACAGCAACTTCAAGCCCCAACAGGCTCTACCTTGCTGATATTCAAACCGTTGATATCCGACATCCACTGCAAGATTAAATAACCACCGCGCGAAACTTGAACTCTCGTCCAATTTAGCGCGAATTCCAGCATAAATACGTTCGAAGATCCGTGGAACCGAAATCATCAAGGTAGGGCGAATCGACAGCAAATCTTCTTGCAACTCAGGAATCGAGCGATTAAACGCGATAGCGCCTCCTGCCATTATCGAAAGATAGTAACCAGAAGTGCGCTCAAACATATGCGACAGCGGTAAAAATGAAAGCATCCAGTCCGTTGTATAAATGGTGACCGTTTCAGTGCTCGCAAAAGCATTGGTCAAAATATTATGATGACTGAGCATGACACCTTTGGGTCGGCCGGAAGTGCCGGAGGTATAAACAATCGTCGCTAAATCGTGAGGATCTTTGTCCAAATGTTTGACTTCACCGGCCTGTGCTGGCAACCAATCATGCACTGACACGACTTGCGGTTTCGATATATCTAAATTTAAATCCGCACAGCGCAATACGACAATGCGTTGTACCTTATCGATGCCCAATTTTTGTTCTGGTGTTAAGGCAAGAAAATCGCGCCATTTTTGCACATCTTCCAACAATAAAATTTTGGCTTCTGAATGATCTAACACATAAGCTGCATTTTCCGCGCGATCGTCGACGTAAAGCGGCACGACCACTAAACCTAATCCAAGCGCCGCTTGTTCAAACATAATCCATTCCGGACAATTTCTTACCATGACGGCGACTCGATCGCCCGGGATCAATTTTTCTTGTTCCAAAGCGCCTTGCCACCGCGCGATAAACCGATCCATGTGACTCCAAGTATAGCTATCCCATTGCTCGGTCAATTTATTGAAATAGCGATAGGCCACTTGCTCGCCCGAACGCTTTACCCTTTCTCTAAAAAGGCCATCCAGTGTTTTTGCTTGATCAACCGAGATTACATCAACACTATCATGCGGTTTTTCTGGCTGCATCACCCTACTCCTCTTCTCAAGCGATTCGCTCAATATCAATTAACTTGTTCTTTATCGTGATGGCTAAAATCCTTGGTGAAATCATCCACCTTGATTACTTTACTTCGCAATTCTCTCAATTGATAAAGCAATTCCGCTTCTGTTGCACTAATGAAATTCAATTGCAACGCTTGCGCAATCTTTTCTTTTCCTTTCGCGGTAATACGTTTTGCTTTGACGCCTTCACGTATTTTTGCTTCCGCAGCTTCACTATCGATCGCACATTGGAATGCTTGCTCTAAATCCGCCAACGGTTCAGTTTCTTTTGCAGAATTAGTCGCTTTGGGAACATACATTCCGTCAGTCAAACGATCTCGATCAACGCCTGGTTTCATCAAAAATCGTGCTACTTGATGTGATAATTCGTCACTGGGCGGTTTACACCGTTTACCCAGGGGAAATACTAGCCCTTTCAACATCCAAACAAACACGATCGGTACGGGGAAATTGGTTAGAAATTCATCAAAAGCATGTTGTATGTGATAAAGCGCATCTTGCATTGACCAATGCAATAATGGCAAATCTGCACTTTGCCGTCCTTGATCCTCAAAATGCTTTAAAGTAGCCGAACACAGATACATCAAGCTTAGGATATCGCCCAAACGCGCGGATAATCTTTCTTTGCGTTTCAATGAGCCGCCTAAACGCATTAAAGCAATATCCGCTATGCACGCAAAGCTAGCTGAAAAACGTGTCAACTGCCGATAATAGATCGCAGTTTCGGGCAAGCAATTTTCCGGCACAATATTTTTTAAATGGTTGCTCAATAAACCATAAAACAGGCTATTAAACGTATTTCGTAACGTGAATTTGATGTGACCAAATAATGCAGCGTCAAATGTTTCCAAAGCGTTTTTCTGATCATTATCATGAGCCGCGTTGACTTCTTTTAACAAGTAAGGATGACAACGGATCGCTCCTTGACCAAAGATAATCAAATTGCGCGTCAATATATTAGCACCTTCAACGGTAATACCGACGGGCATTTGCTGGTAAGTGCGCCCGAGATAATTGCTGGGTCCGATACAAATTCCTTTACCGGCATGAATATCCATCGCATCGTTAATCGCTTGACGGCCACGTTCGGTGAGATGATATTTAACGATGGCAGATCCGACTGAGGGTTTTTCTCCCAAATCGATCGCACTTGCGGTCATGACACGCGCCGCATCCATCATATAAGTATTACCGCCGATTCGCGCTAACGCTTCTTCGATCCCTTCAAAATAACCAATAGGAAGCTTGAATTGCACTCGTACACGGCTATAAGCTCCGCTGGTTCGTGCCGCGAGCTTAGCTGCGCTAACACCGGTTGCCGGTAATGAAATGGCTCGGCCTGCGGCCAAACAATTCATCAGCATGCGCCATCCTTGCCCAATCCTTTCCTGACCGCCAATGATCCAATCCATCGGGATAAACACATCTTTTCCAGAATTAGGGCCATTTTGAAATACCGCGTTCAATGGATAGTGGCGCCGCCCGATATTGACGCCCGGTGTATCGGTGGGTATCAGCGCCAAGGTGATACCGAGATCTTCAGCACCACCGAGTATTCGATCCGGGTCATACAATTTAAAAGCCAAGCCCAACAGTGTTGCAACAGGTCCTAAGGTAATATAACGCTTATCCCAAGTGACGCGCATACCTAACACATCGCTTTGACCATCGTGATCTTGGCGGCACACTATGCCATAATCCGGCATCGATCCTGCATCTGAACCCGCTTCGGGAGAAGTCAGCGCAAAACAAGGAATTTCCAAACCTTTTGCCAATCTCGGCAAATAATACTCTTTCTGTTTTTCGGTACCATAATGTAATAACAACTCCGCCGGACCGAGTGAATTGGGCACCATCACGGTGACTGCGGCAGTTCCGCTACGCGATGCAATCTTCATCACCACACCGGAATGCGCCAATGCAGAAAACCCATAACCACCATACTGTTTGGGGATGATTAAGCCAAAAAAACCATTATCGCGAATGAATTGCCAAACTTCAGGCGGCAAATCTTTTAATTCGTGCGTAATTTTCCATTCGTTCAACAAACTGCAAAGCTGCTCGACCGGTCCATTTATAAATGCTTGTTCTTCTTCGGTTAATTGCGGTTTAGGATAGGATAATAATTTCTTCCAATCGGGTTTGCCACCGAATAAATCGCCTTCCCACCATACTGTGCCCGCATCGAGGGCTTCTTGCTCAGTTTGCGATATTTGCGGCAACATACGGCGGAAAATTTGTAATACCGGTTGCGATACCAAAGTTTTGCGTAACACGGGTACCATTACAATAACGCTGGTGATTACAACCACAATCAAAATGACAGAAAAAAGAAACGATAGCATGGGTATTTTCTCCGCAATGGTTTGAATGAACAGCTTAATATTCAAATGTGAACTGTGCAAAAATGGAACCGATAGGTAAAATCCGGTTCCGTACAAAACTTACGTTACCAAATGTACCTGATAATCTTTCAAAGCTCTATACTATCCCGATATTTTTATACCATGTTATTGAATGAAATTAAGCGCAGTCATTGCATCACAATCAGTTTCGCTTCATTCAGAAAAAACTGTCATTTCTTTCTATTGCTTAGGAAACATTTATGTCCAATGATACGTTGACACTTGCACAACAATTAGTTGCTTGCGCTTCTTTGACGCCAAACGATAATGGCTGCCAACAAATTTTGATTGAACGTTTGAAAAAACTCGGTTTTCAAATTGAAAATATGCGTTTTGGTGAGGTAGACAACCTTTGGGCACGCCGTGGCGATTGCGCCCCGGTTGTATGCTTTGCCGGCCACACCGATGTCGTACCGACAGGCCCGTTGGATCAATGGGATAGCGATCCATTTGTGCCGACCATTCGGAATGGCTGCTTGTATGGACGCGGCACTGCGGATATGAAATCCTCGCTCGCTGCTTTTATCACCGCGATCGAAGCTTTCATCACCCAACATAACGATCACTCAGGTTCAATCGCATTGTTAATCACCTCCGATGAAGAAGGAATCGCAGTGGATGGCACCGTCAAAGTCGTCGAAGCCTTACAAGCACGTGGAGAATTATTAGACTATTGCATCGTCGGCGAACCTACTTGTGTGGATACACTAGGAGATACCATCAAAAACGGCCGACGAGGTTCATTATCCGGTCATTTAACGGTTAAAGGCATCCAAGGCCATATCGCTTATCCGCATCTAGCCAAAAATCCGATTCATCTCGCCGCGCCGGCTATTGCCGATTTAGCCAATACCGAATGGGATCAAGGCAATGAATATTTCCCACCCACAACCTGGCATATTTCCAATATTCACGGCGGTACGGGTGCAACCAATGTCATTCCAGGCAAACTCGAACTGTTATTTAATTTTCGCTTTTCGACCGCCAGCACTGTTGAGTCCCTCAAAAAACGTGTGCATGACATTCTTGATCGACATAAACTTGAGTACGATTTGGCATGGGAATTGTCCGGAAAACCTTTTCTCACACCCAAAGGTGAATTAGCCGATGCCATAAGTGATGCGATCAAGCAAGTTACTACAATCGATCCGGAACTCTCTACTTCCGGAGGCACCTCGGATGGGCGTTTTATTGCAGATATTTGCAAGCAAGTCGTTGAATTTGGACCTCGCAACGCTACGATTCATAAAATCAACGAACATGTGCAAGTCGATGATCTCGAAAAACTTTCTGAAATATATCGATTAACCTTAGAAAATCTGCTGATTCAATAGCTGAAATAACGGCTATTGATCTATTTGGACGATGCAATGCATTCTACTGCCGAAAATTCCAGTTAAATGGTACGTTTGATAGGGTTCGATTTTTAGCCTGTTTTAGCGTGCCATTTTCGGCTCTTTACAAGCGGTTATTAACCTCTCGAGGTATGCGGAAATTTATGTTTTACGCCGAGAGATCATATTACTGACGCGTATCTTTGATTTCATTTTGTACAACTTAACTTTTTCTGAGAAACAATGTTTCAAGAAGCTAAAACATCAAACTTATATAGGATTCCTTTGAGCTTTGTTATTATCAAAATAGCACTATTGACCAATTAGCGCCAAAACGTTAACATCTACACCCTTACACATTCCCTGATAGCTCAGTCGGTAGAGCGACGGACTGTTAATCCGCAGGTCCCAGGTTCGAGCCCTGGTCGGGGAGCCAAAAAAACAACAAGTTACACAAAAAGAGAAACTAGAAATAAATATTAGTAGACCTATAGTAGACTGTTCTCGAAATCGGCGTTACTCAATTGGCGGGTCAACCGGTTATTGACATCATAATCAAAGCTGCAGTTATAGATCGGATTGGTGTCAGCAGTATTGGTGATCCGACTGGCCGCATCGTAGGTTATGGTACGGGTATCGCCGCCGATTGGGTGTGTTTTGAGCCTGCCATTTGGTGGATTGCCGCAAGCGGCGAATCCACCGTACAATTTATCCGTCGTACGGTCGTAGTTTAATAGGAAGGTGTGCAGCGGGAGATTCAGGAAGTACTATATTTCCTTAATACCTGACCGCTGGCCTTGTGGGTTATGCGACATTCCCTGCTACAGAACCGTACGTTGTCCCAGCACCAGAAAGC
>JBGAVE010000050.1:0-7376 GCA_044228295.1 Nitrosomonas sp.
TGCCATATTAACGGTATTGAATCGTTTTGGAGTTTTACCAAGCGGCGGCTGGCAAAGTTTAACGGTGTGTCGGTTAACTTTGCGCTGCATTTAAAAGAATCTGAGTGGCGTTGGAAAAAACAACCTGATGAACTTGCTAATGAACTATGGCAAATCATCAGATATTATTAACTCTGCTAGTCTAGAGCCAAAATTATTATTGTTGATAAGGGTAGAATAGAAGCATATTCCTTTATAACTATCAAATAGCAATAATAATGACGATAAGTGTATTGAAAAGAGTTTTTTTAATTGGTTTGATGTTTCTTTTTCTGTGTGGATGTATCAATAAACCAAAGCCTGTTAAGCACGCTTATCGTATTACAGATATCTCACAGGAAATCATTATAACGATTGCAAATGATGCTGTGACTCAAATGTCGGTTCTGTTTGCGCCTGCTAAAACGACGATTAGTTTTACCCATCCAACCACTGATCAATTTGGTATGGCGTTTATCAATGGACTGCGAAAACAAGGGTTCTCCATAAAAGAACATGCACCCGCTCAAACCCTGGATCAAGTACTCGCCGATCATCAAGCACAACAAAAACGGAGCAACGCATCTGAAAATGAAAGTACTGTGGATAAAAATGGTCTTATTAAGCTAGAAGAACCAGATAGCGCAGTACCTCTATCGTACTTACTAGACCATACACGTGATCATCACTCCATTACACTTACTGCTGGAAATTTAACATCCGTACGGAGTTACGCAATGGAAGGTGGTCAGATTAGACCACTTGGGCATTGGACGCGGCAGAAACCATGATCTTCGAAAATTAAAAAAATGTAAAAGAATGCTGGAACGTTAATGTGTAAAATTGCCCCTATTAACAGGGGCAATTTTAAACTCTAGATTGTATCTTGGAGTTGTTAATTGATATGAATGATTCTGGCCACAGAAGGTGCACCTGATGAGTTCCAAACATAAACTTGATAAAATCCAGGTGGGGCGACATTCGGTGTTGCGGGGGATTTTACTGTAACAATATTGCTAGCCTGTGTAATGGGTAAATCAAAGAAACGGGATTCGACATCCAGATCAAGCCTCTTCATCAACCTGTGCAACGAGCAACGCCAACGCTTCCTCGCAACAACAATTGCTGCCATACTTTGCGAGCACCATAAACACGGAAATTGTCTTTCCATACCCGTTTTATATCCAGTTCCAGTTTCATGTCTCGCTTGATGCGATCAGGCAATCGATCGGTATCTCGCGCGTGCTTTGTGTTCGTAGTAGCTCGATGGGGCAATCCAGATTGCATTGCTGATTGGCTTGACCGCGTATTCTGCTTTGTGGCTTTTGACAAATGTACCATTATTTCGGTCGGCGACCGAGCATTCTTTCGCAAAATAAGCCGATGCCTTACGCAATATCTCGTTGGCTCGCTTTAATTCCCGATTCTTCCGCTCCAATTCCTTGAGTCTTTCTAGATCCGCAGTCGACATGTCTGTCCGAATTCCCTGATCGGTCTCCATTCCTCTTACCCATGTCCGCAATGTTTCCGCTGTGCAGCCAATCTTTGCTGCAACCGATTTGATCACCGATCACTGTGACCCATGCTCTTTTTGCTGTTCAAATACCAATCTTACCGCTCGCTCTCGTAATTCCCGTGAATAACTGATTTGATTTTTTATCGCTTCTTCCTTTCAAATCATTTTATTTCCGGGAAACCCGGGGCGATTCAGCCAGTTGTTGGTATCATCTTTTCGGTGCCTAGGGAAGGATCCCAGATTGCGTAATGCATTTTTGCACTTTGAACGCCTTCTGGTGTTGTACCGTTGGCAAAGACTCTTCCATCTGGTATTAGCATCATTGCAATCGGAATGATAGGCCAACTATGCAGTGGCCCAAATACACCACCTTGTGACTGTGCCATGGAATTGGTTGCCAAAATCGGCGTTGATAGGCTCAGAAAAGTTATAATAATCAACGAGAGTCTTTTAAAGTGTTTTGCATACAAAACGATTAATAATCATCATGAAAAGCCTCCAGTAACTTGGTACATACAAAAAAATCGTGAAAATTTCTAGTTCCAGTAAGACTTACCCAATAAATTAGTTTGTTTAGTTAGCTTAAAGAGATGTCAGTCTTTAATCTAGCAATAGCATTACTGGGGACAATTTTATCAATTCGTGGAAATCGAGTTATGAAGCAAGTGTACTAATTGTAATAAATACTTTATCCTACTGATCAATCAGGAAAATTTGAGCATTGAGCATTGAGAAAAGAATAGCGGGCGTAGTAGTTCAGCTTAACTTTGAGTCCAAGATTTCAGAATTTTTAATTTGTTGCTTAGGTGTTCCATAATTTGTCTATTCACTGGGAAAGTTTGCGTTTTATCTTAATTGGATGATCCGGTTTCAGTAAACTACATCACGGCGCTAGAAATTTTTATAATGAATCTACTACAATCTATCATTCTTGTGACGCTATCAATTAACGCATACAAATTATCGAGATAAAATGGACCTACGTGCAATAGTCAGTAATGTTCGCTCAATATTTTCATTACCAGAAGCGGTTATTAGAATTAATGATCTCATCGAATCTGGAGATGCTAGTAATTCAGAAATAGGACGTGTACTGCTAAATGATGCCGCATTAACTGCTAAATTATTAAAATTCGCTAATAGTTCTTATTTTGGCTTCTCAGGAAAAGTAGATACAGCTAATAGAGCTATATCTATTATTGGTCACAAAGAATTGCGTAACTTGGTGATTGCAGCATCTGTAACAACAACGTTTAAAGACATACCTAAAAACCTACTCAACATGGATGATTTTTGGCAGCATAGCGTGGCTTGTGGTGTTATTGCGCGATTATTATCCTCTAATGTGGAAAATAGAGAACGTTTTTTTATAGCAGGGTTATTGCATGCTGTCGGTAGGCTTGTATTACTCAATCAATTTCCAAAGGAATTTACCAAAGTCTTATACCATTTAAAAGATGGGGAGGAAGCTGTTCTTAAAGCCGAACATAAAATTTTCGGTTTTAATCACGCGGTATTGGGTGCAGAACTTTTGCGACAATGGAAATTACCATCAGACATTTGCAATATGGTGGAACTACAATTGGATCCAATGCGAGAATCCAAGTATAAATATGAAGCATCTACACTAAATGCCGCAGTGACTTTAGCGAATTGGATGCAGCCTTGTTATGTCCATCGTAAAATCAGTTTAGAGGAATTAGTTTCGGAGAATTCGAAAGAAGTATGGGATTTGCTTGACCTATCACCTGAACTCATTGAATCTGTTATTACAGTAGCAAAATTACAAGTGATAGAGCTGATTAATTTGATTAAATAGTTTCCTATACAATGCTTCTATCCAGATTCTGGTCGTTGTCTGAACCAGACCATCTTGAGCACACTTGACCTTTTCTACTTTCATTTCTTCTTCTCCTTAACTTAGATTGTAATCTCTGCTAAGAAATATGTTTTTACAGGGCAAGGCCACAAGTCACCAGGTCGTAATAACTTCACATAATAGAGATTCGTTTCTGGTGAGATTATTCAGTTGAAGGAAGTGGTTTCATATTTCGTGATATATTCTACTCAATTCTTTAAAAGAAGAAGCTAAACTGAATAACTTCATTGCTTTCTCAATTTAAGGCACGAAAATTTCAAGCTACCTATTTCATGAAATTTGATATCGTTATTGTTGGCGGCGGATTAGTCGGGCTGTGCTTAGTTGCTGCACTAAAAAACAGTCATTTACAAGTTGCTTTAATAGAACCACATGCGAATCCATCTATACCATCGGATTTAAGTTGGGATAGTCGCGTGTATGCAATTAGTCCCGGCAGCGCTGAATTATTAATGCAGCTTGGAATTTGGCAAGAAATTGCTAATGAACGCATTACACCAGTTTATGATATGGCTGTTTATGGTGACGATAATTGCGCGCAGATTGATTTTAGCGCGTATGAAATTGGTTTGCCGCAATTAGCTTACATCGTCGAAAATCGGCAATTACAAAATTCTGCTTGGAATGTGCTGAAAATGTGTAACGATCATTTGCATATCTTTTCAGAAAAATGTACGGCAATTTCGTTTTTTGATTCTCATGTTTCTCTTCAGTTGGAAAATGGCGAACAAATAGAAACCGCTTTAGTTGTAGGCGCCGATGGCCTTAATTCCTGGGTGCGTAATCAGGCTGCTATTAATGCGTTGAAGCGGTCTTATCAGCAGGTAGGTATCGTGGCTAATTTTGAGACCGAGTTTTCACACCGCAATATTGCACGTCAATGGTTTAGACGAGATGGTGTTCTCGCTTTTTTACCGTTACCCGATAAAAGAATCTCCATTGTTTGGTCTGCCGATGATCAGCACGCCGATGCATTACTTCAATTACCCCTTGAGGATTTATGTCAGCATGTGCAAGAAGTATCGTTAAACGCATTAGGCAAGATGAAAGTAATTACTTCACCAGTTGGGTTTCCATTAAATTTTTTACACGCGGATCAACTTGTTAAACCACGTGTGGTCTTAATTGGTGATGCTGCCCATGTCATCCATCCCCTGGCTGGGCAAGGCGTCAATCTCGGGTTGCGAGACGTGCGCGAGCTTGCACGTATCATTAATTCTCAACATCGACCATTCGACTGCGGTGATTTTCTAATGTTACGGCGTTATGAAATTGCCCGTAAAGAAGATATATTAGCACTCGAATTGATCACTGATGGCTTACAAAAATTGTTCTGTAATTCCAATCCAACTATTGCACGGTTAAGAAATTTAGGGCTTGAAATGACTAATCGACTTCCATTCATCAAGAATCATCTGATACAACACGCATTAAACTAAATCTACATTTGGAGAATTCAATCGATGTTAGCGCACTTAAATCTACTTAAATATTTCATTACTATTCTTACGATCGTATTCTGTACTAACAGTTACGCCGATGAAGAAGCCATCAAAAAAAGCGTTCAAGAGCATTTTGCTGGGCACAAAATTGAAAGCCTCAAGAAAACTCCTTATTTCAATGGTCTTTATGAAGTAGTGGTGGGTGATGAGGTATTTTATACCGATGCAAAAGCTGAGTATTTCTTCTTTGGTCATTTAGTTGATGCGAAAACTCGCACTAGTATGACCCATGAAAGAATCGAACAACTTAAAGCAGCACGTCGCATTCCTCTCGATTCTTTACCGTTGCAATCCTCAATTAAAATCGTTAAAGGCAATGGTAAACGTCATGTTGCTATTTTTACTGATCCTAATTGTCCATACTGCAAGCGCCTGGAGAAAGAACTACAAGATATCACCAACGTCACTATTTATACGCTTCTCTACCCTGTATTAAATGGGTCGATGGAAGTTTCAAAAAAGATTTGGTGTTCTGAAAATCAAGTCAAAGCATGGGACGATTTCATGCTTAGAGGCATAGCACCAACAGGTAAGGAATGTGAAACCCCTTTAGATTCGCTCGTTAAAGTAGGTCGTGAAAATAAAGTATCTGGAACGCCAACATTAGTTTTTGCCGATGGAACGATAGTGGGAGGAATGATTCCGGCCGCTACCATTGAAGAAAAACTTAATGGTGCAATGACTGAGAAAAAAACATTAAAAGAAAATAAAAATTAGAAAATTTTGCGTGGTTGGATGATAACAGTCGTCAGATCAGATGCGTTTAGGTGTTGATGGATGACTAACTCCTGAGTTTATGCTTAAGAATGTTGATCGACACAATATGAAATTGATTCATCTGAATTTTTTCGTTAGGAAAATAGCCAATGCTTTAACTCATTATTCTTAGAATTGATTGAAAAATCGTTGGTTGCAATTATTTTATGAAATTGTGCTTACCTCCAGAGTATCTCGTGCTTGTTTGAGAGTAACTTCAGGGTATGCACCTAATGACAGCACTTTTTCTTTTTCGTTAAACTAATAACGCATCCGCCATAACTTTGTTGCATTTAGAAAAATTCTGTATTGATTTTTCAGACAAGATCTGTGGGTAATCGGGAAGTAAAGGCGGTATGGTGAACAACGCGCTGTTGTTGGGTATAAAAGATTCTAAATTTCTCATAACGCGGATCACGCAGTATTTGCGCCATGACCGCGAGATCATGCCCGGACTTCACGAATCGACGGGGTACACAGTATACGACATCAATTAACCTCTACTTTTAACTTCAATTCAGAATGGTGGGATTACTCACATACAGATCATTAGTATTTTGATACTATACGTTAGCTGTTACTGGCAAATGCACATACTTAATATAAACATTATATTTCAATAATTTGGTTATGAGTGTCTCTTTTTTGCGAGGTTTTTATGGCAGTCACGGTGCAAAACGTGGGTGAGTATCCATCGCGATTTCGCTCCTTCTGTTTATGGGCTCGCGATCCGGCAGGCAGAAACATTGACTCAGTCATTGGAGGTATCGAAGCCGGGCTTACCTCGTTGAATCCTGGTCAAAGTAAGGCAATTGCGCGAAATATTGCATCCTTCGGAGCAGGCCCAGGTCCCTATACACTAGGCGTGTCAAAGGAGTCACTTAAGGGCCATTGGCAAAACATTCCGCCTGTACACAATGGAGCATCATCAACACGTCAGTTGCGACTTTGGCCTAAAGCAAAAACGCCCCGACGTGTGGGTAAACGTACCTGAATCTGTTCGAACGGATATTGATACCGGTGTTGTCCTTCAGCCAGGAGACGAATTTGCGTTGACTGGCACAGGCTCAATTTGGGCAGGTGTTTGGTTCACAGGTTTAAATGGCTCTGAAGGGTGGGATCGAATTGAAACGGACCCCAATTCACTGCTTCACAACACTCCTGATGCCAGACCGTTCTCCTTGATTGGAAGATTGGAAGATGAAGGCTACTTCTATATTGGTAGCGGATTCGGAAGGCGTACATTTAACCGCAATTCTGCGCGTCGGCTTTTTCTCCGAATAAATGACAATCAGCCTGCAAACGGTTCAGGCTCGTTTCAGTGCTTGATTGAAGTATGGCGTTGAGTTGAACCACATTTGGCGCCACAAATGTAAGAAATGCCCAACAAGAGCTTCGAGTGGGACCGGCCGAAAGCTCGACGTTATGCATTAAGGAAGAATCTTTCTAATTTTAGTTAGTAGGGCATCACGAACGACGCCGTATGGTACTCCAGCAGAGTCAGTGCCTTGCGGCGTGAGCCCAACAGTCACGAGGAGGGCGGCAAGGTCGCCATCGCGCGCTCTGGATACCGAGTAAAGACTATTTTAGAAAATTCGACTTGTTTGAACCCACAGCTTATATAATCCAGCTTTTAAAAATACTCATTTCTCACTACTTTATATTTTGAATAGCAACGGTGTTTTGATTGATGATCGATCCAGTA
>JBGAVE010000051.1:0-6620 GCA_044228295.1 Nitrosomonas sp.
GACGAATCTGAATCCGAAGGCACATCTGACGACTCAAGCGCTACTAAAGCCGATGACGACGAAGGTGACGATGAAGATGAAGAAGATAAGGAATAAATTGAGTTTATTTTTCCTGTGTATCTATTCTGAGTTTCACTGTAATTCTCTATAACAATAATCTCCGTAGAATTTAATTATTTTACGGAGATTTGTTTTATTTAGACAAACTGAAAAGAAGCTGTAAAATAAAAATCCTAGAATTTCAACTAAATTACTTATTTAGTAAAATTATCAACACCCTGCCGAGTATTTTTGTTCAGATCGTTTGTTCGAATCCTTTCCGATTTTTTTTCTTAAAATAATTTAAACAATAAAACAATCTATTATCTATGTCATTTGAGTATCTTGGCTTATCAAGCTCATTACTCCGCGCTATTGCGGATCAGAATTATATAAAACCTACCCCTATTCAAGAACGTGCAATACCGGTGATATTGAGTGGAAAAGATGTAATGGGTGGCGCTCAAACAGGTACAGGCAAAACAGCCAGTTTTGTGTTACCGACACTTCATAGGTTAGAAATTCATGCGAATAGCAGCACATCACCTGCTAAACATCCTATTCGTGCGCTGATTCTTGTTCCAACCCGAGAGCTTGCAATACAAGTTTACGATAGCATTAGAGCGTACGGAAAGTATCTTTCGTTAAAATCAGCAGTAATATACGGAGGTACCAATATTGATCCGCAAATCAGCGCATTACAATCGGGTGTCGAAATTTTAGTCGCAACTCCCGGGCGTTTATTGGATCATATTCAACAGAAAAACATTGTATTAAGCAAAGTTGAGGTATTCATTTTAGACGAAGCGGATCGGATGTTGGACATGGGATTCATGCCCGATATCAAGCAAATTATCCAATTATTACCGAGTCAGCGGCAGAATTTAATGTTTTCTGCAACATTTTCTGAAGAGATTAAGAAGCTTGCCAATAATATTCTTATCAAACCGGTTTTGGTCGAGGTTGCAAAACAAAATTCTACCAGTGAGTTAGTAACTCATATTGTTTATGCAGTGGAAGTAGAGAAAAAAAAGGAGCTACTAACTTTTTTGATTGAAAGCAGACAGTTAAATCAGGTGCTAATTTTTACTAAAACAAAAATAAATGCTGATTATTTGACTAAACACCTTAATAACTGTGGAATTAAAAGCTTAGCGATACATGGTGATCGTAATCAGTCTCAACGTCTGCAAGCGTTGAACAGTTTTAAAGATGGTCATATTAAGGCACTGGTTGCGACGGATGTAGCCGCAAGAGGCATAGATATCGATAGCTTAGCTTGCGTAATAAATTTTGAGTTACCTAAAAATCCAGAAGATTATATCCATCGAATTGGACGCACGGGGCGTGCTGGAGAGAAAGGGTATGCCATTTCATTGGTTAGTCAAGAAGATGATTTAGCGTTGCTAAGTATCGAGAAGTTGCTTAAGGCCTCAATTAAAAGGGAAAATCTATGTGGATTTGGCAATGATCTAAACTCATCAAGTCTTTCATTAGAAAACAAGCCATTTAAAAATGTAAAAAGTATTAATTCATATAAGAGCAATGCAAAGAAAAATGAATCAATGCGATCTAATAAAACTGCTAATCAAGCAACCTTTAAAAAAGCACAATCGACAAAATTAAAATCTGATTCTCAAAAAACAGCAGAAGATTCAATTTTCTTTCAACCTTATATTCCTCAATCTTTTGAGAACAAATCAGTGCTCCCAAAAGAATCTAATTCATCTCTTATCAAAGTGAATAAGCGCTACAACAAATCGTTACCTGCGTTGTTCATTTCGAAAAATACAACGAAAGAACATAGTTAATTGCTGGTAACGTGCGTTCAATTGATCGGATAGTCTTATCATAATGTATTAGCACAGATCAGACCATACGGTAACCGAATTTGCTGAATGTATACAACCTGAGATTACTTACACTTTACTCTTTTCCAACTAGTTGAGCTCAATTCCTGACATAATAATGCGTTGACGAGACTGTTCGGTATCTGCGTAGTAGATATCTCGCCAAGAATCATCTGTTCTAAGAAACTGTGGACGAGCAGAGCCAGTATCTCTTTGCTTTGCAGCCCATTCTCGAAATGCATAATGATTCCATAAACGGAAGAATTCACTAGTATAAATGTCGCTGATGGCTTTCTCCCCACGGATAACAAGCATATTCTCATCATTATCGCGGGTAGATGCATCCGAGAAATTCGCTGAGCCGGTAATAATAACCGGATCGTCGCCAAATGGATCAATCAGCATGTATTTGGTATGGATATACCGTGCATGTTGGTTAAGTCCACTTAGTCTTTCATGGGTCCACTTATCAAATTTGTTCGTTACTAGGGAATTACCGATTGCAAAACGATTGTCTGGTCGTTTGCGAAGCTCTGAAACCATAAGTTTCGCCTCGGGTGTGGTACCTTCAGAGTCGAGGATCGCATAGCGAAGTCCTGCAAACGGTGTCTGGAACATCGGCACAAATGTCCTGTTAATTCCAAATGCGAATGTAGCACACACTAACCTGGATGCGGAGGCTGCTTGTGCAACATACCAATCCATCAGTTGAAGACCCGAGCGAGGACTGAAGAACTCAGTCGTTCCAGGGAATGGCGAAGAATTGATTGCCGGTGTAGGCGTCAGTTCAAGTACTTCAGGACGTAGAGCTTTCGAATCTGGGTCTCCTTTGAGCATTTTCCAATAAGCAAGGTATTTCTTTGCAACCTCTATATTTCGAACTTCGTGTCCGACGTTGGAGTGTCCAAAAATACCGCCTTCCGAAAAATTTGTAGATCCAGTCCAAACAGAAATTGGCTGATGGTTCTTGAGAAGAATGATGAATTTGTTGTGTGCGATTGCACTTGGATTTGATTTTCGCTCGCTGCATAGGTTGCTAATTCCGGCTGCACTGACGGCAGCTCGAGTGTTTGCTGCTAATTTGGTATTCCGGGCATCATATATGATTTGTACATCGGCACCATCTTCTGACGCTGTCTTAAGAGCCTCAAGTACAGGTCGGTAATTTAACTCATAGGCCGCTACTCGCAATCCGAATTTAGTGCCATTTGCTCGTGCAATGAAGGTTTGCATAGCTTCCCAGAGTCCACGCGAAAGCCATTTGAAGGCAGGCCAACCAACATCATCAGGTCGTCGATTATTGAAACGCCTTGCATATTCTTGGCTAGCCGCAGCGCCGCGATTAAACCAGACTGCTTGCGTTCCATTTGCTCCGACTTCTGTTGTAACTTCTACTGAAACATCAGCATCTTCCTGCAAATCAGTCGGAGTTCCCTTAAGAGCGACAATACGATAAATGTAATTATGACCAGGCTTTGCAGTGAAATCTGACCAAGTGAAACCCTGTACAGGATGTTGGCGTAGAGACGCTTTGTGTGTCCCTGGATCGGTTTCCTTGAAGACCTTCATGCCTTCCAACCAGTAGGCTTCATTCTCGGTTTTATCCATCCTATGGACAGCGAACCCGAGAATGTTTTTCGAATCTTGCTTAGTCATACTCCAACCGAGCAGAACAACATAGGTTCCAGCTATGGCTTGTAGCGAAATTCCATGCTGTTCCACTTTCGCGCGCATGATTTTCTCCTAGTAAAATACTATTGTCCAACCTGGTTGATTTGCTTGCTCGCGTGTATACGACACACCATCGACCTTCAATCCGTCACCATTGAGAACACTAATAATCCCTCCCTTATTTGAGAGTACTACGGGAGGTATAATGCTAATTTTCACGATAGCTCCGGGGTCAAGCATTCCAGAAAGAGGTATCCTGGATTTTTGTTTGTCGACTAGCTGCCAGCCATTGAGCGAAATTGACCTATCTGCAGTGTTGAGTAAATATACCCATTCTTTTTCCGGTGATTCCTTTGAGTTTACCATCGCCGCAACAATGCGAACCAAACCGTCTGGTAAATTCTCAGTGGGTTGGGGTTTTACGGGATCCGGATCAACAGGGTCTCCTGGATCCGGTTCATTAATCGTGTGACCAGTATGATCATCGGTGTGCCAAGCTTGCGATTGAAACTTGAGAAAAACAGCCGTCCATTGGTTTTGGTTAGGAAATTCGAAAATTAGGTCACCATCCTGCCAAGGGCCGTCGTCATTTATAAATCGTCCGACGTTACCTTGATTCATATGAATGTCATGAATTCCATTTCCGGGTTTAAATCCAAAGTAATTATCTGCTTTGTTCTCAGGTCCCTAGCGTTGGCCAAATGCATAAATTAGGGCGTTTTCGTCAGACATCGCACGCTGCATCACTTGATCAAGCTTTTCGTTCAGGTTGTTATTGGGTCCAGGAACGGTAATTGGTAACGGAGTCATCATTCCAGCGGGGAACAGGTTTGCACGAATAAAGTCCAGGCTCCAGAATTTGGTTGTGAAGCAAGCGGATTAAACCCGGTGGATAGTTGCTCTACTATGGTCGTTATCGGGTGAACGAAAAAGGATTTAACATAGAATATTACTTCTGACGGCGACGTTTGAGAGAGCACATTGATAGCGACACGAAAATGTTCTCCATTCTCGTCGATAAGGTGAATTTGATAATGTGGCGAGGAACCAGTCGCTAAACGACGTGAAATCGGACAACCCCTAATGACTCCATAATTGGCAATAGGCATAAATCCCCTCCGTTAATGAACTTTATATCATTGAACCACAAGATCATGTGTGACTCAATATTTAGATTGATATGTGTAGGGAAACGCTGAACAATTAGCGGCTTTCAGATTTTTTGGTATTACTGTCAGTTTTTTTGAACACAAATTACTGGTAATTCATTTTTTGGTAGCGTTTTGCCGCCGGATTTTCCCTGTTTGGGCTTCATCGTCTGCCGTTGGGGCATTTTTAGCGGATTTCTCCTCAAGTTTCCTGCAGTCGCCTGCGCAGCAGGTACAGGTTAGTCACGCCCATCAGCATGTTCACCTGGACGACATTCTTCATCAGCCCACGGTAGCGGGTTCGGGTGAATCCAAACTGGAGTTGTCCCCTTTGAACGGACACATTATGTTCTGTTTAAAGGAGAAGAAAGATGATACAAAACTATAAGCCTGCTTACCCGCACTTCTTACCCATGTCCGCAATGTTTCCGCTGTGCAGCCAATCGCTCATAGATTTTGTCTCAATTTTCTCATAAGTGTATCCAAAACAGAAAAACCCCGATTCATGTGATGATTTATCTGACATAACGTATTTAAAAAATTGCCAAAAAACACTATTATCCCAAGCATCAGAATATATTTTTTGAATCTATAAGTAAGACTTGATTTGAGATTCTTTTTAGAATTGACAAATAATTTCAATAGGGGGGCTATTGTGCGCATAAAAGAATCGAGCAGAATGATCGTATTGTTTATCATTTTTCTTTCCGCTATTGGAGTAGGCGCTCTTCTAAATACCTATCGATTGACCGATCTGCATAAGGAAGTTGGCAATCGATTACTATCGGCAACCGAAGCGATCGACAAACTGGTTGCAGGGAGCGATATATTGACCATGGCAATACGGGGTTACGCTGCAACCGGTAACGAACAATTCAAAAATGATTTTCAGATTGAGCTTTCAGTAACCCGTGGAAGAGATAAAGCCCTTATCACCTTGCGAGGTCTCAATTTAGCACCTGCTGAAATAGAACAAATTGAAACGTCAAAAGCCAATTCAGATGCTTTGATTCCATTGGAGAACGAAGCTTTCGATGCGGTTGATCGTGGCGATCTGAAAAGAGCCAGCGATTTGGTTTTTGGTGAAGAATACAAGCGTAGGAAAGATTCAATTATTAAACCACTCATTCAAACGCGCATGGAGTTAAAATCTCGCCTTCTTAAGGAACAAGAGATACTGTCAGAATCAATCACGCTGTATAAAACAGCCACTGTTATCGTATTTTTCTTGTTCATTATCACGGTGGTTCTGGTCATGCTGCTGTTCTTTCAACGCAAGATAGCGATCCCGCTCAATATCCTAACCGAAGACACTCAGAAACTTATTGATGGTGATAAAACTGTCCGGTTTCGATTGAAAGATGCTTTATCAGAACTCGCGAACTTAGCAAGTGCGCTGGAGTCTTTCCGCATCGCTAAAGAAAACATCGAGCGGCAACAGTGGTTGAAAGCGGGTTTAACAGACATTACAGAGTGTGTGCATCAGGCGGATACGGTGGGAAAATTTTCGCGTGCATTACTCGAGTCGCTATGCCCACTGATGATGGCAGGTACGGCAATTATCTATCTACGGGATGAAAAAAACGGTTCACTTGAGGGAGTTGCGGGCTATGGGGCTATGTCGCAGAACGCGCAAGACATTGTTTTTTCTCTAGAAGAAGGATTGGTTGGAGAAGCTTTTCGCACCAAAAAACCAGTCATTTTGAATGAAATTCCGTCTGGCTATATGCGTATTCGATCGGGTATTGGTGAAAGCTTGCCGCATACCATAGTGATCCTGCCAATCGTTATGAATGAGGTGCCAAGTCTTTGTATTGAATTAGGTCTTTTGGCTGATTTGACTGAGCAACGGCGTGAATTACTTAATGATTTACCACAAGTCATTTCTCCGCATATTGAAGTTTTGTTTCGT
>JBGAVE010000052.1:0-5721 GCA_044228295.1 Nitrosomonas sp.
CGTTCTTCGTAATTCGCGCCAAACGAGGAATGAACGCGCACAGGGTGTACTCGATGAAAGTCGATCGAAGTACCGGCATCATCTGCGATCAGCGCATCGTGCTCGACGGTTTCTACATCTCGCAGGACTATCCCGAACAACTGAGGCGCATCCGCTTCAAAGACCCGGAAACCGGCAAGACGTTGGTGTTCCTGACCAACAACACAGCCTTGCCCGCACTGACGATTGCCGCGCTGTACAAAAGCCGCTGGCAAGTCGAGCTGTTCTTCAAGTGGATCAAGCAACATCTGCGTATCAAACGTTTCATCGGCAACAGCGAGAATGCGGTGAAAACGCAGATCTGGTGCGCCGTCGCCACTTACGTGCTGATCGCCATTGTTAAAAAGGAGCTTCAAATTGATGCCTCGCTCTACACTTTGCTACAGATTTTATCGGTCTCTGTTTTTGAGAAAAACCAGTTGCAACAAGCCTTACAAGGCGCCGTCTACATTCCAGAACAGTGCGGCGACGCTAACCAACTAAATTTGTTAAACTTTTAACCGGACACTACTGATTCACACTCATCCTAAATTCATCAGAACATGATTGGAGTTTTTACTATGCTAAATCAACAATCGATTTTTCCTCGATTAAGCTGTTATCTGATGGCGACAACATTGGCTCTATTAACTGCATGTAGCAGCATGCCTGACAAAAGCACATCTAATCAAAACCAAAAATCTGTTCGTGCATCAACCGATTACAATGGTTCTGTTACGAAAAAGAGTGGTGGTTATTATTTAGACGATGGCCCAGGTAATAATCCCCCTGAAAATCTACATTTAATTCCAGACGCGATTCCCAAAACGGAACCTTTACGTGCCGCAAACATGCGGCCTTATTCCGCTTTGGGCAAGCAATTTCAACCGATGACTGCGCTGCAACCCTACAAAAAACGTGGCACAGCTTCATGGTATGGACGCCGTTATCACGGTAAAGCAACCGCGTCAGGAGAAATTTATGACATGTACGCCATGACGGCCGCTCATCCGACTTTGCCAATACCCAGTTATGCTCGCGTTACCAACGTTAAAAACAACCGCTCAGTTATTGTGCGCATCAATGATCGCGGTCCTTTTCTGGCCAATCGTTTAATTGATCTATCTTATACAGCGGCTCATAAGTTAGGAACGCTCGGTAATGGCAGCGGTGAAGTGGATGTAGAAATTATTTTACCCGAGCAGTCTTTAGCCGAACAAGAATCTCCCTCTCAGACAGCGATTGCTTCTATTAAGCAAAATACAATTGAAACACCTACCGATCAAACTAACTCGCTTGATCGGAAATCAGATTTAAACAAACTGTATGTTCAACTCGGTGCATTCGGTTCACAAAACAATGCGCAACATTTTGTCATGCACATTAAGAACAAACTTTCGTGGCTGCAAGATCCAATCCGTGTTATTGAACACAATGGCTTGCATAAAATTCATGCCGGACCTTATTCTGATTCAACTTCAGCAGAACGCATCGCCTTTTCAATCCAACAGCACTTGGCGATTAAACCCGTACTGGTTTATGACTAAATAGCAAAAAAAATCCCTATTGCACGCAATAGGGATTAAAGGGCCTCGTCATAAAATCATTCATCGCCGTTTATCGAAATCATGCGAAACATCTTCCTTAGCAAGCATTCACACTTTTTCACATTTCGATTTCTGAAGTCGTCCACTTCAGATCAATTGCGATAACTGACTCTACTATAATACTTACCAAGTATTTTGAAGATGAAAACAGAAATGAAATATACCGACATATTTCAATTATGAATGTGAGTTTTCTCACAATCTCGTTCGTTCTGATATAAAAAGGCTGGTGTTGTAGGCCTGAGTTTAAATGGTATACTCGGCCGGGTGACTTATGATAAATAGCTTAAACGGATTAAATCAGCAAATATCATGTAGAGTCTTTTGTTGAATCCATCATTTCTTTGAATGAAACAGATAGAAGTCTGATTAATGATGAATACCTAACTAACATGGTTCACGTTAGTTGTCGCATGAAAAAATAGAATTTCACTATATAAATGCTAATTTCACTTGCAATAGATCCAATTAATCATTTTCTTGATTTAGAAATACGAATACGCGAGCATTTAAAGCTATTTTCTGGTCAACGTATTCGAATCCAAATATTTCCTATCGTTGAGTTTTACTTAGGTATCAGTGATGAAGGAAAACTATATTTTATTTCTAATCAATCCGAAGCCGATACCACACTATCCATCCCTTCATGGCAGTTGCCTCAATTATTACTATCCAATAAATTGGGATTAAAACTCATAAAAGTAGTCGGAAATAAAATAATTGGCAATGAAATAATTAATTTAATTCAACAAATTAACTTTGATCATGTTTTTGCGCAGGAATTGAGTAAAATAATCGGTGACATGCTTACGAATCGCGTAATTCGAACCCATGAAACGGTTCATCAGTGGTTTCAAAAAAACTCAGAACAAGTTACTGATTCAGTTTTAGAGTTCTGCGCTGAAGAAAAAAATATCTTCGTAAAATCAACTGCCCATCGTGAATGGACAGAACAAATCGATAAATTGAAACACAGCATGGATCAATTGGAAGCACGAATCAATCAATTGACAAACCAAAGCGCTTACAAGTGACCACCGTGTCATGATTGTATAACCCCATTAATAAGTTCTCACCCACCTGAATCCATGCGTCTTTTTCGCCTATTAAAAATACTCCGTATCTCCTTCCGACATGGATTAGATGAATTTGCTCTAAGTCATAGTAAGTTGAGACCTTTGCAACGATTTATCCATAAAATTACTTTTTGGCGAAACCTCGAAAAACCTCGCGGAGAGAGATTACGGTTATCTCTAGAAGCATTGGGGCCAATTTTTGTCAAATTCGGCCAAATGTTATCGACACGTCGGGATTTATTGCCGCATGACATCGCTGATGAATTAGCCAAATTACAAGACCAAGTTCCACCGTTTTCCTCAGATCTTGTACTGAAAACGCTTGAAACTGAATATGGCAAGAAAGTCCATGAAGTTTTTGCGCAATTTGATCTCACTCCGATCGCCAGCGCATCCGTGGCACAAGTTCATTTTGCTCAATTGCACGATGGCACTGAAGTCGCGGTAAAAATTCTGCGCCCCAATTTAGCCCCCATTATCAATCACGATATTGCACTGATGGATACAGGAGCTTGGTTAGCCGAAGCGCTTTGGGCTGATGGAAAAAGGTTAAAATTGCGGCAAGTGGTTTCAGAATTTGCAAGACACTTGGACGTTGAATTGGATTTGATGCGGGAAGCAGCCAATTGCAGCCAGTTACGACGTAATTTCACGAATTCACCCCTTTTAATTGTTCCCGAAGTCCACTGGGATTATTGCCGCACGAGCGTAATGGTGATGGAACGTATGAAAGGAATCCCGATCAGCCATGTTACTCAATTACAGCAACAAGGCATTGATATTCCTCAGTTGGCACGCATGGGGGTAGAAATATTTTTTACACAGGTGTTTCGCGATGGTTATTTTCATGCCGACATGCATCCAGGGAATATTTTCGTTGGGGACGATGGGCGTTATATCGCCGTAGATTTTGGCATTATGGGTACACTGAGCGATCAGGACAAAAACTATTTGGCACAAAATTTCTTGGCTTTCTTTCGTCGCGATTATGGACGCGTAGCACAAGCTCATGTTGAAGCGGGTTGGGCCCCGAAAAATACCCGTGTCGATGATTTTGAAGCGGCAATTCGTGCAGTATGCGAACCTATCTTTGATAAACCCTTAAAAGAAATTTCCTTTGGCCGCGTCCTATTTCAACTATTTCAAGCATCTCGACAGTTTAATGTTGAAATTCAACCGCAATTGGTGCTGCTGCAAAAAACATTACTGAATATTGAAGGTTTAGGCCGCGATCTTGATCCTAATCTTGATTTATGGAAAACCGCAAAACCATTCCTCGAACGCTGGATGGCGGAACAGATTGGATTTAGTGGGTTTACGGCTCGAGTACAGAAAGAGGCCCCCAATTGGGCGGTCATTCTGCCAGAATTTCCGCGTTTGATGCATCAAATTCTAACCGAAAACCGCAATCATACTTTGGAAAAGAAAATGGACGATCTGCTCATCCAAGAAAAACAAAGGAATCGCTTACTTACATTAATAATTGCTTTGTTAGTAGTACTTCTAGCTTGGCATGTTCTTCATTAGGTAGAATATAATCGTTTGTCGATTATCTAATTTACTTGAGAGCAACCCCGATGAGTTATTATAAACATCATGTCTTTTTTTGTGTAAATCAACGCGAAGGCAATGCCAAATGTTGTAATAATCTTGGTGCGCAAGAGCTTCGTGACTACGCCAAGCAACGAGTTAAGTCATTAAAATTGGATGGCAAAAGAAAGATTCGTATTAACAATGCCGGTTGTTTAGATCGATGCGACGAAGGCCCGGTGATCGTGGTTTATCCAGATGAAACATGGTATACCTATATCGACAAAGATGATATTGATGAAATCATTGATGAGCATTTAGTTAAAGGAAATGTCGTTGAGCGTTTAAAAATTTGACTCATTAGTAACCTTCTCATGCTAGTTCAAATATAGATCGTATGAAATCATCTCCACTTGAAAAGTTTTTTATTCAAGGTGCTGCTGGAAAATTGGAAACGGTCCTAGCAAAACCTAATGGTTCTCCCAAGGGCGTTGCTATCGTCGCACATCCTCATCCGCTTTACGGCGGCACTATGGATAACAAAGTGGTTTATATCTTATTTAATACTTTTTTAGAATTGGGATTTGTCACGGTCAAATTCAATTTTCGCGGTGTGGGGCAAAGTGAGGGTAACTTTGATGACGGTGCCGGAGAATTGACAGACGTTATCACAGTGACAGAAACAATTCGCAAACAATCGAGTGAATTTTCAAACTTACCGCTATTATTATCCGGTTTTTCATTCGGTGGCGGAATTCAATTGCGCGCAGCACAAACCCTTAATCCCGATTTTCTCATTTTGGTTGCTCCATCGATTGTCAACTTGAAAGCACCCATGCCATCCAGAGAAAACTGCTTTGTATTAATTATTCAGGGTAATGAAGACGATGTTGTAACTCTTGAATCAATCCTAACTTGGGCAAAACCATACTCACAACCGATTGTGGTAGTACCAGGTGCGGAGCATTTCTTTCACAGAAAACTGATGGCAATCAAACACCTGCTAGTGAATTTTCTGGTTTGTAAAAAATCTCTGGATTATTTACAAAAAGATTGATTCTGCAAAAAGTAACCGGAATTGGAGAAAAAATCAGGCAGTGTTTGTTCGTACCCATCCTATCCTCCACCAAGGTATTGTGGCTTTATTAAAATAATCGGAGTGTCTCATCTCAAGATTTTGCAGCATTGAAGTTCAATCGTGATTAGTAATATTCTCAAGGCTCTAGACTAGCAGAGGTTAATAATATCCAATAAGCTGCCATAGTTCCTAGCAAGTTCATCAGGTTGTTTTTTCCATCGCCTTTAGAATCTTTCAAATGCAGCTCGAAGTTAACTGATACGCCGTCAAACTTTGCCAATCGTCGCTTGGTAAAACTCCAAAACGATTCAATACCGTTAAATGTGGCAGTGCCTCATCTCGGGCAAATTCATTGCTACCATGCGATACTCGAAAATGCTTGGAGCATCCCCCATCTACCAGACCATTATAA
>JBGAVE010000053.1:0-5154 GCA_044228295.1 Nitrosomonas sp.
GATACTCAAAACCCGTGACACGAAAGAACAACTCGACAACTTAGATACCAAGCTAGAAATCAAACGTTATTTTTACTGGATGATGTGGTTAGGTGTTTATTTGTTTGGTGTTTACTGGGGCGGAAGTTTCTTCACGGAGCAAGACGCATCCTGGCACCAAGTGATTATCCGTGACACGAGCTTTACGCCGAGCCACGTGGTAGTGTTCTATGGTTCGTTCCCGATGTACATTGTCTGCGGCGTTGCATCGTACTTATACGCAACGACTCGCTTACCATTGTATAGCCGTGGCACATCATTCCCATTGGTGATGGCAATTGCTGGCCCATTGATGATTCTGCCAAACGTAGGTTTGAACGAATGGGGCCATGCATTCTGGTTCATGGAAGAATTGTTCAGCGCACCGTTACACTGGGGCTTTGTGATTCTGGGTTGGGCAGGATTGTTCTCAGGTGGTATTGCAGCACAAATCATCACCCGTTACTCAAACCTGACAGACGTGACCTGGAACAACGCCAGCCGCGAAATTCTGAACAACCAAATCGTACCTTATGAAGGAAAATACTAAGGTTGGGATTATCTACTAGGTGTGATGTTAATTTTCTGTTTCTGATGTTTTTCCTACTGCCTGCTTAACAGGCAGTAGGTTTACCCTTTCTTCGATGCTCCTTATTTTTCTTTCAGTAATACGCTAATCTGTTTTTTGATTGGGTATTTACTTATTATTATCAAATCCATTTTCAGCAATTTCCGCGGCGCGTAACACTGCTTTTGCTTTGTTCTGCGTTTCAATCCATTCGTTCTGGGGATTGGAATCTGCAACGATTCCAGCGCCAGCTTGTGCGTACAATTTGCCATTTTTGATAACGCTCGTGCGAATTGCTATCGCTAAATCCATATCGCCATTGAATGCCAGATAACCAACTGCTCCGGCGTAAATACCGCGTTTAGAGATTTCCAATTCATCGATAATCTCCATTGCACGAACTTTTGGCGCGCCGCTGACCGTTCCTGCTGGAAAAGTAGCACGCAAGACATCAATGGCGCTTAACTCTGGTTTTAATTTTCCTTCCACATTGGAAACGATATGCATGACGTGTGAGTAATTTTCGATTTTCATTTTTTCGGTGACTTTGACAGAACCAGTCTGCGCCACCCGACCTACATCATTGCGACCTAAATCCATGAGCATCACGTGTTCCGCAATTTCTTTAGGATCGGCTAATAAATCTTCAGCCAATTCTCGATCCTCTATGACGGATTTGCCGCGTGGTCGAGTTCCTGCAATCGGTCGAACGGTAACAATATCATCTTCAAGACGTACCAAAATTTCAGGCGATGCGCCGACAACATGAAAATCACCGAAATGATAAAAAAACATATAAGGCGACGGATTTAATCCCCGCAGCGCACGATACAATGCTAAAGGTTCTGCATTGAATTCCTTGCTGGTACGTTGCGATAAAACTACTTGCATAATGTCGCCGTCATAAATATAGCGTTTAGCTTTTTCTACAGCAGCTTTAAAGTCATTTTCGGGAAAATCTGCAATCGCAGGATTGGTTTTCACAGCTTTTAATTCGGGCACTGCAAGCGACTGACGTAATTTTGCCAATAGCGCCGCAAGGCGAGCGCTTGCCGTTTCATAAGCATTCTGAATGCTCGGATCGGCATACACTATTAAATAAAGCTTTCCAGAAAGATTGTCCACGACGATCAATTCTTCCGACAGCAATAACAAAATATCCGGTGTGTTTAAATCATCGGGTGGCGCCGATTTTTCAAGCTTGCGTTCAATGTATCGAATCGTGTCATAGGAAAAATAACCGACAAGACCTCCTGCAAACCGGGATATTTTTGCAGGACAGGGAGCTGCCTTAAGTTTTGCTTGATACGCAGCAATAAAATCGAGCGGATCATCACTGGCAAACGTTTCCGTCTGTTGTTTTGTAATGACCGTAATGGTGTGGTTACGTACTTCAATTCGAGTCGTGGCAGCCAAGCCGATATACGAATAGCGACCAAATCGTTCACCGCCTTGTACCGATTCCAAGAGATAAGTATAAGGTTGATTGGCCAGTTTTAAGTAAATCGACAGTGGGGTATCGAGATCAGCAAGTGTCTCTACAACAAGAGGAATATGACTATATCCTTGCTGAGCTAGGCGATTAAATTCAGCTTCATCCATACCGATTGTATGTCCAAGTGATTATTGCGTTACAGACTGAATCAATTTTGTTGCATCGACTAAAGTTGCAACGACTGCATCGCAATCCAATCCATGCACATCTCGTCCTTCATTGTAACCATACGGTACGCAAAAAACTGGACAACCGGCCGCCCGAGCAGCTATGGCATCGTTGAGTGAGTCGCCAATCAATAAAGCTTGGTGAGTCGGTACTTTAAAGTACTTGCAGATATGCGTCAGCGGCATCGGATCGGGTTTCCTTTTTGGAAGACTATCACCCGATAACACGATTCCAAAATAATCGTATAAACCTGTTGCACGTAGCAATGGTATTGTAAATGCTTCTGCTTTATTGGTAATGCAAGCAAGTCTGAAACCCGCTTGCTGAAAACTTTTGATGCCCTCAACCACACCGGGATAGGGACGGGTATTGTCACTAAGATGTTTCGCATAGTGTTTTTCATAGATCGGTAAAGCCTTGGCAAACAGTTCCGCATCCGGTTCGCCGTCCAATTGGCCCGTCAAAGTACGTTTTACCAGCTTTTGAATCCCTTTTCCGATGTAAGACCGAATGGTATCCGTCGATTGCTCCGGCATGCCAAGTTCGTTCAGCATTAAATTCGCAGCGAGTGCGAGATCAGGAGCAGTATCGAGTAATGTACCATCCAAATCGATCATGATGACTTGGATGTCTATTGGGAATTGTATGCGTTGTGTTGCGGAAGCTTGTTGCATCGGTGTTTGTTGATTCATCGAAAATAAATTAAGATTTTGTCGGAACGGGTACTTTAGATAACTCTGCACGGAATGCAGCCAGAATGCTGTCATAACGATGCGGATCGGAATCTTTACCCGCTTGGTAAATGGCTGAACCTGCTACAAATGTATCGGCTCCCGCACGTGCGATTTCCGCAATATTATCGACTTTAACGCCGCCATCGATTTCGAGCATAATGTCTTTACCACAAGCGTCGATACGTTTTCTAACCGCGCGCAGCTTATTTAATGCTTCAGGGATAAATTTTTGTCCGCCAAAGCCGGGGTTAACAGACATGATCAGAATTAAATCCAGTTTATCTAATACGTGATCTAAATAATAGAGTGGCGTAGCAGGATTAAAAACTAAACCAGCTTTACATCCTTGCTCTTTAATGAGACCGATCGTGCGATCAATATGATTGGATGCTTCCGGATGGAAAGAAATGATATTAGCCCCTGCCTTTGCAAAATCTGGAATAATACGATCTACTGGTTCGACCATGAGATGAACGTCGATCATCGCTTGAGTGACTGGACGAATAGCTTCGCAAACTAAAGGGCCAATGGTTAGATTGGGAACATAATGATTGTCCATTACGTCAAAGTGAACGATATCTGCGCCTGAATCAATCACGGCTGTGATTTCTTCACCGAGTTTTGCAAAATTAGCGGATAGGATGCTAGGTGCGATACGAAACATGAAAAAAACCTCTCTGTAATCAAATTTGCTATTTTAACCTCAAATCATGGACTAATTATTAAAGTGATGAAGATTTATCATGCTTTATTGAGCGAATGCCTCTTAACTATTTAAAATAAGCTATTAGCACTATTGAATTCACACTTAAACAAAATGAATGAAGAAAAAAAATATGAAATAGGTATTAACATACGAACGACGTATCTACCTGATCAATCGGATGAAGAAGCGGATCGCTACGTGTTTGCCTATACCATTACCATTGCAAATATTGGCAATGTGACTGCGCAGCTGATCAGTCGTGCATGGGTTATTATGAATGGCGATGGAACCACACAAGAAGTTCGCGGTTTGGGCGTAGTGGGCGAGCAACCGCTGTTGAAACCAGGAGATAGCTTCGAATACACCAGTGGAACAGTTATTTCTACGCCTGTGGGTTCGATGAAAGGCAGTTATCAAATGACCACCGAGGACGGCGTTCAATTCGACGTGGATATTCCCGAATTTATTCTTAGCGCACCCAGGGTTTTGCACTAGCGATTAACCAGGTAATGACAGGCAAGCTTTATCTGATTCCTACTCCCATCAGTCCGACGGACATTGCATGGGTTATGCCGCAGCTGGTGCAACAACGCGTTGGAGCAATTCAGCATTTTGTTGTAGAGCACCCAAAAACGGCGCGACAATTTCTAAAAAAAATTAATTCCCAGTACGCATTGCAGTCTTTGCAACTGCAAGAATTGAATGAACATACCCACGATAAAGATTTGCAAAATTTGCTCGAACCTTTGCTTGCAGGCCATGATGTCGGATTATTGTCGGAAGCGGGTTGCCCGGCAATAGCTGATCCAGGTGCTGGATTAATACGTCTCGCGCATCAACATAATATTATGGTGATACCGTTTGTTGGGTCATCATCGATTTCAATGGCATTGATGGCATCGGGCTTGAATGGGCAATGCTTTGCTTTTCATGGTTATTTGCCCATTGAAAGTAACGCACGAATTGAAAAAATTCTGTTGCTGGAAAAATTATCGATCCAGCAAGACCAAACACAAATTTTTATCGAAACGCCATATCGTAATCAAAAATTGCTAGAGCAATTGACGAAAACTTGTGCTGAGGAAACACAGCTCTGTGTTGCTAGCCATATTACAGCCTGCAACGAAAAAATTTCAACTAAAACCATTCGAGAATGGCGCAAATCGCTACCCGATATTCATAAGATACCCAGCATTTTTTTATTGAGTAGATAAATGAGCAGTTTAATTAAGTACTCGATGTGAGTGATTGATTATTAATTTCCTTAAATTATCAAGATAAAACAATTAAATTCGAAAATATTAAACAATCACATACCACCAGGAGTAATCATGAAAAGACTTGATTTAGTTTTAGTAAGTGGTTTGTTTAGTAGTTTGATAGGAGTCACTGAGGCATCTGCCAAGAGCATTGGCCCACAACCTATAACCCCTACTGCTATTTCTAAAGGAACGCTATTTGTGTC
>JBGAVE010000054.1:0-4630 GCA_044228295.1 Nitrosomonas sp.
AAAATATCTTGAAAACTTACAAATAAACCCAGAATTGCATTGAAACAAGAGCTACGTGTGATTTTGCAAAGGTCTCGTCCTTTTATTAACAGAATGAAGTAGCATGCATGCTCGCATTAATGAGCACCGCCTTGACTACGATCAACGTCTACAGCGGTAACGACGCTGGCACGATTCCCCCACGCGTTACGGATATACGATACCACCAACGCTACTTCTTCATTGCGCAGCATTTGCTGGAATGGTGGCATTCCATAAGGTCTAGGATTGCCCTGCGTGGTCGGTGGATAACCGCCATTAAGCACGCTGCGAATGGTATTCAAGGATGATTTCATCGTCACATTACGATTTCCTGCCAAAGCAGGATAGATGCCTGGCGCACCTTTGCCATCCGTTCCATGACAAGTTTCACAGTGCTTCTCGTACACTTGCTTGCCTAACTCGAGATATCGGCGAAAACTACTGGTCATCACCGAAAAATTAATACCAGCTGTAGGTCTACTTTCATTATCTAACAACGAGTTCAGATAAACTGCTATCGCTCGAGCATCGTCTTCTGATAAGTATTGCAAACTTTGCCTGACTACATTGCCCATTGGACCCGAGGTAATGGCTTGTTTGGTGGCACCGATTTTTAGCAGCGCCACGATTTCATCGATTGACCAATCACTCATACCTGCTTCTAATGGAGACGATAGCGAAGGCGCATACCAATTCATTCCGCTTATTTGTCCACCTGTTAGCGCATCATCTTGACTCGCTCCAAGAACATTACGCGTCGTGTGGCAAGCGTTACAATGACCAAGCCCTTCTACCAGATACGCGCCACGGTTCCAAACCTCATCTTTGGATGAATTAGGTTGATAAACGCCTTCCTTAAAAAACAAAGTGCGCCAGAGTGTCAACAACATCTGCGAGTTATAGGGAAAGGAAATGTCGTTGGTTGGATTAGTTTGTGAAATGGGTGACAACGATTGCAAGTAGGCAAAAATCGCGTTGGCATCTTGCCGAGTGATTTTGGTGTATTCTGTGTAAGGGAAAGCAGGATATAAAAGTCGCCCGTCACGTGATTTGCCATGATGCAATGCTTGCCAAAAATCTTCTTCACTCCATAATCCGATCCCTGTTTCTTTATCGGGCGTAATGTTAGAGGTTACAAAAATACCGAATGATGTTGTCAAGCGGCGCCCACCAGCAAATGGTTGGCCACCTTGAGCCGTATGACACCCCATGCAATTGCCGATGCGTGCGAGATAGCCACCCAGTATCGTTTGTTGCGTCTTGGTAGAAGTATTAGATGCATCGATCGCGACATCGCTTGCAGCAAAAGTCAGGGGTTCTAAAAATACCATCGTACAAATAATGCAAAACCGCACAAAGCGTTTCATTTCATTTCCCTGCTTGGCAAAATTCGCTGATCGCAACGCTGCGCCAATTCTGGCGCAAGCGTACTAAAAGGACTGTGCTTTCCTGCAACGGTTTGACGAGCAAGCCACTTGGCAATCGCATTGACTTCTTCATCGCTTAACCCCTTTGCGACTTCATACATGCATTCCGATGTTCGACTTCGCATCAAGCTACCACCGCGCCAACCGTTCAACTGTGCCGTGATATAAGCGCGTGATAATCCTAATAAGCCCGGAATAGCGGGCTCTACCCCCATTAAATTATCACCATGACACGCACTACATGCCGGAATATTTTTTTGAGGAATTCCTGAATAGATTAACCGTTCTGCCGAGGCAATTTCTTCTGCTCGCATAGCAAATTGTTCAGGTTTGGGATAAGGTAACTGCAGCAAAGAGAAGTATTGCGCGATTTCTTGCAAATATTCGTCAGACATATTCTCTAACAAGATGGCCATCGGTGGGTAAATGCGCCGACCATCTCTAAAATGACGCAATTGATTAAAAAGATAACCCTGCGACTTGCCTGCGAGACGAGGATAATAGGCGTCTCTTTCAATCTTATCCTCACCCGTATGGCAAACAGTACAAGCGCGAACGCGTTCGGCCATGGTGTCAGGAACAATCACGGTAGACGCATCGCCACTAACATTGGCTACGCAGACAATGCATAAAATAAGTGATAAAAATACACGAAACATTTGCAAGTAACTCAAAGCGCATAAATCGGAACAGCTATTCTACCTTCAGCTTTGTAATTTTCACCAGATGAGTTAAAAAAGCTTTAACACTTGCAAGTTAGAGAAGTGTAAGAATTCTTCGTGCTGTTTACAGTATTTTAGGAGAACTCTGTACATGAACATACACAAACGCACTCGTATCACTTTATTAAATCTCCGCTAAATCTACCAGCCGAGTTGAGCTTGCGGCTACCCAAGAATAAAAAACGCCAGCGGCGGCAAAAAGATCACACAGCAGCTTAGGATACTTGCCTGAACGGTGCCCATGCGAGACTGAAGCAACCACACGAGTGCTATTGCTGCAACACAAAATTGCAGAGTAGCCATCAGAAAAGCGCTTGGGCTATCGACAAAGACGTAGCTCTCCGGGTAGCGGCTGACTCGGGAATGGAAGCCTGTACCCAGCACAATGATCCATCCGCCGATCAGGGATAGCAAGCCGAGCGCTAAGACGGCGGCAGTTGCAGCGCGTGATCCGCGTGGTGGTTCCATTGCGTCCTATCGTAATATATGCGACAAAAACATCTCATAATGTGGAACGGAGCATCATATAACTCAGCTCAATATTTCTAAATTTTTATTTCTTATGTATCTCAAGAATAATAGAGAATCCCTATTATAAGTATGAACGTATCAGTTTTCCCCCCATACAAGTAGCACGGAAGCTACCAATACATTTTTAGTATTTCAAGAAGAATATATAGATTTTCTGACTCTAAAACAATTGATTAATACTCTGCAAGTCATCTGTTCTCGCAACACCCGCTAATCCATATCAAATTTATCGCGTTCTGGTTTTTGTTAATAACTTACATCTTGTATTTATATCAATTAAAGCCCACACTCCAATTGGGTATTTTATTAAGGATTGGACATTCCCTTGATTCAAAATTTCTCACAGAATTAATCCGAATAACTCATTGAAAAAGGAAGTGTCTCATGAAAAAAGGCTTTAATTTTACTGTGCTTCTAGGTCTGTTTTTCCTAATCTTTAGTAATTGGGCAAATGCCGAAACTACCGAGGCTTTGAGCGAAGCGGGAGTGGTAGCAAAATATAATTTTATTATTCATATATTGGCAATGTTGCTCGTTGGATTTGGCTTTTTAATGGTATTCGTTCGCCGTTATGGTTTTGGCGCTGTAACCGGTACTTATCTGGTCGTTGCAACAGGGCTTCCACTTTATATCCTATTACGCGCCAATGGAATTTTTGGCCATCAATTGCAGCCTCATACCCTTGATGCATTGTTGTTCGCTGAGTTATCCGTAGCAACAGCCTTGATTGCCATGGGAGCGGTGCTGGGGCGTTTGCGTGTTTTTCAGTATGCTTTATTAGCGCTGCTGGTTGTTCCGCTTTATTTGTTAAATGAATGGTTGGTCTTAGATAATGCAATTGGCTATACAACCGGATTTAAAGATACCGCCGGATCGATTGTAATCCACGCTTTTGGCGCTTATTTCGGGTTGAGTATGTCCATAGTTCTAACCACAGATTATCAACGCAGCAAACCCATTGAATCTGATCATACATCTGACCGATTTGCCATGTTGGGATCGATGGTGCTATGGCTATTTTGGCCGAGCTTCGCCACTGCGCTGGT
The DNA here is from genome assembly GCA_044228295.1 of Nitrosomonas sp. Taxonomy (GTDB): domain Bacteria; phylum Pseudomonadota; class Gammaproteobacteria; order Burkholderiales; family Nitrosomonadaceae; genus Nitrosomonas. The sequence continues at coordinate 3,748 of JBGAVE010000054.1, forward strand.
TCCTTTAGAAAATATGCCGCAAACGGTGGCCAACACGTTACTTGCTTTATCAGGCGCTACTTTAGCGACTTATTTTCTAAGTTCGAAGTTACATCACGGCAAAACTTCGATGGTTGATATGGCCAATGCTGCATTGGCGGGAGGCGTAGCTATCGGTTCGGTATGCGATGTTGTTTCTCCGATTGGAGCATTTGGAATAGGGCTTTTGGCGGGTACAGTTTCAGTGTTGGGTTACGTGTTTTTACTGCCTTTATTGGAATCAAAATTCAAAATTGTTGATACGTGTGGAGTACATAATTTACATGGAATGCCCGGATTGCTAGGTGGATTCAGTGCATTCTTGGTAGTTCCTGATGTAGCAGTTGCCCAATTCAACGGCATCGTCATCACAATGTTTTTAGCTATTGTAGGCGGATTAATTGCCGGTGCAATTATTAAAGCAACCGGTACAACTCGAGAACCTTATGAAGACAGTGTGGAATTCACTCACCTTGCTGGCCCTGAAACAGAAAATCTCGAGCAACAATTACAATCGCGCCTAGCGCTTTTAGAAACGAGTGTTTCTGCAAAAACTTCCCAAACTCAAACTTCAGAATTATCAGAAGCCAAAGCTTTAGTACAGGGATTGGAATCAAGGATTAAGATTTTGGAAAACAAAATTGCCTTGGTAGCATTACAAGATGGAAATAAACCAACTTCTTAATTAATCTATGCTAGACGAGATTCTTAGCGTGATTCTGTTCTCACTACGTAAACTAGAATCACGCGAATGCTCTTTGTCTTTATTCTGAAGCAAATTAATTAATTGAGACCTTTGCACGATTGTAATCATGATTGGTCAGTCAACTGCTACAATGGCTATTTAAAACAATAGCATTGAAGT
>JBGAVE010000055.1:0-3555 GCA_044228295.1 Nitrosomonas sp.
GTACTGTGCGCGTATTCGGAAAAGGCGGAAAAACGCGTATTGTACCCGTCGGTGATTATGCGATTGATGCTTTAAAAAAATGGCTTGATCTACGCTCTAATATCGCAAAACCCGATACCACTACACTGTTCGTATCACATCGTGGCGATCCAATCAGCCCACGTACCATTAGTCACCGTTTAAAAAATCGTGGGATAAAACAAGGCATTCATCAAAACGTTCATCCGCATATTTTGCGTCATTCATTTGCATCTCACGTATTGCAATCCAGCGGCGACCTGCGCGCTGTTCAGGAAATGCTTGGGCATGCACATATTACCTCCACCCAAGTATACACTCACCTGGATTTTCAACATTTGACCAAAGTGTACGATCAAGCACACCCACGGGCGAAAAAAAGAAACGAATAGCGGTAGTTTCTATCAGAAAGCCAGATAGGTTATAAGTTATAATTGCTTTTTGTTTTTAACAATTGCATATTTCATGACAACAATCGTTTCAGTTAGACGCGGCCGGCAAGTAGCCCTCGGCGGCGATGGCCAAGTGACTCTCGGCGCAGTAGTGGCCAAATCCAGTGCACGAAAAGTTCGCAGGCTCTACCATGAAAAAATATTGGCTGGATTTGCGGGTGGAACTGCCGATGCCTTTACGTTGTTCGAGCGCTTCGAAAATAAATTGGAAACACATCAAGGCCACATCATGCGCTCTGCCGTGGAATTAGCCAAAGACTGGCGCACAGATCGTATTTTACGAAGATTGGAAGCCATGCTGGTAGTTGCTAATGCAGAAGCTACCTTGATTATCACCGGCGCTGGTGACGTCATTGAACCTGAACAGGGCCTTGCTGCCATTGGCAGTGGTGGGTCTTTCGCACTTGCTGCAGCACGCGCGCTGCTTGAAAATACTGATTTATCACCCAAAGAAATAGTCGAGAAAGCACTTACCATCGCTGGCGATATCTGTATTTACACCAATCAAGATCACGTCATTGAAACTATTGATTGAGCGCATTCATTTTTTCTGCCTTATTCATCAAGGATAATCGATTATTTTCATTGAATTTTTATAGAACATAGAATTATGTCTCAAATGACTCCTCAGGAAATCGTTCACGAACTGGACAAACATATTATCGGGCAAAGTGCCGCCAAGCGTGCGGTTGCAATTGCATTGCGGAATCGTTGGCGCAGGCAACAAATCGATGATCCGCTACGACAAGAAATTACCCCAAAAAATATTCTGATGATTGGCCCTACCGGCGTGGGAAAAACAGAAATTGCTCGGCGACTAGCAAAGTTAGCCCATGCTCCTTTTATCAAGATTGAAGCGACCAAGTTCACTGAAGTGGGTTATGTTGGGCGTGACGTTGACTCTATCATTCGTGATTTAGTAGAAACCGCCATTAAAGAATCCCGCGAAAGAGAAACCAGAAAAAAACAACCACTCGCGGAAGATCGTGCAGAAGATCGAATTTTGGATGTTTTATTACCGGCTGCTCGAGATTTCGATCTTCAATCGACACCAGAAGATCGTGATAGCACAACACGACAGAAATTTCGCAAAAAACTCCGTGAAGGAGAATTGGACGACAAGGAAATTGAAATCGAAGTTTCTGCGCCACGTACCAGTATGGAAATCTTTGCGCCACCGGGCATGGAAGACTTGACTTCGCAAATTCAAGGAATGTTTCAAAACGTAACTGGGGAGAAAAAGAAAACTCGCAAGTTGACCATTCGAGAAGCGAAAAAATTGTTGTTGGAAGAAGAAGCCGGAAAAATGGTTAATGATGAAGAATTAAAAGTCAATGCGATACAAAATGTCGAACAAAATGGCATCGTATTTCTCGATGAAATCGATAAAATTGCTAGTCGTTCAGGACACACCGGCGGAGATGTTTCGCGTCAAGGCGTGCAACGTGATTTATTGCCCTTAGTCGAAGGAACTACTGTATCCACCAAATATGGCATGATTAAAACCGATCACATTTTGTTTGTTGCCAGTGGTGCATTTCATATGTCCAAGCCCTCCGATTTGATTCCCGAATTACAGGGGCGTTTTCCAATTCGCGTTGAACTCACTAGTTTAAGTGTCAGTGATTTCGAGCAAATTCTTACCAATACCGATGCTTGTTTGACCCGTCAGTACGAAGCATTATTAGCCACGGAAGAAGTTAAGCTAGAATTCGGTAGCGATGCCATAAAACGCTTGGCTGAGATTGCTTTTTCGGTTAACAGTAAAACAGAAAACATCGGTGCGAGACGACTACATACGGTTATGGAAAAACTTTTGGAAGACGTTTCATTTAATGCAACCAAACATAGTGGTGAAACAATCACCATTGATGCATCGTATGTCGATGAAAGACTTAAGAATTTGGCTCAAAGTGAAGATTTATCTCGTTATGTTTTGTAGCAATTTATTATCATGTTTCCTCATCGCTATTGTTATTTCAAATAATTTCGAACATTTCTAATAAATTTGCTCGAAATAACGATCTCGTTTATCCTGTGCCCGCATTATTTAAGCTGGAGAAGTGACCGAGTGGCTGAAGGTGCACGCCTGGAAAGCGTGTGTACGGCTCAAACCGTACCGCGGGTTCGAATCCCGCCTTCTCCGCCATTAACACTTCCGTGAAAGTCCAGAAAAATCCACAAAATGCAATAACTAAGAAGTTTTACAAGAAATTCCATTCCATAGCAATCCGAAATAATCCGCTAGAAGCCAGTAAAAAAATGTGGTAAAAAGTGTAGTAACTATTTTTACCACACTAAAAATTACCACATTATGGCTCTGAAAGAATTACTGACAGATTTTGCCTGCAAGAATGCAACGATTGAAAGCGCCAAAATACGCAAGTTACATGATGGCCAGGGGCTTTATCTTTGGATATATGAAGATGGCCGAAAGTATTGGCGGCTGCGTTATAAGATTCATGACAAAGAAAAATCCCTCTCATTGGGCGTTTATCCAGTCGTAGGATTAAAACAAGCCAGGCAGCTTGCACAAGCTGAGCGTGTCAAGCTGATAAGCAATATTGATCCTTCGATTGATCGAAAAATCAATAAGCAAAAAGCAAAAGAATCTGCTGCCAATAGCTTTGAAGCTGTTGCTCGTGAGTGGTACGCAAAACAAACGCATACCTGGGTAACAAGTCATAGTAAGGATGTATTACGAAGGCTTGAAGGAAATGTATTCCCTTATATCGGCGTATACCCCATCAGCACAATTGAAGCTCCACAGCTACTTAATATGATCCGCATTATTGAACAACGTGGTTCTTATGATCTGGCGCATAGAGTGCTTGGGGTATGTGGTCAAGTATTCCGCTACGGGCTATCATCTGGTCGTTGCACCCGTGATCCCACTGCCGATTTGAGAGGCGCGCTGACGCCACACAAGAAAAAGAACCAGGCGGCTGTCAAACCCGAAGAACTGCCGGAATTATTACAAGCATTAGCCGCCTACGAAAGCATAGGTAATAAACAAACACAGCTTGCTTTGCAATTGCTGGCTTTAACGTTCGTGCGCACCAATGAGCTTATTGGTGCATTATGG
>JBGAVE010000056.1:0-1159 GCA_044228295.1 Nitrosomonas sp.
GGGTAAATGTCTAAAAATTGCAACGGGCTTCATAGATGTTCCTGCCATTATTTGAATATCCTAGCAACGAATTTTAACCGTTTTTGGCACTCTTTATGTGCTAAAAACCAAGCAAAGTTTTTATTATCTGTGATCTATATTCATTACCTGAAACCAAAAGCCTTGCTTCTTATCCATACGGAATGGATTGCATTATGTCAATGAAGCCACTGAGTTTTTCCGATGTGGTACGTATTGAACAATTGCGTAACATCGAAGCAACGCAAAAAGAGCGCTTATCCTATGACAGTATCAAGGATATGCCTGCGTACCCTTCGCGAGAGTTTCACTATGTGGATTTTGTGCACCGTCTTCATGATCGTGCAAATTTTCTTATTCGCGAAAACAAATTACAAGACGCCTTGCAGCATCCGCATCAGCATTTTGTGTATGCACAAAGAGTTTGCCTTTTTCTGGCCTTGTTGCTGGGAGGATTGGCTGCAAGTCAGGCGGTCAGTGAGTCTTCCACGTTAAACATCTATTGGCTGCTTGCCGTTCTGCTCGGTTTTAATTTCATTTCCTTGGTGCTATGGTCAATAGGTATTTTGATGAAGATACCAGGGCTCAGTAGTGGCATTGTTGCCCAATTAGTGAGTTGGTTAACCTTCCGGCAACACAAGGAATTGACAATTTCCTCGCTCGCATCGCGTGCTTGGTGGGAAAGATAATTGACAGGCCGCATCGGAAAATGGCGCATTAGCGCGCTGACGCACAAATTCTGGTTAGTATATCTTGCCTCCGGTTTGGCGTTATTAATTTTAATGATGCTTGCCAAACAGTATAATTTTACTTGGGGAACGACATTATTACCGGACAGTAGCCTACCTCAAATAACACGTTTGTTAGGTGCTCCGTTAGAAGCGATTGGATTGCCTGTGCCACAAGATGAACAAATCACTGTTAGCCGTATTGGTATCAAAGGTCAAGATACCGAGACACGAACAGCCTGGGCTGGTTTTCTGATGGGAGTATTGTTGTTGTATGGCATTGTTCCGCGCATACTGGTGCTAGGTTTATCGTTGTTGATGCAGCACTGGTATCAGAGGCGTTTTAAACTCGATCTTTATTTGCCCTATTACATTACGTTGCGTCAACAACTTATGGGATCGCAAATGGAAAC
>JBGAVE010000057.1:0-1005 GCA_044228295.1 Nitrosomonas sp.
ATACTGTTGCTCGATTTATTTCTGATAACTTTTTTTTACTAAACTGTTTTTCAACATGTTTTTTATAATTATCCAGATCATCTGTCCATGTTTTTTTCTTTGGTTTAGAGTGTCTTTCTAAATATTCGGCAAATAAATCACAGAAGAGGGGTTCCGATTTTAATTTGCGTTTAGCTTCAGCTGGGCTTTTGCCCTCAGCTATAACCAAATTGATTTCCATAGTTTTTCGCCTTGCCTGATCAATCGTCATGTCAGGGTGGCGTCCTAGTGTTATGCGCTCAGGATTGCCGCCTTTGATGCGTTTAAAAACACTAAATGTTTTGATCCCGGTTGATGATATACGCAAGTGCAAACCACTCACCTTTGTGTCATGATACGTGTCGCGCTTGCCTTTTTGTGGCAAGGGGAGGGCGTCAATCTCCGCTTTTGTAAAGTTGAATTTTTTGGTCATAGCAAATTGGGGTTACGCCGGGGTTACATTCCGGGTGCATTTTAGTGCATTTCTATCGATGTACGTAAATGCTAAATCTACCCTTAATGCCATTCTGTGTAAAGGTCTGCGTATTTATATAAATTTCCATAAATATGGATAAATACACGGGATTTGTGATTTGTAATCAGAAGGTCCCGAGTTCGATTCTTGGTGTCGGCACCACTCAAGTTTTCTTATTAAATACAGTAAGTTATGCATATCGCTATGTGGATTTTTACGATTTGTATTATGTTAATCATATTCGTTGCAGAATCTTGCTTCAAATAAATATAAACTCTTATAATCAACCAGTTAATAGATTGTTTTTAGACTTTTAGTTTGATAACTAGCACCCCTGACTAAAAATCAGATCGTCTGTCGTTATAAGTTACAGATTTTTTTATGTTTTTTTTAGAAGTTGTATTTGGATTAGTTCGCAACGTGCAACTGTACACGTATATCTGCTCATCGTAGAATAAATTCCTTTATGCGGTCCGAAGGACAGAGCACCACGACTTTAGCTGTGGGTGAAT
>JBGAVE010000005.1:0-100509 GCA_044228295.1 Nitrosomonas sp.
AAACAACTGAATCAGACTTTGCCGACGTCTGTTTCAGCCTCAACTTAGTCGGCTTGTCTGTCAGATCAAATTTCGTTCAGGACAAATCAAACGCTTATTCAAAATGAGACGCACCAGCTACTTCGGTACGGTAAAAGTCAACGCCCAAGTCATACTAAAGAGTATCTGCATGAATCTGAAAAAAGCAGCCAACAAAATTTTCGTGGACAAGCCAGCATGGAGAGCAGTCCGCCCCAATGTTGCATAAGGGGAGGAAACTTCCGAAAAAAGAGGGGAAGCTTCACTTTTTACCCAGATGACGCGTAACAACTGTTATTTAGATAGTTTTCTCATTCAGCACAGCAAATTTACGCAGCTATACACAGGTCTTTTTCTTCTAATTCCACTACACACCATCAAAGATTTCGTGAGGCTCTTGTTCCAAATGGTTAACAGTCACTTCTCGCATTTTGCGATAAAACAGTGCTGCACTATTGGGTTGAATCTCCAGTATATCGGCTGCTGATCGCGCTGTAACTTCCAACACGAATATTCCAACAATCTTGATTGCATTTTCTTTAATAATCTACAATGACTTATCTTCATTAAATTAGCTTATCATTTAAGCTAACCTACTACAGCCCCAAATTTAAAAAACTTCAATAGATCCTATCGAATTAATTAAATGCTTAAGCACTTGCTCCAATAATTATCATTACTTCATCAGTCTTCAAATGTAATAACTTGGCAATATCTTCGTAATCATCCGGTAGTGCGGCATCATCCCATCCGTTGGCCGAATGCCTAGCTAAATTGACTGCCAAAATCACGTTGCGCACTCTTTGCTGCGTTTTATTTTTGTCATCCGTCAAGGCTATGAGTAACTCCGGTAATCGCCACTTTATTGCCAACTCTACTTGCAATCGATTTAGCGTAAACCCTAAAATATTTTGTTGTGCTACAACACTGCGCAACGTTTTATCGTTCATCTGCGAAGTTTTTATTTGCAGCATTTCTTTGGGTGAAAAGCACCACATCAACATTTCAGCAATATCATGCAGTAACGTAGCGGTACGGATTTCTTCATAATGCAGATCGTGCAAGCGAACAGCCCAATCAAACGCATAACTAGCAGCCATGTTGGCTCGATGTGTCGTTTTGAGCAAATGGACCAACGCAGCCATATTGCCACTTTGACTTAAAATCTCTTCCACTAATGGTTGCGGGGCTACTTTCTCTAATGTCTTTTCCAATCCAATCATTAAAGCAATTTGCTCAATTTCTATCACATCGTGTTTTTGTGCAAGTTGTTTGTGTGATTGCAAATAGCGCAACATTTTTACTGTCATTAACGGATCGTTTTTAACGATTTGAGCGAAACTACGCGCATTCATATGCTGAGCATCTTGCTGCAATTTTGAAATATTTCGTGCAGTTTGCTTCAACACAGGAATTTCGGCGGCGGTAAGAAAATCAACCCATTCCGACAATTTTCTTGGTTTATCTAGTGGCATGCTGAACTCCTGATATTGAATACGTTAACAATTCCTACGACATTCCTTAATCAATATTGAGGAAACAATGGGTTATGACGATTAATTAGACAATTTTCCATTCAACATTTCTAAAACCGCACCAATACGAGTGTATCGAATTTGTGTGATACCACCGTTATTGACCTTGATTAGATACAGATTTTTGGGAGGGATATTGAGGCTAATTGCGATGATCGTACGAATGACGCCGGCATGTGTCACGATAAGAATTCGTTCATTGCGATAACGCTCAACGATTTCGCTAAAAGCGAGACTTACTCGCTGAATAAAATCATCTAGAGGTTCTGAGTCTTTAGGACGCTGATTTACTGGGTCGCTAATAAAGGCGCTATATTCTGCCGCACGATCAATTTTTATGGCGTTATGATCCAGTCCTTCCCATGCGCCAAAACCAACCTCTTTGAAGCGCGATTCCACCATTACCTCAATTCCATAACGTTCTCCCAACGCATCAGCAAATGCTTTACAGCGTTGCAGTGGTGAGGTAACAATGCGGTCCCACTCATTGAACGACCCAACGGCATTCCACATTTGTAACCATCCGTTTTCAGAGAGAGGATCATCAATCGCATGGCCGCGATAACGATTCCCACCCGTCGGCTCTCCATGACGAATCAAATCTATCATGGTTTTTGGCATATCAATTCCAATAAGCAATTAAAAAATCAGGCTAATCTTGAGATACTAGAAAATTATCCAATTTAACGGCGGAATCAACCGTTTTACTGGATACTACTTGAGCGATCTTCACGTATTCTGCATACTCTAACGCATCTTCCTCATGAATCTGCGCCTTCATCACAAAATTTGCATGATAACTTGCTTCTTTTTTCATTCCCTCGTCATATAACAAGTCTGCATAAAAAGCACGAGTAATGACATCTTGAGGAAATAGCTCATGAGCGCGTTTGAGATGCGTTAACGCTTTCTTGTTGCTACCGAAGCTAATAGGGAAATCCGGTAAAAGGTGATAGATACGGCCTAATGCTCGGTGCGCACCAGCATTTTCATAAGACTCATCCAACACGATCACTCTTAGCAGTAATTCTTCCATGGGACGAATCAAACGCAAAGCGCTTAACATGCCTGTATCCTCTGCTAATTTCCCCATTGCAGCCGCCTTCCAGAAAAGGCCACGAACATCATTACTGTCAAGCTCAAGCGCTCGATCTGCAATAGCAATAGCGTTTTGAAACAATTCGATGCGTCGCTTTTTATTCGCTTCAAGCTGAGCTCGCATGTATTCTAATCGTGATAGCTCAGCGATTGCTGCCGATTCACTGGAGTTTTTCGTCAACTCTCGCAACCATTGAATCGTTTCGAGCAGTAAAGGGGTATCAACCGCATAACGCCATGCAGCCAATTCAATTTTTTGCTTGTTTTCAGGCGTCAATACGCTCTTTGAAAAGAATGCATTTTGAGCTGACGCCGGCAAAGTTAATAGCAAAAAAATAATTACCGAAACATAGCGATATGTTCTTAAGTTAGCTTTCATAACCTCAATAGAAAATGTGCGAATCAGTGAATTGCTGTCTATTCTATGATTAATTTGAATAGCTATTCTACGATAATTAACTATTATGTCGAGATGTTTTCTTGGGCAGAGGATGGATTAATGAATTTTTGCAGAATATTTCTTAGCTGATCTTGATCAAAAGGCTTGCTGAGATGCTCGTGCATTCCGACGTTAATACAACGTTGTTTTATTTCATCAAAAGCATGTGCCGTTAAGGCAACAATAGGCGTTTGCCGAATATTATTCTGCATTTCCCATGCACGGATTCGTTTGGTTGCTTCAAATCCATCCATCACCGGCATATTACAATCCATTAATATCAAATCAAAGGATTGCGACAAGAATTCCTGCACGGCTTCTGCGCCATTACAAGCCAATGTGACTTCACAATCCAATCTTTTCAGTATTGCTTGACTAATCAATTGATTGACTTCATTGTCTTCCACCAACAGCACACGAGCGGAATAGTGGTTTTTGATCGGTAAAACAGCTGCGGTTTTTGGCTGTATCGAGTCGACAGAAATTTCTTCTTGATTCACCTTAGACTGAAGCGGTATGCATGCGCAAAATTGAGAACCTTTACCTAATTGACTGGTTACAGAGATTGTGCCGTTCATCAATGAGAGTAAATTGCGTGTAATTAAAAGGCCTAGCCCAGTTCCATGAATATGTTCGGAAGATTCGCCTACTTGAGTAAATTCCTGAAACAGTTTGGCTTGATTTTCAGGTGAAATTCCGATTCCACTGTCAATTACAGTCAGTTTTAACTCAGCGCGATCCATTTGTTGATCAGTTGGCTGGCATTCCACAATCAACCGGACTTCACCATGGTTGGTAAACTTAAAAGCATTGCCAAGTAAGTTAAATAAAATTTGCTTGATTCGATCAGGATCGCCGATTAATTTATTGATGCTTGATCCATTCGTATCGACAATGAACTTCAATGCCTTTTCTTTCGCCTTAGGGAGAAAAAGCCACTCTACTTCTTTGATCAGGGTTTGCAGATGAAACGAACGATTGACAATGGTGAGTTTATTGGCTTCTATTCTAGCGAAATCAAGAATGTCATCAATAATATTTAGCAATGTCTCTCCAGAATTTCGAATGACATTGACATAGTTTTTTTGCTCTGTTGTTAAAGACGTTGTCGATAAAATTTCAGTCATGCCCAAAACGCCGTTCATCGGTGTTCGAATTTCATGACTCATAGTAGCAAGAAAGACAGATTTTGCTTTATTAGCGTGTTCAGCTTGAATGCGCGCTTTCTCCAAATCACTCGCTTGCTGCTCTAATAATAATGTTTGATGCTTTACTGACCAATAGCTGTCGTGTTGATGTTTACCATTAAGAATAAAAAAAACAAAATAAGAACAACCAGTCGTTATCAAAGCCCAAAAATTTTCCGCAGGAATGATTAAAGCCAAGCTAAACAAGGTCGGCAAATAAATCAATGTCCCAAAAACAATCATCGTCCGAATGCGCGGTGCAATCACAGCAATACCACCAGCGGTAAGCCCGATTGTCGCTACAATTGTTAGCAAGCTTGAGGCATCATTTACTTGACCTGCTATTTTCATTACTAAAGAAGAAAAAAATGCCCAACTGATTGCAGTTAAGACATAAATTATAGAAATAGCTTTTGCAATCAAGGAATGATCGAGTTTTTGTGAGACACACCCTCGATCAAAAATAAACAATCGTGCTAGCGTTAGCACACAAAAAAATAGCACCACAAAAATAATCCCAGGGTGCGTATGCAAGGAAGGCGAGATGGCCACCACTATGGTAGCGCACAGAACATAAAAGAAACCACCGAAGCGCATACCTTGGGCAATATCCTTGTTGACATTCTCACGAATTCTATCGAGACTTGCCATTTCGGGATCTGACCACATATCGCTAATATCTTTCCTAAGGTTTTTGCGTTAAATGGATGTATAGCATATCACCACACTATATTCACTTTATACTAATACCCAATAAAATCTAAGTAAAATAGAACGAATTTACCCCCTTTTAAATGAAGATAAACGCTATGAAAAATTTGCTATTCCTAATTGAAGCAGCTCATCCATGATTAAATGGATTTTTGGCATTGCTGTATTGGCTCTGATAATCGTTTCTCCGCGTTTCAGAAAATTCGCCCTGATATTCTTATTGATAGTCTCTATCATCGGTGTTGCACTGTGGCAATATCAAGAATATGAGAGAAACAAGTCAAAAAATAGCATCCATCCTTCAGAATTAGTGCTACAAAACATGGAATTTAAGCCTTTAGATACCGACTATGAGTTTGAAATGTCAGGTCGGATTATTAATAATTCTGAAAAATATACTTTGAAAAGTATCGTATTGACTATTACCACTCAAGAGTGCGGCGATTCTAGTCAAGCTGACTGCTTGATTGTTTCCGAACAGCAAGAAAGTCTCTATCTCACAATACCTCCGCATCAAGCGCGGTATTTTAAGAAAGCTATTTACTTATATTCTAATCAAAATATCAAAAAGAACCTTGTTTGGGGGCATTCGATTCGCTATGCAGTTTCCGAATGAATACATGATGATTCAATCGTCACAATGCAATGATAATTAAAAATGGAAAAAACTGACCATCATTCTGACCATTGCTGCCATTCGCATCCTATTGGCACAACACAATCCGATCAGGACAATCTGAAGGATCCTGTTTGTTCCATGACGGTTACACCGCAGTCCGAACATCAAGCCAGTCACGATGGACAAACTTATTATTTCTGTAGCGCCGGCTGCCAGAAGAAGTTTCAAACGGAGCCAGACAAATATTTGCATCGCCACACGGATAGTAATCACGTCGATACGCTCGGGAGCGTAGAATTAAGTGGCGCTGAAGAATACACCTGCCCGATGCATCCGGAAGTTTTACAAAACCACCCCGGAACTTGCCCAAAATGCGGCATGGCATTAGAACCTGTTATGCCTACTTTGGAAGAAGATAGCAGCGAACTAGAAGATTTTCAGCGCCGTTTTTGGTGGGGACTGCCATTCACATTGGCCGTTTTTGTGCTAGCGATGTTTGGCCATCAACTCGCCTGGTTCGATATGCAAACGCAAAGCTGGATCGAGCTCGTTTTGTCCTTACCCGTTGTGTTATGGGCAGGCTGGCCATTTTTTGTGCGGGCATGGCAATCCATTATTCATGGCAGCCCGAATATGTGGACATTAATTGGTTTAGGCACTGGAGCGGCATTTATTTACAGCGTTGTCGCAACGATAGCACCACAAGTTTTTCCATCGTCGTTTGTATCAATGGGACGGGTAGCAGTGTATTTCGAAGCGGCAGTCGTGATCATTTCTTTGACGCTTCTGGGACAATTATTAGAACTTAAAGCGCGCTCGCAAACATCGGCAGCAATAAAATCGTTATTAGGCTTATCTCCCAAAGTAGCAAGAAGAATCAATTCGGATGGTAGCGAAGAAGACATTCCATTAAATCATGTTCATGTTGGCGATTTGTTACGTGTAAGGCCTGGCGAAAAGATCCCGGTCGATGGCGTTGTGACTGAAGGCAATAGTTCGGTTGATGAATCAATGCTGACGGGAGAACCGATGCCAGTGAGCAAAAATGTGGGCGATAAACTGATCGGTGCCACATTAAATACGAACGGTGCGCTAGTGATGCGTTCAGAACGCGTCGGCTCAGAAACGATGTTGTCGCAAATTGTGCTGATGGTTTCCCAGGCACAACGATCAAAAGCACCGATGCAACGCATGGCTGATGTGATTGCCGGAAAGTTCGTTCTTCTTGTTGTTACTGTGGCCATTATCACTTTTTTTGTTTGGGGAATATATGGTCCTGAACCCAGCTGGGTATTCGGACTCATCAACGCTGTCGCGGTATTGATTATCGCATGTCCGTGTGCGCTGGGCTTAGCAACGCCGATGTCGATTATGGTCGCGACCGGTCGTGGCGCGACACAAGGCGTTTTGTTCAAAGATGCTGGCGCAATCGAAAAAATGCGCGATGTAAACACTTTGATTGTCGATAAAACCGGTACCCTAACGGAAGGACGCCCTGTTTTTGAAAAAACGGTTGCAGCGGAAGGCTTTGATGCACAAGAGGTGCTACGTTTGGCCGCCAGCCTTGATCAAGGCAGTGAACATCCGTTAGCGCATGCGATCGTTAACGCTGCACGTAATCAACAATTGATTTTGGATAAACCGGAAGAATTCGAATCTGCGACGGGAATTGGCGTGCGTGGCAAGGTGACCGGAAAACGGTTAGTGTTAGGAAATACAGCCATCCTGCAGCAAGATGGAATAGATGTCAGCTCACTAACCGATACTGCCGAACAACTTCGCGCTGAAGGTGCTAGCGTTATGTTCTTGGCAGTTGATGGAAATTTAGCCGGATTGCTGGCCGTATCTGATCCGATCAAAGAAAGCACCGCCCATGCGTTAACTTCACTCAAACAATCCGGATTACAGATCATCATGGCAACGGGCGATGGAGTAACCACGGCCAAAGCGGTAGCAAAGCGTCTTGGTATTGAAGAAGTGCATGGCGAAGTAAAACCGGAAGACAAACTGAAGCTAGTTGATCAATTACAAAAACAAGGACGCATTGTCGCAATGGCTGGTGACGGTATCAACGACGCCCCGGCGCTGGCCAAAGCCGATATCGGCATTGCCATGGGAACAGGTACTGACGTTGCGATGAATAGCGCACAAATCACGTTGGTTAAAGGGGATTTGCGTGGTATTTCTATCGCGCGCGAATTGTCAATTGCAACCGTTCGCAATATGAAACAGAACTTATGGTTCGCGTTATTTTATAACGGCTTAGGAGTGCCAATCGCTGCGGGACTATTGTATCCAGTAACAGGGTGGCTGCTTTCACCTATGATTGCCGCACTGGCTATGAGTTTCAGCTCGGTCTCAGTGATAGGCAATGCATTACGATTGAGAATTACAAAAGCTCTAGACTAGCAAAGATTAATAGTAAATACCTGATGATCTGCCATAGTTCACTAGCAAGTTCATCAGGTTGTTTTTTCCAGCGCTTTTAGATTCTTTCAAATGCAGCTCGAAGTTAACTGATACGCCGTTAAACTTCGCCAATCGTCGCTTGGTAAAACTCCAAAACGATTCAATACCGTTAAATGTGGCAGTGCCCAACTCGGGCAAATTCATTGTCACCATGCGATACTCGAAAATGCTTGGAGTACCCCACATCTACCACACCATTATAACCACGCCAACCATCACGATAAATAACACTTTCAATGGACACTCTATCGAGTATTACTGCCTGTAAAGTCAAGCGCTTACAATCCGATACTATCTCAGTGTATATACCCTACCATCTCGCTCGAACACTCCGAACACAGCTTGTTTTAAAAGATCTCTGCATAACTGCGTAAAATTGATGTGCTGAATGAGAAAAATTTCCAAATGACAGTTGTTATGCATCATTTGGGTAAAAGTGAAGCTTTTTCCTCTTTTTTAAGAAGCTTTCTCCCCCCTTATGCAACATTTGGACGGACTGCTCCCCGCGCTAGTTTGTCCACAAAAATTTTGTTGGCTGCTTTTTTCAGATTTATGCAGATACTCTTTAGTATGACTTGGGCATTGACTTTTACCGTACCGAAGTAGCTGGCGCGTCTCATTTTGAATAAGCGTTTGATTGTGCCAAAACATTGTTCGACAATATAGTGTTTTTTGCTGATCAATGAATTCGCCAGCTTCTGGCGTGCCAAGCGTGGCTTGTTCTTGTACGCGCGGCATGATTGCGCTCTTGATTTTTTGCTTTCTTAGAAACTGCCGATTGGCGTTGGCTTCCGGAGCCCTTGTCGGCATACACCCGATTCGCCTCGATATGCGCACCATCGATAGCTGCTTCGAAATGCATCATTTCACTCTGGTTGGCAGGAGTAGTGTGAACCTCACGCACATAGCCGTCTTGTGCGTCCACCACCTGGCAACTGCGGTAGCCAAACTGCGACTGCTTGCCTTTCTTTAACCAGGCAGCATCCGTATCCGCACTTTGTTCTTCGCTACAGCTGATTCTAGGCTGACTGCCATCTTCATACTGAACAGCCTTACCTTCGACATCAACCTCTAGTGTGATAGGTCTTTCTAGGGCATGCCGCTGACTCAATCAGCGCATCAATCTTCATCAGAACATTGTCTCGCTTCAATCGCTCTGTCAATTCCAATGTTCCAAAACTCATCTGCATCTTTTGCTCCAACTGTCTTTTAATTACCTCTATTTAGTTAGTTATTGCACTGGTAGACGAGGTTGTGCAGGAATCTTTGAAAGCTACTTTGGTGGTATTATTCGTAAGGGCAAGCGTGGTCGCGTGCTGCAGGTAAGGTCGCTGTGTTTGGCATATTGAAGCGCGGCGGTAAGATTTATACGAGGGTTGTTGGAGATACCAAGACAGAAACGTTGATGCCGCCTCATTACTTGAAAGATAGCGCCTGACAGCATAGTTTATACAGACTGTTATCGCAATTACAATGCGCTCGACGTGAATCATTTTTACCATGAGCGGATCAACCATTCCACACTATTTGCACAAGGCAAGAATCACATCAACGGCATTAAAAACTTTTAGAATCAGACCAAACGAGTCTTAAGAAAATGCAATGGTATTCTAAAGGATCAATTCTATTGTTTCTCAAGGAATGTGAATTCAGATTCAAATATGGAACACCTAAACAATAGTTGAAAATTTTGAAATCTTGGGCTCAAATTTAACCTGATCTACTACAGCCCCTAAAACTATCTAAACGACAGCACCGTCATTTTCAACAGGTTTCTTTTCTGGTTTCATGAGATCTTCACGTTTCACACCCAGCAGCATAATGATAGAGCTACCTACCATGATGGACGAGTAAATTCCGAATAAAATGCCGATGGTTAGCGCAACCGAAAAATAATGGAGTGTCTCGCCTCCGAATAACAGCATAGCAATGACAACCATTTGCGTGCTGCCATGTGTGATAATGGTACGCGACATGGTTTTTGTAATAGCGTTATCGATTACTTGCGTTATTGACGCTTTTCTCATTTTGCGAAAATTTTCGCGAATACGGTCAAAAATAACTACGGATTCATTCACCGAATAACCTAAAATCGCTAATACTGCGGCAAGAACAGTCAGTGAAAATTCCCATTGAAAGAAAGCAAAAAAACCTACGATAATTATTACGTCATGCAAGTTTGCGATCATTCCTGCAATACCGAATTTCCACTCAAATCGTACTGCAAGATAAATGACAATTCCAATTGAAACGAATAACAGCGCCAATGCTCCGCTTTCTAACAATTCTTCACCAACTTGAGGCCCAACGAATTCAACGCGACGCATTTCCACCGATGTATCGGCTTGCTTGAGTATTTCTAACACTTTCTCTGACAGTTGAGCGCTAGATGTGTCTGGTCTAACGGGCAATCGAATCAGTACATCGCGCGATGTGCCAAAGTTCTGCACACTGGCATCGGATATGCCACTACTTGTCAAAGTTGTTCTTATTTTTTCCAAATCAGCGGCTTGTTGATAATTAACTTCCAAAATCGTCCCACCAGTAAAATCGATTCCTAGGTTTAGGCCTTTGGTAGCAATAAAAAAAACGGCCAAAACAAACGTTGTGATCGAAATAACAGCGCCCGTTCGACGCCAACTCATAAAAGGAATATTGCGATCAAATCTAAAAAAGTCCATGGTAGTTTCCTTATGAATTATTTAATGCGTTATATGCAACGACGGTTATTTATTTTTTGCGTTTATTTTTATTCTTGTTACGCGGCACTTCGGTATTTTGAGTTTTTTGAACCGTTTGCGTGGCGTTACTTTCAGAAATCATCGGGGTTTTAGTGTCGACTTCATCACTGATTTCTTCGTTTACAAGCTCATCCTGCAAAGTCTCTTTGGGAGGAACGTCTTTGATCGGTAAGGATGCAGCGCTTTTTTGACGACGTTCTTTGGTATCCATTAATGCATTGTCAATTGTATTGACCACATCGAACGATTCGTTGCTGTTTTTGGGAATCCATATTTTTCCGATGGGCACAGAATCCAATCGACGATTACCGTAAAACCAATTAACCAAACCGCGTGAAACAAAGGTGGCTGTAAATACCGAAGTGAGAATGCCCAGACATAACACAACTGCAAACCCTTTGATAGGACCAGACCCAAAAGCAAACAAAGCAATGCCTGCAATTAAGGTAGTAATGTTTGAATCGACAATAGTACCAAAAGCCCGCTCATAACCGCTATGTATCGCTTGTTGCGGCGGCATGCCGATGCGTAATTCATCGCGTATCCGCTCGTTAATCAATACATTGGCATCGATCGCCATACCCACCGTTAATGCCAGAGCAGCCATGCCAGGTAATGTGAGTGTAGCCTGCATGATCGACAGCATACCGACTAGCATTAATAAATTGAGTGCTAATGCCACCACGGATATGACACCAAAAGCGGAATAATAAATGGCCACGAAAATGGCGACGGCTAAGAAACCATATAACGTGGAATTAAAACCACGACTAATGTTTTCAGCGCCTAAGCTTGGGCCAACGGTACGTTCCTCAATGATATCCATCGGTGCCGCTAAAGCACCCGAACGAAGTAATAATGCAACATCTCGTGCTTCTGTACTCGTCATCCGACCGCTAATTTGAACCCGGCCCCCACCAATTTCTTCACGAATTACTGGCGCGGTGATCACTTCGGCCTGATTCTTTTCAATCAACAGAATCGCCATTCTTTTTCCGACATTATCACGCGTCAATTGCTTGAATATGCGTGATCCGCCGCTGTCGAGATTGATGTGAACTGCGGGTTGATTGTCTTTATCAAAACCCGGTTGTGCATCGGTAATATGCTCACCCGTCAGTAACACTTGTTTTTTGACGAGTAGTGGACCACCGCCGCGTTCTTCAAATAATTCTACGCCAAACGGCACTTTCCCTCGTGTGGCTGCATCCAGATCACGCTCGTCATCCACCATGCGGATTTCTAACGTTGCTGTACGTCCTAAAATATCTTTCGCTTTGGCGGTATCCTGTACGCCTGGCAATTGCACAATGACGCGATCTCGTCCGGCTTTTTGAATAATCGGCTCTGCGACACCGAGTTCGTTGACCCGATTACGTAATGTGGTGATATTTTGCATCACTGCCGAATCTTGCATGCGAATCATCGCTTCCGGTTTGATCGTAGTCACTAGATCGAAGCGCTCGCCAATTTGCTCTTGCACAAAAGCAAGATCGGGGTAATTGGATTTTAATTCGGCTTCTGCTTGCGCCCGCGATTCAGCATCGCGAAATTTTACAATCAATTTCTGATTGAGCTTCTCAATTCCTGAGTAAGATATTTTCTTTCCACGCAGCGCAGTACGAATATCAGAACTATAGCCTTCTAGCGATTTTTCCAAAGCGCCTTGCATGTCTACTGCCAACATGAAATGAACGCCGCCACGCAAATCCAAGCCCAAATACATGGGTAAAGCACCCAAGCTAGTCAACCATTGCGGGGAGTTGGGCAAAAGATTAAGCGCAGTAATGTAGTCATTTCCCAATACGGATTGAAGTGAATCCTTGGCTTTAATTTGTGTATCGGTGTCCTTGAATCGCGCTTTTATACTGTTGCCTTCAAGAAATACACCTTCTGCAGTCAGGCTGTTTTCTTTTAAGGCATCTTCAACTTTCTTTAATAATGCAGTATCCGCAGTTAAAGATGAGCGTAGTGGCGATATTTGTACGGCTGGCGATTCACCATAAAAATTTGGCAAGGTATATAGCAGTCCAAGTACGATTGAGACTGCGATGATGAGATATTGCCAAAGTGCGTAGCGGTTCATGGAGGTAAATTAGATTAAAGTTATATCGTTAGAAAACAGAGAAATAATTTCGCAGCTATTTCGGAAAATTACTTGTTAGATTGCTGTGTGGTTTCTGTCGCTTTATCGCCGGAAACGACTTCAGCTTCACTGATTTGTGAGGCAGTATCAGCAGCATCGCTGGTGCTAGCTTTTGCAGGCTTAGATTTTGCTGAGGATTTTCCTTTCGGATCGATAGTTTTCAATGTGCCTTTCGGTAATAAGGTTTGCACCGAAGATTTCAGTACTGTCACTTCAATACTGGGAGCTACTTCAATGATGAGATACGATTCACTGACATTGATCACCAACCCTAATATACCGCCATTGGTAATGACTTCATCTCCACGTTGCAAGGCATCAACCATTTGTTTTTGTTCTTTGGCACGTTTTGATTGTGGGCGTATCAACAGAAAATAAAACAGAACAAAAATTGCGATCATCGGCAACAAGCTCATTAAATTGGCATCAGCCTGCGCTGGCGCTGCAGTTTGCGCAAAAGCGTCACTAATCAGCATAAAATTCTCCAAAAGCATTTAAAAGCGCACATATTAACATGTTGCATGCTTAGCCAGAAATTCTTGTGCATATTCTTGAAATTGCTGCTGCTCGATAGCATGGCGAATTTCACGCATCAATTGTTGATAGTAAAACAAATTGTGCACGGTATTCAGATGCGCACCCAATATTTCATTAATTCGTTGCAAATGATGGAGATAAGCTAAAGAAAAGTTTTGACAGGTATAACAACCGCATGCTTCATCAGGTGGCGATTTGGCTAAACGATACTGGCTATTGCGTAACTTAATGATGCCGTGTCGAGTATACAACCAGCCATTACGCGCGTTACGCGTTGGCAGCACGCAATCAAACATATCAATGCCATGCGCAACTGCATGAACAATATCCGCAGGAGTGCCAACTCCCATCAAATAGCGTGGTTTATCACTAGGCAGCAAAGGTGCGGTATGTTGTAAGATGCGCTGCATCTCAGCTTTGGTTTCACCAACCGATAGACCACCAATGGCATAACCGTCAAAGCCGATTTGTTGCAGGCCTGCGAATGATTCATTCCTGATTTGTTCAAACATGCCGCCTTGAACGATGCCAAAAAGCGCATTGGTGTTATCTCCATGGGCTTGCTTCGAGCGCTCTGCCCAACGAAGACTGAGTTCCATTGAAGTACGGGTGGTGGTTTCATCAGCAGGATAGGGAGTACATTCATCGAATACCATGACGATGTCCGAATTCAATACCCGTTGAATGCGCATCGATTCTTCGGGTGATAAAAAACAATGATCACCATTGATGGGTGATTTGAAATGCACGCCCTGCTCGGTGATTTTGCGTAAATCTCCTAAACTAAAAACCTGGAATCCTCCGGAATCGGTCAGTATTGGTTTTTGCCAGCCGATAAAATCGTGCAATCCTTGATGCGCTTCAATGACTTCTAATCCAGGACGTAACCACAGATGAAAAGTATTGCCTAAAATAATTTGTGCGTTGATCGCGTGTAGCGCTTGCGGCGTCATGCTTTTTACTGCGCCATAAGTGCCTACAGGCATAAAAACAGGAGTTTCTATCGTTCCGTGCGCAAGCGTCAATCTGCCTCGACGCGCACCGTGATCAGTGGTAAGTAATTCAAATTTCATGATTTTTCTCAATGAGCATGGCGTCACCATAACTAAAGAAACGATAACGTTGCTGGATGGCATGCTGATAAGCCTTTTTGATGGCATCCATCCCGGCAAAAGCAGACACTAACATCAGTAATGTTGAGCAAGGTAAATGAAAATTTGTCAGTAAGCGGTCGACCATTTGAAAACGATAGCCTGGTGTTATAAAAATATTCGTTTCACCATAACCTGTCATTAATTCACCACCATGCTGCTGCGCGCAAGCCTCGAGTGCACGCAACGAAGTGGTTCCTACCGCTAATACACGCCCGCCATCTTTTTTAGCTTGTTGAACCCTATCAACAGTGTGTTGCGGAATATAAAACCTCTCGCTATGCATGATATGGTCTTGAATGTGTTCTGCACGCACCGGCTGATACGTCCCTGCGCCTACATGCAAGGTAACATACGCTATTCTAATACCAAGATCCTGCAATCGAGTCATGATGCTGTTATCGAAATGCAGTCCCGCGGTAGGTGCTGCTACAGCGCCTAAATTTTTAGCATAGACGGTTTGATAGCGCGCTTCGTCAGTATCTGTGGTTGGACGAGCAATGTAAGGGGGCAAAGGTAACTGGCCGTAATCCTCCAACAAATCCACAACAGAACGTTCATGCTCAAAAAATAACCGATAAAAATCATGACCGCGCTCAACGACAGTCGCCACAATATCCTGCGCCAAAATAAGCTTGGAATTGATTTTTGGCGCATGACTCGCACGAATGGATGCAAGCACATGATGTTCATCGATGATTCGTTCGATCATCACTTCTATACTGCCACCACTGTCTTTTTTTCCAAATAACCGCGCTTTAATCACCTGAGTATCATTAAAAATCATGACATCACCTGGCTTTAAAAAATCGGGTAAATCGACAAATAACCTGTCTTGCCAATCATTCTGTGAACTATTCAAATAAAGCAAACGACTGCTGGTTCTTTCTTGGGTAGGGAATTGTGCAATGAGATCTTTAGGCAAATCAAAATCAAAATCCTTGGTTTTCATGCGGCTTATTATACCGAGTAAGCGTATTTTCGCCCATGTGGCTTGATGTGCTACTGCTTTTCAGTGATAATTGCCGCTTCCATGAAATATTGCCAAGCAGTTTCTTTTGGCCGGGATGGCGGAATTGGTAGACGCACGGGACTCAAAATCCCGCGATGGTGACATCATGGGGGTTCGATTCCCCCTCCCGGCACCAAACTCATATTTCAAATAGCTTCACACCGTATCAAATTCCTTGAATTAACTAGCTTTAACAGGAATAGATAGATTCATACTGTATCATAAGGAATCTGTACATACCAATATTTTAATGGTATTTTTGTTGGTACTTTAGATACCAACAAAGCAAATACCAACATGCTGACAGATACCACTACTAGGCAGGCCAAGCCTAAGGACAAACCCTATAAGTTAACTGATGGTGGCGGACTTTATTTATTGGTCAATACCACTGGCAAATACTGGCGGTTGAATTATCGCTTCGCTGGTAAGCAGAAAACCTTGGCGTTAGGTGTCTATCCAACCATTTCACTAATTGAAGCCAGAAAGCGACGTGATCAAGCAAAAGTATTACTGGCAAATGATGTCGATCCTTCCGTAAACAAGGCATTAAATAAGCAGGCAGCATATACCGCAGCAAAAAATACTTTTCAGGCCATAGGCTTAGAATGGTTTGCGAAGAACAAAGACACTTGGGCAGAATCAACAGCTAAAAATATTTTTCGTCTCCTAGAAAAAGATATTTTTCCTTGGTTAGGCAATCGTCCAATAAAAGACATTACAGCGGCAGAGTTATTGTCGGCACTACGAAAGATAGAAAGCCGTGGCGCGAATGAACTGGCCAGCCGTTGTCGTGGATATGCTGGAATGGTATTTCGTTATGCAATTGCTACCGGACGCGCTGAACGCGATCCTTCAGGCGATTTGCGAGGTGCATTAACACCTGTCAAGGTTAAACATCATGCCAGTATTACCGATCCTCAAGGCGTAGGTTCTTTACTGCGAGCTATAAACTGTTATACCGGCCATTTCGTTACAAAATGTGCCTTACAGCTTGCCCCATTGGTATTTGTTCGTCCTAGCGAATTGCGTCATGCTGAATGGTCGGAGATCGATTTTGACAAGCAAGAATGGCGCATACCCGCTCATAAAATGAAAATGCGTGAGCAGCATATTATTCCGCTATCGCCACAAGCCATTGAAATATTGCGATCTATCCACCTACTCACAAGCAGCGGTCAATATGTTTTTCCTAGTATTAGAACCGCACTGCGTCCTATGTCCGAAAACACCATTAACGCCGCATTACGACGGTTAGGCTATGAAAAGGACGAAATGAGCGGACACGGTTTCCGCTCAATGGCAAGCACCGTATTACACGAACACGGCTGGCCACACGAAGCGATTGAACGACAGCTTGCTCATGCTGAACGCAACAAAGTATCGGCAGCATATAACTATGCCGAGCACTTACCTAAGCGCCGTGAAATGATGAATTGGTGGGCGGATTATCTGGGCGAATTGGTGGCAGGTGCAAAAATAATGAATTTAAGAGACTGATTATGAAGTAAAAATAGAGCACTAATTTCTCTGTCAATATCAACAATTAATTGCCACCTACTTAGACGGGGGAAAACCAGATACCTTTGCTGGTCTGGTGGTAATTTCCAAACAAAGAATGTGTAAAGGTACGCAATGAGTTTATTAGATCAACCGAAACTTGAGGAACTGCGGATTGCGATACTTAACGATCTAAAAGATTTTATTCCTGAAAATCATTACATACGAGTTGCTAGATATGATCCAAAATCACGGGCAACATGCGATAAAGATTTATGCCGTTATCTGTACGAAGATAGAGATAATCATCCTTTAAAGTATTTGCCCAGACATATGGCGACCTTGAATCTCTTTTACCACGTACAAAGTTACAACTCGTTACTCATTGCACTTTCTATAGCCAATGAAATGCAATCCAGAAATGAATTATTAGTTACATATAAAGACACAGAAGATTCAAAATATTTTGATCCTTTTCACATCAATAATAGATTATTTGAAGTCGGAAAAGAGATTGAAAAATCCTTGAAAAATTGGCTGCATTATTTATCGGATGAAGAATCACGACCATTTATAAACGGGTGTCTTAGGCATATCGTTGATGAAAATAAACTTAAACGAAGTGATCAGCAAATTAACATCATAAAAACCGTCGCTCTCGAATTGACTTTTGACCTTCATCAAATTCCTGATAGAGGAAAGGCTGCGATTAAAGAAAAATGTACAACTAACTATAGATCATTATTTACAAAAAGTGCTTTTGTTAAAGTATGGCAAAAAGGGTTAAAAGAAGGACATTTCAAGATGGCTAATCATGAAAAATTTTCTAATAAGAAGAATAAAATGAGGTAAGACGTAAAAAATCTTACTTTCCTACCTTGACTTCCTACTCTATGCGTTAAATAAACTTCTACATCTCACAACAACTCGCGAGGTAGATTTATGTTTAACAACAAGTCTCAAACAATTCCTGAAGCTTTAAAAAACTTTGATCAACTCCCAGATTCTGCCAATGTTCGTTTACCCGTGGTTTGTGGATTATTTGCCTGTTCAAAGGCAACTATCTGGCGTCACGTTAGAACTGGACTAATCCCCAAACCCAGAAAGTTATCTAATCGTGTTACTGGCTGGCAGGTGGGAGAATTGCGCAAATCCTTGGCGCTTACTTCTGAAGTTAAAGGAGTGTAACCATGCCCGCAAAAACAAGCGCCCTGCAGGAACAGGGCGGGCTAGGTAATACCAATCAGCATGTACATTATACCAACATTGATGTGTTATTGAATCAACTGCATAAAGTAAAACAAACTGGTCACGGTCAATATATCGCACAATGCCCTTCACACCCAGATAAAAGCCCAAGCCTTGCGATTCGTAACGATAATGGCAAAATCTTATTAAGGTGTTTTGCAGGATGTTCAGCCCATGAAATCGTCAGCAGCATCGGTTTATCGTTATCTGATTTATTTCCCAAAGAATCGG
Organism: Nitrosomonas sp.; assembly: GCA_044228295.1. GTDB lineage: Bacteria > Pseudomonadota > Gammaproteobacteria > Burkholderiales > Nitrosomonadaceae > Nitrosomonas. Next base: position 18,643 of record JBGAVE010000005.1, read on the forward strand.
CTTATTCAAAACCTATAAAAAATCCATTTCCAGCAGCAAACGTACTTAGGTGCATTCAAACTGAAGCGTTAATAGTCGTCGTATCAGCGTGCAATATCGCGAATGGCTTGACACTATCAAGTGAAGACCTTGAACGTTTGATATTAGCGGCTTCACGCATAGGGGCTTGCTATGAGTAGCCAATTTATTGAACAAAGCGCTGCTGAAGGTGCGCAATTTTTAGATAGCAAAATCTCACGTAATGCTAATTCACTAAAAGAAATCGATTTAGACTGGCCTGAACCACAACCCTTGATGGCGAAGATAGAACCAGAAGCATATCCGATTGAAGCATTGCCAGAAACGATACGGGCAGCAGTTGAAGAAGTGCAGGCATTTGTCAAAGCACCTATTCCATTAGTCGCATCATCCGCATTAGGTGCTATATCGCTTGCCGTCCAATCTTACGTTGACGTGGAACGAACGCAAAAACTAACTGGTCCCGTCAGCTTATTTCTGCTTACCATTGCTGATTCTGGCGAGCGTAAAAGTACGTGCGACAGTTTTTTCACCAAAGCCTTGCGAGATTATGAGCAAGAGCAAGCGGAAGCAATGAAGCCAGAATTAAAGCGATACCAAGCTGAATTGGATTCATGGAACGCTGAACGGGATGGCCTGCTGTCGGCGATTAAAGAAGCCAGTAAAAGAAATAAACCTACTAATGAACTAAAAGACAATCTTGCCGAACTTCAACAGGACAAACCCGAACCGCCAAGAATCCCTAGAATCTTGCTGGGCGACGAAACACCAGAAAATTTAGCATGGCGACTTGCTAAGGAATGGCCGTCAAGCGGTATTGTCTCGAGCGAAGCCGGAGCCGTGTTAGGATCGCATGGAATGGGCAAGGATTCCATCATGCGCAACCTCGCCTTGTATAACGTTCTATGGGATGGCGGTACGCATTCAATTGGTCGAAGAACATCCGAATCATTCACGGTCAAAGGCGCACGATTAACAACAGCCTTACAAATCCAAGAAACCGCTTTTCGCGAATTTAATGATAAATCTGGTGCGTTGGCGCGAGGTACAGGTTATTTTGCGCGATTCTTGATAGCCTGGCCTGATTCGACGCAAGGCACGCGGTTTTTCACCGAACCACCAGAACACTGGCCGAACCTTGCTGTATTTAATAATAGAATCCGTGCAATCTTGTCAATTCCCGTTTCATTAGATGCTGACGGCTGCTTACAGCCGGTTTTATTGAAGTTAACACCAAAAGCGAAGGCATTGTGGATTGAGTTTCATAACAGCATAGAAACATTGTTATCTAATGGTAAGGAGCTGTACGACGTGCGAGACGTAGCCAGCAAAGCAGCCGACAACGCAGCACGATTGGCAGCTTTGTTTCATGTGTTTGCCTATGGAGTTAATGATTCGATAGGCGCCGATAGCTTTGAAAGTGCTAGCAGTATTATTGCATGGCATTTATCAGAATCACGTCGTTTTTTTGGAGAATTGGCCTTATCTAATGAAGCCCATGACTTATTTAAACTAAATCAATTCTTAATTAAACGGTGCAAGACTGACCATACGCACATGATAGCTAAAAATAGTGTATTGCAATCCGGTCCGATTCGTAAAAAAGAAGAATTAAACACGGCAATCAAAGAACTTTGTGAACTTGATCGAATAAGAATTCAGCGTAATGGAAATTCTACTGTCCTCAAAGTTAATCCTGCGTTATTGGCTGTTGCTAATCCTAAAACGTCGGGGGCAATCATATGAGCCTAGCCAAACTGATACACAAAAACAAAACTAACGAAGTTGCTACTGCTAAAGTTGCTATTCCTGCTATTTCTACCAATGCGGCAAATCCAACTGTAGCAAAAATAGCAAGAATAGCAGTAGCAAAGCCTACAAATGAAAAAATCAATCGTGATATTGAAGAGATTAAATCATGGTTAATTCATATTGGCGAACCCGAGGATCATTACTTGGTTATAGACAAGTGTAAAAGCGATTCTGAGACGCTGGCTTATTACCTTGCGTGCGCTACCGAGTGTAAGCGTGAAGAAAGACGCGCCAAGGTATTGACTATGTTGGCAGAGAATCCTAAAACACGGCGGGCTTTCATTACAGATATGGATAGCAAGCCTGATAGCGTGATTTTAACCATTGCGATTCGTGACGTTGCCACCTTTGAAATGCAGATATCAAGGGACAAATACGATCCTTTTATGCTGTTGAAATTGATTGAAAAGGGTTCGATTCAGTGATTAAGAAAAAGGAAACGAAACAGCCGGAAGTCATTGAAGGCGAAGTAATTCCGGCGAACACTACCCCCACACAATTGAAACTAGTTACCGCAATGGATTGTAAGCGCGAAATGGCAAGAGTCTATCGGGATTCTCGTCAAGGCCGGATTGATATTCAAGACGGTACCAGACTGGTTTATATGTTGGCACAGATAGGTAAGTTAATTGAAGTGAGTGAGTTTGAAAAACGGATTGAATTACTGGAACAGGCACAACGGAATGAAAGCACTTAATAGACGAATTATAGCCTTAACAAAGTACAAAAATTCACTCAAGCAAGCAAAATTGCTCCCGCTTGTAGTTGATGAACGTACAACAGATGCAGAGATAGAACGACTGAAGCGTACCGGTCGAACTGTATTCCGCTCGAATGATCCGGCATTGTTGGATGAATTTGTTTGATTGATCTAACGGATAATATTTAAATGAGAAAACATATTTTGCTTAGCCGTATCAAAACGCTTGAGTCTCAATTGCAGAAAAAGCAACCTAGCACGCCAATCACATATTTTGATGAAAAATTAGGCATGACAATGAAGATCATAGGCAATGGGCTTGCTTTACCGGAGGAAGAACCTACCACATTTGAGCAATGGATGCGTATGTTCGAGACCGCATCACAGAAAATTACCGAATCAAAGTAATGGCCGCATCTTAGTTAACCGAATAGCAAGCATTGTTGGCGCTTTCAGTCTTTCCAAAATGATCTTTTGCATTGGTTGCCTTGCCGTAACTAAAACGGGTTATAGACAAAAACCTGAAAATCATCCTGGAAATTTGCAGTTTGCGCGGTTTTGGAAGTTTGTTTCATTTCCGCGGTAAGTTGTGAGATCTCGTCCAATAGGGTTCTGTCAGCAATTCCAACAACTTCAGCAATCTCCTCAGCCGTATAACACTGCAAATACATTGATCTAATCGTTTATTTTCTGTCCTCGCGTATCTGTCTAAACTATATTTGAATGTTCTTTAGTATTCATATTGAATATTGTAAACATACTCACATGGATTCGATAGGAAGAAGAAACAAATAAGCGAGAGCATCTTTAAGTTACTCTCAAGGAGGTTTGGCAAAAATTATAGGTGTTAGTAGAATGGATGTTACCGAGTGAGAAAGTGGTCAATCTTCTATGCTAAAGCTAGATATCATGATGAAGTTGTGTAAAATTCTGAACTCTGTCAATCAAGTACCAGAATGTATTGATAAAAATAAGCTAATTTCAAAATAAGAAGATTTTTTTAATCCCGACTTTCAAAGAAAAAAAGATTTAAGCGATTAATTCTCGCAAATACTTTGCTTCGACAGAAAAAATGCTTCTTTAGAATTAATTACTGATTTAAGGAACTTTGCTAAAAAAAATTCCGATCTAAGAAAAGAATCTATTGAATACTTTTAAAAATTATGAAAAGAAAAATTTAAGAACTAAAGAAAAACAAAAGAAGTTAAATAGTATTAGGCCTCTTCATAACTGGCTTTTTCGGATATATGAGTTCTATAAGCATTGGATTTAGTAATGATGGAAATAGATCAAAAAAACAGTTATACAAAGGTCTCGTGTTAGTTATTGGTGTAGAAATTTTAATTGTAGATAAAGAAAATTAATATGTCACTCGTAAAATGCAAGGAATGTGGAAACGATATAAGTTCAAAGGCTGATATTTGCCCAAAATGTGGTCTACAGATATCTAAAAAAATGGGGTGTGGAACAGTACTCGGATATGCCATCCTTATATTGTTTGCTATTGGTTTATTTACAATTGAGCTTTCCGAAAAACTTAACAAAAATTCTACTAATAATAATTCACAGCCAACAGAAGAAATAAAAAAACCAGGATATCAATGGTCTTACGTTCAAGCTAATGACCACATGAGCGATGGAGTGATTTATCAAGCCGCAGTAAAGAGTTCAAACCAAGTTAATTTGGATTTTCCTTATAATGGTTCTCAACATGCAATCCTGACCTTAAGATCGCACCCTAGACACGGTGAAGAAGTTATTTTCAGAATCGAAAAAGGACAGGTACTTTGTGGGTCTTACGATAAGTGCAATATACTCGTAAGATTTGATGACAAAAAAGCTGAATCATTTATTGGCGTTCCTCCATCGGACAATAGTACAGAAACAGTATTTATCAAAAATCATAGTAAGTTCGTTAAATCAATGCTTGCATCTAAATTGGTTAGAATTTCTCTAGACATCTATCAAAATGGAACACAAGTTTTTGATTTTCATGTAAATGATTTTAATCATGAATCTTATAAACCGAAGCCATTGCAAGATTCAAAAAAATGAAATTAATATTACTGCTTTCTATTTCATTTTTTCTGACCACATCTTGTGGAATAATTCATCAACAGAAAGTATTTGAGCACCGTTAAAAGTTGCTAAATGACAGTACGATTCCTGCTAACATCAGGACAGCTATCAGAAATAAAGAAATCATGGTTGGCATGACAAAAGAACAGGTTATTGCTTCGTGGGGAGAACCTTGCTGGATGTGTTATGGAATGCGTAGAAGTTCAAGCGGCGATACATGGGAATACAATCCTGGAGGAATTACATCGTTAGGAATAGGTGCCGGTACTTATTTGTATTTCGATAACAATGACGTGTTGCGTTACTGGAATGGTCGTTGATTATAATCACATAACCATCAAATAAGATTTATTAATTCAAAATTCAGTTACCGAGGATTCTTCGGTAACTGATTAAACAATTAATGTTCCTTGACTATTACTGACTCAACGCCATCTTAGCGATGAATCCTGACCTTGTTTCCCCTGCCTTCTCTGCCGCCATATCGATACGTCTTAAGATTCTGGATGGTAGAGTAATGTTGATACGTTCAGCTTTATCCGATAATTTTGCCAAATCAATCGATACGATTGCCCACACCAATCCGTCAAATTCCTTGCTTTCTTGATGCTCTAAAATTGGTTTAGGTTCTGGCACTTGAAGACCATCATCGATAGTAGTTTCTAACCATAACTCAATGGCCTCTTTTGCATTATCCATAGCTTCCTCCATCGTGTCTCCGGCAGAAAAGCAACCCGGAAGATCAGGAACAACAACACCATACGCTTGATGATCGTTTCCTAATTCAATTGCGATTGGATATCTCATACTTCCTCCTATTTAATTCCAGCTTGTTTCAATAGCTTACTAACAAGACCTACACCCAAATCTTTTTTCGGATGTGGAACACTGATATGGCCAGGTTTCGTTGAGTGTGTATAAACATGATGAGAGCCTTTTGCGCCCCTCAATTTCCATCCGTCTTGCTCAAGTAGTTTAATGAGTTCTTTACTATTCACAGTGTGTATGATACACACTATACAATAATAGTCAACCTATTTAATTAATACATATTAATTTTCAATGATTAAAATTTGCCAAGCTACCAGCCACCATTGCACGCTGTGCGGTGTCAAGGTGCTTACGCTTTAAATTATGCGAATAGATAAAACAAAACTAAATAATTGAACTGATATAGATTGATGCGTTGTTTAAAAGCCGCAAAACTTGATTTAAAGCGACTTGATATAGATGCAGGGGGGTAAAAAGTCTATGAAAAGTGATCTGTAAACCGCGCTCTGCCCTTAATTTCATAAATCGTAACAATGACAAAGAAATTTAAAACCGTTTTGACAGCAAGTACATGAACTTAATAAGAAAGATCTCTGCATAACTGGTTATATCGGTTGCGCAAGATTTATAAGTATTTGATTTATCAATGCTGAAAGTGATCTAAAAACTCAAATAAACAGTTATGCAGAGGCCTTTAAGAAAACGATTTTAGCCATTAAAAAAACCGGAAGAATATAAAATCCTTCCGGTTGCTGTATGAAAAACAATGATTCACGGTTACCCGTATTTTTAATAACGGTTATTAATAATTAAACCTTAAATCTTAGTTGACCATTACAAGCGAGAAACATTGGCGCAAAAGGGCATTTCTCAGACGTGTTATTGAATAAAGTTAATTCATTCATGGTAATACCCCTATTGTTTTTGTTTGGATGGAAATGGAATGACTAAACCGCAATCTTTTGGATCAAGTTTAGGTTTTAAATGTGTCGCCAAGTGAATCGCTTGGGTTATTAAACTTCGTTCTCGATCAGTTACGGAATTTAGGAAATGTTTTACTTCAAGCTCCCAGTATCTTTCCTGGTAAGCTTTAATGATTTGAGGTCTTATGGTGATTACGTTGGATCGTACAGAGATCGATCTTAGTGTTCTTTTCTTGTGTTGATTTGATTTGCGTGGTTTTGATGCGCGAATTCTAACGGTCATACTGCCCCCTAAAATAAGTTTCGCTAGCCTTTCTTGTTTATGTTGTGAAGCTATCGGAAAATTGGCGTTTACTACCCCAGCAAGAAAAATTGTTGGTATTTTTGTTGGTATCTTTTGAGTTATTAAAAATTAAATTGTTTATATACATAAAGTTAACTTAACTTTGCGATTCCCCCTCCCGCTTTAAACCGTATCAAATTCCTTAAATTAACTAGCTTTGACAGGAATAGATAGATTCAGACCGTATCGTAAAATCTGTACACATCAACATTTATCTAGACCACAGAGGTTAACCACCATCCCACCCATATAGAGCTTACTTGCACGATTAAACCTAAAATTACTTTTTGGTAATAAGGTTTGCTGCCGCTAATTACTGCCATCAAAGCTTTGGCAGCTGCGTTGGTAGAAAAAGCCACTAAAATTGGCAGGGCAGTATTTTCTATAGCAAGTTTACTAGTAGCTGCAAGGGTAGCTACGGCAATCGTCGGGGCATGCACATCTGCTAATCCCGCAATACCAGAAGCTGCCACTAGTCCAGCTTGTCCAAACCACACATTTATAGCAGCTGAAAAAATGAGGATGACAGCAATAACTGCTGCTAGCATGAGTGCATGTTTTACGCTAAATGTTTTGCTAAGTGTCGCTGTGCCCCTTTTATTTTTATTGAGTGTTTTTATCGCAATCACTAAACCACAAATCACTATTGAAACGCCGCCAAAAACAAGTGGAATAGCAAGTATCTTTAACGTAGGTGGGTGAATAATTCCTAATAATAGCGTTAGTTGCAATACTGTTGCTAGACTCGATAATGTGGCGCTCGAAACCGCTTCACTTAAAATATCAGGCGTTTCTTTAGCACGCACACCCATTGCGCTCACTGTTGCAATACTTGAAATAAATCCTGATATTAAACCTATTAGCGGCAACCCAATACGCGCTCCAAACCAACGTAACGCAAGGTGACTCAATGCACTGATAGCCATCACCAAAATCACAATCAGCCAAAGGTTACGGGGGTTAATCGCTTGAAATGGACCCATAAAAGTATTGGGTACCAGTGGCAAAATGATAAGTGTTGCGGCAGCTAAAATGAGAAAGTCGTTTAACTCATCTTTAGTGACCATGTTGATAACAAAGCCGTGTATGGGCTCTTTAGCAGCAAGCAAAATCGCCAAACTCACTGCAATCGCTGCGCTAAGTGTGGGGTGATGAATGGCTAAGCCACCTAAAATCACAGTCAATAGCAAGGCTATTTCTGTGGTATTGCCAGGGTCTTTTTCTTGTTGGTTATTGCTAGAAACTGCTGTAAAAACCGTAACACAAATGACTGAAGTCACGAGTAACCAAAAGTTAAAAATAGTACTTACAGCGCCAAGAAGTGACGCAATGGTAAAAGTACGTATGCCCTGAGATGACCTATCAGGACCAGACCCCTTATGGCGTTCGCGCTCCGCCCCGATTAACAAACCGATACCCAATGCAACAGCCAAATTAAGCCAGAGTTCGAAATCAACAACATTAGGCATTTATTTACTCCCTGATGTATCCATTGGTGTGGGAAAAAGCATGACAGCGAATATGTGAAGGCTCTAGACTAACAGATTGCATCTGCTAGTCTAGAGCCTTATAAAATAATAAAATAAGTTAGGCGAAACTGCCTTAAATAGATTATTTAACTACAAATTCTCAGAAGAATGAACTGTCCAGGCTAACAGATTTCTCATACTATGACTTATTTGTTCAATAACCCAACTCAATTCGCTGACGAACTGATCGAAGGCTATGCCGCAGCGTATAGCGATCATGTCAGCTTAGTGGCCGGTGGCGTCATCCGCCGTCATCGGCCTAAATCAGGTCAGGTGGCTGTGGTTATTGGTGGAGGCTCTGGACATTATCCCGCTTTTGGTGGTTTTGTAGGCCAAGGTCTTGCACATGGTGCCGCAATGGGCAACATCTTTGCATCGCCTTCCGCACAGCAAATCATCAATGTAGCGAATGCTATTGATGCAGGCGGCGGTATTTTTTTTTGCTGTGGCAATTATGCTGGGGATGTCATGAACTTTGGTCAAGCGCGAGAGCGTTTGCGTGCCAATGGCATTGCAGTAGAAATGGTTTCCGTCACCGACGATATTGCTTCAGCTCCTGTTAGTGAAAAACACAAACGCCGTGGTATTGCAGGAACTTTCCCCGTTTTTAAAGCCGCCGCTGTTGCAGCGGATTCCGGGAAATCACTTAGTGACGTGATGCGCGTTGCAGTCGCTGCAAATGAGCGTGTTAGAACATTGGGCGTTGCATTTTCCGGATGTACACTCCCGGGAGCAAGTCAACCACTTTTTGTGGTTACGCAGGGCAAAATGGAAATTGGCATGGGTATTCACGGCGAAACCGGACTTGATCGTATGGACACACCTAGCGCTGATGGTTTAGCGGAATTATTGGTGAATCGCTTGCTAGAAGAAATACCATCGAGCGTTGAAACAACGGACGGAGCACGTGTTGGTGTTATTTTGAATGGCTTGGGGAGCGTGAAATACGAAGAATTGTTTGTTGTGTACCGTAAAATCAGCCAATTATTATCCAACCGTCAATTAACGGTCGTCGCACCAATCGTCGGTGAATTGATCACCAGTTTCGATATGGCTGGTGTTTCGTTGACACTCTTTTGGTTGAATGACGAATTCGAACAGAGTTGGGTTGCTGCAGTGGATACACCCGCCTTTCGTAGAGGATATATAGCACCTTTTGATACTGAAAAATCTCGAACGATAAAAGTAAGCAAAGACGGTCGATTCGACGCAGGTTCATTGGAATCGCAGGGGGCCGCGAAAGTCGTTTTGTTAGCGTTACAATCGGCATTATCCGTTATTGACGAACAACAAAATGAATTAGGTCGACTAGATGCTATCGCGGGCGATGGCGATCACGGAATCGGCATGTATCGGGGGTTATCTGCAGCAGTTGCCACCGCGCAAGAAGCGCTGCAAAAGAAGGCTGGTGCAGGGACGTTACTGATTCAGGCTGGTGGTGCTTGGGCAGCCCATGCAGGAGGTACTTCGGGCGCTTTGTGGGGCGTGATTTTGAGCAATCTTGGCAATCGTATCGGCGATCAAGCCGCGCCCGACGCAGCATCGATTGCTGCTGGCGTTGCGGCCGCATTGAATGAGGTTACGTCTATCGGCAAGGCTATAGTCGGTGATAAAACGCTCGTCGACGTTTTACATCCTTTCTCAGAAACATTGACGTTAAGCGCATCAAAAAAACTGTCGATTCCAGAAGCCTGGAGTTGTGCGGCCGAAGTTGCGAATACTGCTGCGCAAGCTACCCAGAAATTAACACCCAAAATCGGCCGTGCGCGCCCGCATGCCGAGAAAAGCGTTGGTACGGTCGATCCGGGTGCTATGTCTATGGCGCTGATTATTCGCGCAGTAGCCAATATTTTGAACAATGGCGGCTGTTAATTAACGCTTAGATAAGTGCTCACGGCGATGCGGTTGAATCAAATCCAAAACAGGTCCTACCGGTATGATTTTATTCGGATTAATACTCTGGTGACTACCGTAATAATGCGTTTTGATATGATCAAAATTGACCGTTGCAGAAACCCCTGGCCATTGATATAACTCGCGCGTGTAATTCCACAGATGGGTATAATCGATCAAGCGGCGCAGATTACACTTAAAATGCCCATAATAAACCGCATCGAAACGAATCAACGTGGTAAATAACCTCCAATCGGCTTCGGTGATTCTATCTCCAAGTAAATAGCGGTTACAACTCAAACGTTCTTCAAGCTCATCGAGCATGGCAAACACTTCGATCACCGCTTCCTCATAAGCCTCCTGTGCAGTAGCAAAACCAGCGCGATAAACACCGTTATTAACAGCATGCAAAATACGCTCATTCAATGCATCAATCTCAGGCAACAATTGCTGCGGAGCAAAATCTACCGAACGCGCGTCTAGATGATCAAACGCACTGTTAAACATGCGAATAATCTCGGCTGATTCATTACTGACAATGGTATGGTTGAACTTGTCCCACAATACTGGAACCGTGACTCGTCCGGTATAATCCGGCGCGGCACGGGTATAAAGCGTATACAACAACTGCGTTTGGTACAGCGGGTCTGCAATCACTCCGGGTGCGGGCTCGAAAGTCCATCCTTCGCTGCCCATGACGGGATTGACCACCGATAGGCTGATAAAATCTTGCAGCCCTTTGAGATTTCGTATGATAAGCGTTCGGCTTGCCCAGGGGCAAGCCAGTGAAACATAGAGATGATAGCGGTGCGCTTCTGCCTTGAATCCACCATTTCCACTAGGACCAGCTTCACCATTAGGCGTAATCCAGTTTCGAAATTTTGCTGCATCGCGCACGAAACGACCTTTATTCGATGCCGTGTCATACCACTGATCTACCCATTTGCCGTCAAGCAACAATCCCATCGCCGCATTACTCCTTCAAACAAATAAATTAGCTCAACCACAAGCTATAGAAACTGACTCATCCTTCGGATCGCATTAGCATTAAAAATCTGCTTTAAATTCGAGCCATTGATTGCCATCGATAGCATGTGAATAACGATTTATAAGGAAATAAAATGTTCGCGGTAGTATTTCAGTTCACTGATGGAATCATAAATATCCGCCAGCGCTTCGTGCTTGCTTTCTTTGGTAAATCCGGAAGCTATTTCAGGCTTCCAACGCTTGACCAGCTCCTTCAATGTACTGACATCGAGATTACGATAATGAAAATAGGCTTCTAGTTTTGGCATGGTACGCGCCATAAAACGACGGTCTTGGCAGATGGAATTGCCACACATGGGTGAAATACCCGAAGGAACATATTGTTGAAGGAATTCGATTAACTGCGTTTCTATTTCTGTTTCTGTCAAGCGTGAAGCTTTGACTTTATCGATCAACCCTGACTTGGCATGAGTAGATTTATTCCATTTGTCCATGCCATCCAGAATTTCGTCTGGTTGATGTACGACTAGAACGGGACCCTCAACAATTGTATTCAATTGCGAATCAGTTATCACCAATGCTACTTCAATGATGCGATCTGAATCCGTATTGAGTCCAGTCATTTCCATATCAACCCAAATAAGGTTATTGTCATTTTGTGCCATTTTTTCCTTTGTATACTTGTCAATGAATGTTATGGACCCCATTGTGTCATATTGGTTGTGGGTCGTCACTGAGGAAGCGCTTAAACCAATTACTAAAGCGAAACTGGCAATGCATTCAATAATTGGCTGTTTAAGTATATTGTGCGGTGATATACAATGAATTAACAAAATCTTATATTCGAGTCTATGCAAACCTTTACCTTATTTTTTTTAGTAGTGCTGTTGCTTTCGACACTGATACAGTTTTGGCTGGCAGCAAGACATATTGGCCATGTACGTGCACATCGCAATCAAGTGCCGGAAAAATTCGCAGCTCAAATCAGCTTGAGCGATCATCAAAAAGCAGCTGATTACACGTGCGCAAAAACACGCATGCAGTATTTGAGTATCGCGTTGCATGTCGTACTGTTATTGGCATTGACGTTGGGAGGCGGCCTGAATCTTTTGAATGAATTTTGGGCAACACAATTCGATGATCCACTGATATACGGAATGCTGCTCATCATCAGTGTTTTTTTGATTATGGCTATAACCGAAATCCCCTTAAGCTACTACCGCACTTTTGTCATCGAAGAGCAGTTTGGTTTTAATAAAATGACGCCTGCAATGTTTTTTGGCGATTTATTGAAGCAAGCAGGCATTGGCCTATTATTAGGCGCACCCTTGCTATTCGGCATGCTGTGGTCGATGGAAAAAATGGGGGAATACTGGTGGCTATACGCTTGGTTTGGCTGGGTTGTTTTTAATTTATTTGTTTTGGCGATTTTCCCAACCTGGATTGCACCGCTATTTAATAAATTTACGCCGCTAGAAGATGCGTCGCTAAAAACACGCATTGAGCAATTGCTCAGTAAATGCGGATTCAAAACGAGTGGATTGTTCGTCATGGACGGTTCACGCCGCAGCAGCCATGGCAATGCTTACTTCACGGGATTCGGTAAAACCAAGCGAATTGTTTTTTTTGATACGCTCCTATCGCGACTCAACCCCAGAGAAATTGAAGCAGTTCTTGCACATGAATTGGGACATTTCAAACATCGTCATGTTATTAAGCGCATCTTTCTTTCTTTCACGATGAGTTTGGTATTTCTGTGGAGCTTAGGATATCTGATGCAACAATCATGGTTTTATGAAGGGTTGGGTGTATCCGTTTCTTCTGTTCCTTCGACGGCTTTGGCACTATTGTTGTTTTTTTTGGTAATGCCAGTATTTACCTTTTTATTTCACCCGTTGTCGAGCCTTTATTCGCGTAAGCATGAATTTGAAGCGGATACTTATGCTGCACAGAATTCATCGGCTGAGGATTTAATCCGTGCATTAGTGAAACTTTATCAAGATAACGCTGCAACGCTTACGCCTGATCCATTGCATTCCGCTTTTTATGATTCACACCCACCTGCCGCGATTCGAGTGGCCCACTTACAAAGTCAGGGACAATTATGAACACGACCAACAATGAATTAGCTAGCAAGCAATGCAAACCATGCGAAGGTGGCATACCTGCATTGACACTTGCGGAAGCAAATAATTTGCTCAAGGGAATTCAAGGTTGGGAATTAAAAGATAATAAACAAATTAGCAAAACGTATTCATTTAAAAATCATTATCAAACGATGGCTTTTGTAAATGCGGTTGCGTGGGTATCGCATCGCGAAGATCATCATCCCGATATGACTGTCGGTTATAACAAATGCATTATCAACTATACGACGCATGCTGTGGATGGATTGTCTGAAAATGATTTTATTTGTGCGGCCAAAGTCGACAGGTTGTTCAGCGTTTGAGTCGGCATCATAAAAAAGCGCAACTCCCCTCTGATTGCTTAACCGGTCAGGTCGTTGCCGCCTTCGGCAGGCATTATTCCGTAGCTACCGATGCAGGCGTACTGTCTTGCGTCACACGTGGCAAAAAAGTCGGCGTTGCCTGTGGTGATCAGGTTACCTGTCGTTTAACAACACCTGGGCAAGGCGTCATAGAAACCATTCAACCTCGGCACTCACTTTTTTATCGCAGTGATGCCTTCAAAGAAAAAATTATTGCCGCCAATGTGACGCAAATCATACTTGTTGTTGCAGCAGTTCCTAGTTTTAGCGAAGAATTGATCAGTCGCTGTCTGGTAGCAGCTGAAAGCGAAAACATCCGTGTATTGATCGTATTAAACAAAGCCGATTTAATGGAACCCACGCGAATAGCCGATCAAACGCTGTCGTTATACCGAGATTTAGGCTATCTCGTGCTACCACTCAGCGCCATTCAAGAGGTGTCAGGATTGCTTCCGCATTTATCAGGCCATCTTAGCGTTTTAGTCGGACAATCCGGCATGGGAAAATCAACGTTGCTCAATGCGTTGATTCCCGAAGCAAATCGGTCTACGGCAACAATTTCGTTGGCGCTGGACTCTGGTTCACATACCACGACCTATTCGCAGCTGTATCAACTCGACAAGAATAGTGCAATTATCGATTCTCCAGGATTTCAGGAATTCGGTTTAAATCACATCAAAGAAGAGAATTTAGCGTATGGTTTCGCGGAATTTCATCCTTATATCGGACACTGTAAATTTAGTAACTGCCGTCATCGTAGTGAACCAGGCTGTGCGGTATTAGCAGCACATCACCAAGGAAAAATCCTACCGAAACGCTTAGACTATTATCACAAATTACTGCGCTGAATCTGGCTATTTAACCACCTTTTAAAAAGACCCAACTCGAATCTATTTAAGCAGTCAATTTCTAGGACGACTTCTTGTCACCGATACGTTGCTCTTGACCGGAAAGCAAATTGACAATATTGGATTGATGGCGCCAAACCAATATCAATGACATAGCTGAAACCGCAAAGAAATATTCTTCAATTTCAGACAGAAAAAACATATAAAAAGGTGCCAAAGTAGCTGCTACGAGCGCCGATAGCGAAGATATTCGTGAAATGGTCGCTGTGAGCAACCATGTGACAATAGCCAGCAAACCCACCCAAACGTTTAAACCCAACAACACTCCCACCGCCGTGGCTACGCCTTTGCCTCCCTGAAAACGCAGAAATACTGGAAAAACATGTCCCAAGAAAACCGCTACCGCGACCAACGCAATAGCTCGATGATCCAATCCCCATGCAGGCGCATAATGTTGTGCCAAAGCAACCGCTAACCATCCTTTTCCTGCATCCCCTAATAGCGTCATGATTGCAGCGGATTTTTTACCACTGCGCAAAACGTTTGTGGCACCTGGATTTTTTGACCCATAGGTACGCGGATCCGGTAGTTTAAATATCCAACTAGAAATCATGGCAAATGAGATGGACCCCAGCAAATATGCCAACAAAGTAAACAGCAGTAGCATCATAACTTAGCAACGACCCCAAAAAATAGAATAAAATCTAACATTTGCCTGCCCATTTAATCTCAATCATTGCTTATCGAATCATAAGCACAACATAGTCTTATTTTAACCATCTATGGATATTATTTTTATACGTGATTTCAAAGTCAAAACTTTGATTGGCATTTATCCCTGGGAACGTAAAGTCCCGCAAAACATTCGATTGGATTTGGAAATCGCTCTTCCAAGCAGCAAAGCTTGTCAGTCAGATAACATCAAAGATGCGCTGGATTATGCTCTGATCATCGAAAAAATTAATAATCTTTTGATTGAAAATCACTTTTCTTTGTTAGAAGCCCTCGCAGAAAATATCGCCATGACCATTCTGCAACATTTTCATTCGCCTTGGGTAAAAGTTAGCGTCGCAAAATTCAACATCATTTCCGGCGTAAAAGAGTTAGGTGTCTGTATCGAAAGAAAATTATAGCTGATTCATCAACAAAAACTAGTGATCAGCATTTCATCAAACTGCTTGTATTTGTTAGAGATTAGTGGGTATGACCGTGTCCGTCATGCACATGTTGATGTAGAATTTCTTCGGTCGTCGCGTTACGGACGTCCGTAACAGTGCATGAAAAATTCAGCGACATACCGGCAAAAGGATGGTTCGCATCAACGACCACCGTATCATCAGTAACATCCGTTACTTTATAGATCAGAACATCCTCGGAATTTTCGGCGCCACCCTCAAAATGCATGCCAACGGATACGTTGCCGGGAAATGAATCACGCGGTTCAACGCGAATTAACTCAGAATCGTACTCACCGAAGGTATCTTCTGGTTCCATAGAAATGGAACAATGATAACCGACGTCTTTTTCATGAAGCGCTTCTTCAACCAACGGAAAAATCCCACCATAGCCTCCATGCAAGTAACTAATCGGTGCCTCCGTTTTTTCCAAAATCGTGCCATCAGCATCCGACAATTCATAATTCAATGAAACAACCGTGTTCTTTTCGATACGCATTTCCCAGTCCCTTTCGTTAAGAATTAAATTCTAATAATTTTATTGGTGCAAAACTCTTGCGATGTATCTTACTTGGACCATACTGTTTTAATATCGCCAAATGTTTTTGAGTTGGATAACCTTTATGCTGATCAAAACCATAACAAGGATAATGAGCGTGTAATCGGCACATTTCAAGATCACGCTCCGTTTTTGCCAAAATTGAAGCAGCCGATATTTCTGGTATCAACGAGTCTCCACCAATGATTGTTCGCACCGAGTAGGATAACTTGGGGCTATGCGTTCCATCTATCAATACTTGATCTGGAATGACAACCAAACTTTCGACAGCACGCTTCATCGCTAATAAAGTGGCTCGCAAGATATTCAGCTGCTCAATCTCTTCCACCGATGCTGAGGCAATCGCCCACGCTTTGGCATGCTTTTTAATGGCAACCGCAAGTCGCTCACGTTTTGATGCGCTTAATTTCTTCGAGTCTTTCAAACCGTCGATATAATGATCTCTACCCAAGATCACGCAAGCCGCATAAACAGGTCCTGCGAGCGGCCCCCTTCCCGCCTCATCGACACCACAAACCACTTTACAATCATCAGAAAGCTGGTGAATGTTTACGCTGGCCATATCGTAATACTATTATCCCCGCAGAATTGCTTGAATATTACGTGTTAAACATTTCGAGCAGTACACATTAATGTCGCTTCAGTCACTAATTGCCCATCCACCTCCGCGCGCGCAGAATACTTCCACAACCCCTTAATTTCTCGCTCTATAGCAACTTTTAAAATCAACTGATCGCCAGGTATCACAGGTTTTTTGAAACGCACGCCATCGATACCTACAAAATAATAAACCCGATCGTCTCGATTACCAATATTTTCTGTTTTGAGTGTTAACAAAGCCGCTGCTTGCGCCAACGCTTCGACAATCAATACGCCTGGCATCACAGGATAATGAGGGAAATGCCCTGAAAAGAAAGGTTCATTGATCGAGACATTTTTCAATGCTTCAATATTTTTATTGGCTTCGTAAGAAAGTACCCTATCAATCAGCAAAATTGGATAACGGTGCGGCAAATACTTTAAAATTTCATGAATATCCAAGCTGTTCATTTGATTTCCAATTATTTAAAAATGATGAATCGAAGCGCTATCGTAAGTAAAATGCTTTCATTATGGTGTTTCATTATCAAGCAACTTGATTACTTTATCGGTGATATCAATGCGCTGGCTTCTATAGACAGAGTCTTGTAACTGCAAAATCAAATCAAACTTTTCAGCCTCAGCCAGTTTACTAATCGCCTGATTAATTCGCTCCAAAATAATACTATATTCTTCATTTTGCCGTACACTCAGGTCTTCGCGTAATTGTTTTTGTGCACGTTGATATTTTCTACTTAAGTTTGCCAGATTTCTTTCAATATTCTGTCGCTCCGTCACAATCGGAACTTCGTTTTTTTCAAGTTTATCCTGTAATGATCTAGCTTCTGCCGCCATTTGTTTGATTTCTTTATCACGAGGTATAAATTCTTGATCGATTCGCTTTTGAGTTTGCAGCGCAAATGATGATTCCCTCAAAATTTTCTCAGTATTCACCACGCCAATTTTAATGTCATCCGTAAAAGCGGTTGAAATAGGCATAGCTCCCATCATCAACCCCAATATCCACATCCCCCAGGCAAGAAATATATTCGCGTTATAACACCAATGACTCATTCGTTTCACTCAATTCTACCCTTACCTTACTTGGACAAACTCAACTATGATCAAAATTGTTGACCAAACATAAATTGAAATCTTTGCAAATTATCAGCAGGTACGCTATTTAATGGTTGTGCAATACTGACCTTCAATGGACCCATCGGAGAAACCCAAGTCACAGCAACTCCAGCAGAATAGCGTATAAAATTGTTTAACTCACTGAATTGGTTAAATACCGTTCCACCGTCCAAAAATAAGCTCAATCGCAAAGAGCGATCGTCTTTCATGAACGGTACAGGAAACATCAATTCGATATTCCCTACAACCCGTTTACTGGCACCGATCGACAACAATCGACTATTGTTGATAAATCCTGGCGACCCTGGTATTGCAAGACTACTAACCGAGTCACGCGGACCGAGCGAATTTAAATCGTAACCACGCACCGAAGTGTTTCCGCCAGCAAAAAAATTCTTGAAAAAAGGCAGCGATTTACCAGTATATCCATCGCCATAACCCACTTCTCCATTTAACATCAAGGTAAAGAAATCGGTTATTGGAAAATACCATTTTTGGTGATAACTCACTTTATAGTAATTCAAATCACCGCCCGGAATACTGACTTCCGCAAATAAACGATGTGTTGTACCCGAGGTCGGCCAAATAGCGCTATCTCTGCGATCACGTGCCCAACTGACGGTGAAGGGGAAGTTATTAGTCGTCGTACCAAATTCATTGATGAAATCAATATAACGCTGCGGGCTTTTTAACGGATCAATGCCAATTTTAGTATTTTCCGCGGCCAACCCAAATGAAACAATATCATTTTCTGCGATCGGCACACCCACCCGAATCCCTGCTCCGGTCGTATCCGTTTTAAATTGTGCAAAAGAAGCCAGTTTTTTAGTATCTAAAACTCTTTTATAAACGTCGAAACCAAGACTGACACCGTTCACCGTAAAATACGGATTGGTAAAAGATGCCGAATACGTTTGATTGATCGCCCCTCTTTGCACATCTAAACTAAAAAAGTTACCCGTACCAAAAATATTGTTTTGCGATATGTTCGCATTCAACAAAATCCCTTGTCGATCGGAATACCCTGCACCAAACATGATGGAACCCGTTGGGCGTTCTTCCACTTTCATGTTGACGTCAACCTGATCTGGTTTATTAGCAACCGCAGGCGTTTCTACGTTAACGCTATTGAAAAAAGCCAAACGATCGACGCGTGTTTTAGACATGTTAATTTTGTTTGTCGAATAATACGCGCCTTCCATTTGCCGAAACTCTCGGCGAATCGCTTCATCGCGCGTTCGATCATTGCCAGTAATATTAATGCGACGAACATAGACACGTTTGCCCGGATCGATAAAAAAAGTAAATGCCGCTTCGCGTTTTTCGTAATCGAGCTCTGGATTGGCGTTGATGTTTGCAAAAGCATAACCATCATCACCATAACGATCGGTAATCGTTTTAATCGATTCGGTTAACTTTTGACGGGCAAATACATCGCCGGGTTTGAGCAGAATTAGCTTCCGAAGTTCTTCTTCCGGAATCAATAATTCCCCCGCCATCTTAATATCTGAAACTTTATATTGAGAACCTTCTGTGACATTGACGGTGATGTAGATATCACGCATATCCGGCGTAATCGAAACTTGCGTCGACTCCACGTTAAACTCCAGATAGCCACGATCTAAATAGTACGATCGCAAAGTTTCCAAATCGGCCGCTAGCTTTTGTTTTGAATATTGATCATTCTTCGTGAACCAACTGAGTAAGTCAGGCTTTCGCAAAACCAATATCCCACGCAATTCTTTATCGCTAAATTTCTCATTGCCAACAAAGCTGATTTTTTTGATGCGCGCAGTACGTCCTTCGTTAATATCAAAATTGATGCCAACGCGATTACGTTCCAAGGGGGTCGTGGTGGTGGTAATTTTTACAGCGTATTTACCACGGCTGATATACTGTCGTTT
Organism: Nitrosomonas sp.; assembly: GCA_044228295.1. Lineage (GTDB taxonomy): Bacteria > Pseudomonadota > Gammaproteobacteria > Burkholderiales > Nitrosomonadaceae > Nitrosomonas. The sequence continues at coordinate 38,388 of JBGAVE010000005.1, forward strand.
AAGTTCCTGTTCGGCTCTTTCCAATAACGATCGGCTGAAAATCCGCGATTCCGAGATGCCTGCCTGCTTTAAGCCTTCCAGTAATTTATCTTTTTCAAACTCTTTTGCACCATTTATAGCAATTTCTGCAATGGCAGGACGTTCGACAACGACCACGACTAAAATTCCATTGTCAGCTTTTAACGTGACGTCCGTAAAGAAACCGGTTCCATAAAGCGCTTTAATGGCTTCGTTAGTTTTTTCCTCGTCTAGGATATCGCCAACCTTGATAGGCAAATAACCAAATACCGTTCCTGCCTCGGTACGTTGCAAACCTTCAACGCGAATATCTTTGACGATGAATGGTTCACTCGCCCAACTTAAAACCACATAGAAAAAACCTATGAATGCAAGAAAATACCGGAATTTCATTATCTAACCAGAGATAAGCCGATTAATATCATTGTATATGGCAAAAATCATTAATGTGAGCAACAAGCTTAAACCTATTTTTTGACCCAATATCATCACTTTGTCCGATAACGGAGAACCACGGATTATCTCGAACATATAGTACATTAAATGCCCCCCATCCAATACAGGAATCGGTAGCAAATTAAGTACCGCGATGCTAACGCTAATTAATGCCAAAAATGCCAGGTAAGAAACCAACCCCATTTGTGCCGATTGGCCCGCATAATCTGCGATCGATATCGGTCCACTGATATTCTTCCAAGACACATCACCAGTAATCATTTTTCCCAGCATACGAAAAGTAAGCTGCGTGGTTTCCCAAGTTTTTTGCACGGCTTTTGAAAATGCCTGAAGTGGTGAATATGTCACCTTAACGAGAATTTTTTCAAACTCAGCTTGATTGATACGTGGCGCTATACCCACTTTACCAATTTGCTTTCCTTTTTCGGTCGATGCTTCGGGTGTAATTGAAAGCGTAATCACTTGATCACCACGCAAAACATCGAGCTCAAGTAATTGCCCCGGATTATTACGAATCTGCTGCACCAAATCCATCCAGCTATTAAGCTCGACACCATTCACCGCCAAAACTTCATCTCCAACCGATAAGCCTGCATAATATCCAACACTATCTGGTACTACTTGATCAATAATAGGTTTCACGGTGGGCTGAAAACTGGTGAAACCTATTATGCTAGAAAAATTTTCATTTAACTTATCCGGATCAATGTTACTAAAATCCAACCGGCGCCAATTGACTTGGCCTTTGTCGTTAATCGTTTCGACGTTAACTTTATCTGATTGATCAATCGCATAGCGCAACAATTCCCAGCGAGCGTCTTGCCAACTTTCAACCGGTTCGTTATTGATCCGCACAATCATTTCACCAGCTTCAAACTGTGCACGCGCTGCCGGGGTTCCTGGTTCAACTGGCCCCAGTATCGGCTTCATATCATTGACACCCAGTACAAACAACAACCAATACAACACAATTGCTAGCAAGAAATTAGCGATAGGACCTGCGGCAACAATAGCAAATCGGCGCCAAACGGATTGACGGTTAAAGGAACGTGATAATTCTTCAGGAGCGACCTTTCCCTCGTTTTCGTCGAGCATTTTGACGTAACCACCCAGGGGAATAGCCGCAATGATCCATTCTGTCTGATCTTTTCCTAATCGCTTGCGAAAAAGTGGTTGACCAAAACCAATACTAAAACGCAGCACTTTGACACCATTCCAACGCGCAACGAGATAATGACCGAACTCATGAAAAGTGATCAGCACTCCCAATGCGACAACAAAAGAAAGAATCGTGTAACCTATTGACATATCATATTAAATTCGTATACAGCAGAAAGAACTCATCAAATTCGCTACACTATTGAAACCAGAATAAAAGGGATGCGAGATACTATCATTAAATGAAGCCAATTAATTACTGGATGAATAACTTAGTTCCCCATGATGGTGATTATGCCGCTGCAACCATTCTTTTGCCACTAAACGCGTATGCGTATCGGTTGCTAACACATCGGCAAGTGTCGCAATTGATTCACAAGTAACCTGATGTAACGCATGCTCAATCATCGCCGGAATAGCGGTGAATTTCATTTGTCCGTTAAGAAACGATTCCACTGCTACTTCATTCGCAGCATTTAATACCGTCGGCATATTGTTGCCCAGTTTTAAGGCTTCATAAGATAGTCTTAAACATACGAATTTATTGAAATCTGGTTCCTCAAAGTCAAGATGCGCTACCTTAAACATATCTAAAGCAGGCACTCCGCTCTCAATCCGTTCTGGATATCCCATCGCATGTGCGATCGGTGTCCGCATATCGGGATTACCCAATTGAGCGACAACGGATCCATCTACATACGACACCATCGAATGAATGACGCTTTGCGGGTGAATGACTACTTGGATTTTTTCTGCTGGTGCGTTAAATAACCAATGTGCTTCAATGACTTCCAAACCTTTATTCATCATAGTCGCAGAATCGACGGAAATTTTTCGCCCCATATCCCAGTTTGGATGCGCGCAGGCTTGTTCAGGCGTAACGCTTTCTAAAGCTGATAATGGCGTTTTACGAAAAGGCCCACCCGATGCAGTCAACAATATTTTATTAATACCAGAAACTTTTAAATCACCATTAAAATTCGCTGGCAACGATTGATAAATTGCATTGTGCTCACTATCAATTGGCAACAAAGTAGCATGGTGCTGTTTGACCAAATCCATAAATATGCGCCCGGCCATTACCAACGTTTCTTTATTGGCTAGCAACACCAATTTTCCAGCTTCGGCTGCGGCAAAAGTTGGACGAATCCCAGCAGCACCGACTATAGCCGCCATTACCGCATCCACCTCCGGAAGAGAAGCAACCTTCTCTAAGGATTCTACGCCCGATAACACGTCGGTATTTATTCCACCTGCGGATATTTTTAATGCTAATTGCTCCGCGCTTGCAGCATCAAGCATCACAGCATACCGTGGTTTAAATCGTTGACATTGCTCTAGCATCTTTGCAACATTATTATTCGCTGTTAATGCAAAAGCTTGAAATCGATCTGGGTGACGTGCGATCACATCCAGTGTACTTTCACCGATACTTCCAGTAGAACCCAGAATGGTGATTTGCCGAATATTGTTCATAATGCGGATGAGTAATAAATAAGTATGGCCAAGATAGCGAATGGCAGTGAGGAAGTTAATGCATCGATGCGATCCAATATTCCACCGTGTCCAGGCAGTATATTACCGCTATCTTTCACGCCTGCTTGGCGTTTTAATAATGATTCGTATAAGTCGCCAAGAATACCTAACGCTGTCATCACGACTAACATAGGCACCAGCACGATCAGAAGACTTTCTTTCTCCATGCTAATAGCGCACGCAAAACCATAGACTGTTACTGCAACCACTGCACCAGCAACGCCTTCCCAAGTTTTGTTCGGACTGATTTCAGGTGCAAGTTTATTTTTGCCTAGTGAACGACCGGTAAAATAGGCTGCCGTATCAGAAATCCAGATGACACTCATCGTTGCCAATAATAATATTGGACTGATAGTACGTAATTGATACAGCGCAAGACAGGTTGGCAACAGTACAATCCATCCGACTAACATCCAGACAACAGGGGATTGGACAGAAAATCCCTTACGCAGGTAAAACGGTACCGCAATTACCCAAAACAATACAGAAATTCCATACACCGCTATAAAATCCAACGAATAAACATCCAGTTTCAAGGATTCCCGCAATTGAATCAGTAACTCACTTCCTAATAACAGTGTTAGGAACATAAAAATAATGGTATTTCTTACAGAAAACTTAGCCAATTTACTCCATTCACGCGCGCCAACTACCGTCAATGCCAGCATCAAAGCTGCCCAAAAAATATCTTGGAAATAAAACACTGCAAGCAAAAACAAAGGCAATATAACGATAACAGTCAGTACACGCGTTTTCAACATGAAGCTTATGACTATCCTTCTGTAGGAGCAACAACTTGCAACTGTTCACTGGTACGCCCAAAACGCCGCTCACGTTTTTGATAGGACTGAATGGCATGATCCAATTCTTGCGCATTGAAATCAGGCCATAAGGTATCGGTGAAATATAATTCCGTATAGGCCAATTGCCACAATAAAAAATTACTGATACGACACTCTCCACCGGTTCGAATGAATAAATCCGGTTCGGGGGCATAGTTTAATGCGAGATATTGAGATAAATCCTCTTCTTCAAAATCGAATGATTCAAGCGCTGCCCCATTTGATTGGGCCATCATTTTTCTGATAGCCTGCATGATATCCCAGCGCCCCCCATAATTAGCAGCCACAGTAAAGACTAAGCGGGTATTTTGTGACGTTAAGTGCTGACCTCTTTGAATTGCTTGCACAATTCCAGCATCAAATTTTGACAAATCGCCTATCACTTTGAAGCAGATACCATTTTCATGAAGCTTATTGACTTCTTGCTCTAGTGCATTCGCAAAAAGCTGCATCAAAAAAGAAATTTCATCGGTAGGCCGACGCCAATTTTCACTACTAAAAGCAAAAACAGTGAGATAAGAAACGTTGCGTTCTATGCAAGCTTTGATCACACCACGAACCGTTTCAACCCCTTGTCGATGCCCGGCTACTCGGGGCATAAACCGATTCCTAGCCCACCGGCCATTTCCATCCATAATAATTGCGATATGACGAGGAATTAACTCTGCGTCCGGAATTTCTCGAGTCGAGCTGGCACGCTGCTGCATATCAGACAGCCATTAATTCAGCTTCTTTAACTTGCAGTACTTTCTCTATTTCATTGATATAACGGTCAGTCAGTTTCTGAATATCATCTTGGCCACGACGTTCATCATCTTCTGATATTTGTTTATTTTTTAATAACTCTTTGAGGTGGGCATTGGCATCACGGCGGATATTGCGTGTTGCAACTCTTACACCTTCTGCTTCATGCTTGACCACTTTAATCAAATCTCGACGACGTTCTTCAGTAAGTGCCGGCATGAGAACACGTATAGTTTCTCCGACTACCATAGGATTGAGCCCAAGATCAGATTCACGAATTGCTTTTTCGATCACATTAGCCATTTTTTTCTCCCAGGGAACGACACCAATCGTACGCGCATCAATGAGATTAATATTAGCCACTTGATTAATCGGCGTTGGAGAGCCATAGTAGTCAACTGTGACATGATCTAAAAATCCCGTATGCGCTCGCCCGCTTCTGATTTTACCTAAATCAACTTTGAGGGCTTCCAAGCTCTTCTGCATTTTTTGTTCTGCAGATTTCTTTACATCACCAATCATAACATTACCTATCCCTTCCTAAGCGATGTTTAAAGAGATCAAAATCGTACGACAACATTAAAAAAAATTAAACAGTCACGAAAGTTCCTTCGTCTTCCCCGACAACAATGCGTTTCAGTGCACCTGCTTTAAAAATACTGAACACATTTAAGGGCATTTTCTGATCTCGACACAACGTCAAAGCAGTCGCATCCATTACCTGTAAATTTTTAGTAATCGCATCATCGAATGATAATTTTTGAAAGCGAGTAGCATCGGGATTTAATTTGGGATCACTGGTATAAATGCCATCGACTTTGGTCGCTTTTAGCATGATATCAACATTCATTTCCATACTGCGTAAAGCAGCTGCCGTATCCGTAGTAAAAAACGGGTTACCTGTTCCTGCAGCAAAAATGACGACCTTTTTATCGCTTAAATGACGTATAGCACGAGCTCTAATGTAAGGTTCCACCACTTGATCGATACGTAAAGCAGATTGAATGCGAGGAACCAATCCAATGGCTTTCATCGCATCTTGAAGCGCCAAAGCATTCATAACGGTAGCCAACATCCCCATGTAATCTGCGGTAACACGCTCTAAAGCGTCATTTGCCGATTTCATGCCACGAAAAATATTGCCTCCACCGACGACAATCGCGATCTCAACACCTAATTTACTGACTTCCTCTATTTCTAAAACAATTCGTCTCATCACGGCTTGGTTAATGCCATACTGATCTTCACCCATTAATGCTTCGCCCGACAACTTCAACAAAATGCGCTTATAAATGGCTGTAGTCATTGATGATATTAATAAAAATTAGAAAGTATTATTTAGCTTGACCCATTTGCGCTTTGACTTCTTCAGCAAAATTTTCTGTTTTTTTCTCGATTCCCTCACCGACTACAAACATAGTAAAGGCATTTGCTTTGGCTCCTTTTTTAACCAATAGCTTTTCAACTGTTTGCTCAGGATCTTTAACAAAAGGCTGACCCAGTAAAGTAATTTCCGCCAAATACTTAGTGATTCGGCCTTCCACCATTTTCTCGATAATATTGGCAGGCTTGCCACTTTCAGCCGCTTGCGCAGTAAAAATTTGACGTTCGTGAGCCAGAATATCGGCTGCTACTTGCTCTTTTGAAACACAAATCGGTTTACTTGCAGCAATATGCATCGCCAAATCTTTACCTAATGTTTCATCGCCTCCGGTGTAATCGATGATGACACCGATTCTGGTCCCATGCAGATAAGATGCCAGCCGCCCTTGAGTTTCATGCCGTCCAATACGACGAATGCTAATATTCTCACCTAATTTCATTACCAAGGCTTTACGAACAGCCTCTACATTTTCACTAGCATTCGATAACAACGATTCCGTTAATGCCGCGACATCGATAATTTTTTTTGTGGCTGCCAACTCCGCCAAGCTTTTCGCAAATTGAATGAAATCCTCATTTCTTGCCACGAAATCAGTTTCGCAATTAACTTCAACCAATGCACCACATTTACCATCTGCCGCCACATACGCACCGATGACCCCTTCTGCCGCAATACGCCCAGCAGCTTTACTGGCTTTAGAACCACTTTTTATCCGCAATAGATCTTCAGCGGCTTTCATATCACCATTGGTTTCCGCCAAGGCTCTTTTACATTCCATCATGCCAAGGCCAGTCATTTCCCGCAGTTCTTTCACCATGCTTGCGGATACGTCTACCATATTTACTCCAATGCTATCTATAGGTTATGTATTTAATCGTTTTTTTTATACAGACTCTTCCACTTCTTCGGAAACCATATCTACAATTTCTTGAATAGACTGATTACGACCTTCCAAAATGGCATCCGCTACGCCACGCGCATATAAGCGAATAGCACGACTTGAATCGTCATTACCAGGAATGATGAAATCCAGTCCTTCTGGATTATGGTTCGTATCCACCACACCGATAACTGGAATATTTAATTTTCTTGCTTCAGTGATAGCGCCTTTTTGATAACCCACATCAATAACAAATAAAGCGTCTGGCAATGTTTTCATGTCCTTAATACCACCTAAACTGTTATTCAGTTTCTCCATCTCTCGTTGCATATCTAGAGCTTCTTTCTTAACAAGCTTATCGAAAGTACCATCCTGGAACATGATTTCCATATCTTGCAAGCGTTTTATCGACTGCTTGATCGTTTTAAAATTGGTTAACATACCACCAAGCCAACGTTGATCGACATACGGCGCTCCACAGCGCATCGCTTCTTCACGAACGATATCACGCGCTTGTTTCTTGGTACCAACAAACAGAATCACTCCTTTATTGGACGAAAGTTGACGTACATATTTCATGGCTTCCTGGTACATCACCAAAGTGCTTTCTAAATTGATGATGTGAATTTTATTGCGATGGCCAAAAATGTAAGGGGCCATTTTGGGATTCCAGAAACGCGTTTGATGACCAAAATGAACACCAGCTTCTAGCATTTGTCGCATAGTTACAGACATAGATTCTCCTATTGGATTGAGCCTCCACCCATTACACAAATAGTGTGATCCGGGTGTGTGAATTTAATTTGACGCTTACATCGTGTTTCTAAAAAACCATACGACGTGAATCAAATTATGTGCGGATTATAGCATTTTCGAATACTTACTCAAGTTAAGCTCGTTTTCTGTTTTTATTCCTATAGCGCTACATTAATCAACAGACCATAAAATATCAAAAAGTGTGCGATTTAATTTTCATTCTGAATCTACCATCAAAAACTTCCAATAAGACCATTTCGTTATACCAGCAAAATTGTAAATGGCGCTAAGTTATATTATCCTATATCTGGTACTTAACCGAAAAATAGGAGTTTAAATATTACATGAATAAATTTTTGTTAATGTTGATGATTGCGTTAGTCGCATTGTCATTAGCAGCTTGTGAAGGAAAGAAAAGTTTGGATGGTCACCCGATGGACAAACCACCTCCTTCAGCTTACGCTCCGAGAGATTCTGAACCTCAATTGGATGCACCAAAAGAAAATGAAGGAATATCCGGTGCAACTTCGGATGCTGCTAAGAAATAATGAGGGCAGTTTTACTGTAATTTGATTTAATTTGTATGTTAGTTGTACCAACCCCTAGCCAAAAACTAGGGGTTTGTTTTATTACGATAAAGAATTTACATTTGTAATTTTTCTTTGCTGTGAGTCATTCTGTACAGCACCGGCAACACTAGCAACGTTAATGCGGTGGAAGATAAAATGCCGCCAATTACCACAGTCGCTAAGGGTCGTTGCACTTCCGCACCTGTTCCGGTAGCTAACGCCATTGGCAAAAACCCTATCGATGCTACCAAAGCCGTCATCAACACCGGACGCAACCGTGTAATCGCACCTGTTTGAATGGCTTCGTCGAGCGACATGCCTTTTTCAATTAAATCACGGATGAACGCCAACATCACCAAACCGTTCAAAACAGCCACTCCTGATAACGCAATAAATCCAACGCCAGCAGAAATAGAAAGCGGAATGTCACGTAGCCATAATGCCAATATTCCCCCCGTCAATGCAAAGGGGACTCCGCTAAACATTAACAGTCCATCGCGGAAATTGCCAAACATGGTATATAACAGCACAAAAATCAATGCCAACGCTAATGGAATCACAATCTCCAAACGTTGCGCGGCAGAAATCATTTGTTCAAACTGTCCGCCCCACGTTGTCCAATAACCTGGTGGAATACGAATTTTCTTATTGATCAAGTGCTCTGCTTCGTTCACAAACGAACCTAAATCGCGTCCGCGTACATTGGCAGTCACGACGATGCGACGCTTACCGTTTTCTCGGCTTACTTGATTAGGGCCTTGGGTCATTTCAAACTGCGCCACCTCGCCTAAACTAACAAAAACAGGCATCGCTGCTGGTTGAGCGGCTTGATTACCACCGCCTTGTTGTACACCCTGTTGGATATTGGCAGGCAATGCCACACTTTGTAGCGGCACACTGATGGGTAATCGTTTTAACGCTTCGATATCAATACGTAATTTTTCCGGTAACCGTATCTGCAAATCGAAACGGCGATCCCCTTCAAAAATCAATCCAGTGCTTCTGCCACCGACAGACATTGCCACGACATCTTGTATATCTCGGCCATTTAAACCGTAACGCGCCATTTTAGCGCGATCCATTTGGATCGATAACACCGGCAAACCGGTGACCTGTTCAGTCCTCACATCGGCCGCACCGGGCACAGTTGATAACAATCGTTCGATTTCTTGACCTAGATGCAATAAGGTATCCATGTCATCACCGAACACTTTGACAGCAACGTCAGCTCGCACACCGGACAATAATTCATTAAAACGCATTTGTATCGGCTGTGTAAATTCGTAATTGTTACCAGGAACTTGATGCACCATTTTTTCCATGGCTGCGATCAATTCTGATTTGGTACGAAATTCATCACGCCACTCCGATTGCGGTTTTAAAATGATAAAGGTATCAGCAACACTCGGGGGCATCGGGTCGGTAGCAATTTCAGCCGTGCCAATTTTTGAAAACACCCGATCAACTTCGGGAAACCGCTTGATGACTTTTTCCAATTCATTTTGCATATCAATCGCTGTGGTCAAGCTGGTTCCTGGAATACGAATCGCATGTAAAGCGATATCGCCTTCATTCAAGCTCGGTACGAATTCGCTACCGATACGGGTCGTTAATAATCCCGATAACACCACAATGACAATCGCGATGGTAACGGTCAATTCGCGGTTATTCAGTGTTGCTGTCAGCAGAGGCACATACATTTTTTTTGCCCATAGCATCACACGGCTTTCTTTTTCCTCCACTTTGCCTGATAAGAAAAAAGCAATCGCCGCAGGAATAAAAGTCAGCGATAAAATCATGGCACTGACCAACGCGGTCACGACGGTCAATGCCATAGGATGAAACATTTTCCCTTCCACGCCCGTCAAGGCAAAAATAGGCAAATACACAATAATGATGATTAATTCACCATAGATCAAAACCCGCCGTGCTTCCCTCGATGCATCAAACACCAGCTCGAGCCGTTCAGTTAGCGTCAACTCTCGACCTAATCGCATTTGTTCATGGGCCAAACGCCGGATACTGTTTTCAACGATCACGATTGCGCCGTCCACAATAATGCCGAAATCGATTGCACCCAAACTCATTAAATTAGCACTGACGTGGTTGGTTACCATGCCAGTGAACGTAAATAACATCGACAAAGGAATCACAAACGCGGCAATCAGCGCAGCACGCACATTTCCCAAAAAAAGCAGCAATACTACGATCACTAACGCCGCACCTTCAATTAGATTTTTGGCAACCGTGTGAATGGTTTTTTCGACTAAAGTGGTTCGATCGTAGACGGGTGTTGCAATAACGCCTTTGGGTAGGCTTCGGCTGATTTCCTGCAATTTTTTTGCTGCCGCTTGAGAAACGAGACGGCTATTTTCGCCGACCAGCATATGTACCGTGCCCATAACCACTTCTTTGCCGTTTTGAGTGGCCGCTCCAGTGCGTAATTCCTTACCTAGTAAAACATCGGCAACGTCTTTGACTCGAATCGGCATTCCCTGCGGAGATCCAACGATAATATTGCCGATCTCAGTCATATTAGCCACTTGTCCGGGAATTCGAACCAATTGCTGCTCACCGCTATTTTCAATATAACCAGCACCGACATTTAAATTATTGCGCTCCAAAGCCAGCACCAAGTCAGCCAAAGTCAATCCGAGCGAAATCATTTTTTCGGGATAAGGCACCACGTGGTACTGTTTGACGTAACCTCCCACGGTATTAATTTCAGTGACGCCTTTTACCATACGAAGCTGTGGCCGAATCACCCAATCCTGAATTTCGCGCAAATCAGTCGGTGTATATTCGCTGCCGTCAGGTTTTCTCGCTCCTTCAACGGCATCTACCGTCCACATAAAAATTTCACCCAGACCGGTAGAAATCGGCCCCATGATCGGCTCGATACCAACCGGCAAACGCCCTTTTGCTTCTTGAATGCGTTGGCTTACCTGTTGACGAGCGAAATAGACATCCGTACCGTCTTTAAAAATCACCGTTACTTGCGATAATCCGTAACGTGAAATGGAGCGGGTATAATCAAGCTTAGGCAAGCCCGCCATAATGGTTTCAATCGGAAAAGTGATGCGTTGTTCCGCTTCGATCGGTGAATAACCTGGCGCATTGGTATTAATCTGTACTTGTACGTTAGTGATATCGGGAACTGCATCGATCGGCAGATGCTGGTAACTATACACACCGATAGCTGCCATCATCAGCACCGCGATCAATACCAATCCACGCCGGTAGATCGATAGATGTAATATGTTTTCTAACATGATGGATGACTCCGATGGAGCGCTGAATTAGTGATCATGGCTTGCTCCAGCTTTTCCTAATTCTGCTTTCAATGCAAAGCTATTACCGCTGGCGTAAACTTCCCCAGCCGTTAATCCACTCAACACTTCGACATTATCACCATCGCTGCGTCCCAATTCCAAAGGACGAACTTCAAAAAATTGATCATAGCGCCCAAAAACAACCGACCAATCGCGAAATGTTTGTATCGCATTCATCGACACAGCAACCGGCACGGTTATTTCCTCAGCGATCAACTCGACATTGACAAACATACCGGGACGCCACTTGTTATCCGCATTATCCAGTTCAACCCGCGCCGTTGCGGTGCGGGTTTGTCCGCCGATGAGCGTTGAAATATAGGTCACAGTGCCTTCACTCTCAACATTCGAAGCGGCTGCCCTGACTTTTGCTTTCTGCCCTACGCGAACCGCATTCAAATCTTTTGGATAGACCGTTACTGCAGTCCAAATCGTGGACACATCGGCTATGGTGTAAATTTCTCGGTCTTCTTTCAGCGATTCACCTCGTGCGATCGCTTTAGCGATAATAATGCCCGTGATCGGAGCGCGAATGATGAAATTCGGAAAATCGGCGGCTGAATGACTGGCTTCGGGTTTTACGCCTAATGCGCGTAACTTACTGGTCGCTTGTTCTACCGCTATCTGAGCTTCTTGCCACAACTCTTCAGCAGTCAAAAAATCCTGTTTGGCAGAAATTTTTTCCTCCCACAATTTCTTTTCACGCTCGTAAGTCGTTCTTGCCAGCTTGAGTCGTTTATTAGCCACAAAATATTGGCTACGCAAATCCGATAACGTCGGGCTTTCGATAATAGCCAATACATCGCCTTGCTTCACATGCTGACCATGATGTCCACGGACTTCCGTAACCAACCCTGCGACACGAGGAACAACGCGAACGATATTGTGTTCGTTAAAAACAATCTCTCCTGGTAATTTAAGCTTCGATCTGATGACAGCGGGTCCGGCAGAAAGCAAGTCGACACCGACGCTTTTAAGCATTTCATCCTGCATTTCTATCCGGCCTTCAACCTGACTGTAGCTCCAGCGCATCACTTTCTTATTGTGCTCAGCGGCTATGGCCACATCGAAAGAATGAGGTTCTTTCACTACTTGATCGCCCAATAGATAGTCTGCTTCGGGTTTAAATTTGATTAATTGAGCGGGCGCTCCCAAACGTGACAAAGTCACCGCAACAGACGCAGATATCGGCGGTATAGGCTTCCCTTTTTCGTACAAATAAATTCTAAATTCCGGCGCTACACCTTTCTCAAAAATAGTCACTTCCAGAGCGAAGTCACCTTCCTGGAAAAATTTTCCTCCTCGAGGGCCAGTGTCTTTCTGATCTGTATTCGAATCTTCAACAGCAGCACCATTTTCAGTTTCCTCAGAACTTCCCGTTGGTTTATCTAAAAGCAGAATCAGGCCTGCTAGAATAATTCCTACACCAATCACGATGATAATGGGTTTGAGTTTAGCTTGATTGATCATTGCATCCTCATGAGTTTTTTATTGTTTAGGGTGATAGACAGCATTCGGACTCGACTTAATGCTATCGATGGGCGCTGCAATTAAACGCTCAATATCATTAGCTAAACGTTGATAATTAGCCAGTGCGCGCACATATAGCACTTGATTCTGAAACAATACGCGTTGCGAATCGAGTAATTCCAGCAAACCAAACTTACCCAGCTCATACCCGCGACGCATCACGCTAAACGCATTTTTTGCTCCCGGTATAATTTCGTCGCGCAGAATACTGATTTCATTCCAGGAGGCCAGCAGCATTTCGTAGGCTTGGGCTAATTCTGTTTTTAAGCGCAACTCAGTCGCGGCCTGTTCATCGACCGCTTTATCGATACGTTGATAGGCTTCTTTGATGCTACCTTGGTTGCGATCAAACAGAGGAAGCGGAATCGCCACACTTGCTGTTGCGGTAGTGCCCCCTAATTGGGCATGATGCACCGCTCCCGCACTGACTGTTAAATTAGGTATTGCACGCGTTTGTTCGACTTTTAACAACGCTTTTCGATGTTCAACGTTTTTCAGTGCGCGAATTGCTAGTGGATTCGCTAAAACACGTTCTTCAAGCGCATGCAATTCAGGTGGCGTCACGACAGATTCAAGATTTCCCACCGCTTTGTTAAATTGAGGTGTTACGCTATTCCAAAGCAATGCTAAACGCTTACGCGCGCCGATTAGGTCTCTCTGCGCTTGCTCTTGCTCGATCCGAGTAGTCGATAAGCCTATTTTTACACGTGTTTCCTCAATTGGAGCCACCTTACCTCCTTGAACGCGTTCCGATACGGTGGTTACGACACTTTTGGCCACTCGCTGCGTTTCTTCGGCCAAGCGTAACCGTTCTTGGGCTGCCAGAACCTCGATAAACACACCGGCTACTCGGGCAATGATTTCGATCCGTTTTGCTTCGTAATCACGCCCAGCAAGTTCTTCACCTAATAAAGCCGCATTCGTTCGAGCAGCGCGCTTACCTCCCAACTCGATTAACTGATAAATTCGAATTGTGGTTAATTGCTGCACGACCTCCTGTGCAACACCTTCAGCAGAATTAATATCGCCTGTAAGCTTTTGTATGTTTCCGGCATTCTCCACATTGGCAACCAATTCCGGATTTTTGAGTAAGCCCGCTTGCAGCGTCGCGCCTTCCAGTGCACGCATTTCTTTGCCAAAAGCAGCCAATTCAGGATTTTGCAACAACGCCAAATTAATCGCATCGCGCAAAGTTAAATCTCCCTCAGGAGCATTATTAACATTAGCGTTTGAAAATTTGATAGCTTCACCCGCATCAACCGAATTGCGTGGTAAAAGCGTCAACGTATCGGCACTGCCAATTGCTGCAACAAAAAAATTGGTCAATAAAATCGCTGCTGTTATAACAATTTTTTGTTGCAATAAAGACCGCTTACAAAGCGCTGAAAATGAATCGAGATCGCGCCATTTCATGGAATCCTCCGCGCATTACTAAATGCTGTATCTAAAACAAGTCATCATATTTGAGAAAAGCTACACTGACTTGACAGCAATATTCACGAGCTAAAGCTCATCGATATTGCCACTCAACAATCTAACCGATATCAAACTGAGGATGGTGGGCGAAGAAATGGATCGGGAATTATTTCAGGAAGAACGGAAGACACAAAGAAAATCTCCGTTTTGGCAATAACTTGTTGAAAAACTTGTGGTAACGAATGAAAGAAAAAAGGCTGATATTGACCTGCGGAATGTAAACATAAATGAGTAGCGGCATCCAGATCAATGCCCTCTTTTGCAAGACTGTCGCGATGCATAGCCAAATGTTTGATTGGATCGGCAGGAATCACTTGACGTGCGTGATCCAATTCATGTGCAAACACTTCCCCTCTGAAAGACAAGCTGAGTCCGTTCACTAATATGCACACTACGAGCATAAAAGTTACCGGCACAGGGGAGTATTTTTTCATGTTGCTCATTTTAATCGTGGAATCGGTTCCCTTATTTCTTATAAAGTCTATGATTTCATAGAATCAGCTAAGTTGCAATTGTGTCGCAATAAAGAAAAAACATTCAGCAGCTAGTTGTATCCGCACAACATCACGCTTGGTACATAACCGCCATTCATTAAAATAGTGACACCCCTTCCTCAACCAGCATATCCACCAACGCGATTAAAGGAAGCCCAATCAGTGCGCTGGGATCTTCTCCATGCATACTTTCGATTAATGCAATGCCTAATCCTTCCGATTTAGCACTACCAGCGCAATGATAAGGCTGCTCTCTCATTAAGTAATTCTCGATTTGCTGATCGCTTAACTGACGAAATTTGATTTGATAAGGAATCAACTTCGATTGCCGTCGATTGGTAGCGCCATTTAATAGGCATAAGGCGGTATAAAAGGTAACCTCCCTTCCACGCATGCTGCGTAATTGCATCACCGCATTATCGTGATTCATTGGTTTACCTAAGTGGGTATTACCCAGTAACGCAACTTGGTCAGAACCGATGATCAATGCTTGCGGATAAATTTTAGCAATTGCTCGCGCCTTTAACTCCGCCAAACGCAATGCAGTATCTTTCGCCAATTCACCCGGCAATGGAGTTTCGTCAATGCACGGACTCAACGTTTCAAATGGAATTTGCAGCCGTTGCAGCAATTCTTTCCGGTAAATAGAGCTAGATGCTAAAATTATTTTTTGCATGAATAAGTTGGCATAGAATTACATATCAGTGGTTATTTCAAATATTTCAGGAGACATTTTTTGACAGCCCAATACAAAAAATATAACATGCGCGCCTTATGTCTGTGCGGTTTGTAATAGATCCTGTTGAATTTGTAAATAATAGTAGCGTACATCGTGATAAAATAGCGCTGCATGATTTGACACGTTTGCACGATATATTGTTTGACGACGAAGGTAGTTTAGACTATCAAATCAGAGGTGACATTGATTCGCATGGTAAACCAAGTTTGATATTGACAATCGATGGTTCTATGCATCTGATTTGTCAACGTTGTTTGAGAAAAATGACCCATAAGGTCGAAATAGAAAACCATCTCTATTTGGCTAAAAACAACATCGAATTCGATCAAATTAACGAGGATAATAGCGTTGACGCAATTTTGGCTGTGCCTGAATTGGATGTCATTAATTTAATTGAGGAAGAAATCATTTTGAGCTTACCGATTTCTCCACGTCATAGCGATGAACTATGTGTGCCCTATCAGTCTGATTTAAATGAAAGCACTATTGATAAATCACCTCAACGTACCAATCCTTTTGCGGCATTATCAGTACTTAAAAAAACTAATTAAGGAGTTGTTTTAACATGGCAGTTCAGCAAAACAAAAAATCTCCCTCAAAACGAGGAATGCATCGTTCGCATGATTTTTTAACCAATCCTCCGTTAGCGATTGAACCTAGCACAGGAGAAATGCACCTGCGTCATCACATCAGCCCTAATGGCTATTATCGTGGCAAGAAAGTCCTTAAAACTAAAAACGATTAAATTATTTCTTTTGCGGGATCTGCTAGGATATTGATATTGCTTTAATTCAATTCTTGCACAAGCAATTTCACTGACAAGAGAAATACGAGAACCAAAATTGGATGTTACTGTTGCGATCGATTGTATGGGCGGCGATCATGGCCCACACGTAACGGTTCCTGCTGCGCTCCAGTATCTCCAACAAGATCCGGCAGTTGATATCGTGTTAGTAGGCATCAGCGATGCCATTGAAGCTGAGTTACGTGCCGCAAAGTTCGTACAAAATCCCCGCATTCGTATTCATTCAGCCAGTCAGGTTGTTACCATGGATGAATCGCCGGCTTTAGCGTTACGGGGAAAAAAAGATTCTTCGATGCGCGTCGCAATCAATTTAGTCAAATCGGGAGAAGCGCAAGCCTGTATCAGTGCTGGTAATACCGGCGCACTGCTTGCAACTTCGCGATTCGTGTTAAAGACAATTCCAGGTGTTGACCGACCCGCTTTGGCCGTTATTTTGCCAACCATTTCGGGGCATACCTATGTATTGGATTTGGGCGCGAATGTTGATTGTAGCGCGGAACACTTATTTCAATTTGGTATTATGGGCGCATCGCTGGTTTCATCTTTGGAAAACAAGCCTTCTCCCACCGTCGGATTACTCAACATTGGTGAAGAGGACATTAAAGGCAACGACATCGTCAAGCAGGCGGCTGAATTACTGCGAAATAGTGGGTTAAATTTTTATGGTAATGTAGAAGGAGATGATATCTACAAAGGAACGACTGACGTCGTGGTATGCGATGGTTTTGTTGGTAATATCACTCTAAAAACATCCGAAGGACTGGCACAAATGCTAGCCACTTATTTACGTGAAGAATTTCGTCGTAACTTATTAACCAAACTAGCTGGAGTCATTGCTTTGCCCGTTATTAATTCCTTTAAGCGCCGTGTCGATCACCGGCGTTATAATGGCGCAAGTTTTTTAGGATTACGCGGTATCGTCATCAAAAGTCACGGTTCTGCGGATAAATATGCATTTGGTTTTGCTATCGAACGTGCTGTTGATGAAGTTCGCGGCGGCATGCTGCGACGCATCAGTGAACGCGTTGCAGAACTTTCTGATCATTCAAAATCCCTATCGGAAACCCAATAATGTATTCTAGAATCACCGGCACCGGTAGCTATTTACCTGACAAAATCCTCACCAACCAAGACTTGGAGCGCATGGTTGATACCAGCGATGAGTGGATAAGAACGCGCACTGGAATCACGCAACGGCATATCGCTGCTAAAGATCAAGTTGCCAGTGATCTGGCTTTATATGCCAGTCAGAATGCCATGAAAGCTGCCGGAGTAACCAGTAAAGATATCGATTTAATCATTGTTGCCACTACAACACCGGACATGGTTTTTCCAAGTACGGCCTGCATATTGCAAAATAAATTAGGTGTGGAAAACTGTCCGGCATTTGATGTACAAGCAGTTTGCAGCGGCTTTGTATACGCATTAGCCACGGCCGATATGTTTGTTAGCTCAGGCAAATGCCGTAACGCGTTAGTCGTGGGAACTGAAATTTATTCCAAATTACTTGATTGGAATGACCGTAGTACATGTGTTTTGTTCGGCGATGGCGCTGGCGCCGTAGTTCTTTCCCAAAGCGAAAATCCTGGAATTTTATCCACCCACCTACACGCGAGTGGAGATTATTGTAACGTTTTATCTGTTCCCGGAAGTATCAGCGGCGGGAAAGTAGAAGGCAATCCATATGTCAACATGGAAGGCTCGGTTGTATTTAAATTTGCCGTCAAAGTGCTTGAAGAAGTCGTGCAAGAAGCAATTGCCAAAAACAATCTGCAAGCCACTGATATTGACTGGTTAATTCCACATCAGGCGAATATTCGCATCATACAATCGACTGCAAAAAAACTCGGCATTCCGATGGATAAAGTTGTCGTTGCAGTTGATAAGCATGGCAATACATCGGCCGCATCGATTCCACTGGCCTTGGATATTGCTGTACGTGATGGTCGTATTCAATCCGATCAATTGGTTCTGTTAGAGGGCGTTGGTGGTGGCTTCACCTGGGGCGCCGTTTTATTACGTTGGTAATCTATGAAACTTGCATTTGTTTTTCCTGGTCAAGGCTCCCAATCTGTTGGGATGATGAATGGATATTCCGAGTTACCGGAAATCCAGCAAACTTTTTTAGAAGCATCAGAAATTCTACATCAAGATATTTGGTCGCTGGTTAATAATGGTCCTGTGGAAGAGCTTAATCAAACATTGAATACACAACCTGTGATGCTTGCCGCGGGAGTTGCTATCTATCGTGCCTGGATCAATTTATGCGGTTTTAAACCGCATATTTTAGCGGGCCATAGTTTGGGTGAATATACCGCTTTGGTAGCGTCTGAAGTGTTAGATTTCAAAGATGCCATAGAATTAGTGCGCTTTCGCGCACAATCAATGCAACAAGCCGTTCCAGAAGGCGTGGGAGCCATGGCTGCGATTTTAGGGCTGGAAGAAAACGTTCTTACTACTCTATGCAAGGAAGTAACTCATCAAACCAACCAGGAAATAGTTGAGGTAGCCAACCTCAATTCCCCCGGACAAATTGTTATCGCCGGTCATAAAAATGCTGTTCAGAAAGCTATTGAAATGTCGCTACCGCGCGGTGCTAAACGTGCAATCTTATTGCCCGTGAGTATTCCATCGCATTGCTCTTTAATGCAATCAGCCGTTGAAAAAATGCAATCGCAACTGGCACAAAAAACTTTTAATGAACCAAAATTGCCTATCCTGCATAATGCAGACGTGGCATCACATACCGATACAGAGTCTATAAAAAATATTTTGACGCAACAGCTTGTTAAACCCGTTAGGTGGATAGATACTATCCATAGTTTTGCGAATCAAGGAATAACTCATGTTATCGAATGTGGTCCGGGTAAAGTTTTAATGGGATTGAATAAACGTATCGAACCTAATTTACAGCACCTATCGCTTTACGATAAAAAATCCATCGAACAAGCGATCGAGGTTTTAAAATAAAAACAATTATGAAAAATTTCCTGAATAAATCGTGCAAACCACATCATTATTCTCTGAGGTGTTATTTTGGAAAATAAAATAGCCTTGGTCACTGGCGCAAGCCGAGGAATCGGTCAAGCCATTGCACTTAAACTCGGACAGAACGGCGCCATCGTGGTTGGTGCCGCCACAACCGAAAACGGTGCTAATGCAATTACACAATATCTTGAAAAAGCAGGTATTAAGGGAACTGGCATCGTACTAAATGTCAATAATGCAGAACAAATTGAACAGGCATTCCAGAAAATTCGTGAACAATTTGGCGAAGTTGAAATTCTGGTTAATAATGCCGGAATTACACGCGACAACTTGTTAGTACGCATGAAAGATGAAGAATGGGATGACATCCTGACGACCAATCTAAAATCCGTCTTTCGTCTAAGCCGCAGCGTGCTGCGTGCCATGATGAAAGCGCGCTATGGTCGCATTATTAATATTTCTTCGGTGGTCGGTTCCATGGGTAATATGGGACAAGCCAACTATGCCGCCGCAAAAGCGGGTATTGCAGGTTTTACCAAATCATTGGCACGCGAAGTCGGCAGTCGCAATATCACCGTGAACTGTGTTGCCCCTGGTTTTATCGATACCGACATGACTCGATCGTTACCGAATGAACATCAGCAAAGTTTGATTCAACATGTTCCTCTTGGAAGGCTTGGTCGACCAGAAGAGGTTGCCGTTGCAGTCGCTTTTCTTGCCTCATCTTCTGCAAGCTACATTACAGGATCAACGATACATGTCAATGGTGGTATGTACATGGATTGATGACATATCTTTGTAATAATTAATCGAGAGAATCCATTACCTTATTGCTAATTATTCTGACTATTAAAAATCTTGAAAATTTAATTAACAAAACTGTTGTGGTTTTATTAGATGTTAAAATTTGTTAAAATGAAGAAGTTTTTCTTACCTGAAGAAAAGGAATGTATTTAGATGGAAAATATTGAGCAGCGTATTAAAAAAATTGTTGCTGAACAATTGGGTGTTAATGAAACAGAAGTTAAGAATGAATCATCATTTGTCAACGACTTAGGTGCTGATTCGCTGGATACCGTAGAATTGGTCATGGCGCTCGAAGAAGAATTTGACTGCGAAATTCCGGATGAGCAAGCAGAAAAAATCAACACAGTCCAAGAAGCGATTAATTACGTTACCGCTCACACCAATTAGAAACCTCTTCTTTTAGTTTTTATCGACGAATGGAGTTATTTTGTCCAAGCGTAGGGTAGTTATTACCGGGTTAGGCATTGTATCGCCCGTTGGCAATACAGTTACAACAGCGTGGGAAAACATTATTTCTAGTAAATCGGGTATCACTCAGATTACTCGATTTGATGCTTCCAACTTCGCCTCTCAAATGGCTGGCGAAGTTAAAGATTTTGACATCCAAGAATACCTGTCGGCCAAAGAAGCCCGCCGGATGGATACTTTTATCCATTTTGGCATGGCTGCGGGGATTCAAGCGATCCGGGATGCAAATCTAGAGGATCTGACGATGCTAGATGCCGAAAAAATCGGCGTGAATATCGGGTCAGGTATCGGGGGTCTTCCAATGATTGAGAATACCGATGCAGCCTACCATGCCGGCGGACCTCGTAAAATATCTCCTTTTTTCATTCCTAGCACCATTATCAATATGATCGCCGGAAATTTATCCATTATGTATGGATATAAAGGTCCCAATATTGCGATTGTCACAGCGTGTACAACTGCAACACACAGCATTGGTCATTCGGCGCGCATGATTGAATATGGCGATGCTGATGTCATGATCTGTGGTGGCGCAGAATCTTGCGTCTCACCGCTTGCCATTGGTGGATTCGCCGCTGCCAAGGCATTGTCAACAAACAATGACAACCCAGCATCTGCTAGTCGCCCCTGGGATATTGATCGAGATGGTTTTGTGTTAGGAGAAGGTGCTGGCGTATTAGTTTTAGAGGAATTGCAGCATGCCCAGCAGCGAGGAGCAAGAATCTACGCAGAATTGGCGGGATTTGGCATGAGCGCGGATGCTTTTCACATGACAGCACCTTGCGACGATGGTGAAGGAGCAGCGCGATGCATGACGAATGCACTAAAAAATGCCTCCATCAATACGGACGAGGTAGACTATGTGAATGCGCATGGTACTTCTACCCCACTCGGTGATTTTGCCGAAACAGTCGCAGTCAAACGTTGTTTTGCCGATCACGCTAAAAAATTAGCAGTAAGCTCGACCAAATCAATGACAGGGCACCTATTAGGAGCCGCTGGTGGCGTTGAAGCAGTATTTT
This sequence comes from Nitrosomonas sp., assembly GCA_044228295.1. Lineage (GTDB taxonomy): Bacteria > Pseudomonadota > Gammaproteobacteria > Burkholderiales > Nitrosomonadaceae > Nitrosomonas. Next base: position 60,392 of record JBGAVE010000005.1, read on the forward strand.
CAGCCCTGGCCATTCATCACCAAATTGCGCCTCCCACTATTAATCTCATAAATCAAGATCCGCAATGTGATCTGGATTATGTCCCCAACACTGCGAGAGAAATGCCGATTAAAGTCGCGTTGTCCAATTCTTTTGGGTTTGGAGGAACAAACGGAACACTTGTGTTCCGAAAAATTTAGCCTCTGAAAGCGTATGCGCACGCTTACACGCCTTTTATTTTACATCCTAGCGGGTGTTATTTTGGCGGTGAGTTGGTTGTACTTACACGTTCATTCGTCTATTACATTACCAACCGCCCCTTTTGAATTATCTATTGAATCTGGCAGCAACCTCAATCAAGTTTCTCAACAACTGGTTGACGCCGGATTAATTCCTAGCAAATGGCCTTTCATTTTAATGGCACGCTATCTTGGTCAAGAATCGGCCATCAAAGCGGGTGATTATGAAATTTCTGAAGGTTTGACACAAATTGCCTTGTTGCGGTATTTAGCAAAAGGGGATATTAAGCAACGAGACATCAAGTTTATAGAAGGCTGGACATTTACCCAGATGAGAAAAGCGCTCGACGACCATCCAGAAATCAAACATGACTCGACAGAGCTAACCGACCAGAAAATCTTACAACATATTGGTGCAGAAGAAACTTCAGCAGAAGGCTTGTTTTTTCCGGATACCTATTTCTTCGTTCGTGGTGAGAGTGATCTGAATATTTTTCGGCGCGCTTACCAAGCTCTGAAAAATCATTTACAAACGCACTGGGAAACCAGAAGCGAATCTCTACCCATTTCCACTCCCTACGAAGCCTTGATTCTCGCCTCGATCATCGAAAAAGAAACGGGGATAGAAAATGACAGGCCTGAAATAGCCGGTGTTTTCATTAATCGCTTGCGTAAAGGCATGCGTTTACAAACCGACCCAACAGTTATTTATGGTTTAGGTAAAGAATTTGATGGCAACTTGCGCAAAAAAGATATGCTTGCAGATCAACCCTATAATACCTATACTCGTGCGGGTTTGCCTCCTACCCCGATTGCATTACCAGGTCTTGCTTCCATTCGTGCTGCTTTGAATCCAGCCCAAACCAATGCATTGTATTTCGTAGCAAAAGGTAATGGCGAATCCCATTTCTCAACTAATTTGACAGATCACAACAAAGCGGTCAATGAATACCAAAAACGACAAAAATAATTCTGCCGCGGATTATTCCACTTCAGAACCTCATCTCCATGAGGCCAAATGACACAATTTTCGATCATCGTACCGACACTCAATGAATCCGAAAATATCGATTCATTGCTACAGCGTCTGACTGCGCTTGATTGTCAGAATGGTGACTATGAAATTATCGTCGTCGATGACAACTCTGCCGATGGTACGCAAAATCAAGTTAGAAAGTGGACAAATAATCCGAATATTCGCTTAGTCGAGAGAAAAGCAAAGCCTGATTTAACTGCATCAATACTGGCAGGTGTCGCAGTTGCGCGTAGTCATATCATTGTGGTCATGGATGCGGATTTGAGTCATCCACCCGAAAGCGTTCCTGCAGTTGTTTCCCCAGTACTTAAAGGTGAATACGATCTGGCCGTGGGTAGCCGATACATTCCCGGCGGAAACATCGAAAATTGGCCACTTTATCGAAAATTACTATCGCGCGTTGGAGGATGGGTAGCGCGTCCCATTTGCGATGTCAACGATCCTATGTCAGGTTTTTTTTCCTTTCGAAAGGAATTGATAAACAGCATTTCTAACGATGCAAAAGGCTACAAAATTTTACTCGAGTTACTGATGGCCAATTATGGAAAAATTCGTGTCACAGAAGTGCCGATTTGTTTTCGCGATCGCATTCATGGCGCTTCCAAATTGTCTTTATTTCATCAACGAGCCTACTTACAACGACTCATTACATTAGCCGGCGGTACGGCTACCTTAAATACTGCTGGGCGGTTTGCTATTGTCGGGTTAATCGGCGTATTGATTGACGCTGCGGTGTTTCAATGGATGATTATGCAAGGTGCCGGGCTTGCGCTCGCACATTTTGTCAGTTTCTTGGTAGCAGCCACCAGCAATTATATTTTTAATTCCAAATGGTCATTTCGAGAACATCATGCGGGATACTTACGTTGGAATCACTTTGGTCGCTTTTTGATCGTTGCTGCACTCGCTCTATTATTACGAGGCGGCGTACTCGCCCTATTGGTGTACGTATGGCAACTGCCGCCGATACTGGCGATATTTCCCGCCATTGTTGCCACGGCCATGGTGAACTACCTAGGGTCTGCTTTCTATGTTTTCCCCGATAAAAGCAAATCGATTCCTGCCGAAATACGCTGGCGCACCGCTGCCATAGGAATTTTTGCATTTGCTATGCTACTTCGTCTGGTCTATGCCGGATTGGCACAATTAATTCCCGATGAAGCTTACTATTGGCAGTACGCTCAGCATATGGATTTCAGTTACTACGACCATCCGCCAATGGTCGCCTGGTTGATATGGTTGGGTACGGCCGTATTTGGCCACAATGAATTTGGCGTGCGTATCGGTTCATTGCTATGTGGTTTTATTGCCATTGGTTATTTGTATGCCTTGGCATGTAACCTGTATAACAAATCGACCGCCATGCTTAGCGTATTGCTCATGGTCGTTTTACCCGTTGGATTTGTTTCAGGCTTGTTGATGACGCCTGATGCTCCACTTGTTGCCGCTTGGGCAGCCACGCTGTATTACATGGAGCGCGCGTTGCTATCCAATCAACAGAATGCTTGGTTAGGCATGGGTATCGCTTTTGGTCTGGGTTTATTGTCTAAGTACACGCTGGGATTATTGGGCATCGCGGCATTGGTTTTTGTCATCATCGATCCGATCTCGCGACGCTGGATGTTACGCCCGCATCCCTACCTAGCTGCTTTATTAGCGTTGTTATTATTTTCGCCAGTAATTTACTGGAATTACGCACATGCCTGGACATCTTTCGCATTCCAATCCACCCGTGTTCTCGCGGATGGAAATGTGTTCTCAGTGCATCATCTTTTTTTTCATATTTTGATTTTACTCACCCCTGTCGGTATGGTTGCTGCAGGCTGGGCATTTTTTGCCAAAAACAAGCTACTAAATACCCCGCATGAAAAACGACAACGTTTGTTCGTGCAGATTTTTACCGGCATCCCTTTGTTGATTTGCTTTGCACTTAGCACCTTTGATACACCGCGTTTTCACTGGACAGGCCCAATCTGGTTGGCATTGTTACCAACTATTGCGTGGATGATCATTCAGTTTGGCAACCATAATGCTTTTCTTCAACGCATGCGTGCTGCATGGCAGGTCACGATCATTATTTGCGTTTTTTCCTATGCATTGTTATTGCACTATATCGTACTCGGAATCCCAGGAGTTCCTTATCAACTCCTTACGGAGCATTACTTCTGGCGCGAAACAGCTGATGAAATCAACAAAATTGTCGAGCACGTTAGAAAGGATACTGGCGAAGAACCTATAGTCATCGGTATGAGTAAATGGTCTGTTGCCAGTTCGTTATATTTCTATACCCATCACCAAAACAAACCATTGGATATACGCTCACGTAATATTTTCGGTGACAGCGCAGCAATGTATGATTTCTGGCTTCCGTCGCAACAACCGTCAGATCGCCCCATTATACAAGTCGGTATGACGCGTCAACACTTGGAGAAAACTCGGAAAGGTATTAAAGGAATCGATACTGAAAAACTGCTCATTCGACCCGGTGATATAGAACACAAAGTTATTGAACGCTATGGCGTTCCGGTACGGAAATTATATTATCGTATTTCAGAAGGATTTAAAGGCGGCATCGATTATTTGTGCAACGATGAAAACCAACGGGCAGCTTTGTTGTTATCCGACGGCAAGGCCTGCGTAAAGTATCAGAGACATTAATTGCTATGGGTATTCAATTACCGTATTGAATATTCCAATACTTTCCAGTTTTCTACCCCTGTTGAATCCTTCGACTTAACCAACGTAACGGTTTCTAACGCAAGCCCTTTTTCTGGGAATGTCGTATAAAATTCTAATATGACATATTCGCCATCTGCAAACCCTGATAACGATTTAGCCGAACTCGCTGTTGCAATATAACGCGCGGTTTGTTTTCCACGAGAATTACGCAAAGTAGTAATCGTTTTTATCCATTCCTGCTCTGAAGTTTTTTTCTGCAGCAATAATGATGCATTTTGCCAACTTTCAGGATATTTCTCGTTATCAAGCCACTCTAGCCAAGAACGCGCACTACCTTCAACTTGCTCTAGCAAATCAGCCTCTTTGGCAAAAGCATAAGGCAACATGCAAATAATCAGTAGCCCTAATAATGTCAATTTCTTAAACAATTCAGTCTCCGTAATCGAAAAAAACGCTCGTTAAAATGGGATTTTGCGTAACTCACTCGTGTGGAAAAAAATTTCCCATCAGCCAAATCGACAAAATTCCCAATAAAATCAATATAACCTGCTGTATAGTAGCATTAATTTCCGGACGCCGGTGTAAACCAGGAATCAAGTCTGACATTGCCACATAAATCATACTCGCTGAAGCAAACGCTAGTAGCGGTTGTACTAAGTAATTCATATTGTGCAACATAAAATACGCCAATACTCCGCCTACCACAGTCGCAAACGTCGAAAACAGATTTAACAAAAAAGCTTGACGACGGGTATAACCCGAATTCAATAGAATAATGAAATCTCCCGCTTCTTGCGGAATTTCATGCGCAATAATAGCGATGGATGTGACAATTCCTAATTGCACGTCAACCATAAATGCAGCGGCGATCAAAATACCATCAACAAAATTATGAAACGTATCTCCCACAATCACCATCATGCCGCTACGCCCATAATCATGATTATGCTGCGACACGGTTGTTTCTTTGTCGTGCAATAAATCATGCGCTTCACAGTCTTCAAGATGACAATGCCGCCACAACACCAGCTTTTCTAAAATAAAAAAGAATAAAATACCGATTAGCACCATCATCGTCACATGAATTGGATTTTCAGCGAGTTCAAATGCTTCCGGTAACGTATTCAGAAATGCCGCGCCCAATAAAGCACCAATCGCATACGATACTAAAACAGACAACCAAGACACGCGCGCATTAAAGGCTAATACCGCCGCACATAACAGGCTCAACACGCCTCCTAACAAGCTAACGGCGATAATCCAGGCAAGTGTTGACATCTATGGAATTTTGAATAAAGCCGCGATTATACCTGTTGCAAGAACATCTGTTGAGAATCAAAGAACCAAATGCAAGCAATACAATTACTCTAACCAAATTAATGCCGCCATACGTCCGGTTTCACCGTCGCGGCGATAAGAAAAGAAACGCGTAGAATCACAATACGTGCAAACCCCTCCACCATTAATCTGCGTGATACCAGCACGCAATAAACGTTGTCGCGCTAACAGAAAAATATCTGCTAACCATTTTTTTTGAGCATTATCCGTTAACATAAAAGCTTGTTCGGAATCCTTATCGTATTCGACAAAGGCTTGAAAAACTTCCATGCCAACTTCAAAATGATCGGGACCAATGGCCGGACCCAGCCAAGCAATCAAATCAGCAGCATTTACCGACATTGCCGTGACTGTTTTTTCAATGATTCCTCCCACCAGACCACGCCACCCTGCATGCACAACGGCGACGACCGAGCCCGCACGATCACACAAAAAAACCGGCAAACAATCCGCCACCATCACTGCGCAAACAATGCCACGTTGTTTCGTTATCGCAGCATCCGCCGCTATCGTCGATGTGGTTTTCTCATCGACCCAAACCGGCAGCACACCATGCACTTGCTGCAGCCATTTCGGTTCGCTCGGTAAAAAACGACGCAATAACATGCGGTTCTGTTCGACATGCCGTACCTCATCATTGACGTGTGCCCCTAAATTCAGCGATGCAAATTGATGGTTGTTGCCGCTACTAAAACCGCCCTGACGCGTAGTAAACAACGCTTTAACATTCGATGGCGCTGGCCAATCCGGGATAATCCAATGGTTTGGAATATTTTGCAAACTCATGTCAATCAAACAACCTTATGATAAAAATGCACCTTCACGACAATTGCGTGATAGCTTCGGTTCTCAGGTAAAATATCGGATTGGTTACTGTAACATGAACAAATTCTAATTCAGCAACAAATAATAACAATATTCGTCATAGGTATAAGCAATGAATTTTACAAAGAAACTGACTCATTCCATACGCATTCTCTTTATTACGGTTTTCGTTTCGACGTGCTTCTTGACAGCGAATGTATTCGCCGACGATGACAATAGTGAATTTCTCAAAGCCGCTTTTTCAGGAAGCATTGAAACCATCAAAGAATTATTAGCTAAAAACACCAACATCAATTATCAAAATGATAAAGGATTCAATGCATTGATGATCGCATCTCAATACGGTCATAGCGATGTTGTCAAGCTGTTGTTGGAGAATAAAGCCGATGTCAATTTAAAAAACACTGGGGATACCACCGCGTTGATGCTGGCCGCCAAAAACGGACACGCCGAAATTGTTGATACCTTATTAGCTAAAGACGCAAAAATCAATGCACAAACGACCGATGGCATCACCGCTTTGATGCTAACCATTCAAAAAGGCCAAGAAGCGATCGTTGATACGCTGATAACAAAAGGAGCAGATATTCAATTAGAAACTAAAGACAAGGTTACTGCTTTGATCATCGCTGCGCTGGAAGGGAAACAAGCTGTCGTCGAAAAACTCTTGGCAAAAGGCGCCAAAATCGACCATCGTGCAGCAGACAATACAACCGCGCTTTATATGGCTGCGAGAAATGGGCATAAAGGTGTCGTCGAGACACTCCTGGCAAAAAATGCTGCGTTTGATCTGCCCGCCATCAATGATACGACCCCGCTCTATATTGCTGCGCAAAATGGGCATATCGATATCGTTAACACCTTGCTAAAAAAAGGTGCCAAGCCCGATCAACAGGACAAAAATAAAGCAACCGCTTTAACCATTGCTGCACTGATTGGTAATACCGAGATGGTAAAGACACTGATTAAACATGGAGCGAAAGTTGATCATAAAGCTGCTAACGGATTCACTCCTCTGATACTTGCTGCGCAAAATGGGCATACAAATGTTATTGAAGCATTGCTAGAAAATGGCGCAAAGATAGATTTACAAAATGATGATGGAGTAACAGCGTTGATGTGGGCGGGATTACACGATCACGCGGGCACGGTAAAAGTCTTGTTACAGAAAGGCGCAAACCTCAATCTCAAAAGTAAAAAAGGTAAAACCGCTGCCGAAATCGCAAAAGATCCAGCTATCGTCGAATTATTAAAAACAGCGAAAAAATAATTGGGGCTTGCTATTCATTTAATGTCGGCTAACCTTTAATTTTTTAGCCATCATGAATACTCGGACAGCCGGAAAACCTTGGATCTACGCCCATCGCGGCGCAAATTCAGAAGCACGTGAAAATACACGCAGTGCTTTTGACAAGGCATTGGCTTATCCGATTGATGGCATTGAAACAGACGTTCAACTCAGCCGAGATGAAATCGCCGTGCTATGGCATGATCGCTATCTCGGCAAAATTGGACTCAGCGATAAACATATTGATGATTTCGATTACGAGCAGCTCAGCGAAATATTTTCGAACTCCACGAGTGATGCGTCCCAAGGTTTAATGACACTGCAAGAATTTTTGCTCACCTATCGAAACCACTGTCGTTTATTGGTTGAAATCAAAAACCGTGATTGGGAATCAGTTTCACGTCACCAATTAAAAATGCGTGAAACTTTAAAGCTGATTGGTAGCAGTTTAGAGAATCGCATCGTAGTATCATCATTTAATTTAGCTAGTCTCGTGTATGCGCACGAGTGCCAGCCAGGCTTTCCGTTAATTTACAATATCGAAACCGATCAAACCTTTTCCGATATACGCGCAGCTAACAGAGCACATCCTTTTCTGCACGGATTCTGCTTACCGATTGATAGCACTGATCAGGCCATTATTGATTTATTGCGTGATCAAAACAAATGCATTGGCGTCTATACCTGCAACAGTGAACTGCAAATTAACAGGGCCATAGAATTTGATGTAGACATATTAATCAGCGACTTTCCGCAAAAAGCTTTAGCCATTCGCGATCAATGAAAAGGGATTTTGCTGCTCTTACCCATCAACCTTATGATTTATTGGTATGCGGCGGCGGTATTTACGGCGCCTGGACCGCTTATGATGCAGCGCTACGTGGCTTAAAAGTAGCACTCATTGATCAAGGCGATTGGGCCAGCGGCACTTCATCAGCATCCAGCAAATTGATACACGGCGGTCTGCGATACTTAGAAACATACGATTTCAAGCTGGTCAGCAAATCCCTAAAAGAACGAGAACTTCTATTAAAAAATGCGCCCCACCGCGTTTGGCCTTTGCAGTTCGGTGTTCCAATTTACGCATCGCAACACAATCAAAGAATCAGCCGCTTTACCTTGAAATTGGGATTGATGATTTATGATTGGCTCGCGGGAAAACTGCCAACAAAAATGCGACATCGCTATTTAAATGCTGAGCAATCTGTCCATCAACTTCCTTATCTTTGTCACGATGCACTAACAGGAAGCTTTATTTATTCCGATGCACAAACCGATGATGCACGTTTGGTGTTAGAACTTATCGCTGGCGCATTAGATGCCGGTGCAAGCTGCGTCAACTACTGTCAGTTGACTCAATTTCAGCAAGCCAATGAAAGCACTCATGAAGTATCTCTGAAAGATCTACTGACCGGCGAACAACAAACTATCCGTGCCGAGCAAATTGTTTTTACCACCGGCCAGTGGCTAGTCAACGACGAAAACAGTCAATCGTGGTGCCGGCTTGCTAAAGGCATTCATTTGATCATGCCTGCTATTACCGAAGATAACGCGTTGCTTTTGACTGCAAAATCGGATGGACGAGTATTTTTCTTGATTCCTTGGTATGGCAAGAGTCTGCTTGGTACAACCGATACAGATTATTGTGGCGATATAGCTAATGTTAAGGTTGAATCAAACGATATTCGCTATCTACTCGATGCGGTAAATGATTATTTGCAAATCCCCTGGGGCGAACAAGATATCATCGGGAAATTCGCTGGACTGAGAGTTTTCAAGCAAAACGAACAATCCAGCACGCACAAAACGCCTATCGCACCCTCTTCAGTCAGTCGCGATTGGGAATTAAAATCCATTTCTAAAAGCGTTCATTATTCGATCGGTGGAAAAATCACCTCTGCTAGGCAAGACGCTGCTAGTATAGTCGATGAAGTGTGTCAACAACTGGGAAATCCTCTTTCTTGCTCAACCCAGCGATTATTTCCCTGGGCACCCCATGAAGATTTCGAGATTTGGCTACGTCAAATGCAATCAAACGCTAGCGAACTGGGCATTGATGCTGAAAGTGCACAGTGGTTGTTAAGTCGCCACGGCACTCGAACCACTGATATTTTCCAGCGAATTGAACAGCAACCGCAATTAGCACACCGTATCACTCCATCGGTACCGCTTATCTATGCCGATTTGATTCATTGCGCTCAATTCGAGATGGTAATGCATTTAGACGATTTATTACGTCGCCGTATGCCTTTACTGATTTTAGCCAAGCTCAGTCGAGACACACTTGAGCAAATCGCACACAGTGTCTCTGATATATTGCAATGGGATAGCGACAGAATCACCAAGGAAATGGATCGATGTTGTGATTACGAATAACACCATCTTTTCGGCTATTGCGCTGGATTTAGGAACAACTTCGATCAAAGCATCCTTAATGGATGCAGCAGGAATGCTGCATCATATTACTCAACAAAATGCACCTCACATCAATACCGATAACGGACATTATGAAAGTGACGCGCTATCTTATTTAAAAATAACCGAACAAGTTGTCAAACAGTGTCTTGAGCATACCGATCAAAAACCACCGTTAGGTTTATGTAGTCAGCGTTCATCTTTTCTGATTTGGGATAAAACTAGCGGCAATCCGATAACGCCATTAATTTCTTGGCAAGATGACCGGGGAATTCAATGTTGCACACGATTGCAATCATCAATCCAAGTAATTCAACAATTGACTGGATTACGTTTAACTCCCTACTACTTCGCTCCAAAACTTAACGTGCTATTGCAAGAAAACCCATCCTGGCGAAACAAATTACTGAAAAAAGAATGGTTAGTGGGCACGTTAGATACCTTTCTTATCTGGCGTTGGACAGAAGGACAGCACTTTATCGTGGATGCTTCCATGTCGGCGCGAACGTTACTGATGGATATTAATCAACAACGATGGTCAAAAAGCTTGTGTGAGTTATTTGAGATTCCTATTGATATTCTGCCTGATATTCAATCCTCGACTCAGCTAAATATCCCACTCAAACCATTTGAACTCACCTTGACCACGAGCGTTGCCGATCAATCAGCAGCCTTCTTAGCTTGTATTGGCCAACACCCTACTCATGCATCATCCTCGGATCGCGCCTTGATTAATCTAGGCACGGGAGGATTCGTAATGCGCAGTATCAAGCAACCATTTCCAATTTTAACCGGCTATCTACAAACACTCATTTATCAACCCGATCATAACACTCCTCAATTTGCCATCGAAGGCACGCTTAATTCTATTGCTGCCGCTTTAGCTCGTTTTCCAATCAAAGATTGCGTCATTGAAGATATGGCCAGTAACGATATTTTTTGTATCGCGGAACCGAGTGGATTAGGCGCCCCCTATTTTCGCCAAGACTATGGTTTATTTTTTTCACACTCTATTTCAACGCTGACACAGCAACAAATAGCCACGCTGCTGCTGGAAGCGATTACCTTTCGGATTGCTCGAATTTTTGAAGATTTTCACCGTCAATGGCCTGTGAAAGAAATTTATTTGTCAGGAGGGCTATCAGCACTGCCTTGCTTACAACAAAGTATTCGTCAATGTGTTGGCATACCTGTCTATTATTTGCAACAAAAGGAAGCTAGTTTACAAGGCACAGCTTTGTTGACATACAACACTGGTAATGCTTTCAATCAAGAAACTATGGAAATTACGATTCAATCAAAAAATGAGAGGCTGCTAAACAAATTTCTAGCCTGGAAAAAATGGTTGGATAATTTATTACTCACCAACATATAGAAAGATTTTTGCACAATAACGCAAACTTCTCCTTTCAGTGCAATCCTGAATCTATTGGTAAACTTCAGCATATTTTTTAGTATATTTCCACAAGAAAACCAATAGTATCAATTGAAATCAACAACTTTAGATTCTAGGGATGAGAAGCCCTATGTACGCGTAATCATTATTTGTAGCTTAGCGAAGTATTTGGTGGAGCCTTTTCAAATGATGCGCTATAGGCAGTAATTTGTGCCAGGCAGGTGAATCAAAGCACCCCAGTATTTTGGCATCGAACCAGCATACTGGGTTTCCAAAGATTTGCTCTACAACATAAAAACCTTCGCAATCAATTCATTGCACTGTAGTTGTCGTGTTTTTTAATGGAGTATCTTTCAGAATGTGCGTTCAAATTCAGCCACGAATCGCCTCAACAGCATCTGGAATTATTCAAGGAGTAGTCTAAGACTGAAAGCTTATCTACTTCAGTCCTTAATTAATTCTTTCAGGCTTCTATTTCTTTGCTTCATTCTATACAAAAGTTTGTCATAAAATTGTATGTGTACAATAGACCGCACAATTAAATAGACACTCAGAACCGTCAATGCGACGTTCAGAATTCCAATCGGAATCAAAAAATGTAACACATGTAGTACGTCATAGAACTTCGAAGTCGCAACTAATAAGCTCATGATTGATAAAGGTAATGCCAGTATCGCAATGCCCGTTCGCATGAGGGAAAATGCTGTGTTTTTCTCGGCTAAAATAAGCCTAACCTCATCCATGAGCATACGCGGATCAGTTTTATCGATGTCTTCTTCAATCACCGGATGCCTTTCTGTAACGTCGTTATTTATTCCGATTTGCTTTAATGTTAATCCATTAATCATAGCCGATAACAAATGACCAAGGGTTATTCGGGGGAATGAAAAATGCAATCCTCTGGCAAATCTTGCTGTCTCACATTATAAAATAGAGATCATGCGACGCATTGCTGAATTCAATCGAATTACCGATGCGCCACCACCCCCAAACCATAGTACTAAAATTTTGCCCCTATTTGTCAAGATGCGAATTAACAGCGAAATTGCGTGGGACAATCAACGCGCATCACATTATTCAGCGATTTTTTAGAAAAACCGTTAAACCATTGAAAATAGCGTTCCAATCAACCTGATGTGTTACAGCTTTAAAAATTTATTGTGGTTTTTATAAAAGTAAGTATAATTAAGAATTATTCGCATTACCGTTAGTGATTAAAGCTATATTATTTTTATTTAATTGATTTATATTTAGGGTAATCCAGTAGATATGTACGTTTGCATTTGTAAAGGAGTCACAGAGAACAAATTGCGTGAAGCAATTCATCAGGGTGCGGATCGCATGCGCGATTTGAAAAGTACATTAGGTGTTACAGCGCAATGCGGTCGATGCGCCTGCCACGCAAAGCAAGTACTAGATGAAACTCTATCCGAAAAAACACAAGGACTGTGTAACATGTTGTCCCACTCGACTCCTTCATGTGAAGTAACCATTTGATCTAGAAAAACATTTTGCATTCAATATCTCTTCTACAAATCAATCATCGGTTAATACATCCAAGTTTTAGCTATAAAAATTTACTCATATTTTTTATAACGAACTATAATTTATAGCTTATTTTCAGGATAGACTTTTACAAACCTCTTATCACGCTTTGATTACTCCAGTCGTTCCTCTGAATTTGCGCTTTCGCTTGATGATCATCTTTAAAATTTGAATCTTAAGAAATTGGTAGAAGTGAAAGACAAAATCATCGTGTTTATACAAAATTCTACCAAAGGCATAAGTCTCATTTGTTTTTTGTTTGTTTTGAGCATGCTGATCTCATATCCTTTGCACGCAGAAACCACAAAAAAACAAGAATCCGAACGCCCTGTATTGCATACTTTTCAAATACCGCCGGGTTATTTGAGCGATGCTTTAAATCAATTCTCCCAACAAACCAATATTAAGCTCAATATCGATTCGGCGCTGTTAGAGGGGAAAGTCACTCAAGGGCTAGAGGGACAGTTTGAAACCAAGCCTGGGTTAGATCAATTACTTTTGGGTTCTGGTTTAAAAGCAATTCAAAGTAAAAATGATGGTAATCACTACTTCATTCAAATCATTCCACAAACTTCAACCGAGCCTGTAGTCACTACGCTGCCCTCGATTGTTGTTAAGGCAAACAATGCCAATCGTTACGTAATCACCAGCACGAGCACCGCGACTAAAACCAATACCTTGCTGCGTGACGTTCCACAAGCAATCTCGATCTTCACCAATGAATTGATCAAAGATCAATCGATACGAAGCTTGAGTGATGCTGTTCGCTATGTTCCTGGCGTAGGGGTGTCGCAGGGTGAAGGCAATCGGGATGCACTGGTTTTTCGAGGTAATCGATCCACAGGGGATTTTTTTATTGATGGCATTCGCGATGATGCCGAGTATTACCGCGATATTTACAACACAGAACGCATTGAAGTATTGAAAGGCGCAAACGGGATGATTTTTGGTCGCGGTGGCTCAGGAGGCGTGGTGAATCGCATCAGCAAAGAAGCCAATTGGAACCCTAACAAGGAATTTTCATTTCAAGGCGGATCTTTTAATCAAAAACGCATGACCGCAGACGTTGGATATGTCGTGAATGACATGCTGTCTTTGCGCTTGAATGCCGTCTACGAAGATGCCGGTAGTTTTCGTGATGGTGTAAATATGCAACGTCTCGGTATTTCACCAACACTAACTTTTAAGCCCACGAATCGCACCAAGATTGTTGCCAACATGGAGCGCTTCCATGATGATCGCACTGCGGATCGGGGCATTACTTCCGTGATTGGCGGCGTTGGAGAGGTTACAGGTCCTGTCAATGTGCATCGATCGCAATTTTTCGGCGACCCTAAACGCAGTAACGCCAATATCAACGTTTTGTCCTTCAATTCCTTGATCGAGCACAAATTCGAATCTGGAATAACGCTGCAAAATAGAACCAATTACGCAATGTACGACAAGTTCTACCAAAATGTCTTTGCCAACAACGGTCTTAATACTCTCTCGGGCCTGGTTTCTTTAGGTGCCTATAATAACAATACCACAAGAGAAAATGTATTTAACCAAACTAATTTGCTGTACTCGCTCAACACAGGACCTATCTCGCACACATTAATGGCCGGTGTTGAAGTGGGTCGTCAAGAAACGCACAATCGACGAGAGACTGGTCTATTTAACAACGATATTTCAAGAACCAGCCTATTGATACCTTTAAGCAATCCTGTCACCAATTTGCCCATTACCTTTACCAATAGAAATTCGGGCGGCGATGTCGATGCGCTCAACCGAAGCGTAGTCAACGTAACCTCATTGTATATTCAAGACCAAATCGAAATTATTCCACAACTGCAAGTCATAGCCGGTGTGCGTTACGATTTATTTGAAGTCGATTTTAAACAAAGAAATGGCCCAAAAGATCATTTAAAAACTCGAGATGATCTAATAGCACCAAGATTTGGTGTCATTTTTAAACCCTTTGATGCCATCTCATTTTATGGAAGTTACAGTCAAGCCTATGTACCAAGAGCGGGTGATCAACTGACTTCGCTCAATGTCACACTGGAAACATTGAAGCCTGAAAAATTCACCACACTAGAAACTGGTATTAAGTGGGATATTCGTCCGGACTTGGCTTTAACGGGGGCCGTTTTCCAAGTGGATCGCACCAACGTGATCAACTCCATTGTTGGTGGACAAACCTTCTTAACCAAAGGTCAACGTACGGAAGGCATTGAAGTCAGTCTATCAGGTCAAATCACCCCCAAACTAAGTGTTATGGGTGGATACGCCTATCAAACCGGTGAAGTGACCAGCGATATTTTCGGCGTTGCTAAAAAAGGAGCTGCTGTTGCTGAGCTTCCACGACATACATTTTCAATGTGGAGTCGCTATGATTTTACACCGCGTATTGGCGCAGCTTTTGGCGTCATTTATCGTGATGAAATGTTCACATCACTGACTAATCGAGTAAAACTACCGAGTTTCACCCGCGTCGATGCTGCACTATTTGCGCAGCTATCAAAAAGTTTCCGCGCTCAATTAAACATTGAAAACTTGCTCGATACAAAATATTTCGCTGCCGCGAACAATGATTTCAATATCACTCCTGGTGCCCCTATTACGGTCAGAGCCTCCTTAATCGCTAATTTCCAGTAAATAAGTCTCAGATATAAACACTGCAAACAACGCTTAGTTTGTTGACCAATTTTTAACTTCGGGCGCGTCTCGTATATAATGCACTTTTGATTTGCTATTACCAATTAATTATCCAAACCATATATCCGATTGAGTGTCAAAAACGTTAATCGATAAACGCTCAATATTTCTCAACACAACTGTATCCCCTAATTATCCAACTGAAATTATAAAAACAATCCGATGAATGTTTTTTATGAAGAAGCTGGTACTTTTAAAGTTGGCGCTGTATTGCTCGACAATAATTCGTCATTACAGGTCGAAGCAATTCATGGCAAGCGTTCTAAAATTAAATCAGCTTCAGTACTATTTCAATTTGAAACACCTTCTTTATCGGAATTTATGCAAGACGCGCAGAAATTAGCTGATGAGCTGGATGCTAATTTTCTTTGGGAATGCAGCGCACAAGACACGGAGTTTTCTAATAACAGCTTGGCCACTGAATATTTTGGACGTACACCAACGCCGGTAGAGTCAGCCGCAACACTGCTATTGCTCCAAAGTGCGCCAATGTATTTCTATAAAAAAGGCACTGGTCGTTACAAAGCCGCCCCCCCCGATGCACTCAGGGCCGCGTTAGCAAGCCAAGAAAAGAAGCAACGGCAAGCGGAGCAGCAAGCACACTATGCACAGCAATTGAGGCACTTCTCACTACCACAAGAATTTCATCCTAAAATAAACAATCTACTCTACAAACCCGATAAAAACTCGGTGGAATGGAAAGCACTTGAATCGGTTTGTTCAGAAACGAAACTTAGTATCGTTGAACTATTGGATAAATGTGGTGCGATCGCATCCACACATGACTATCATTTCAATCAATTTATCTGGGAACATTTTCCCAACGGTATTGGATTTAAAGAACTCACTCCGCTTAATTTTACTGATCCATTCGTTGATAACTTACCTACTTCGGATGTTCTTGCGTTTAGTATCGACGACGCCGCCACCACCGAAATCGATGACGCTTTCTCTATCACGCAACTTCCTTTTGGTAGCTTCCGCATTGGCATTCATATTGCGGCACCGGCATTAGGAATTCCCGTGGAGTCTGAACTCGATAAAATCGCCGCAAGCCGCCTTTCGACAGTTTATTTGCCTGGCAATAAAATAACGATGTTACCTGATAGCATCATTAATCATTTTACACTATCGGAAAATCGCTTAAGTCCGGTAGTATCGCTCTATCTCGATGTATCCGATGACTTTACTGTTGTACGTAGCGAAAGCAAAATTGAAAAAATAAAAGTTACAGCAAATTTACGCAGCAATCTGTTGGAAGAGGAGTTTAATGAAACAGCAATTCTCAAAGAGGAAATTCGCCATCCTTTTGGCACTCAATTAACTTTATTGTGGAAGTTCGCCTGCAAAATGGAAGCATTGCGCGGTAAAAATAATGACAACAATGACAAAATCGATTACACCTTTGATATACAAAATGATCGCGTTATTGTCGGTGAACGCCGCCGAGGCTCTCCCATTGACAAGGTAGTATCGGAATTGATGATTTTTGTTAATACCGAATGGGGCAAGCAGCTCAGTGATGCGAGTGTTACAGGTATTTTTCGCAGCCAAAACAATGGCAAAGTCAAAATGAGCACATCGCCCGCTCCTCACCAAGGATTGGGTGTTTCACAATATGCCTGGAGCAGCTCTCCGATGAGACGGTATGTAGACTTAATCAATCAGAGGCAGCTTATTGCTCTATTGCGTGGCGAAACACCTTCTTATAATAAAGAAAATCCTCTACTTGATATCGTCATCACGGATTTTGATATTTGTTACAGTATCTATAATGAATTTCAGCGGACGATGGAACGATATTGGTGCTTACGCTGGCTCATACAAGAAAACATTGAAACCATTCACGCACAAGTCATCAAAGAAAATTTGGTAAAATTTGACCATCTTCCATTGTTGACACGAATAGCTTCACTACCTGAAATGACAGCGGGCTCCTACGTCCAACTCAAATTATCTAAAATCAATTTACTGGAGCGAACGTTGCATGCTGAATTTCTGCAAAAAATTCATACCTGAAGCAATGCCGCCTCATATCGATCTATTGTTACAATAGCCAGACCGATGTTGATTTAGAATTTAGCTTCCCGAATCCCAAAAATGAGCTCCGTATTACCCATTAACTCATCGTATTTCAATAATCATCGTATGTCGACTGCGATGGTTATTTCTTTGCTGCTACACATGACTATATTGCTAGGCTTAACCTTCCAATTCCCGACCTTAAAACCTAACAAAATCAGCACCTCATTGGAAGTTGTACTTGTTAACAAACAAACCCCAACAAAACCTACTAAGACACAATTACTAGCACAAGATAATCTTGATGGGGGTGGCAATACGGATAAAAATCGGCAAGCCAAAACACCTTTTCCAATTCTTCCAAAAAATAAACCGATCAGTAAGGAAGTCGCTACTCAGCAGAAAGTGAAGCAGCTCGAAGAAGAAGCAAAAAAACTCATGTCGGCTGTCAATAAAAAACCCGAAATCAAGCAAATTGAGACAGATCAACATAAGCCAGACGATGCTCCGGAAACAGCCGATAACATCGATGCCAACGAATTGCTCACGCGCAGCCTAGATATTGCCCGACTTAAAGCGCAAGTCGATCAAGACTATGACGAATATCAAAAACGTCCCAAACGAAAATTTGTCGGCGCGCGCACCAAGGAATACCGTTTTGCGAGATACGTTGAAGATTGGCGTATCAAGGTGGAACGTATCGGTAACTTAAATTACCCAGAAGAAGCAAGAAAAGGCAAACTATATGGAAATTTACAACTAACGGTTAGTATTCGTGCTGATGGCAGCTTGGAAAGTATTGAAATTAACCGTTCTTCTGGAAAAAAAGTTCTTGATCAAGCCGCCATTAATATCGTAAAACTATCGGGGCAGAATGGATTTGCGCCTTTTCCCCCGAACATTAGTCAAGATACAGATATTTTGCATATCACCCGTACCTGGGTCTTTGCGCCTTCCGATACCTTAGTGAGTCGATAGCCATGCTTGATCAGTACGCTGTCATTGGTAATCCTATTTCACACAGCCAATCACCTCGAATTCACTCGCTTTTTGCGCAGCAGACTGATCAATCGATACAGTATTCGGCACTTTTCGCCCCTCTCGAAAGTTTCGCAACGACAGTATTCGAATTTATCGAAAAAGGCGGACGTGGAGCAAATGTTACGTTACCTTTTAAATTGCAGGCCCACCAACTTGCAACACGATTGACAGAACGCGCTACCTGCGCACAAGCGGTTAATACACTTAGCTTCGAAAACGGTGAGATTATCGGCGACAATACCGATGGAATTGGGTTGGTTAACGATATCACTTATAATTTATCCGTCTATTTAGCGGCAAAGCATATTTTATTGATCGGAGCCGGTGGAGCCGCGCGTGGTGTCATTCTTCCATTACTGCAACAAAATCCTTCCTCGTTAACCATTACCAATCGAACTTTTGATAAAGCCAAAGCATTACAACAACAATTTCAGTCCTATGGCAATATTATTGCTCATCCACTCGATAACTTTTCCAATCGCTCCTTTGATATTGTCATCAACGCAACGTCAACTAGCTTACACAATACATTTCCAGCAATATCTACAGACGTTTTTGAACAAAACACGTTAGCCTACGATATGATGTACAGCAAAGAATCAACCGCCTTTCTGAAATTCGCCCAACAAGCGGGCGCCAATCGCTTATCAGACGGCATTGGCATGTTAGTGGAGCAAGCCGCCGAGTCTTTCTACATCTGGAGAAATGTGAGACCCAAAACGAAGTCGGTAATTGCAATACTAAGAGCGCAGTAAAAAAACATGCAGCAGTATAAATAACTTCATATAAACAAAAAGATATTCACGATGACATCAGTTTCGTGTAAAATCTATGTCTCAAATCGCTTTGAAATCTTTTAATGCATCATTTTTTGCAAAAAAACGATCAGAAGCACAATTCAGAGATAGTCATGCTTTTTCATTAACGACTAGATTTTACAATCCAACTAATTGATTTACCTTCAGAAAGGAAATAATTTATATGGTAACAACAAACATTCCAGGTTATACCTACGGCAGTGCGGATCTAAAAAAATCACCTGTCTCCATTGATGATTTTGAGAAATTAAAACAAGCTTCTTTATTTGGCGATGATGATATTCGCTATCTCAGAATGTCCCATGATGTGCTCAAAGATCAAGTCGAGCAAATCTTGGATGTGTGGTACGGTTTTGTTGGTTCGACACCCTTCTTATTGCACTACTTTACCAATGCAGCTGACGGAAAACCTAACATGGATTATTTAGGTGCCGTCAGAAAACGTTTCGGACAATGGATTTTAGATACGGCCAAAGGCGAATATGACCAAAATTGGCTGAATTATCAACACGAAATCGGCCTGCGCCATCACACCGCGAAGAAAAATAAAACTGATAATGTTAAATCCGTACCGATTATTCACATACATTATATTTTTGCGCTATTGATCCCGATTACTACTACCCTGCGTCCATTCCTCGAGAAAGGTGGTCATTCACGAGACGACGTTGATCGTATGCAAGATGCTTGGAGAAAATCAGTATTGATGCAAGTGATTTTATGGTCTCAACCCTACATCAAAGACGGCGAATTCTAAGGACATAGTTTTTTCCGTCATTTTACTGATTCTCAACTGATGAAAAAACAAAAGCCCATTCACCTTAAGGGTGAATGGGCTTTTAGCGTATCAACTTTTTTAGACTTCCGATTCTTTTTACGCTTTATTCAAAAATAAAGCAGCGCTGAACAAAACATAAAATTTAGCGAATATCAAAAAAGATTTTCAATCTAAAATATTCCCCAGATAATTCCGCCGATAACGAGAAATGCTACGGTTGTAATACCGATCAATCTCAGCAATTGCGCATCTGTTTCTCTTCTATTGATACTATTTCCAGTGTTGTGATGCATCCTTCTCTCCTTATTATTTAACAACTTTAAAAACCCAGTTTATAAACCTAAAACTATCAATTCCAATTTATAAACGCTCCCCAACTTCATGATCGTACCTGTAGATCATGCATTTCCCACCCGTTTATTACATCAATCATAAAATGTAAATGTAATCGTCTAGAAACTAGGTGAGTCTGTCCAATTCACAATGATTGTATAACACAATCTGCTACAACAATCATCTTGACTTTTTAATTTTAACCCACATTTATCAACAATGAAAGTGTTGTAATAATTCTAAATCAACTCACTAACTATCAAATACATTTATAACGCTAAAGGTCTTACGTAGCCAGTCAATTCGAGGTATCCTCGTCCAACCTTTTTGTTATCGCGCATTAATGTCACAGCACCTTCCCAATAGACTGCACCCGTCGATTGTCGAGAATCCAGTTCTTGATCATCCATTAAAGGTATTAACTGCCACTCGATATTTCCGGTTCGAATACGCATTGCAACCGGATATATCGCTTCCGTATGCGGCGATTTCCAAGTACGAATCGGTGTAAACTCAATCTCGTCAGGAGTAAAAAAACGCATTTCCCCCGCAGCATCGCGAAGTGCAGCATATGCCCATATCCGTTCACTTTTTTTACCGCGAATTTGAAACATCATCAACGTCGAGCCGTCATCCAAATTTAATCCCGTCCAATCCCAGCCCTCAGCCTCACTAGCGAGATAAGCGGTAGACCATTCATGATCCAACCATGCCACGCCATTCACTGCAACCGATTGCTGCTTGCGAAAAACGGTGCCTGTCACTTTTAAATGCGGCTCGCTGTAATAATAACTCGCTTGCTCGGGCTTTGGTCCTTTGCGAGAAAAGCCCTGATCACCTTGCAGCATCACTTTTTGCGTGGGTTGCAGTGAAAGCTGCAAACCGAGCTCTTCGTTGCGCATATCCACTTTATAAGTTCCATTATCGTCGCGAACTAAAAACCAATCATCTAGTTTGACATGAGTATTGCCTGCTTTCGAATAGGCTAAATCGAACGCTTCACGCGCAATTTTCTCACTCTGAATCAAGCGCCCGTGTGTAGGGTCCGATAAAGCTAAATGTGCAATAATCAAATTTTTTGCCGCAAATTGACTAGGATTGTCGGCATTCAAATCGGTTGCGTAGCGAAAGAAAGTCACTTGGAAACCTAGTTTTTTTTCATTCCCGGTATCGAGCCACCCAGTGATATACCACCACTCTAAGCGAAAATCTGGATGTGCACCATAATCATTCGGGAAAATGAGTGGCTTATTGGGTAAAACTGGCGATAACCGAGACGATTGCACCATACCATGTATGAACATTGTGCCAAGCAATAACGATAACAAGGCAATCCATGTTATCAATCGTCTCTTATTTTTTTTGTTTGGTTGTATCATTACCAATCCTCTCGAACGGTTTGTATTACCTGACCAGAAACCGCACGTCGACCTGCGAATAACGCTGTGCCGGTCGCGGTCACTAACATAACGATTGCCATGATGAACAACCAACTCCAAGGAAAATGCACTTGCATCGTCCAGTGAAAAGATTGCGGATTCACGATAAAAATCAGAATCAAACTAATTGCCCAGCCGAGTAAGAATCCAAATAAAATCCCCAAACTGGTGAGTAGTCCGCCTTCTGTCGCTAGCATCATGAGAATTTCACGTTTTTTCATACCAATATGCCGCAACATCCCAAATTCTTTGCTACGAGCCAGCATTTGAGCAGAAAAACTTGCCGCTACTCCGAATAAACCAATGATCACTGCAACCAATTCTAATAAATAAGTCACCGCAAAACTGCGGTCAAAGATTTCCAGGCTAATCGTTCGTAAATCGC
The DNA here is from genome assembly GCA_044228295.1 of Nitrosomonas sp. Lineage (GTDB taxonomy): Bacteria > Pseudomonadota > Gammaproteobacteria > Burkholderiales > Nitrosomonadaceae > Nitrosomonas. Next base: position 82,648 of record JBGAVE010000005.1, read on the forward strand.
TAGAACGTGAAATTTCCAATTCTGTTCCAAAAGGTAACTGCCTTAATGCTTCAATGGCTTGCTCTTGAGATACTGCCGACCGTAGCCACAAAGCAACGGTATTGACGCTAGTATCTCCGGTGATTCTTTGATAATCATCCAGTTGCATTTGTACTGCGCCAAACTGTCGACCGTAGTCACGCCAGACACCCACCACCTGAAAATCATGAGATTGTGCACCAATCGGTAAAACAATGTGTTTCCCAACTTGGTAACCATATAAATCGACCATCGCTTCCGACACCCAAATCGGCATCGTATTTTCTGCTAACGAATCCAATGAAATAACTTCATGTCCGTCGCTATTGATCGGTAAAGTATTTCGTGGATCGTTTCGATCGATTGGACGAGCAAATAAAGTCACCTCGGGACGATTACTATCCAATAACACTTGCTGGGTACGAAAAAAATCCACTCGGGAAAACACGGACGAGATGCCAATAGCTTGTTGTTCGTTTAGATCGAAACCGCCTTGATCACCTACTGTCGCAGTACGCACATACAAATCAGCGGGTAATACGCGACCCAGCCATTGATCGACCGATACGCGAAAACTCGTCACCATGATAGCCATTGCCACCATCAAGCTGAAACTCGCGACAATCCCACCCAGTGCGATTGACGCTTGGTTGGATGCATTGGCAAGCCGTGCTAACGATAAAAATTCAATAACCTTCATGCGCACACGCTTTGCGACAACAAAGATCATCGCAAAAAACCAGGTAGCCCAATAAGGCATGAGCGCAATGCCGCCTATTAATAACAAAGCAATCGCCAAATAACCAAAAATCGGCAAATCATTTAACGCGGGTAACTGGATAAATATTCCGACCAAAAATAGACACACCAATGCGAACCAGGGAATCGACAACCTTTTCATCATCGTATCTTCACTACCCGATTTCAAGGCCAATGCAGGTTTTGCGCGTGCTGCTTCCCAGGCTGGCATCAGACTCCCTAGGAGGGTTACAGCCAATCCCACCGCAAAAAATATTCCAGCGGCAACCGGATCAAAATAGATCTCCGGTTTAATTCCCGGAAAAAAACTGCTGCCTAAATTGCCGCCAAAGAATTCGATGACCGTGGTTGCAACCACATAACCGAGTGTCACACCGATACATGAGCCGAGAACTCCCAGCACGATACCTTCAATAACCACTTGCCAAAGCAACTGGTGACGCGTAAAGCCTAGTACACGCAATAAAGCAAATTGCGAGCGACGGCGAATCACTGATAGCGCCTGAGTCGAAAAGACCAAAAAGCTTCCTGTAAACAATGCGACCAACGCAAGCATATTAAGATTGACACGATAAGCGCGCGACATATTTGCAACTCGCGCTTCCTGATTTTCTAATTCGACGATACTAAAAGAATCGCCAAGATATTGATTCAATTTGGACTTAAAAGTATCGTGATGAACGCCATCTTTTAATTTCAATTCTACGCGAGACAGTTTCCCCAAATGCTGCAAGCGCCATTGCGCTGCGCCGATATCCATCACAGCGATACGCTGACCGCTTCTAGCACGCACCAAGCCGCCCGCGACGCGTAACGTCAGCGGTTGCAATCCAACCTGTAACGACAAGGAATCACCTTCTTTAACCGCGAGCCACGCCATCGCTGCGGGTGATAAAAAAATGCTATCGTGGGCCAATCGATCCATTGCTTTGCCTTCTGCTGGCATACCCAATAAATCCGGTGCGATTTGCGCTGCACGAAACATATCGATACCGATTACTTTCAGTTTATGGTCGCTACGATTTTGTAGTTTAAACGGTACCGCTATATCGAGTTCCAACACCGGATTAGCAACCTCTACACCCTCAAAGGTCGCCAGTCTAGGATAAATCGCTTCATCCATTAAGGCAGTTTTCGCGCGCACCCATAAATCAGACTGTCCCGACAAACTTTTGCTAGCAGCGGAAAATTCATTGAATGCCGCACTATTTAACAAGTGAATTGAAAATCCCATGGCCACACCGATTGCAATCGCCAACAAGGTTACCAAAGCTTGACCGATATGCGTGCGCCACTCGCCTACCATCAACCAGCGAAACAGCATCGTAGAATTCATGGCATTAATTCCAACTTCCCCCGGTTAAAGGATGCAAACCATCTTGACGCAAAATCAAAATACGGTCGGCTGTTGCTGCTGCCATACGTGAATGCGTCACGATAATAGCGCTCGCACCGTTGGATTTGATTTCAGTGCGAATTAACTGCAAAATTTCCTGCGCTGTGTCAGGGTCGAGATTTCCGGTGGGCTCATCCGCCAAAATAAGCTTAGGATGATGAATCAAAGCACGTGCGATCGCCACGCGCTGTAACTGGCCTCCGGAAAGTTGTCGCGGAAAGTCCTGCCCTCGTCCTTGCAATCCAACTTGATCGAGCATTGCCTCAACGCGTTGTAAAGACTGTCCATTTAGCAATAAAGGCAAAGCAATGTTCTGATACAAAGTCAGATATGGTAGAACATGAAAAGCCTGAAAAATAAAACCAAACTTTTCCCGGCGCAATTGCGTCGCAGCATCGTCGCTCATCGAGGAGATAGCTTCTCCATTGATCAAAACTTCACCAGAATCAGGCGTATCCAGCCCTGCGATCAAATTCAATAAAGTCGATTTACCAACACCCGACTCACCCATGATGGCCACGTATTCACCGGCTTTTAGTGTATACGACAAGTTATCCAACACCTTCCGCCCTGCGGCATAACCCTTATTGATATTGCGCAATTCCAACATATTGACGATATCACAGCCTCTATAAAAATGATCAAAACTAAAATTCCTGATAGGAAAATGACAACTTACTTCCAATGCTTAACTCTACCATGTAAAAAAAAGGCTATGTCACAGTTAATTGCTGAAACTGTCTTAGTTTTCCAAGAGATGCCAGGAAACAAAGTGTTGGTGTAATATTTTGACCGAGACGATCAATCATTCTGTGCCATTCGAGGTAACTTCCAAGAAAACTTGTTGCTCCGCCATGAAAGTTCTTCATCCATTGTTTGAGTCGACAGCCATAAGCATTGACGTTCTGAATAGGGTAAATGTTGTTCGTAACACGCTGGCCTGCGGCAATATTAACTGGGCGGTGAACAATATTGGCTTGCCGGGCAATCTGTTTGTATGTAGGCATCCCATCAGTGCATAAGATCACCTCCTTATTTAACAGAGGGATAAGTACTGGTTCGATTTGCTGAGTATTGATGCCATGTAGAATACAACCGGCGGTCTCACCATGACGGTCGTCACGTACCACTAATCTCTATTTCTATAGCTCAATACACTTTGGACAACCAATTCAATAATTAATTGTTACATAGCTTTTGCAATAGTCGATACTCGAACTCCTAGCCCACTGTTTTTATTGATTCGTAATTTTATAAAATAGGGTTTTGCAAAGGCCTCTAGTATTATAAAAAACAAAGGTTATAAAGCATCGCGGCCTGGAGTGTAATATCGGCGATGTCGAACTTGCTACCTTGGAATGAATGAACTGGCTCAACGATCACCGACTAATGGAGCCAATTGGAAATATTCCACCTGCGGAATTTGAAATGACATATTATCGCCAAATAAAGGAGTCAGCTGATGCAGCTATTCAAAACAAACAGTCTCCGGAAAACGCGGAGCGATTTAATTCCAAGGAGTCAACATGACCAACCCCACGATTCAACCCTATTTAATGTTTAGCGGACGCTGCGAAGAAGCGCTTGACTTCTACCATACCGCTTTGGGCGCGCAGATCGATATGCTGATGCGCTTCAGTGAAAGCCCTGATCCCACGCCACCTGGCATGCTGCCGCCCGGTTTTGAAAACAAAGTCATGCATGCCAGCTTTCGCATCGCCGGCAATGTCTTAATGGCTTCGGATGGTTGCGAGGTGGAAACGCAATTTAAAGGCTTCTCACTGTCCATCTCAGTCGCCACCGAAACCGAAGCGGATCGTTATTTTTCCGCGCTGTCCGATGGTGGTCAAGTGCAAATGCCGCTGACCAAAACCTTCTGGTCGTCGCGCTTCGGCATGCTCACCGACCGCTTCGGCTTGAGTTGGATGATTAACGTTGTCACCACCGGGTGCACCAAATGAACAAAATGACCCCACGCCGTATTCCAATCACTGGTTTTGCAGCGGTATTGCTTATCGTCGGAACCGGTTGCACCACTCAGCAACTGTACAATACCGGTCAAGCATGGCAGCGAAATGAATGCAACAAGTTTATCGATCAACAGGAGCGCAGCCGCTGCCTGTCGAGTACCAACACTTCGTATGAAACGTACAAGCAACAATCGCATGCTGACAAAGAGCCCAGGTAATGATCGCCGTTTCGTTTGCTTCGACCAAATGGCCGTCCAGTCGACCGATACAATGGTGTTTTAAATCAATAGCATCGGAGTAATAAGTATGAGTTTTTCAGAATTTGATGTAACCCGCCGCACCTGGAAAGGGAATTTTCTGAAGCAAATTGATCAGTTAATTGACTGGCGTGCTTTAACTTTAATGCAACCATTCCGCATTAACCCAATCAACCGTGCAGTTCTCATCCAATCTCACAAAAGCATCCATAAACCAACGATCTAATTCTACCGGAAAGCCCTATATCCAACGTCTCACGCTGTTACGGTATTGTATATAAGATTGTCCAAATTTTTCTGTGAGCGCGCGTTCCTCTGGAATGATCTGAAACCGAGTGATGTAGGCAATGAAGGCTATCACTGCCAAAATAGAAAGAGGATTGCCAAGATAAATACAAAAACCGAATAATATTAAAGCGAGGCCAAGATACATGGGGTTACGTGTCAATCGATAAATACCCGCCTGCACCACGGTATTGGCTTTCTCCGGAGACAAAGGATTAAAAGTAGTATCAGCCCGTCTAAAGGCTAGAAGACTCACTATGTCCAATGTCAAACCGAGCAAACCGATTGCAATTGCAACAACCACGCGGGGTTCCCATAGCAGGGTCAGCTCCGGTGTGAGCTGGGATATCTGCCAAGCGAGCGCTGCGCATATCACAGCAATGATTGGAGGCGGAATTTTATTATCGATGAAGGCCATATCGTTCAGATGAATCGCTATTGATTATAAAAATGTGCCACTGTCTTTTAAAGACAGAAGCTTACTCTTAAAAATCCAGTTAAAGTTCTTTTTAAGGCTTTATTCGCGTGGCAATTTCTTTGAAACTGTTTAAACCGGATTCTAAATTATCGATGATTTCTAAAACCAATTCATCCGGTTCCGGCAAATTAATCGAACTGCAAGGTATAAAACAAGTCCGCCGCGTTGTCTTCGCCGGCTTGCGTAACAATGGTAATTTTCGGCGTCAAACTGTAGGTGAGCTTGGTGATACCCATGGTATTGGTGAGTAGGCTGCGCTCATAACTGATATAAATGCGTGACGAGATACGCTTACCCACGATTCCGATTTGACCGGTCAACGAGCTACCCGGTGCGGCTTGTTTAAACGAAATTTCATCTAAACCAATGGCATTGCGTAACTGATCGGTAATGCCTCCTCCCGATTGCCCGCCCAATATCGCGCTGGCTGCTGTCAGTAGCGCCGATGCGTCGACGCCGCTTGCATCGGGTTTTCTACCTAATGCAATCCATGAGAGTTTTTCGCTATCCGGCACATCCGGCGTGGAAATTAATTTAACGCGCGGTTGCCGTACGGTACCGGAAATTTCCACGCCAGCCACCACTTCCAACCCTTCTCGAACGGCCAGCACATTTAATCCGGGATCGTCGATCGGGCCATTGAAGTTGACCATGCCACGCTTGACCGTCAAATCCTGCCCATACGCCTTATAGGTTGTATCTTGCGCGGTAATGCTACCTTTTGCTTTTAGGGCATTGCGTTCGTCATTACGGACTTGCAATTGTCCTGCTAAGCGGCCTTTCAGCCCTGCTGCATAGATGTAAAAATTTTCGCCTAGATTAAAGGTAATATCCGACAACAGCGATATTTTCGATTGACGCGGATTGTTTTTGGCTGCTCCGGGAGTATAAATGACGACATCGTCCGATACTTCTGGATGTCCTTCCGGCGGTTGAAGCAACAGGCCGGCATCGGCCAACAGGTTTCCGGAAACATTTAAGCGTTTGTCTTGGAAAACGATTTGTCCCGATCCCGATGTCACCATCCAATAATCAGTTTTGCTAGCCAGTTGAAATTCATCCATGGAAAAATTTAATTGGGTTTTGTTGCCGATCAGGCTTACGTTGCCATTAATATGGACCGATCCATGATTATTTTTCAGCTTTAGCTCTTTAAAAAAACGTTCATCAGGAGCCGGCACATGAGGCGAAACAAAATGCAATCGCTGAATGTTTAAATCGGTTTCGTGGAAACTGGCGGTAAGATTGCCTTGCTGCAATTGAATACCTTGCTCGAGCATGAGAACGCTTAATTGCTGTCCGGAAATCGTGCCATTAAAGTTGGGGTCATCGAGCGTACCCATAATCGTTGCGGCAATTTTCAGATTTCCGTTCAGACTGGTTCCATCGTTGAGCAATGGATTCATCCACTTCAAGTTATTAATTTGCGCATCAACGGCACCTTGCAAGGGTGCATTGTTGGCAAATGTCCAGCCATTGCCTGATTCGCGCGTTGGAATCATGATTTGTGCTTTGGCGTCGCCAATCAGCGGGCTGGCCGATAAAAAATTGGCAGAAATTTTTCCCCGCTGCGCAATCATGCTGAGCTGCAATGTTTCGAGCTGCAACGGTTGTGGATTTTCGCCGGGAAGAAACCAATCGCCTTTTTCCCGCTGTATTTTTAAATGGCCATTTAATTGTGCGCTGGATGCAAGATCCCAATCGCCACCCAAGTGCAAGGGGACTTCTTGCGAATCGATAAATTCCCCAGGTAATACGGCTATTCCGGAAAATTGCCCTTTTGTTTTCCAGCTTGTCGGTGTCCAATGCGCTTGTTCAATGTCGATTTTTCCATTGGAGGCGGATAATTGCAGCGCGCCCAAATTCACTTTATCGGTGCTTACAAATAGCGATGCCGGCGCGGTGAGTTCGAGCGGAATCTTTCCAGTGAGCGATAGCTGTGTGATTTTTCCCTGCCATTGTGGCACTGCAGATTGTTTTAAATCCAAGCTACCGCGTGCTTTCAGATTAAACGTCGATTCGCTGTTGACACGAGTATTCACAGAAATATGGTGTTGTTGTTGAGTACCGTCAACACGCATCTCTAACTGTTCTAATTTTGCCGATTTATTCGCGCTCATGCTTTGCGCCGTGAGTTTGAGTTCTACGAGGTCGTTTTTTAGTTGCGTGTTCAATGACAAATCGGTGATCTGCTGTTGATCCGATAACTTCAGTTTAGTGCTTACGATGCTGGCTTGCACAGCAGGTATTTTGAGATTGCCACTCAGTTTGAGGGTGCCTTTTAGGTCGCCTGATACGCCCAAACCCATGTGTTCTAGCGCTGGGGCGTTGATCGTTAGTTGCAAGGCATCGTTGGTTTTACCGAAACCGCCTTGTGCGAGCACATGATTGGCTGCAATTTTTAGCTCTGCTTTGCCGGAGAATTGATTCAATCCGTTAAACGTAACGTATCCAGCGCCGCTCAAAGGTGATTTTTTTATGTGGCTATCTTTGATGACGTAATTCAATTTTCCCGAAGGTTCAGACGCTAACTTTCCGGCAATATCGATGCTGGCATTCAGATTGGAATCGGGTGCTTGAATAAAATCAGCCAAATTAAAGTTTGTCAGTTGACTGGAAAAATCAAAGGACTGATCTCGATCTAAATGAAAAGAGCCTTTCCCACGCCATTGCGATTTTTTGCGTTGCAAATGAATATGTTGCAACGTTATCAACTGATCAAGACGTGTCAATGAAGCATTGAGCATCATTGTATTGTCTTTTAAATCAATGCGTGCGGTCTGTTGATAGACATCACCTTTCAACTCAATTTCACCCGAGATTTGCGCAGCTTGAATGCGTTTATCAATGATCTTTGGATTGAGTTTATCGATCATTAAATGCGCCATTCCAGTGTTATTGTCGAGTTGCCAATCCACACTGCCGCGAACCACTTCTTGCTTGCCGTTACGGATGCGAAGATCGTGCAATCGTATCGTTTCTTCACTCACCAAGGCTTGGGTACGGATCTCAGAGAACGGTAAACCGTTTTGATCGATCGTTGCTGGTGTGTTGTTCTGAATCGCAATGGTGCCTTCCAATTGCTGCTGTGGGTTGTCGTGCAAATGAGCAGTCATCGCGAGATGAGCGTTGGGTGCATCCGCTACCCATTGTGCGGGATTAATATTGTTTGCAGAAATATCGAGGTTTACTACGGGTTGCGCTGCAAAGGGGGCGATCTCCGCTTGTATCTTTGCATTTGATTCATGTTGTTGGGTATTGAATTGAGCGTGCATGCGTGCAAAATTACCGCTAATCTCGCCGTGAATCACGCTAGGCGATTGCGTGGAATGCAATTCAGTTTGCGCCGTGAGCGGAAAAGGCGCATGGCCATTCAGATGCATTGAGCCGGTAAGACTACCCCATGGTGTCACCAATCCGAAGCGTTGCAAATGATGATGTTCGCCATCACTATGAAACGAGAACGCGATATCGGAAATAATCCGCTCCGCTTCTGTTTCATTAAAAGGATAAAGATCGATAGAATCAATGGAAGCTTTCAAAATGGATAGCTTCAGCGGCAATACCAGATTTTCCGGCATTGTCGGTGCCGTTTTTTCATGATCGGGAGGCGGTAGATTGACCGAAACTGTTTGAACCGAAAGTTGATCAATCGTCAATTGCCGATTTAATAAATCAGCCGGGCGCCAAGTAAAGATAAAGGTTTCTAATTTTACCGAGCTATTTTTTTCGACATAGCGCACTGTGCCTATTCGTAAATTGCTGATATCTCCTTCGGCATCGATAAAATCGAGCGAGCCGTTACTGAGGCGGCTCACTGTCGCAAGCAGCCACTGCATGCCGGATTGCGTAGATACCAGCCAAGTCCCAATGCCTATCAATACTACGCAGATGAAAGCGATAATCGCCGCAAATCGAGTAACGTGGCGGACATAACCAGAATTCTTGGTGGTAGTTGTGGTAGTTTCAGCCGTATGATCGTGATCGGAATCAGTCATAACGCACCCTAAAAAGCAACCGTCATAGAAAAATGCATACGCAGATTGCCGGTATCATGTCCACGAGCTAAATCCAAGGCAATTGGCCCGGCAGGACTGCGCCAGCGGATACCGGCACCATAACCGATGACCGGATGCAACGTACGCCAACGGTCCGCTGCATTACCGACATCGACAAATGCCGCCGCACCCCACTGTTGGTTTAACCAATGGGTATACTCGGCCGTGCCCGTCACCATCGTCAGCGCACCCACTACGGCATTGCCTTCTCGTTCACCGAGGCTTTTGAAATCATAGCCACGAACCGATTGAATACCCCCGGCGCGAAACAAATATTCTTGCGGAATGCCAAAACGTGAATCGGCGAAGGTATAACCTATTTCCGCACGAAGAAAAAAAGTGTCGCGCGTTCCGACGGGCCACCAGGTTTGATGGCGCGCATAAGTGCGCAAAAAATTTTGATCGGATAGCAAGGCTTGTACCCCTCCGCCGATACGAATTTCTGTGACATCGCCGCGGCGGATGAAAAAAGGATCGTCCACAACTTGACGCCGCCAACGCCAATCCAATACCAGCGCTTCATTAATCTGATTAATTCCACCAGAAGGTTGTTTGCTTTCATGTTGCCAACTCAATCCGACCTGCATCTGAATTTTAGGCGTTTGATAGTTGCGCGTAACACCGATTTTTTGCTCAATGGTTTTCAAATTCTGAATATTAGTCATTTGCAGGCTAGCGCCCGCCGAATAATTGACATGATTTTGATCCGGCAAAGTATCGACTGTACCCAAAAAGGTTTGGCGTCTTTGCTCCAAACGCAACATGCTGGTTAAGTTCCAAGCACGGTCAAAAAGATTGTGATTGCGATAATTGAGCTCGCCGCGTGCGCCATTATTGGAGCTATAACCCAGACCGAATGCCACACGCTGCGATTGTGCTTCCGTTACGGTTACTTGTACCGGAACAGCTCGATGTTGCGCCACTTCGGCTGAGATGGTCACCGATACCGTGCTAAATTGGGGGCCTTTCTGCAGGGCATTCTGAAACGACTGTAATGTTTCGCGTTTGTAAACATCGCCTGTTTTAAAATTCTTCAAGGCCGTGATGAGATTTTCCTGGTAGCGCTCAAGCCCAGTAATTTCTAGTTCACCGAAGTAAAAAACCGGTCCCGAATCAATGACCACCGACAAATCCGCTTGTGCGCGCTCAGGATCAACGGTTGCCTGACTGGTGACCAGATAGGCGGCGGCAAATTCTTCCGAAGCAACCATCGATACTAGAATCGATTTGGCTTGCTCCCAATCAGATGAACGAAAGCGCTCTTTCTGCTTGAGTGACCAACTGGCGCGCAATAGCTGTATTCTGTCTTGATAACGGGATTCTTCAGCAATTACGCCTCGAAAAGCGATTGAAATCTCACCGACGCGAGTGACCTTGCCTGGGTCAATTTTTAGATGGGGTTTGTTGCCGTTTTCTTTCGATTCACGCGAAACGGTAATAACGGAAGAAAAATAACCTTCGGATTTTAATAATTCATGAATCTCTTGCTGTGTGCGATATAAAAAATTTTTTTCTTCCGCGCTGTTTACGAAAGGCTCGGTAGGTAGTTTTAAATGTTTATTAAGGAAATCTTCGATTTCTTCGGGAGCCGATAGCAAAACCACCGTTGATTTTTTGTTGAGATTAAAAAAATCGATGGCAAATGCCGCATGAGGCGCAACAGTAAGCCACAACAACATTGACGTAATAATGCAAAAACATAAATGCTTAATAATGGCCGTGGTGCCTGATATCACTACTGGAGTAAAAACAAAAGATTGCTATCAAAAATTCTTTTTTTCTTCTTTTAGCGCCAGCGGCAAAGCGACTTTTAAATAATAAAACATCGACAGCAAGGTTAAAAAAGCCGCAATGTATATCAACCAGGTACCGATTAATTGTGGATCAAAGTGTTCACCAATCGCGTCATGATAGAGCAATAAGGGAATAGCGATCATTTGTGAAGTCGTTTTGATTTTTCCTAAGAATGACACGGCCACGCTTTTGGATTTACCAATTTGCGCCATCCATTCGCGTAGTGCCGATATGGCGATTTCGCGGCCTATAATGATCAAAGCAATGGGCGCATCCAGTCTTCCTAAATAAACCAACACAATCAAAGCGGCAGAAACCATCAGCTTATCGGCTACTGGATCGAGAAAAGCACCAAAAGCAGACGTTTGATTCATGACCCGCGCTAAATAACCATCTAACCAGTCGGTAATTGCTGCGCTTGCGAAAATTAAAGTGGCAACTAGATTTTGATTTTGAGGAAGTAACCAACTATGCGGAAAATAGAAAATTCCGACAAATAAAGGAATGGCCAAGATTCGCAAAAAAGTTAATAAATTAGGGACGTTGTAGAGCATGTTCAAAAGAGAAATTTATGCGATATCAATGAATAAGCGAAACTCATGGTTGGATTACACATGTTAGTGCAGTTCGCGGTATATTTTTTCTGCTAGTGTACGACTAATTCCTTCCGTTTGCTGTAACTCTTCAATACTGGCAGTCAAGATGCCTTTCAGTCCACCGAAGCGGCTTAGTAAATTTTGTCTGCGTTTGGCACCTACACCGCTGATATCTTGCAAGCTGGAACTGGTTCTGGTCTTGCCACGCTTGTTTCGATGACCTTGTATGGCAAAACGATGAGCTTCATCACGAATCTGTTGGATCAAATGCAAGGCCGGATGTTCACTCGGCAAATGCAACGGAGCGTCAAACAAAGGAGAAATGAGCTGTTCCAAACCCGGTTTGCGTCCTTCACCCTTGGCTACGCCAATCAGTACCGCATCATTGATGCCAAGTTCATGCAATGCATCCTGTGAGGCGGTGAGCTGGCCTTTGCCGCCATCTATCAATATCAAATCGGGTAATTCGCTTTCACCACTAACAATTTTTTGGTAGCGACGGAATAGCGCTTCTCGCATCGCCGCATAATCGTCGCCAGGAGTAATGTTGGTAATGTTATAGCGACGGTACTCTTGATTGCGCATGGCAAAATTGTTGTATACGACGCAGGATGCTACCGTAGCCTCGCCCATGGTATGGCTAATATCGAAACACTCAATCCGATGGAGTCCCGGCATTTGCAATACATCTTGCAATGCCAGCAAACGTTTCTCCTGACTGGCTTGCCTTGCATTCATTTGTTTTAATGCCAGTTGCGCGTTTTCAAGCGCCATCTCTAGCCAAATACGTTTTTCTCCAATCGGGTTAAATTGTAACGTAATTTTGTGACCGCATTGTTCAGTCAACAGTGTTTCTAGCGTTTCACGCTCGATCATTTCACTGACGATAATGAGTGAAGGCACGCTGCGGTTTAAGTAATGTTGCGCCAGAAAAGCTTCAATGATGGTTGCAGAATCGCAATCATCAGCATTTTGTGGAAAAAAACTTTTGTCGCCGAGATGGCGGCCACCACGAACCATAGCTAAATTCACGCATACTTTCCGCGTATCTTCCATGGTTGCCAAGGCAACGACATCCGCATCCAGCGCTTTGCCGCTATCGACAAATTGTTTCTCGCGGATTCTGCGTAAAGCCTGAATTTGGTCACGCAACACCGCCGCTTTTTCATATTCCATGCGTTGTGCCGCCTGTTCCATTTTATGGGAAATTTCGGCAATGACTTCGCTTTGCTTACCTTGTAAAAATAGCTCGGCATTTTTGACGTCGGTAAGATACTCTTGTGTCGAAATCTCGCCGACGCAAGGTGCGCTGCACCGCTTGATTTGAAACAATAAACAGGGCCGCGCCCGGTTGCTGTATACGCTGTCTTCACAAGTTCGCAAACGAAACACTTTTTGCAGCAATTGGATGCTTTCTCGCACGATACCGGCATTAGGAAATGGCCCAAAGTAGCGGTGTGTTTTATCCAACACGCCGCGATAAAATCCTAGCCGCGGGAAACTGTGTTTGGTCAAAATGACATAAGGGTAGGATTTATCATCGCGAAATAGAATGTTATAGCGCGGCTTAAGGCTTTTGATCAGATTGTTTTCCAGCAGCAGTGCCTCTGCTTCTGAGCGGGTTGCGGTCGTTTCAATATTGGTGATTTGCGACACCATCATCTGGATTCTCGGCCCCAGATTGGTTTTTTGAAAATAGGATGAAACGCGTTTTTTTAGATTGACTGCTTTGCCGACGTAAATTACTTCCCCCTGAGTGTTTATCATGCGATAAACACCCGGTTGATGCGGCAGGTTTACACAAAAATCTTTAGCATCAAATGCTTTTTCCGTTTGATGCGAATCGGTTGAATTAGTCTGCACCATCTAGCAAATTACCTGCTACCGCCCAATTTTCATGTGGCAATTCATCAAAACAAATGTACGTATACGATTTTGGCTTTTTCGCAATACGCTCAAGGGTATCGGTAATTTCAGCAGCAATTTCTTTCTTTTGTTCTCGCGTCAGTGTTCCGGCTAAACGAATATTGACGTATGGCATACGATTTTCTCCTTAAAATAATTATGGGACAGCAATTAAAGTTCGCTCGCAATTTTAGCAAAAACCTGTTCGAACATTTCGCAAGTTAATCGTTTAGTTTGCGTGTTGTAGCGGCTACAGTGATAGCTATCATACAGTTTGACGGTATTTTCTGTCGGTAAGGTATGAATGTTGCCGTGGCCGAAAAGATAGGATTTTGCGGAAAGTTGCAGTCCTCTCAGTATCGCTTGATGTGCGACCAATCCTAGCGCAACAATTGCTTTGCCTTTTTGATTGATAAAATCATTGAGTTCATTCTTTAAATATTGATTACATTGCCGAATTTCTTGCGGTAGCGGTTTGTTTTCGGGCGGCAAGCATTTTACGGCGTTGGTGATACGGCATCCGATCAATTGTAATTCATCATCAGCAGCAATGGACTCAGGTTTTGTAGCAAAACCAAACTTATACAGTGTTTGATATAACAGAATGCCTGCATGATCTCCGGTAAAAGGCCGCCCCGTGCGATTTGCGCCGTGCATGCCGGGTGCTAACCCGACAATCAGAATTTTCGGATGATCGTCGCCAAATGCCACTACGGGTTTGGCATGATAGTCAGGATACTTGCTTCTTACCGAATGTAGAAAATCGCTCAATCGCGGACACTGAGTGCATTGCATGGAATTAAGATTAAGAAATGTGTTGTATTCTGCGCGTCAGAACACGAAATAGAACGTGCAATGTTGTTATTTTTTATAGTAAATTATTTTGAATGTGTTATATCATACAAACTGATATGAAAATCAAAGCATGAATTTTATACATTAAACGGTAACAGAGGAGATCATTATGACTCATGTAAAAAAAATAGCTACTGCTTCATTAATTGGCGCAGTTTTATTTGCAGGTAGCGCATTTGCGATTGAAAGAGAATACGTCGATCAAGGTAAATATATTGATTTCTATGCGCATAGATTTCCTGGTTTTGAAGCAATTGGCCCTACACCACGGACCGATTTGATTTTGGATCAAGAAAAAGTTGCTCAAACAAAAAGTTCGGAAGAAAATTTTAAACTGCCATCAGGCATTAATCCTGTAAATCCTTCTGTAACGCCAAGCAACGCCAAAGATCCAGTGGTTAGAAAAAGCTATTAATCGATAATAGCTTACCTCATCATAGAGGCTAACAGACATAAGCTCTGTTAGCCTTTTTTATTTGTGCTTTTTTCGTCACTTATTGTTAAAATTTTTAGCTTCCCCAAAAGTCTTTTGTATCTGAACAAGTATTATTGCATCGATAAACAAATTTGCTTTTCAACCTGAACGAACTTGCCAATTCTCGAAATGCGCTATTGGTTAATGAAATCCGAACCCCATGAATTTAGTATTGATGATTTAGCGGGTTTAGTGCGACAAACGATTGCTTGGGAAGGAATACGTAATTATCAGGCGCGCAATTTTATGCGCCATCAAATGTCAATCGGAGACCAAGCATTTTTTTATCATTCATGCTGCAAGGAACCTGGCATCGTAGGCATTACTACTATCAGCCAATCAGCCTATCCTGATGCTACCCAATTTAATAAGCACAGCAAATATTTTGATCCGAAAGCAAGCCGAGATAATCCTCGTTGGTTTAATGTCGATGTTACGCTAAAACAGAAAACAAGGCTAATTCCTATCAAGGAACTAAGGCAATATCCGGGGTTACACAATATGCGCGTATTGCAAATAGGCAACCGTTTGTCCATTACACCAGTTGATCCTCGCGAATGGCAGTTTATTATGTCAATTTTATAATCGCGGTCGACTCTATCTAATACACAACAAAGCTGTTCATCAACGTTATGGAATGGTGGCTGATTTATCTATTGACTGGCGCTATTGTAGGATTCTTTGCAGGCCTACTCGGCATTGGTGGTGGGCTAATTATTGTTCCAGTATTGACCACAATCTTTACTGCACAAAATTTTCCTCCTGATCGAATTATGCACATGGCTTTAGGCACCACCATGGCAACGATTATGTTTACGTCGTTCAGTAGCTTACGCACTCATCATCGCCACGGTGCGGTACTTTGGAGCATCGTTAAACCGATGATCCCAGGGATATTTCTGGGTACATTGAGTGGTGCAGCTCTGGTAAGCAGCATGACGGATAGAGTCCTGAATATCATTTTTGTTATTTTCATTTGTTATGCTGCCACACAAATGCTGCTGCAATTTCGCCCGAGTCCTGTGTTTCAACTTCCCGGAAGAATTGGGCTATTTCTGGTTGGTGGCTTGATAGGTGGGGTATCGAGCTTAGTAGCGATTGGTGGGGGGCTACTGTCAGTGCCGTTTTTTACTTTATGCAAAATTAAACTACAACAAGCAATTGGTACAGCGGCAGCTATCGGATTCCCGATCGCTTTGGCTGGAACAATTGGTTATGTTGCAAATGGCATTTTGCAGTCAGAGCCATTACCTGATTATAGCCTAGGCTATGTATCCTTACCCGCATTGTTTTGGCTGATATCAGGGAGCATACTGACGGCTCCTATCGGAGCCAGGTTGACTCATTCGACAAAAACTTCAATACTGAAAGCGATATTTGTAGTATTGCTGTATGGGCTGGGAATCAAGATGATTCTTGCTATGTAGTTGCCCATGAAATACTTTCAACCATCTGATATCAGATAATGACACTGTGGTATGTATGATTTTGTCGCCTAAGAATGTTACAACTGTTGCGTATTTGTGGTCGAAATGGCCGTAAAACGTATGCTCAGTAAGTCGATCAGATTGATGATTGAGTTATTGAGCTCGAAGAAATTAGAGAATTTAAGTGGTAAAGTGATTGTTGCCGTGGAAGCGCAAGTAATGCAAAAGGCGATCCACCCTGGAATTTGAAACGATGACTGCCGTGCATTGTTTGGTTTTTCTTCCCATGACGGAAACTGTCAGTTTCACAAATTCTTTGAAGGAAAAAGTTCAAATTGCTTGATCTTGTCTTTATTAAGCTCTCGCTTTTTAAAGAGGTCACTCCAAAATAGCTATTTTCAGGAACGACTAACTGAGGAGCGGTCAGATAACAGTATCTTCAATAAATTGAGCGTTGCCTTTTTGTGCTTGATTTAAGGATTTAACATCCCTGTCATGCTCGGCAACGCTCTTGTTTTCAAATGCTTCTTACAATCACATGAGCACTCTCAAAGACTAAGGTAACGTAATCGATCGAGAAAGTTGATTGTTCGTTTCGTTTGTTTCAGTCATTCGATTAACATCATCAACATACGCCATAATGGAGTGAGTTCCACTCGGAATCAGGTAATTTCCGCCCCTAGTACCAATTTCGACGGATTGCCCCGGTGCTAAAGAATTGGTCGTATCTCCCCAAGTTTTTCCCTTGCCATCCACAAAATAACCCACACCAATAACTGTACCTGCACGCGTTGCTGCTGCGCCTTGATTTTTCACCGTAGCGGTAAAAATACCATTGACATAAGAAACTTTTGTAACGATAAGATCTGGTCGCAGTGTGCTATCGGTGCCGATAACGATCGTGCGCGAAAGCTGATTGTTCGTTTCATTCATTTCAGTCATCCGATCCACATCATCAACATGCGCGGCAATCGTGTAGGTTCCTTGAGGAATAGCATAGAATTCACCCTTGGTGCCAATTTCAACGGATTGCCCTGCAGCTAGTGGACCGGCAACATCTCCCCAAGACTTGTACTGACCATCCACAGAGTATCCTACACCGATAACTACTCCTGTAGGTGTTGCTGCTAAGCCCTGATTTTTTACCGTAACTTTAAAAATACCATTGGCATAGGAAATATCCGATACGACAAGATCAGAAAGAAGTGAGGTATTTCCTACCGTTGTATTCGCATGAGCTCCAATGTCCTCAAAACCACCACTGTTTGTTGGAACCAAGAAATACGGTGAATTAGGATCGGTGCTCACGAAAGAAACTTTGCCCGAACGTTGCCAAGAATTATCCGTTGCTATGCCCGTTCCATACTGGACGTTGACTTCGGCGGCAATGTTATCGGTAACAACCGTATCGCTTCCAAGCGCATAACCTAGCGAATTATTCCAGGTGGTATTATTCACAAATTTGGCGTTGCGGCCATCATTGTAAGTAATCCCAATAACTTTGTTGGAATGCGACAAATTATGTTCGATCGTCGTATCAGTACTTGGATAATCTCCACCAGCTTTTATGCCATTACCATCCCCACCAG
>JBGAVE010000006.1:0-99141 GCA_044228295.1 Nitrosomonas sp.
AAACATTGTACTGCTCGGCCCAAGTGGCGTAGGTAAAAGTCATCTAGCTATTGCGCTGGCTTACAGTGCCATCATGCGTGGTATAAAAGTCCGTTTCATCACCGCAGCTGATTTAATGCTGCAATTGGCAACTGCCAAAAAACAAGGAAGACTGGATACGTATCTCAAACGCAGTGTGCTATCCCCTAAGCTATTAGTCATTGACGAAATAGGCTACCTCCCGTTTGGCAGGGAGGAAGCCAATCTGTTCTTCAACGTCATTGCCAAGCGCTACGAGCAAGGCAGTGTAATCGTCACCAGCAACCTGCCATTTTCACAATGGTCAACTGCTTTTGCTGATGATCAAACCTTAACCGCAGCATTATTGGACAGATTGCTGCATTATGCGCATATCGTGCAAATCAGTGGTAACAGCTACCGGTTAAAAGGAAAGAAATCGGCAGGGATAGCCCCCACTGCCGAACAAGTTAAACAATGATAAGCATCAGGATGGGTCAAATTTAGATTGACGTTTTTACTTGATAAGTGGGTCAGATTTCAATTGCTGTTGACATTGCGCGATTTTTTGCGACAGTCGGTTCCTTGCTCTCCCAATTCTTTGATCCAGACTATCATCGATGTGTCCATACCCCCGTATTTTCTGCGTCATTTGGCAAATACTACCAGAAAACCCTACTTTTAATTCCTACTATCTTTCGGGCGAGAAGATTATCAATCCATTGTTTTGTATGTGAGAAAACTCACATTAATTGAGAAATCACTTACCTATAATTCCTCAGCTTTTTTGTCACTCTGAAGTTTTAATCTGGTTCATCAAAAAGGCATTCTTTGGAGCAGTTAAGTTATTTAATTCAAAAAATTATAGCGGAGGGATATTCAATGAGAATTAAAGAGGGCAATAATTTGTTTGCACTGTTTCTGATGGTTTTTTTTACTTTATTTGCACAAGCGAGTAGAGCTGAAACGATTGTTACAAAGTGGAACGATGCCGCTTTGGAAGCGATCCGCGTGACACATCCAGGTCCTCCAATTGTGGCGAGGGCATTAGCGATTACACATACTTGTATGTTTGATGCTTGGGCGGCCTATGACAAAAAGGCAAAAGGCACGCAACTGGACAATCATCTGCGACGCCCCGAAAATGAGCATACCATGGCTAATAAATCAAAAGCGGTTAGCTATGCTGCTTATCGATGTTTATCAGATCTTTTTCCTTCGCAAAAATCAAGTTTTGATGCTTTGATGAATACGTTGGGATATAACCCAAACGATAATTCAACTGATCTGAATACGCCGGCAGGTATTGGTAATGTTGCAGCAGCAGCCGTGTTGGCGTTTCGTCATCAAGACGGCTCCAATCAAAAAGGTGAATTGAATGGAGGCGCGCCTTATAGCGATTACACGGGATATGTTCCTGTCAACACGCCGACAACTATCGTGGATCCTAATCATTGGCAACCTTTGCAGATTGGCACTAACGTCCAATCTTTTATCGCACCGCATTGGGGAAAAGTTAAGCCTTACGCGCTGAAATCCGGCTCACAATATCGTAAGAAAATTCCACCTCCTGCAAATTACACTACCGATAGTGAACGTTATCGTATTCAAGCACAACAAGTTGTCGACTATGCAGCTAATCTAACCGACGAGGAAAAAGTAATTGCAGAATATTGGGCCGATGGCCCTTCTTCTGAGTTACCGCCGGGGCATTGGACTCTTTTTGCAACCCGTGTATCGGAGCGCGATTCGCATAATATCGATCAAGATGTGAAAATGTTTTTTGCGCTGACCAATGCGATTTTTGATGCGAGCATCGTTTCTTGGGATGCAAAACGGCATTTTGATTACGTGAGACCAGTCACTGCTATTCACTTTCTTTTTTCGGGACAACAGATTCCTTCTTGGCAAGGCCTCATCGATGGCGCTAATTGGAGGCCATATCAAGCTGAAAGTGTCGTTACTCCGCCATTCCCTGAATATTTTTCCGGTCACAGTATTTTTAGTGCCGCTGGTGCTGAAACGCTCAAATTGATTACCCAAAGCGATCATTTCGGTCACAAAGTCGTGATTCATGCAGGATCTTCGCGAGTTGAACCGGGAGAAGTTCCAGCAAAGGATTTAACTTTGTATTGGGCAACTTTCTCCGATGCAGCCGATGAAGCTGGCATATCAAGACGTTATGGTGGAATACATTTCATCGACGGTGATTTGAATGCGAGATCTTTAGGTCGCGTAGTTGCACAAAATGCCTGGAAACAGACGGTTAAGTATTTTAATGATAAAAAATACGCTGTTAAGGATGAAACAAAGGATGAAGATTAAAATCCTTCATCAAGGAGATATTCAAGCATTATGGAATAGATTGAGCTAAATTTTTTCCGCAAAGCTTGGATAGATGTTGCAAGACGATGCATTGAAAAAATTACTTCACTTATAAGGAGAATAACCCATGGTACGAAATATTTTTATTGCAACGATAAGTTTATTCTTTTGCTTTTCTGTACAAGCGAATGAGGTAGAAAAAGAAGATGGCGAACGGCTGATTTTAAATCTCGTGGGAACCGGGAAAATGTATGAAAGTACCGTTCCAGATATTAATGGTGACGACGTAGACGATAGAGCCATGTGCTTTGACGTCAATGTATTCAATGTAAAAAATAATAAAATGATTGGGCGAGGCACCGATTGTTTGGCGATGGTAACACCAACGGATGCTGGCGTTGCATTAGTGGGAACCACCTATTTTTATTTACCAAGTGGGAAATTAATTACCCGGGGGAAAACTTCTGTACAGCCGGTGTTTCATCCCACAACGACACCACGCGGTCAATCCATCACACATATAACAGGAGCGTCCAGTGATGGTAATTCTGTTATCGACGGAACGGGTCGTTTTGCAAACGCAAATGGCACAGTTCGTTTATCTGGTATGGTGAATATGGAAAAATTTCTTGGCAATGTGGGCGATCCCATTACATTTGATTGTTTATTTGTCATTGATTTGAACCACAAGAATCACGACTAGTTTTAAAGATAAAAAGGCTCTTTACTACGGAATTTTCTATCGATAGTAGTGCTAGAGCCTTTTTTATCGAGTTAAGAATCTTTTGTTCAACCTGTTGCTAGCCAAATTCCGTAGGAAATTCTTGCTTGTCTGGGTACGGATATAACACATTGAGTGCCATGCTTTTCCCGGGTTTTTGTACGATACGCACGTGTTCTCTCCTGAATAAGCGTGCGTGTTGTAACCCGCAGGAATGCGCAATCATATTGATTTCTTTATTGACGTTTTTAGCATAATTTGCAACGCGAAGATATTTCTCTTCGACGACAAGGCCGTTTTGTAGGCGTTGATCGTGAGTCGTAATTCCCGTGGGACAAGTATTGAGATGACATCGGAGTGCTTGAATACAACCCAATGAGAACATGAAGCCACGTGCACTATTGACAAAATCCGCGCCCGCACATAGCGCCCAGGCTGCTTCGGCAGAAGTCACTAATTTTCCTGCTGCGACAACATAAATACGCTGCTTTAAACCGGATTGCATTAACGCATTGATTACGCGAGGTAAGGCTTCTGCAATCGGTAGACTTACATGATCCATCAATGCTTGAGGGGCTGCACCGCTGCCGCCTTCACCGCCATCAATCGTCAAAAAATCCGGTGCATAGTCTAATCCTTTGCGATTAATGTAATCGCACAGCTCATTGATGAATTGCCATCCACCAATCGCCGTTTTAACACCTACCGGTCTACCCGTGAGTTCACGCAGAATGCGTATTTTATCAAGCAGATCTTCAATATTATGAATGTCGACATGCCGATTAGGACTTTTTGAGTCATGATACGCTGGGATACCGCGGATATGAGCGATTTCTTCAGTGACTTTGCAAGCAGGCAATAATCCGCCTTTGCCAGGTTTGGCGCCTTGAGAAAGTTTGATTTCAAAAGCTTTGACTACTTGGCTGAGTTCTTTCGCGCGCTCTTTTGAGAAATTGCCGTTTGGGTCGCGAATACCGTATTTGGCAGTGCCAATTTGCATAATGATGTCGCAGTTGCCTTCTAAATGATACGGAGATAATCCGCCTTCACCGGTATTTAACCAACATCCGGCGTGCGCCGCACCAAGCGATAAAGCACGAACCGCCGGTTTTGAAATGGCGCCGTAGCTCATGCCGCTGATATTGATGATCGATTTTGCTTCAAAAGGGTGTTCGCAATAGCCTCGACCGATATGTAATGAAGGTGTAGGTAATTGATCTTCTTCTAAAATTGGAAATGCTGCATTGACAAAGATAATTGCACCGGGTCGATTAAGATCGTTAGTCGATCCGAATCCAATCGTACTGCTTTTATCTTTCGCTACTTTATAAATCCAACTGCGGGTGGCGCGATTGAAAGGCAATTCATCCCGATCATTTGCGAAAAGGTATTGTCGAAAGTATTTTCCTTGTTTCTCAAAAAGATAACGAAGTCTTCCGATGAGTGGGTAATTGCGTAAAACAGAATGTTTTTTTTGAGTAACATCTTGAATAAACCAAAATACCAGTACACCAATAATAAAAACACCTAACATGGAAGCCGCTGTATGGATGATAAGGTTGAAAGCGTTAAGCATTTAAATTCCTTTGTAATTTTCTAATTCAACTTGATAATAGGCAATTTTGTTATTCGATTACCAGCATGCCAGTAATTCGAGAATATTGGATTGAGGTGAGGTGTACTATAATTCTAACAATTCAATGTTAAGGTAGCGAGAAATTGATAGATTTACAGTCGGAAATTAATCGTAACGTGCAAAGTGCTTTACGAGAAGATCTCGGAGAAATAGGAGATTTAACCGCATCCTTAGTGCCAGAAAACAAACAATTGCGAGCTGAGGTCATCACGCGCGAGGATGCCGTCCTGTGTGGCACACAATGGTTTGATGCGTGTTTTTTAGCGTTATCGCCTGAGATTGAAATCAATTGGTTTGCGTGCGACGGTGATCGCATTTGTTCTAACGACAAGCTTTGTGAAATCAAAGGCAATGCACGTGCAATATTGACAGCAGAGCGCTCCGCATTAAATTTTTTGCAATTATTGTCCGCAGTAGCTACCCAAACGCAACGATTTGTCGATGCGATTGATGGTACGGCAGCGAAGATTGTCGATACTCGTAAGACATTTCCTGGTCTGCGCATTGCACAAAAATATGCCGTCAAGTGTGGCGGAGGCATCAATCATCGGTTAGGTTTGTACGATGGTATTCTGATTAAAGAAAATCACATCATCGCAGCCGGAGGAATCGCGGCGGTAGTCAAAAAAGCACAGATAATTGCATCATCCACAGCTTTTGTTCAAATCGAAGTCGAAACACTCGAAGAATTGGAGCTAGCGTTGAATGCTGGAGCTAAAATGATTTTATTGGATAACTTCACATTGGAACAGACCAAACAAGCCGTCAGTTTAGCTCGGCATTATAAGCAAATAGTACTCGAAGCATCCGGTAATGTAACGCTACAAACCGTTCGTCAATTGGCTGAAACCGGTGTTGATCGCATTTCAATTGGCGCTTTAACAAAAAATATCCGTGCCGTTGATTTGTCATTACGATTGTATTCTTACTGAACAGCTATTATTTCTCTTTAGATATCTCAATCAGATTTGATAAAACCATCAGATTTTCTGCAGATCTACTAAGTTTAGCCAGTACACCTGTGTGGGTTCATGTACAGTACCGCCCCAAATACTGGAAACAACGCTAGGAATTTTTAGCGCTTAGCAAATGCTTCGAAGAAAAATAGTAAGAGTCAATTAATAATTGTCTTTATTTAGATATATTTTTCCCATTTCCTCATCTTTGTCGGTATTCATTCTGGTTTTATTTAACTTCCTTAGAATTCTATGATTTTAAGGAAAATTTTATCTACATCATAAAAATTTGTATCGTAATCAATGATAGAATTCTTTCAGTTTTTATAATAAAAATAAAAAAGATTGCTGTGTATATTATGAATTCAATAAAATTAGGGCTCTGTAGTTTAATTATTCTTACGATGTTCGGTTGTACCACAGTACCTGTACAGGAAAAATCTTTACAGGATGAAGTCTCAACTGAGAAAAATCCAATCGTTTTTCATACGAAACGCGAAGCGGAAATTCCCATATCTCAACCTGCGATCGAATCACCTAATCTTAAAGATAGTGCGAGCATTTCCCAGGAGCACAAGCAAGTCAGTAAAAAAACTGAATCGCCTAAAGACGAACTACAATGGCCTTCTGAAACGGGGATTGCCAGCTATTATGCTGCCGATATGGAAGGGCGTTTAACAGCGAGCGGTGAAAGATATTCGCCTGAATTGTTAACGGCCGCACATAAAACAATTCCTTTGGGAAGCACTGTTCGTGTGACCAATTTAAGAAATAATCAACAAGTGGTTGTGCGTATTAATGATCGATGGGGTGGCGGCGGTGATCGAGTCATCAATTTATCGAAGCAAGCGGCTACTGAACTGGGATTCGGTTCTGCGGGCATGATTTCAGTACGCTTGAATGTGGAATCATTGTCCGCGCAAAAAATTGTTCATCCGGTGACGAAAGTACAGCCATTACCCGCCCGCATTGAGGAAACTGACCATCGAGATCCTTCGAGATTGAAATTTTGTCAGAACCAAGCTGAAATTCTCGGACTGACCGGAGATTTCTTTAAAAATCATATTGCTGCTTGTATGAAACAGAAAAATTAGGCTGTTCAGTAAACGGAATTTATGCAAAGACGTTTCCACATAAGAATCTAACTAAGTTATCATTCGATAGTTTCATGTGATTCTAATCAGAATTATCTCAACGCTGCCATTTGCAACCGTAGTATGCGCAGTATTACTCTTAGCGCTGTAAATTGACCAATAAAAAGGAACTTCATGAATACTTTATCGCATAAATGGCGTTTTTTTCGTTCTGGCGGTTTTGATCAAGTACGCCTCGAAACAGGTGAAGATATTAAATCGCTGACCGATCTTGATCCCAAACTTTGGGCTGCATTAAGTTGCCCAACCACGAATTTGGAGTTTGATCAAAAAACGTTAGAATTTCTTGATACCGACAAAGACGGCCACATTCGCGTACCGGAAATCATATCGGCTGCGAATTGGGCAACGTCTATGTTGAAAAATCCAACAGATTTGGTGAAAGGTAGCGCAGTACTATCTTTAGATGCGATTGATGATAGCAGTGCCGAAGGTGGTGCCTTGTTAGCTTCTGCGAAGCAAATATTGCATAACATTGGCAAAAAAGATGAAACCACGATCAGTGTTGAAGATACGGCTGATTTGAATAAGATTTTTGCCAGCACCAAATTCAATGGAGATGGCATTGTTCCGTCGAGTGCGGCGGGAGATGCTGACACTCAAGCCGTCATTGAAGAAATGATGACGTGTGTGGGTTCCGATCTAGACCGTTCTGGCTTGCCAGGTGTTTCGGAAGAAAAATTCAATCAGTTTTTCACCGAAGCACAAGCCTTTTCTGAATGGTGGCAAGATGCTGAACGGGATGCCAGTAATATCCTGATTCTCGGACAAGAAACAGGGGCGGCCAAAACTGCATTTGATGCGATCAAAACTAAAATTGATGATTATTTTACCCGTTGCCGTTTGGCCGAGTTTGATCAACGCGCAAGCGAACCGCTTAATCCAGCACTGACGGGTTATGAAGCGTTGGCTAGCCAAGATTTGTCGGCATCTTCTGAACAATTGATTAGTTTGCCTTTAGCGAAAATTGAAGCGGCCAAGCAATTACCGCTTGAGAAAGGAATCAATCCGGCCTGGTTACAAGCAATTACGGAATTCAAAAATAAAGTAGTTCATCCTTTAATGGGTAAAAAGGATTCCTTGACTAGTGATGAATGGGAAACTTTATGCGGAAAATTCGCCGCTCACCAAGTCTGGTTAGACAATAAACGCGGTGCGGTCGTCGAAAGTTTAGGTATTCAGCGTGTTCGTGCTATTTTGTCGGGTGGTTATCAAGAAAAAATCATGGCGTTGATTCAGAAAGACAAATCTCTCGCCAATGCTTCTGATGCAATCGACTCGGTCGAGAAATTAATCCGCTATCATCATCATCTATTTCAGTTATTGAATAACTTTGTATCGTTTCGTGATTTTTACACGCGACGTGATAAAGCGATATTTCAAGCCGGAACACTTTATTTGGATGGACGCAGTTGTGATTTTTGCTTGCATATCAACGATCCTTCCCAACATAGCGGTATGGCAAATCTGAGCGGCACTTATTTGGCCTACTGTGAATGCAAGCGCAGAGGCGATGATACGCAAAAAATGAATATTGCTGCAGCCTTCACCAATGGCGATGCCGATAATTTGATGGTTGGACGTAACGGTATATTCTACGACCGCAAAGGGCAAGATTGGGATGCCACCATCACCAAAATTGTTGAACATCCGATCAGTGTGCGCCAAGCAT
Organism: Nitrosomonas sp.; assembly: GCA_044228295.1. GTDB lineage: Bacteria > Pseudomonadota > Gammaproteobacteria > Burkholderiales > Nitrosomonadaceae > Nitrosomonas. The sequence goes on from JBGAVE010000006.1 coordinate 8,462, forward strand.
TTTGGTATCCGTACAAACGGATAGGAAAAATGATTGGGGAACAAATCGAGAAAATGGCCAGTGCCCGTGAAAAAGCAGTGCAAGACCAAGCTGCTTCCGGTATTGCTAGCTCAGCACAAACAGCGGAAGCGGGTAAAGCGCCGCCAGCGCCATTCGATGTTGGTAAGTTTGCCGGTATTTTTGCAGCAATCGGATTGGCTGTCGGTGCCATCGGTACTGCGATCGCTTCTGTAGTGACAGGCTTTATCAGTTTAGTTTGGTGGCAAATGCCGCTGGCAATTATCGGATTGGTGTTATTGATTTCTGGACCGTCTGTTTTGCTAGCCTACCTCAAGCTGCGCAAACGTAACTTGGCTCCTTTGTTGGATGCCAATGGCTGGGCGGTGAATACACGGGCAATTATTAACATACCGTTTGGTGCTTCACTCACTAAAATCGCTACGTTGCCACAAGGTGCGCAGCGCTCGATTGCAGATCCATACGCGGAAGAAAAAAGCCCATGGAAATCGTATTTGTTCATTCTGCTGCTGTTAGGCGGACTGGGTTATCTATGGCACGCAGGTTATATCAATGAAGGTACCATTGATCAAGTGCGCAATCATTTTGCCGGTGAAAAACCAGTAGTTGACACGAAGGATCCGGCAAAACCAGAAGCATCATCGCCTGATGCGGCAGCAACAAAACCGGAAGCAGCAACTCCTCCGGCTCCAGTTGAACCACTCGCAGCGCCTGATGCAAAGAAAGTTGAGGCTCAAAATGAAGCGCCTGCATCAGATAAATCACCTAAAGCGGCGCCTGCCGAGAAAGCGGAAGCTGCTGCACCAGCCGCTAAAGATCAGACTAGTAAAGCAAAGCCGGCAAATAAATAGCTATATCGCTTTTAGTACTTTGGAATGGGATTCTAAACGAATAGATCATATCGAATCGTTTAGAATTCATTCTCAGAACTAAATATATAGAAATTTAATTCGTTATTAGCACTGTCAATAAAGTTATTGATATGAACCATGAGAGTATTCAGATATTTTTAATCATAAAAGGATGTATCTGAGTATTCTCATATTATTAATTAGTTAACAGGAGTCATAAACGATGACGCTTTCAAGAAAATTATTATTATCAACATCTTTGACGATTTCTGCTTTTTGTTTTACTAGCACGCTTTTTGCAGAAAGTGTCGCAATAAAAGACGATCAGATTTTCCTTGCCGCTAAAGGATTGACTGTCAAAAATTTGCTCACAGGACAAACTAATCAATGTCTGGCACCTCCCTTACTGGATCAAAACGGCAATGATGTAACCAATTTATTGTCAACCGCTACTGATGTCGTAATCAAGCGTACTTTTGCTGTGGTAACAATACATCCTATTAATGATCAGGGTAATGCCGGTACAGATACCGTTATCGTAGATGTTTCCAAGTGCCTCGACAAAAAAACAATTCCGGTCAAAGAATGTATTTCAACAGTTGATATGGACAAGGGACTACTTACGATTCCTTGCGTAAAATTTAATGATACCTATCTGACTGTCAATATGGATCGTCGCGGCAATTCTTCTAATTGGGAAGTCAGCTTCACAAAAGATAATGCGAATATGAACAGTTATGATCCTGAGGACGATGAAACCGATGATGATAGTACTCCAGAAAATAAAGCTATCAAAAAATAGTCATATTAATCAATAAAATAATTTAAGTTACTCATTAAAGCGGAATCGTCAAATCGATTCCGCTTTATTTTTTATAAGAATCTTTTCCCCATGTTTCATCGAAGTAGGTAAAAATCGATTTAGCTTTGCATCGATTTCGATATACGATATATATGTTTCATTCAAAGCTAGAAGGATTTAATCATGACGAAGATAGTGAGTCGATTTTTTTACTTTATTACTTTTTTATCGCTGTGCATGTTTGACAGTATTGTTTTTTCTCAAGATTTGTCTGTACAAAGAATGCTGCCCTTAGAGTTATCCACTCAAGCCGCTATGGCAGCCGTGAAAAAATGTGTTGATGACGGTTACAAAGTCAGCGTGGTGATTGTGGACCAGTCGGGACTTATTAAAGTACAACTTAGAAGCGATGGCGCAGCCCCCCATACGTTGGATAGTAGTCGACGGAAAGCCTATACTGCAGCTAGTTTGCGCGACTCTACCCATAAATATGCAACATTAATCGTACAAAAACCAGAATTGCAAGGTTTGTCGCGCATAAATGAAAACATGCTATTACTCGGCGGTGGTTTCCCAATCAAAATTGGTGGTGAAGTTGTGGGTGGTATCGGTGTAGGTGGTGCACCTGGCATCGAACTCGACGAAGCTTGCGCCACCGCTGCATTGAAGGTGCTAAAAGCGGACGATACTTTTGAAAAGAAATGATCCAGGTTTATTTTTCGCGCACCACATGGCGATAACGAATAAACATTTCTTCCAGAAATAAACGCGCATTGAGTGGATGAGTCGATAGCTTTTGATGATTGTTTAATTCTCTAGCGAAAGTAATACAAGCAATCAAATTAATCCGTTGACTCAGTGCCTGAATGATAGATTGGAATTGCAAGTAATATCGAATTTTGCCTGTCGTTCGATAACTTACTAAATCGTAACACCATTTTTGCAACCAACTGGTTACTGTAGATAAACTGACCGACTGCAACAATTGCGACAAAGTGAGCGGATCGAATTTCTGTTCACTAGTAATTTGTTCGATGAAATGTTGATGCGGTAGAGTCAGTTGGTCCTGAACGAACGACCAAGCCGACAAGGGTGAAAAATCGTTCAGCGGCAAGATAACCTCTGGATTATTAATACCCTGTTGCTTCAACCATATCATTGATGTTTCTATGCTAGGAATCGGCATGGCGATTTGTTGGCAACGGCTTCGAATCGTTGGTAATAAGTGCTGCACCAGATGTGTCACCAAAATAAACAAAACATCGGCAGGAGGCTCTTCAAGTTTCTTTAACAGTGCATTTGCTGCGGCGAGCGTCATGGTTTCAGCCGGATAAACCAGGATCACTTTATAACCATCCTGATGACCCGTATGATAAATAAAATCGTTTAGTCGTCGAATTTGATCAACGGTTATTTGTTGACTCAGTGTTTTTTGAGTCTTAGCCGTGCTAGATTCCTTGCTTGCCGTGTTGGTTTTATCATCGTCGCTAGTAGCGGATAAAGCATCCGGCATTACCGAATAAAAATTAGGATGTCCATTTTGTTCAAACCATCCACAACTGATGCAGTGTCCGCATGCCATTCGATCGGCTTTGGGTAAATGACACAATAGCGATTGAACCAGGCAACGTGCAAAAGCATATTTACCAATACCTCTTTTACCCTTAAGTATTAATGCATGTTTCCAATATTTCTGGCTTTGCATTATTTTATGCCAGATTTCTTGCTGCCACGGATAACACTCAATCATGCTTTAACAAAACATGAAGGGCTTTTTCAACAGCTTTCTTTACTTCAACTACAGGTTGACTACTATCGATCGTGCAAATACGCTGAGGAAATTGCTTAGCGCGCTGAAGATAGGCCTGCCGCACCCGTTGAAAAAAGTCGAATTGTTCTTGTTCGAAACGATCAACATCCTTTGTTTGATTAATACGCTGCAGCGCAATCTCTACAGGAACATCAAAGTACAGCGTCAGATCAGGTTGTAGATTTCCCTGTACCCATTGTTCCAGAACCGCTAATTTGCTGTACGCTAACTTCCTACCTCCGCCTTGATACGCAAAACTCGCGTCAGTAAAGCGGTCCGACACCACCCATTGGCCCTGGGCTAATGCAGGCAGAATGACTTGATCAAGATGCTCACGACGTGCGGCAAACATCAACAATGCTTCCGTTTCTTCATGCATCGACATTGATCTATCCAGTAGCAGCAAGCGCAATTTCTCACTCAAAACAGTGCCACCCGGTTCTCGGGTTGCCACAAAACTGATACCGTGATTGTTTAAAATCTCAGTTAACCAAGCAAGCTGGGTAGTTTTTCCAGCGCCATCGATACCTTCTAACGTGATGAACTTACTAAGCATAACGCATTTATGAAGTAATAATTAATCGCAATAAAGTGTACATACGTTAGTCGATATAAAGCTTATCCTAGCAATCAGCTCATTCGGAGCAGGTAGTTTTTTACTTCCTTCAGGCGCCGACTTTTCTTCAAGCATTTCTGCCTTGCTCTTGGAGACCCCTGTTTTCTGTTCTTGATCCGCTAAAGCGGGTAAAGTTAATTCTATCAGCAAAAAAAGTATCACCAGCCACGGTGCAGTTAATATTTTTCTCACGGTGAATTTTCTCGAATGAACAAATACAGTCGCATTATATCATTTGCCCAATCAACGGCAGTCTGAATAAACCCAGCAGCATGAGCGCGAAAAGAGTGGTCTTATCACAAGATCAGCTGACGATGTCATGTATACTTCCCATTCCAAATAATATCGGAGATTCTTGCAAAAGCCTGCTCACCACAGTTTTTTTGCCTATCTTCGAACAAAAATATATGAACGCAACCAGCAATAATCCCAGACTGGCAGTTTTGATCGATGCCGATAACACTTTTAAGGTGATTGATCTTATTGATCAGTTATTTGAAGAAATTTCAAAATTCGGTGATGCCAGTATTCGACGTATCTATGGCGATTGGACTCAAAACCAATTGAGTCGGTGGAAAGAAATTTTACCCAAACACGCTATTCAACCGATTCAGCAATATGCCAACACTAAAGGTAAAAATGCAACAGATAGCGCATTGATCATTGATGCAATGGATTTACTTTACACGGCCCCACTAGACGGTTTTTGCATTGTTTCAAGCGACAGCGACTTTACTCGATTAGCCATCCGGCTTCGAGAATCGGGAAAACTCGTGTATGGTTTCGGTGAGAAAAAAACACCGGAATCACTGCAAGCCGCCTGTAATGAATTCAAATATTTTGAGATTCTGCCACAAAACAAGCAGGCTAGCAGTGATGAAGATGTGGTAAAACAAGCTTCCGATGCTTCTGAAAAACCCAATGTAAGCACTAAAAAGAAAGCGCCAAAAACTACTGCAATATCGAGTGAATTGCCAACAACTCCTGATACTAAAAAAAGCTCAAAGGAGTTAGCTGGCGACACCAAACTGGTTTCATTGATTCGTTCGGCAATTGAAGCGCTTTCTGATGACAATGGCTTTGCCTACATGGGCGAGGTCAAAAAACATATCGTGAAAAATTTCTCGGCATTCGATTCACGAAATTACGGTTACGCAAAATTCAGTGATCTCATCAAAACTATTGGTTTATTCGAAGTAGACATTCAAAATCAACGCATTAAAGATAAAAGGAAAAATAAGTAATTTTTAGAAAATTACCTCAATCATCCTCAAGTTCTTGTCCGGGAAACAATACATCGGTAAATCCGAATGAGCTGAAGTCCTTAATGCGCATAGGATATAGAATACCTTCCAGGTGATCGCATTCGTGTTGCACCACGCGTGCATGAAATCCGCTAACGGTACGATCAATGGTTTTTCCAAACGGATCCATGCCCTGATAGCGTAATTGCGTGTAGCGTGGCACCATACCCCGTAATCCTGGCACGCTTAAGCACCCTTCCCATCCTTCTTCTTGCTCATCGGTAATAGGCGTTAATGTTGGATTCAACAAAATAGTGAAAGGCACTTCATCAGCATCCGGATAACGTTGATTCTTCTCAAAACCAAAAATCACCACTCGCAAATTGACCCCTATTTGAGGCGCAGCCAATCCCGCTCCATTCAAATCATGCATGGTATCTTGCATATCCTGTAGCAAAGCATGCAATTGTGGCGTATCAAATTGCGTTACTTTTTCCGAAACTCGGAGCAACCGGGGATCTCCCATCCTCAGCACTGGTTTAATCGCCATAACAACTCACCACGTATTCCAAAATTTTTCTCACTTTTACCATTGTTTGTTCCATTACTGTATAAATTTCGTTTAAACAATCCTCCTGATTGCACATACCTCGCCCGGCTGCATAATTGACGACTAAGGCTATCGTTGCATAATTTAATGCCATCTCACGCGCTAAAACGCTCTCTGGCATACCGGTCATACCTACCATGTCGGCGCCGTCTCGTTCAAAGCGATTGATTTCTGCCGCAGTTTCCAATCGTGGTCCTTGCGTAGCCGCATATATTCCGCCATCGATCACTGGCATACTGGCATCACCCGCCCCTTGTAGTAGCAGCGCCCGTGTTTCTTGGCGATACGGTAAGGTAAAATCGACCTGTTTAAAACGTTGTTCAGTATCTTCAAAAAAAGTAGATTTTCGGCCATGGGTATAATCGATGATTTGATTTGGAATAACCAGTCGGCCTGGAACCAAATCGGCACGAATCCCTCGCACCGAAGTAATCGCAATAACGTGCGAAGGTCTTAACGAATGAAGTGCCCAGATATTGGCGCGGTAATTGATGGCATGCGGCGGAATCGTCAGACTCTGTCCGTGTCGCCCTAAAAAGGCAACTTCATGATTTCTGATTTTGCCAAATGTGAATGGTCCGGAAGGTTCACCATAAGGGGTACGGATGATTTGCCGGTGCGAGATTTCCAATCCCGGCAACTGCGCCATCCCATTTCCCCCGATAATTGCCAGCATACTGATATTCCTATTTATTCTTCTTTATTTTTTAACGCATAAATCGCAGGTAAATTTCGCCAAGCACCGCGCACATCCATTCCAAAACCAAACACGTAACGATTCGGTACGGTTAGTCCGACAAAATCAGCTTGGATAGCTTTAGGAAAATCGCCTTGTTTCTCCACCAATACCGCGCTGTAAAATGCTGCCGCACCACACTCCAACATCTTGTCGCGAATCGCTATTAACGTATCACCGCGATCTAAAATATCATCCAACACCAGCACCACCCTACCCTTTATATTTTCTCTGGGTTCCACCAGCCAACGAATTTTCCCACCCTGTAAGGCAGTACCATAACGCGTCACATGCAGGTAGTCAAAATCCATAGAAAATGAAAGTCTTGGTAATAACTGTCCCGCGAATACCACCGCCCCAGTCATCACGCACAACACTAATGGCTGTTGCTGCGACAGGGTTTGCGTCATTTTAACAGCCATACGCTGTAACGCTTGATGAATATCGTACTCAGAATGAAGCAACTCTGCATCGGCTACGACTTGCTCAGGTAATTGAATCAACATTAACGGTGGTAATTAAAATAATGACTGATGGTATTCTATTATAATTATGTTTTTCATTACTTATAATCAAGCATTTACTTTACCAATGCTTTGCGATATCGTTCAACCTTGATTGTTTATTCTACTCAGAGAGGTAATATGCATCTCTTCGCAAATACCGTAATTGCGTTTTGTATTGCGCTGCTGACTATCCACTCAGTTTCAGCGCAACAAGACAATTCAGCACCAGCATTTCCATCCTATAAAGATGGCATATTGACGATTCCACGCGTTGATACGGACTTGCAAGCGGGGAATTATCAAGATGTAAAATTACAACTGAATACGACTACCGGAGCTTGGGATCTTATCGACTACAGGGAAACGTTGCTTACCCCGGATTCTCCCAAAAGAATTTATATCGGTGGTGTTGCAGTAATTCAACAAGGGAATGTGCCTGTTCAACTATTTCTTAAAATATCGGGTGATTTTAGTGATGGTTGTGGAGCATTTGGTCAAATTAATCAGCGCATTGAGGGAAATCGTTTTGTCGTCACGATGCATGCAGCTCCCATTCCACCACTAGTGCTTTGCACTCAAGCATTTGTTCCTTTTGAGAAAACGATACCGCTGAACGTATATGGCTTAACGGCGGGCACTTATGAATATAGCGTCAATGGCGAATTCACCGACTCATTTACTTTAACGCAAGATAATCATTTGTAATGATAAAAACTACTCAACCAGTCGCCACCTTCAGAAAAAACTGGTTGGGTTTTCGGTACTGCCAAATACGTCTTAAAGTCAATTCTCGATTAATTACTAGAGCGATTGCTTGTGACAATCAAATGACTGATCTGACGAGCTTGTCGTTTTTTCATCCAAATCACGATGCCAGTAACGGATAACAACGTAATGACAAACCCCATCACACACACAAAAATACGCCACGTCAAACCAAAAATGTTGCCCATGTGCAGTGCATATAACCAGCTCGTTACCGTATTGCCATTCCATTGCCCAGTTGGCAAAGTAGCCAATCGGAGTTCACCAGTATTGGCATCAAAATAAACCCGCGTCACGCCGCGTCGATCTTGAATATCGCGCGAACTCCGCACGGTATAGTTGTAAATTCCACGCTCACGATCTAATTTCATTCCGACCACTTTTTCAACTGAAATCTGATGCGCTTGTGCATGTTCAGCCATTAGCCGTTGCCCGACAATGCTCGCTTCACGCCAACTCAGCTCCGTTTTCTGCAGCGGCGCTGGCAATTTAGGTATTTCCGTCCACGGCGCGCGATATTCCAACACCACGCGAGTTGCCCATGTGTAAACGCTATCCCACATATTCATATACACGCTGGACCAGGCAAACATCAACAAAATAATCCATAACCACAAACCGTTAGCCCGATGCAAATCGAAATTAAGCTTGTTAAAGCTTGCACCAAGACGAATTTTCCAAGCCGGCTGCCATCGTTGCCACCAGCTTTTACTGGAGTTGCCCAAATAGTTATGATTGATTTCACGCTTCACTTTATTGCGTGCTGGCAGGGTCAAATAAAATCCCACAAAGCAATCGATCGTCCAAAGCGCCGCACAAACCCCGAGGATCCAAACGCCAATCTTATCGAGCAACAAGGTATAGTGCAGTTTATAAATGAAAGGCATGAAGTTCGTCATACCTTGAGAAATTGCGCCAAATTTTCTACGCCCCAATTCTTCACCGGTGTGCGGATTCAATATCAATTGATCAAAATCCGTGTAGCCATCCTCAGTGGCTGGCATACGCACCATCGCAAAAGTCAGTCCTTGATTACCTTCTAGAAAAATCGAATTGATCTGAGCATTCGGCACGATCTGCTCTACCTGCGCGGCAAGCGTTCCAATATCCAACGTATCGCGATCATCTTCATCAGAATAGAATTGCGGATTGATCAACCGTTCGAGTTCAGGATGAAAAGCCAGTAAACTGCCGGTCAGTGCTACCACGATCAACAATAAGGACATGATCAAACCGGCCCAGCGATGTATCACTAGCCAAAGAGAACGCTTGAAAATCATAAAATAAAAAAAATTACTTAATCCGGATGATTGATAAAACAAAGGATCACGCGAGTTTCGACGATAACCACAAACGCGGATTATTGAATACAAAGTACATCTTGTGAATGCGGCATTTTGCCGCAGGCAATGCAAGAAAGACCGAATTAACAACAGCCCTACCCCGGGCTGTCTGTCGCGTCATGCACATCGCAACTACTGTTTCATCAGTATTGAAGGCGAACCGACCCCATCATTGTCAATGGTTTAACAGGTAGGTAGGTTTGTTCTTCTACTTCTTAAGTTATAGTATTCCACACCATTGACATTGTTGATGCTCAATAACGCTATTAATTCTTAAAAACTCAACACGACTCCACCATAAAACGATCTTCCTGCGGCTGGGGAATGTAAGCTTTGCGCGCCATCCCACCAAACATACTCATAACGCGCATCGTTGATGTTTCTAATTTGAAATTCCACATTAATGCGTTTAGTTGCTTGATAGGATAACCCTAAATTACCGACAATAAACCCGCCAAAGCGTCCAGCAGTATTGGTGCGTTCGACAAAGTAATTATTTTGGTAATTTGCCCACAAGTTAAACAGCAAATCGGGTGTAATTTTGTAATCGATTCCACCAGATCCCATGTGATTTGGAATGTGGTCGATTTCTTTATCCTGCGTACTACCAAGCCCAGAGCCTGCTTGCATAATTTTGGAATCTTGCCAGGTATAGGTTAGCCACATAGTCAAAGGATCGATCGGCGTAATATTGACCTGAAAATCAACACCACGGCGCCGTGTTCGTCCTATGTTTTCCGCATCATTATTGGCACTATTAAGAATCCGCCTCGCTTCATTGGAAGCGGTTTGTTCCCAGGTTGCAATCCTTCCTTCAAACCAGGATACGGGATTAAGTTTGATACCCGCTTCCCAACCATGATTGAGCGAAGGACCAAGGTTGGCTATGCGAGGTGGAATTAAATAGGAATCTGCACCAACGCCTACTTGGAACGTTCTTCCCCAATTTCCATAAAAGCTATAGCCTTCAATAGGCGTATACACCACGCTGATTTTGGGTTGATGAATAAAATCGTAATCGTTAATGGAGTATCTTTGACCATTCAAATTATTAGTCAAATGACCATCGATCGTATCGACCCGATAAGCAGGGACAATTTTGAGCGAATCAAAAGGCTTCAACATCGTTTGTATATATGCGCCAAAAATATTAAAGTCAAAGCGCTGATCACGAGTTTGACTGGTGCGAACACGCTGATCGGTCAAGAAACGCTTACTTTTATTTTCTTGAAATTGAATATCGACACCGGTTTCTACCGCAAAATCTCGTAAAAAAGGAACGACAGGTCGATAGGTGAAAGTCGATAATAAGCCGTATTGCTGCTCTTGCGTCACTCGATTTTGCTGCGACACATTTGCTGAGAATTTTACGAATCGCGAATCATCGTAGTCGTTGTAGTAAGCTTTGGTAGACCAAGAAAGATCGTGACGTAAATCAATATCGATATGCGCGCTGTATTGATTCATGGTTCTTCGCCCACCATCTGTGCTATTGAACGCATTGGTGCTGAATGGACGGGTGCGGCTTTCTTCCAAGGTTAAATAACCTGGTTCTTGAGCATGATTGGTGTAATGCCGCACGCTTGCGCCAACTTGAAAATTAGCATCATCCGGTGCATAAAACCATTTTCCCGATACCGAAAATTTATTCATATCGGAATGAGCGCGATGCCCATCGGTTGTGCGATAACCAATGAAGTAGTTTTGCATGAAACCATTTTTTTCATAGCCCGCTCCAGCTTGTACGTCAGTCGTATTAAAACTACCATGATTAACCCGACCTTTTGCATACGTGCCGCCCATCGTGGTAGTAATATTGGCATTGCCCGCGATGTTATGTAGACCATAGCGCGGATCATTGGTACCCCGCACTGTCTCGATTGATTCAATGTTTAAAGGGAATAACGCATCGAGAAACGGCATATTGCCGTCATTCGTGTTACTCGGAATACCATCAATAAGGAGTTTGACTGCGTTGATTTCACCTTCGCCATTGAATCCACGAAAAGAAAATTTTCCGTTCGTGTTACCTTGGTTGAAATTGGTCAATAACGCGCCTGGAATACGGTTAAACAATTCCCACACATAGTTGACATTTTGGTTTTGGATGAGGCTTTTGCCAACCACGTCAACAGATGTAAATACATCCTTCGTTGACAGTTTTCCGGTTTTGGTAGTTTTTACCTCCACTTCACCGAGCCGGAAAGTGGAATCTGATCCTTTTTTGGTTTTTTGAGTTTGCTTAACCGGTTGTTCTTGATCGTTTTTGTCTGCTGCAATCGGCTGTGAATAAACAGGCTGTGAAAAAAATACACCCCCCAAAATTAATCCAGAGATTAATTTTGATAACCGCTCATGTCTCATCGTTACTTGACTCCCGCCTGTCTATCGTGCTTTGTTAATGGCGGAGAATCATAACGACAAAGACGCAATCTGGGAATGCGACATATTGTCGCAGCAATTTGTGCAATGATTTATTGGCTGTAGGCTAGCAGGCGCAGTGAAAAACCAAAAAATTATGCGCCTCTTTAAAAAGAGGCTTATAAAATTCAAGCGAATCGATTATTTTTTGCTCGCTCGTACACTTCAAAATCTTGACGAATATTTTCACGTAATGCCGTCATCAGTGGTGTAGGAATCTCCTTTGACATATCTTTCTCAACCACACGATGCTCAACTTTAAGCCTATTCATCACTTTTCTCATGATAGAAGAAATCAGCTCAATAGAGTTATTCTGGTGAATCGATTTGGGTGAAACGTTTTCGTTGCCAAGAATTAATTTTTTACCAACTTTGGCGCTCATGTAATCAACAAAAACATTAACTTGGTTATAACAAAATACTTTCTCGACACCATTTTCACCCGCTTCATTTCTTAACATATCGTACTGACAACCGACATCGGCAAAAGCAAGTTTATTTTCTGATACGTAAGCTTCAATAAATTCTAAAAAACTGACACCATGCGTGGAATTATTATGTGCAGGATGGTTTGGGTTTCTCAGTTCCGCTCGTGCCCGGAACCGATACCAGCTATACAACTAGGAAACTGGTTCACGAATTAAGCAAACGGTTTCTAACGCATCTTTACCGGTTTTTTCGACCATAAAAGGCTAATGGATCTTTCATACTCTCGCAAACTGGTGTGTCTTAACGGTGGCGTTCCGACAATGAAGATGTCGCTATGCGGTAATAACATCGTTTCGCTAGAGGTTGAGGCACACTTAGGCATGCGCAGAAAAACAAAATTATGTTTTACGCTAATTAGCATATTTTCCCATTCACATTCATTTAATCATTAATCACCCAAAAGCAATCAATGCTTGGCAAGCATTATTAAACTGCAACAAGGGTGCACTCTAAGCTGAGAGATGATGATTTCTTCACACAAAATAAAGCATCAATCATTGCTAGTTCACGACAATGACTGCACTTTGTTTAACAAAACCATCAATTCATCCTCATTCAAAATTGTAACGCCTAGACTCATCGCCTTATCATGTTTACTCCCAGGATCTGAGCCGACGATGACATAATCAGTTTTTTTCGAAACGCTATTGCTGACTTTTGCACCCAACGTTTCTATTTTTTCTTTAGCTTGCTCACGACTCATCGTAGCTAGAGTACCCGTCAGCACAAATGTCTTACCACTCAATGGCAATATACTATCGGCGCGCAGCAGTTTCCCCTCATGCTCCGCCCAATGAACCCCGCTGGCTCGCAATTGTTCGATGACTTCTCGGTTATGCGGTTCAGCAAAAAAATTAATAATACTCTGCGCAACCACAGGACCAATATCGGGAATCTGTTGCAAATGCATTTCGTCAATAGCAATCAAACGATCAAGATTCCCAAGATATTTGGCTAAATCTTTTGCAGTCGTTTCGCCAACATTGCGAATGCCTAATGCATAAATAAAACGTGCCAGGGTCGTTTGTTTACTTTTCTCGATCGCTTGCAAAATATTGCCAGCTGATTTTTGCGCCATACGCTCCAAATTCGCCAGCGCCGCTAAGCCTAATCGATATAAATCAGCCGGAGTGTGCACGATGGCCTGATCGACCATTTGATCAACGAGCTTTTCTCCGAGCCCTTCGATATTCATCGCACGACGCGATGCAAAATGCAAAATTGCTTGTTTACGTTGCGCAGGACAAAATAAACCCCCAGTACAACGGTAAACTGCTTCATCGATAAGCCGCACAGCGTGCGAATGACAAATCGGACAATGCGGTGGCATTTGAAAAATGAGTGCATTTTGCGGCCGCTTCTCCATTATTACCGAAGCCACTTCTGGAATCACATCGCCAGCACGCCTTACCACCACCGTATCACCGACCCGCACGTCTTTGCGGATTATCTCATCAAGATTATGCAAAGTGGCGTTGGTCACCGTCACTCCTCCTACAAACACGGGTTGTAAGCGGGCGACAGGCGTTAATGCGCCAGTTCTACCGACTTGTACTGAAATATCGAGTACCTGTGTCAATGCCTCTTGTGCAGGAAATTTATGGGCAATGGCAAAACGAGGAGCACGCGAAACAAAACCTAACTGTTCTTGATCGCGTAACGCATTGACTTTGTAGACTACGCCATCGATATCGTAGGGCAAATTTTCACGTTGCTGACCGATTGATTGATAATAGGATAGCAATCCTTTAACTCCAACAACAACTTTTACTTCCTGAGCCACTGGAAAACCGAGTGATAGCAAATAATTCAAGACACTATGCTGCGTGCTCGTCGGTAATGCGGTATCGAGACACTCACCCACGCCGTACGCAAAAAACGTTAATTGGCGAGATGCGGTAATTTTAGAATCCAATTGCCGCAATGAGCCGGCAGCCGCATTACGCGGATTAGCAAATATTTTCTCCCCTTTACGAGCCTGACGTTCATTGAGCGACAAAAAATCCGCTTTCAACATCAACACCTCGCCTCGTACTTCCAGCAACGGTGGATAGTTTTTCTGTGGCAAAACGATTGGAATAGTCCGAATCGTCTTTAGATTTAACGTGATATCTTCGCCAACCTCGCCATCTCCGCGCGTAGCACCAGTTCTTAAAATACCATTTTCATAACGCAAACTGACCGCAATACCGTCAAACTTGGGCTCCGACACATACCCGATGGAATCTTTCAGCAATGCCTCTCTTACACGTCGATCGAAAGCCTCCACGTCGCTATCTGAAAAAGCATTATTCAATGAAAGCATCGCTATCGCATGCTTGATTTGCGTAAATGCTTTTAAAGGCGTTGCGCCGACACGTTGCGTCGGTGAATCTTCAGTAAGGAATTGTGGATAAGCCTGCTCAAGATGCTGCAGTGAGACAAATAACTTGTCATACTCTGCATCAGGTATGAGTGGTGCATCGAGCGTATAATATTGATAGTTGTGACGCTCGATCTCAGCGCGTAAATTTTGTATTTGCTGTTTTATGCTGTCAATCTCTGCGCACATCATTCATTTTTCTAGCTATTCAATTAATAACTTTGGTTAACGCGACGGAGTCAACGTTTAAAAAACTTGATACATACAAACCGATTAATGCCAATATTGGGTATGATATAACATCGTATGTAGAGAAACTTTGCTTTTATGGTTGATAACAAACTTAAAATCCGAATCCAAATAAAACAGACACCACCGGCACCATCAGATGAATTCAATCAAGAAAATGATGTTCTAACTTCCTCAGAAACGGATTCCGAACAATATTCGCTTGATTGGAAAAAAATCTCAATTGCGCTCTTGTTGCTGTTTTCTGTTTTAGGATTCATTACTTATGCTTTCCTAGGTCGTGATACCTTTGAACAAGAAGCAGAAAAAATAACAGAACTGTCTACCGCTGCTAGTACTGAATCAACAGAAAATCATTCTGAAACTAGCGAAACAGAAACCGAATTAAGCAACGTTTCTTCTGCTTCTACTGAATCTATTGATACACCAAAAAATAACATTGACGATACCTCAAAAACATCGTCGAGAACCGATGCGGCTCAAATACCTATTAGGAATAAACCGGTTTCCTCTGCGACTTTAAACAAACCCGTTATTATTCCTGCGAGAAAACCCCAGCAACAGCATCAAACTCTATCAACAACAACTGAACAACTGAATCAAACATATGTCGCCAGAGCACTGTTAACCCTCACTATTAAAGGTAGAGAACCTAAAGACTCGATTGATTCTGTCACACTGAATAACAACGAAGTAGAAACGATTTACTTTTACTTGCATTTAATAAATCTGCAAGGTAAAGCGATTACCATCATTTGGTATCACAACGACAAACAAGATTCTAAGCTCACCATGCAAGTACATAGTAAAAATTGGCGAACTTATGCCAGCAAACTGTTAAATAAAGAGCGTCAAGGTTCCTGGCGTGTTGAGTTGCAAGACGAGTCTGGCAACATTTTGGCGGTTAAAAAATTTACGGTCGTACAATCATGATGCTTTTCTGACGGACGCAAGGGTTATGGTATGAAATTTTGTAGTAGCTGCAGCGCAACAGTCGCATTGCGTATTCCAGAAGGAGATTCTCTCCCTCGTTATGTATGTACTGTTTGCAAAGAAATTCATTACCAAAACCCCAAAGTGGTTGTCGGTTGCATTCCCGAATGGGAAGATAAAGTATTATTATGTCGTCGCGCAATAGAACCGCGCTTAGGCTGGTGGACTCTCCCAGCCGGTTTTATGGAAAATAACGAAACATTGGAGCAAGCCGCAGCGCGAGAAACCCTTGAAGAAGCCAATGCTCGTGTTGAAATTGGCGATTTATACGCGGTATACAGCTTACCTTATATCAGTCAGGTTTATTTTTTGTTCCGCGGTAAATTATTAGATTTAGATTTTAAGCCTGGCATTGAAAGCTTAGATGTAAAATTACTTGCTGAACACGAAATTCCCTGGCAAGAAATGGCATTTCGGGTTATACATGACCCACTGAAACGTTATTTCGATGAACGTACACAAGGATCATTAAACTTTCATATGGGAACCATTGATAAGCCTCGAACAATAAAGGAATAAATGTATTTCGTGTTATCGATTCACTAGGTTACGCACGACATATTTTTTAGTTTTAGATCGAAACCGGTCAAGTTATACTATAGGATTTTCAAGAACGTTTATGAAGCATTTATTTTTAGCACTGTTGTTTCATTTTGCAATTTCTACTGCCTTTGCCCAACAGCAAAATATAACCATCGCAGCAAAGTCGTATTTGCTATCAGATTTTCAAAGTGGACAAGTATTGGCTGCTGAGAATGAGCATGAGCGTATTGAACCCGCATCTCTTACTAAATTGATGACCGCATATGTAGTTTTTTCGGCGCTAAAACAAAACCGTATTACTCTTGAGCAAGTGGTGCCAGTCTCGGATACAGCGTGGCGTATGATCGGCTCGAGAATGTTTATAGAACCAAAAAAACAAGTCAATGTAGGTGAATTGATTCAAGGCATGATCGTGCAATCCGGCAATGATGCGTGTATTGCTTTAGCAGAGGTTGTAGCAGGTTCAGAAGCCAATTTTGCTGACATCATGAATAAAGAAGCAAAACGCTTGGGTATGAAGAATACTCACTTCACGAATACCACCGGCTTACCTGATCCCAACCATTACACCACCGCGTTTGATTTAAGTTTATTAGCGAGTGCGATTATCAAGCAATTCCCTGAATTTTATCCGTATTATTCACAAAAAGAATACACTTATAATGGCATCACGCAACCTAATCGAAATCGGTTACTATGGCTTGATCCCCATGTCGATGGCATGAAAACCGGATGGACCAAAAATGCAGGCTACTGTTTGATTACTTCTGCTTCTCGAGATAAAAGACGCTTAATATCAGTCGTTATTGGCGCCAAATCAGACCATGCCCGCAGCGCTGAAAGTCAACGATTGTTGAACTTTGGTTTCCAATCTTATGAGACATTGCATTTATATAAGAAAAATGACACCTTAACTAAAATTCCTTTATGGAAAGGTGCGCAAAACGAATTGAAGGCAGGCGTAAACCGTGATGTCTACTTTACTCTTCCGAAAGGTCAATCCGAAAAACTCAAAGCTTCATTAGAATTTAAACAACCTTTAATCGCGCCTATTCAACTGGGTCAAGAAATAGGAACTATTAAATTCACTATTGATGATAAAGTTGTCGAAACTTATCCATTGGTAGCCCTGGAAGAAATAGAAACTGCCGGCATTTTTGGCCGCACATTGGACAGCATCAAACTGCTCCTCAACTAATACGATTCGCCAACTATATTTTTATAGGTTGTTGATATGATTTATTTAAACGGTAAATTCATGCCGATTCAAGAAGCTTTTGTGCCGGTATTAGATCGTGGATTCATTTTTGGCGATGGCGTTTATGAAGTCATACCCGCTTATTCGCGTAAACTTTTCCGTCTGAATGAACATCTGAATCGTTTACAGTATAGTTTGGATGGCATCCGACTCAAAAATCCTCACACTAATGAAGAATGGCAGTCTTTACTAGAACAAATCATTGATCAAAACGAAAGCGAAGATCAGTATATTTATTTACACATCACCCGTGGCGTTGCCAAACGCGATCATGCATTTCCCATCGGAGTTGCGCCAACCATTTTTATTATGAGTAATCCGTTACTGCCTCCCCCAGCAGCTTTGCTGGAAACTGGCGTTTCGGCGATAACGGCAGTGGATAATCGTTGGGTTCGTTGTGACGTTAAAGCGATTTCGTTGTTACCCAATGTACTACTTCGTCAATTGGCCGTAGATGCTCATGCTGTTGAAACTATTTTGATTCGTGATGGATTTTTGACTGAAGGTGCTGCAAGCAATATTTTTGTCGTAAAAAATAATGTATTGCTAGCCCCACCGAAAAGTAATTTGATGCTGCCAGGAATCACTTACGATGTGGTGCTGGAATTGGCTGATCATCATAAAATTCCGCATGAAGTCCGGCAAATTTCCGAGAAGGAACTACAAAACGCCGATGAAATTTTACTGACTTCTTCGACCAAAGAAGTGCTTCCAATCACAACATTAAATGAGAAATCAATCAATAATGGTAAACCCGGTGTCATGTTTAATCGGTTATACGCGTTTTATCAAGAGTTTAAAAAAACGCGTATGCGTAACCCGATTTAATTAACTCTAATTGATGAGTAAATAATCAATATTGTTGTTGAAGCATCGTATCCACTATTATTTTTTGTGAATGGAAGAAGTCTCTTTAATTGAATATCCCTGTGATTTTCCTATTAAAATCATGGGTAAAGCACATGACGATTTTGTTCAAATAGCCGCTGATATTGTGAAGCATCACGCGCTTGATTTTGATGAAACCACCATGTTGACGGTAAAACCTAGCAAAAATGGTACTTATTTGAGCATCACCTGCACTATTCGTGCTACCTCGCGCGCGCAACTGGATGCCCTATATCAGGCGCTATCGGATCACCCGATGGTTTCCATCGTGTTATAACGAGCACAAAGATGTTGTGCACATATCTTCCGCCATGGCAAATACTCGTTTTTTAATCAAATCATTAGGATTAGTGGAATATTCTACAACTTGGCAAGCGATGAAAGAATTTACTGATACTAGAAATGATCAAACCGATGATGAAATTTGGTTAGTACAACATTTTCCAGTGTTTACGCAGGGTGTTGCGGGAAAATCTGAACACGTTTTAAATCCTAATGGCATCCCTATTATCAAAACTGACCGCGGGGGTCAGGTAACCTATCATGGCCCAGGGCAAATTATCGCCTATTTGTTATTGGATATTCGGCGCTTGCGACTCGGTGTGCGTGAATTAATTCGGTGTATGGAAAATTCGGTTATTGATCTATTAAAAGAATATGGCATTGATGCGGCAGGACGCATTGAAGCCCCTGGCGTATACGTTGATCAAGCCAAGATCGCTTCCGTCGGACTCAAGATAAGGAAAAATTTTTGTTATCATGGCATTGCATTCAATGTTGATATGGATTTAAAACCTTTCACCTATATCAATCCTTGTGGCTATCCGGGATTACAGGTAACTCAAACCAAAAATTTAGGAATTTCCGATAGTTTGGATACTTTAAGCAAAAAACTTGTCCATCATTTACAAGAAAAAATTCTCCATAGGAATCATTAATACCATCATGACGATCAACAACCGACAGAAAGGAATAGACAAAACAGCGCGTAATCCTGTCAAAATCACACCACAAAATCGCGATACTCTACTACGCAAACCTTCATGGATTCGTGTGCGTGCTTCAAACAGTCAGAATTTTTATGAAGTTAAACGACTATTGCGTGAACATCAACTAC
The DNA here is from genome assembly GCA_044228295.1 of Nitrosomonas sp. Taxonomy (GTDB): domain Bacteria; phylum Pseudomonadota; class Gammaproteobacteria; order Burkholderiales; family Nitrosomonadaceae; genus Nitrosomonas. The sequence goes on from JBGAVE010000006.1 coordinate 28,083, forward strand.
ACACAGTATGCGAAGAAGCCTCATGTCCTAATATCGGCGAGTGTTTTGGCAAAGGTACGGCGACCTTCATGATCTTAGGAGATTTATGCACGCGACGTTGTCCGTTTTGCGATGTTGCACATGGCAGACCCAAACCACCCGACAGCGATGAACCTCTGCATCTGGCAAAATCGATAGCAGCGATGCAGTTAAACTATGTGGTCATTACCAGTGTTGACCGAGACGATTTACGTGATGGTGGCGCACAACATTTTGCCGACTGTATTCGAGAAATTCGACGCCATTCCCCGAATACCAAAATCGAAATCTTAGTCCCAGATTTTAGGGGTCGGTTAGAAGTTGCATTGGAAAAGTTAATTGCTACCCCACCTGACGTGCTAAATCACAATCTTGAAACAGTTCCAAGGTTATATAAGCAATGCCGCCCAGGCGCTGATTACAAACATTCCTTGAAATTACTCAACGATTTTAAATCTTTCATGCCACATATTCCTACTAAATCAGGATTGATGCTTGGATTGGGAGAAACCGATGAAGAAATTATGGCGGTATTACGGGATCTGCGCGAACATCAAGTCGAAATGCTAACGATAGGTCAATACTTACAACCCAGCGTTGGTCATCATCCTGTTATGCGCTATGTTTCACCGGAAGACTTTAAAGTTTTTGAGCAAACCGCATTAGAGTTGGGATTTAGTCACGCCGCGTGTGGACCGATGGTGCGTTCCAGCTATCATGCCGATCAGCAAGCACACGATTCCGGATTGTTAGCTGAAATCAAAAACCTAGGGATTATTGATACCGCGACCAATTAACCATCGATAATTTCATAATCATGCGTAATATTAACTGTTTGCTTGAGCATGATTGAAGCTGAACAGTATTTTTCCGCAGAAAGATCAATGGCGCGTTCAACTTGTTGCGTTTTAATATTGTGACCAGTAATGATGAAATGCAAATGAATATCGGTAAAAACTTTAGGATCGCTGCTTGCACGCTGCGCTTCAATTTCCACGACACAATCGGTAATATCCTGACGCGCTTTTTTTAGAATCAGAACGACATCAAAAGAGGTGCATCCCCCCAATCCCATCAACAGAAGTTCCATAGGACGTGGCCCGAGATTTTGTCCGCCTGCTTCAGGTGCGCCATCCATTAATACTGTGTGCCCGCTCCCTGATTCAGCCAAGAAACTAACATTACCTTTCCAGCTAATACGTGTTTTCATCGTTTATAAATTAATCATGAACAACTATGTTGCAAACAAAGAAAAAGCCGACGCAAACTAATCGCGTCGGCTCTTTTTAAAAACAACCCAAGTAGAGGCTTATTTCAGTGTCAGGATAAAATCAGCCAGGACTTTAGCGTTGTCATCACTTACTGCAGCATTTGGAGGCATAGGTATTGGACCCCATACATCTTTACTGCCGTTTTTGATTTTGCCTGCTAAGTAAGCTGATGCATCGTCTTTACCAGCATATTTTGCTCCGATATCTTTCAGTGCTGGTCCAACTAATTTGGTATCAACGTTGTGGCAATTTAAACAACCACTACTTTTAGCCAAATCCGCATTAGCAAAAGCAACGCCGTTCAGTAACAAGGCAGATGCAGCAACTGCTCCGATTAAAACTTTTTTCATATCTCTTCTCTTCCTTATTAAAATTATAAAAGGGCTTTCATTTTACCCTGAACTTCACTGACATGCAGCAAATCCTCTCAATTTCATTTTTACTGCAGTCAACCTGGATGATGCGTTGCTAAGACCGATCGATGAATTTGTTAGTTCCAAGATTACGAAAAAACTTAAAAATATTTTCATCCCTACTAAAAAGTCAACTACCCGAACTATTTATAAACATCACCAACACTAATCAGTAATCGCGCCAAAACTAGCACTCGATACGAGTTTTGCATACTTGGCCAAAACTCCGCGAGTGTAACGAGGTTGAGGAGGCTTCCAATTGGAACGACGTTTTTCCAATTCTGCATCCGATATATTTAGCTGCAACAAACGTTGTTCGGCATCAATAGTAATTGAATCACCTTCTTGCACTAAAGCAATGTTACCTCCTACGTAGGCTTCAGGTGCAACATGCCCCACCACCATACCGTAAGTTCCTCCAGAAAAACGTCCATCCGTAATAAGTCCAACAGAATCTCCTAATCCCTCGCCAATCAAAGCGGAAGTTGGCGATAACATTTCTCTCATGCCGGGGCCACCTTTCGGTCCTTCATAGCGAATTACCACGACATCTCCTGGCTGGATCTTTCGCGCTAAGATAGCCTGCATACAGGTTTCTTCTGATTCAAACACACGCGCAGGCCCAGTAATTTTGGGGTTCTTAATGCCAGAAATTTTAGCCACACAACCTTCAGTGGACAAATTCCCTTTCAAAATCGCTAGATGTCCTTGCGCATACATCGGATCATTCCATGCGCGAATTACCTTCTGATCAGCGCGAGGAGAATCCGGAATATCTTTCAACACTTCCGCGATCGTTTGTCCACTGATGGTCATGCAATCCCCATGTAATAATCCATGCGCTAACAACATTTTCATCACTTGAGGAATTCCGCCCGCTTGATGAAGATCGGCTGTCACATAACGGCCTGAAGGCTTTAAGTCGCACAAAACAGGCACCTTCGCCCGGATCACTTCAAAATCATCAATACTCAATTTGACATCGGCCGCATGCGCGATTGCAAGAAAATGCAGCACCGCGTTGGTTGATCCTCCTACCGCCATAATGACAGCAATAGCATTCTCGATAGATTTGCGAGTAATGATATCGCGTGGCAGGATTTGTTTTTTGATCGCGTTCACTAGAACTTGAGCCGATTCTCCAGCGCTAGTTATTTTTTCATCATCTTCAGCTGACATGGTTGACGAGAAAGGCAAACTCATTCCCATCGCTTCAAATGCTGACGACATCGTATTCGCTGTAAACATTCCTCCGCAAGAACCCGCGCCAGGACAAGCATGGCGTTCAACCTGCAGTAGCTCGGCATCATCTATTTTGTGCGCACTGTGTTGACCAACCGCTTCAAAAGCACTGACGATAGTCAAATCTTGACCTTTATAATGCCCAGGCTTAATCGTACCGCCATATACAAAAATCGCCGGCACATTCATACGCGCAATCGCGATCATCGCACCAGGCATATTTTTATCGCAACCTCCAATGGCGATCACCCCATCCATGCTTTCTGCTTGAACACAAGTTTCAATCGAATCGGCAATAACCTCCCGCGAAACCAGTGAATATTTCATCCCTTCGGTTCCCATGGAAATACCATCAGAGACTGTAATCGTACCGAACATCTGCGGCATCGCGCCCGCGCCTCGCAAAGCCGATTCGGCCTTCAATGACAAATCATTCAACCCTTTATTACATGGCGTAATGGTGGAATAACCATTGGCGACCCCAACAATCGGTTTGTTAAAATCTCCATCGCTAAAACCAACCGCACGCAACATGGCGCGATTGGGTGTGCGATGCGCACCCTGGGTAATAGCTTGGCTGCGCTTATTATCTGACATACTGACTCCCAAAAATGTTTTTAAAAGAAAATACCGTTCGTAACACAGAGCAATGCAACGCACTTGGTATAATGACCCGTATTTTACCGTAAATAGGAAAAAAACTATGCTTGTTCATCCACAAATCGATCCCGTTGCGATTTCAGTTGGCCCTATTTCTATTCACTGGTATGGATTGATGTATCTCATTGCCTTTGTGCTATTCATAGTATTGGGAAGATATCGAATTAAGCACAACCAGAACTCAGTTTTTACACCAGAAATGCTGGATGACATGCTATTTTTTGGAATGCTCGGCGTCATTATTGGTGGCCGATTAGGTCATGTATTGTTTTATCAATCAGGCTACTATCTGGAACACCCGCTGCGCATTTTTGCTATTTGGGAAGGCGGCATGTCTTTTCATGGAGGGCTGTTAGGGGTTTTGGCATCTATGGTTTTCATTGCGCGGAAATACCATCTCCCTTGGCTTAAAGTCACTGATTTCATCGCGCCTTTGATTCCACCCGGATTGGGTGCTGGCCGTATCGGCAATTTTATCAATGCAGAATTATGGGGAAGAACCACCGACGTATCCTGGGGAATGATTTTTCCATACGTTGATAACCTTCCTCGACATCCATCACAGCTTTATCAATTCTTCTTAGAAGGCATTGTTCTTTTTATTTTATTGTGGACTTATTCTGCCAAACCCCGTCCAATAGGCGCGGTGAGCGGCATGTTTATGATCGGATATGGCACTTTACGTTCTTTTGCAGAATTCTTTCGAGAACCGGAAGACGGATTTATGGGAATTTCGACGTTAGGAATCACGATGGGACAATGGTTATCGATACCCATGATTCTGGTGGGAATAGCCTTACTATTTTTGTCTAAAAATAAAACAGTAAGCTCTGGAAAAAATATGCTAAAAGCTAAAAAATAAAGAAAGAATAAGCCACAAAGTTTTTATTATTATTGTTATAACTCTGTGGCTTATAAACGATATTACGATGTTATTATTGTTATTAGTTAATGAGGATCAGAGACTATTTGATTTTTTTGCGGCGACGTGTTGATAACCCCACAAGTCCTAAGCCTGCTAAAAGCATGGCGTAAGTTTCTGGCTCAGGTACAGGTAATGCTTGTAATGCAACAGAATACTGACCTACTGAAGCGGCATCACCTAAGAACCCATTAATATCAAGGTGATATTGTCCAGCATCCAGGTTACCAACAAAGTTGGTAAAATTGTTACCGGAGAAAGTTGAATACAAAGTGGTTGTGCTAGGATGAACATCCTTCCAAACACTCACTGTCAATCCGACTATTTCAAACAAATTTAAACCACCCAGATTTAAGGTGTAAGTATTTGCAGAAGCTGTGGTAGTAGATAATGTTGGTATAGTGAAATTTGCGAATTCGGTAAATGATGAGCCTGGCGCTCCATTCAAAGTAACGGCTAAAACACTCGGCGAAGCGCCTATAACACCCAGGTTATAAGGATTGGATTCAGTACCATTACCCGCTACATTCGCAACGCTTGCATTGGCTACACCCGTAGTCATCAAGACGGCGGCCGCTGCCAGATTAAGCTTAAAATTAAAACCTTTTTTCATTATAAAATCCCTAGCCTAAATTTATAAGAAACACACTAAAAACACTGGCAAAAAGTTTAAAATGAGAAGCTTCTATTCGTTCAAATTCCTCAAGTAAGTGGAGCGAATTTTAGAGCGATGGGCTTAACTTAACTATGGGAGATCATGACCCTTTTTTTAGTACATCTGTACACATTATTTGTGCGCATCATTACCTAAGGATTAATTTAATCCGCTCTTTTTGATCGAAAATCCTATGATTTAATGAAGAAGCAACCATTTATAACATTGCTGTTGAGACCAAGAATCTATTATTCTTGTCGGTGCACTCTACATATTTACTTGAGATCCCTATTCGCTATTTATGCAAAAATTGCTAATCCATGGTGGTAAGCCACTTCGCGGTGAAGTTAATATTTCTGGCGCAAAAAATGCAGCACTGCCAATTTTATGTGCGACGTTATTAACTGAAGATCCCCTACAAATAAATAATGTGCCGGTACTACGTGATATCGCTACGATGCTGGCATTGCTCAAACAAATGGGCGTTCATGTAGAAACGCAGCCGAATCCATCCAATCTCACTCTCACGACAAAACAAATCGATAATCCAACAGCACCTTACGAAATGGTCAAAACAATGCGTGCATCCATTTTGGTGCTAGGACCATTATTAGCTCGAATTGGCAAAGCCAGCATTTCTCTACCAGGCGGTTGTGCAATTGGCTTACGCCCCGTTGATCAACACATCAAAGGCTTACAGGCAATGGGCGCGGATATTTCCATCAATCATGGTTATATCAATGCAAGCGTCAAAAAACTACAAGGCACGCGTATTGTGTTTGAAATTACTACCGTTACCGGAACCGAAAACTTAATGATGGCGGCAACGCTGGCTGAAGGTACCACCATCTTGGAGAATGCTGCGCGTGAGCCGGAAATTGTCGATCTTGCCAATTGTTTGATTGCAATGGGCGCAAAAATTCAAGGCGCTGGAACAGACATCATTACTATCGAAGGACAACCATCACTTCATGGAGCGAGTCATTCGGTGATGCCAGATCGCATCGAAATAGGCACTTTTTTAACCGCTTGTACCGCAACAGGAGGTGAAATCCGTTTAAATAATACCGCTTCACATTTGTTGGATGCAGTAATCGATAAGCTGATTGAAGCAGGCGCACAGATTGATCTAGATAACAATCAAATTTTCTTAACGATGAATTCCAAGCCTCGGTCGGTAAATTTACGCACCGCGCCCTACCCTGCTTTCCCAACGGATATGCAAGCACAGTTTATGGCGCTCAATTGTATTGCAGATGGAACAGCCATCATTACCGAGACGATTTTTGAGAACCGCCTCATGCACGTGCAAGAATTGAAACGAATGAATGCCGACATTGAAGTCGAAGGCAATACTGCAATCATACGCGGCATCTCTCATTTGGATGGCGCACATGTCATGGCCACCGATTTGCGTGCCTCCGCGAGTCTCGTCATTGCCGGATTAGTGGCGCACGGACAAACCACTATCGATCGCATTTATCACTTGGATCGCGGTTACGAACATATTGAAAAAAAGCTATCGCAACTTGGCGCTGACATTAATCGCATCGACTAAAAAGAACTCAGACAAAGAGGTATTACCAACAAACATTAGAATTTTGGTAATTTGTAACTGACAATTACTGTACCGATCTTTTTATTTAATCCCATCACCGGAATTACCAATATCTTGTTGTTGTTGACATCCGAATTGAGCGTTATTTTCTGCAGATTAAGAAATTCTTTGGGATATACATCATTAGCCTTCGATTCCTGAAAGCGTTTATCCGTTGACACTAATAGCTGCCCTTCACTATCAACCAAATCCACTCTCTGAGTATCTTTCATTCGCACAACTTCACCGAAATACTGCTCGATTTGATCAATATTATTACGAATCAATTCACCACGAACTGCCCACGAAAGCACCTGACCAAACCGCTCTTCTTCTCTGCTATATTGTTGGTCAGCATATTCACGTGCCTGTAGAGTAATGTCCATCCGTTCACTTTGAAGCTTCTTGGCCATATCGGATTCAACTTTTCCTACTGCAACAGACTTCCATGCAAAAATTACAATGATCGCACCAACCAACATTAATACATGTTTACCAGAAAATTGCCTGTCTGGTATGCTACGCAACCATTCAATTTTGGCTTTCGCATACTCGAGACATGCATCGGTCGTTTTAGAAGGCTCATTAGAATTTTGCCAGTTTGTCATAAAAATAGCTCCTCGCGTTGTAACATTGTAATTAACATCCAAAGGGCACAAATTATCTATCAATCCTGGAAGGAGGGAAAGTAAAAACTAATACAAAGCTATCCACTTAGCGTAACTGTTGATTATTTGGAACAAAACCTAATTTTCACAACTGTAGTAGATCGATTAAATTTCAGACCAAGATTTCAAAATTTTTAGCTGTTGTTTAGGTTCTGTAACTGGATCTGAATTTACATTCCTTGAGAAACAATAAACATGATTCCTTATGAATACCATTGTATTTTCTTAAGACAGGCTTAACTAACAAAGGTACGTTCGATCGTCTCCCTCATCACCGTACTACACTGTTACCAGTCGAGTATCTATAAAGCACGACCGCACTGAATAATCCAACATATCGCCTTCCTCATCAATGAGTTAGTATATGTAGTTTAGAAAATTCTCTTGGCGGATACGTCAGCTTCTATAACATTCTGAAAACTCGGGCGATCACTTCAATACGATTTTTTTAGAAACTGTTTAGCAGCTGATTGGGCAACCAAGATCGCAGCTGTGCAAAAATTAGTGATATCGACTTAAACTAAATTCAACCAAGGACTTTTATTCACCGCAACCAAAACGATATAGATAAATACACATTGAGCTGCTAACCAAGCGGCTATACGGATTTTCCTTGTTTTACCAAAACGTATCGCGATCATGCCTAAAAAGATATACACCAATAAACCGATTACTTTGGCGGTTAACCACGCATGGTTCATAGGGTCTTGTTGAATCAAAATAGCCAAAGCAATCGCGCTAGTCAGCAAAACCGTATCAAAAACATGCGGTAAAATTTTTACCCAGCGCTGTTGCAAATGATGGGAATCTTGCATCAACCAAATACCACGTAGAAAAAATAGCGAATAACTAATCACGACGCTGCTGACATGAATCAACTTTAATAACATATAGCTCATAGAGGACTAGAACCTGAAATTAGCCAACCATGACTGCCTGCAACCGCTCCTGCAATGGTCAATAAACCCAATGATAATAATAAAAGATGCTTACGTTGGATAGCATGAAAAGTATCTGGCGTCACTTTTTTTTCAACCTCAGTGGCAACTGGATTTCGACGGCTTCGTGGCTCCATGACAAACAACATCACGCTAAAGAATAACCAAATCAATACCATCATATGCATCCACCAGTATTGCCATTGAGTAAACCGCTCCCATGCATTCAGCACATACGTCATATAAAAACCACTCAAGCCAACGAACAGCGTGGCATAACGTGCTTGTGCTGCAAATCGCCGTCGGAAGCGTTTAAAAACCTCCATTGCTTCTGCTGGTGATTGCATTTGCGATAAAGTTGGCAACAAAATCGTTGTTACCATCGCAACCCCGCCAATCCAAAGCACTACGCCTAATACATGCAACACTCTAGCAAAAACCAATTCATCCATAGGAAAATATCACTTTAAAAATAAAAATATTTGTATCACTTTGATATCGACACAGGAATCCTGCGAAAACCTAGAATGCCTCCCATTGAGCCGCCAAACACTATCAAAGCAATCCCTAACCAAGCGATTGGCGTTATCACCTCATCCCACAGGAATAGATCCCATAAGCTGGCAAACAGCACCGTACTATAACCCAATGAAGTGACAACCAACGTAACGCCTTGGTGGTAAGCACGAGTCATCGCAAGTTGTGCAAGTGTCGCAGTGATGCCTATGCCTAATATAACCAGTAACCCATGCCAAGTCAGCACACTGAATGACGTCAACAGCAACCAAGCACCGGCGCCTAAGGTTGATATCAGCGTGAAATAAAACACCACATGCCATTCGGATTCACCCAAATTCCCAAGCTGCTTCACATTCACATAGGCTATCGCAGCAAAAAAACCTGAAGCAATGCCTATCAAACCGGCAAACCACTGTTCTTCAGGCAAGGCAGGACGCAATAAAATAATTACGCCAACAAAACCGAGCAAAATTGCAAAAACCAATGACCATCGCAAATGTTCCTTAAGGATCAGCGTTGAAAATAACGCCAAAAATAACGGCCATGTATAGTTTAACGAAACAGCGGTACCAAGAGGAAGTTCCGTCAAACAATAGAAAAACATCAACAAGCTAATTAAACCTGTGATCCCACGCCAACAATGAATACGCCAATGAGGCGTCATCACAGAAAAGCCGTGGGAACGGATAATGGCATAGGTGGCCCATACTCCAAATAGCGAACGATAAAACACGAGTTCGGTGCTAGAAAAATGCATTGCACCGAATTTAACCAGCACGCTCATGCAGGCAAACAAAAAAGCGGCTAATAACATCCACAGCGAACCCATGCTTTATTTCCTCAATACAAACAAACTAGTCAAGAAAATTAAACATAGCGTTGAATTTGCTGCTGCAAAAACTGATGAAATTGTTTCAATCCCGCTTCCATAGGCATTTGATAAGGCCCTGTTTCATTCATGCCTTGTTCAAATAAAGCACGACGTCCAGCCGTCATCAAGGTACAAATTTCATCATCTTCTTCAGCGGTTTCTTGGTAGGCAGCTTGCTCTGCTGCTACAAAATCTCGTTCAAACAATGCAATTTCTTCTGGATAATAAAATTCCACAACATTGCTACAGCTTTCTAAACCCGTTGGCCATATCGTGCTAATAACCAGTGTATGCGGATACCATTCCACCATGATGTTGGGATAATATAATAACCAAATTGCACCATGTTTCGGTAATTGACCACTGGTGTACTGCATTACTTGCTCATGCCATTTGGCATAAACAGGACTACCTGGTTTTTTAAACCGATCATTATCGATTGCCACTGTTTGTACGCTATACCATTCACCAAATTCCCATTCAAGCTGGTGCGTATCGACAAATCCGTTCAAGCCCGGGTGAAACGGCTCTACGTGATAATCTTCCAAATAGACTTCAATGAAGGTTTTCCAATTACACGCATAGTGATTGGTTTGCACACGATCCAAAACATAGCCAGAAAAATCAAAATCGCGCAACACGTTGAGATCTTTCATATCGTTGGATACATCACGCTTGCCGTTAAACAGCATGCCGTTCCAATTTTTTAGCGATGATTTATTCAAATTTAGACAAGGATTGCGCTCAAAGTGCGGCGCACCGAGCAATTTTCCATCCAATGCGTAGGTCCACCGATGTATCGGACATACGATGTTCTTGGTATTACTTCTTCCCTGTAATAAAATCGCTTGCCGATGTCTGCAAACGTTTGATAGCAATTCGACGCCATGGCTATTTCGCACCAATACTTTAGCGTTATTCATCCATTCCGGCACGTAATAATCCCCGACATTGGGTACCATCACCTCATGCCCCACATACCCGGGTCCTTGATCAAACAAAATACGTTTTTCCATTTCGAAAATCGCAGGATCGAGATACCATTCGATGGGAAGCTGAATTGTCATTTCTGACAATCGTGAGATCTCAGCCATATTAGACATATATAACTTTATACACCTCCAAAATTAAGAAAAAATACCTAAAAATCAGGTTCCTAGTAATGAAAATAGATTGCTTGGCTATAATAGCAATCTTAATAGTAAAATATCAGTGTTCACAGATACCCAAAATATATCGAAAAACCAATTGTACAAGACCGAGTTATTTAATTTAATCAAAAAGAGAGCATCTGAATGAAATCTATTCATCCACTAATAAAATTTTCCCGCTTCACTCTATTACCTGCCGCATTGATCATGAGCCTATCAGCTTGTGATGATGGCGGAGAAAAAAACACCAGCCCATCATCTTCTTCTGCATCACCATCTGCTTCAGCAACCAATGTTTCGACACAAAGAACAACGCTAACCGGTCCTGCAACCGGTATTTTAATCGATTCTCCAGTATCGGGGGTTTCCTATAGCGCAACTTCAGGTAAGTCAGGTGTTACAGATGACAAAGGCAGCTTCAATTTTAATCACGGAGATAAAATTGAATTCAAACTCGGCAGTTTGACACTGGGAAATATCCCGGGTTCATTGATTGTCACGCCTATTGAGCTGGCTGTAAATAACGATAGTAAATTACAAAATTTACTGATCTTGTTGCAATCATTAGATTCTGATAGCAATCTCACCAATGGCATTTCGATTTCAGCAGAAACGGCAAATGCAGTGAAAAACAATATTAATTTGGAAAGCGATCCGCAAACCTTTGCTGAAACGGCACAACTAAAAAGTATCATGGAAGCCAGCGGTATCAACGGTGAAGTCAGAACTCCTGAAGAAGCGCGCAAACATTTTATGTCTCAAGGTGTTGCACTACTGAACGCTCAGATCTGGGTAAGTTTTGACAATCAAACCGCCAATGTTTTGCGTGTCGCGGGCGATGGTAGCGGAGAATATTTGCACGGTGATGCCAGAGTGGATGACTCTTGCGATGAAAACCGTGTTTGTGGTGGTAAAACCATTTTCCAAACAGGTGTTGAATATGGGATCGCAGAAGCCGTCGATTTTGATACTCGAGGGTTTAAATTAGTGGGAAAACCTGCTATCGATACCAATCTAAAAGGTGGATTATCTAATCCTGGACCAACCCGTCGTGTTCGTACCGATGGCTCTGAATTAATTCACTCGGACATTGTTACGGTACAAAGAGAACGAGAAAAAAGCAGCGTATTTGGCGAGCTTTTTCATATCGCAAAACCTATCCAATTAAGCAATGAAAATGAAGTTGCTGAAAAAGAAGTCAAAGAAACGCGTTTTGCTAAAATGAATAACGAACCATCCGGTATCGTCGGTGCTTGGGCGTATGACAAAGAATCGATTAAAACACCGACACTGGTATTTTTCCCGAATGGAAAATTCATGTTAATCGATCCTACTGGAGAAACACAAAAACCGGAACAACAAAAGTGTGCTAAACCTGGCGTTGAATTTGCATCGTACAATTACAACAAAGGTTCGAGCAAACTCACTCTGTCGAGTTTTACCTACAACACCAATGGTTGCGGGGGCTTTTCTGATATCGACACAGCCGCTGACTTAAGCATTGATTCCGATGGAAACACTGCAAAATTGAAAAAACCTAATGAAGAATCCGTAACCTTGTATCGCGTTTCTCACTAAACGTCATTGATCAATTTGTTCTCGTATCAATTCACCAAGAGCATCAATCCTTTTGGTGAATTGATTGTTTTTAGTAAAGATGCATAACCTAATGAAATAACACGCAATACTTTACTCATAACATTTCTATGCCAATCGCTCGTGTCGCAATCAATGTTCCTGTCGACACACTCTTCGATTACTCCGCTGAGCATATTAGTTCCAGTGATATTGGACTACGAGTCAGTGTTCCATTTGGAAAAAAGCGCGTCGCAGGCATTATCATCGATGTTGCTTCCGACACTTTGATTGATTCAAAAAAAATCAAATCCATCGAGCAAATATTTAACGAAACTCCTCACTTACCCAAAGAGTTACTGGATTTATTCACGTTCTGTAGTCAGTATTATCATCATTCGATCGGCATGGTGATCATGAATGCGTTACCTGCTACCCTGCGCACGTCCAAACCGATCAAATTACCCAAAGACAAAATCAGTTGGAACACAATGCAATTAACGCTAACCGAAAGAGGTAAGCAGACTGATTTAACCAGCATTCCAGCACGACAGAGAGTGGCACGCAACCTTCTTGATCGTTTTCAACAAAGTGGAATGATATCGGGTAGTGAATTGAAAGATTCATCACCGAAAATAAAGCAGTTAATCCAGCAATGGTTAATATGTGGTTGGGTCACTAAAAACCAGCGACCAGTTACAACCAATATATCCAATAATCCTCCCCCGCCTTTGACTAGCGAACAAAACACCGCTGTCAATGCCATTTCCGCATCGATCGGCCAATTTAATGTATGGTTGCTGCATGGAATTACCGGTAGCGGAAAAACAGAAGTTTATTTACGTCTCATTGCCACTATTCTCGAACAAGGTAAACAAATTTTAATCCTTGTTCCTGAAATCAATTTGACGCCACAACTCGAAGCCGTGTTTCAGAACCGTTTCCCTAATGTGAATTTGATCAGTTTACATAGCGGATTGAATGACACAGAGCGTTTACAAGGTTGGCTGCAAGCCCATTCCGGGCAAGCCAAAATAGTCTTAGGTACGCGGCTTTCTGTTTTTACCCCATTTCATAATTTAGGATTAATGATCGTTGATGAAGAGCATGATCACTCTTTTAAACAACAGGATGGATTACGCTATTCCGCAAGGGATCTGGCTATATTTCGCAGCAAACAAATCGATATTCCTATCATTTTAGGGTCTGCCACCCCTTCTCTAGAAAGTTATTATCATGCTCTCAATGGGCGCTATCGCATGGTTAAACTAACCTCGCGCGCCATTCAGAATGCAGCCTTGCCGCTGATTCAAACTATTGATATCCGTACTCATAAAGCAACGAATGGATTATCGCAACCGCTGATACATGCGTTACATGAAAATTTGGCGGAAAAACGACAAAGCATTGTTTTCATTAACAGACGAGGATATGCACCTGTATTGCTATGCAAGGCTTGTAACTGGAACGCTGTTTGTACACGCTGCTCCAGTCGATTAGTCGTGCATTTGCGTGACAAAAACCTACGCTGTCATCATTGTGGAAATCAGCAACAATTGCCGCTCGCCTGCCCTGAATGCGGCAACCAAGATCTTGCGCCTTTCGGACAAGGCACGCAACGTGTCACAGAAACATTAGCAAACTATCTTCCTACTGCACGTATTTTACGCATCGACCGCGATAGCACGCGGCAAAAAGATGCATGGCGCACGATCTTACAAAAGATTCATGATCAAGAAGTCGATATTTTGGTCGGAACACAAATTCTAGCGAAAGGACATGATTTTCCCAACGTATCGCTAATCGGCATATTAAATCCAGACAATTCTCTTTTCAGCACTGATTTCCGTGCCAGCGAACGATTATTTGCCCAACTCATGCAAATTTCCGGGCGCGCCGGACGAGCCAATAACAAAGGAAAAGTGTTGATTCAAACGGAATTTCCCGATCACCCACTCTATCGGGCACTGCAAAAGCAAGATTTTGATACCTTGGCACAAAGCTTATTGGCAGAGCGAAAAGTGGCCGGCTTTCCGCCTTATTTATATCAAGCGGTATTACGCGCCGAAGCGCACAAAATTGAATTGGTTTTAAATTTCTTGCAATCGGCTGTCAATCTAGCCAAACGTAACTCGTTCATCGAATTATTCGATCCGGTTCCCGCGCCGATGTTACGTTTGAAAGGCATGGAACGTGGGCATTTATTAGTACAATCCACTTCTCGCACACAACTCCAAGCATTTTTATCAAAATGGCAAAATCAATTGCATACATTATCGAGCCATAAAATTCGTTGGGCTTTAGACATTGATCCTGCAGAACTGTAATTTCCTCAAAGAGATAGTGTTCCAAACATGAGTCACCTATCTTGTCCAAGATCCGATGGCCAACAGTCATTCGATTATGAATACCAAGGCCATCAAAATGTAAGCACCGCGATTATTAGTCGCGATAGTTTAAATTTTCAGCGGTAGTTAAGGAACAACCGTATTGATGACTAACTAGTGGCTCTGTTTTGACTACCGAGGTGGTGGCGGTGGCGGATTACCTGGAGGTGGCGGAGGCGGTGTAAAATTTGATGATGGGGATGATCTTTGATAGTTATTACTTGGCGCATCATTGGTTATTCTGCCATCGACTGGAACGCGATGTCCTTTTGCATACATACATTGAATATAGCTGATGTCATAACGCCGCTGCACCCCGTAGCCGGAAGTCGTCGCGCTTCCAGAACCCAGCAACCCACCCATTAATAACCCAGCACCAGCGCCAATCGCCGCGCCTTCACCTCCACCCATTGCCGCACCAGCAGCAGCACCTAGTCCCGTTCCTACAGCGGCACTCTGAACACCACTCGCACGATAAGTTTGCTGCGCAGACGTTCCACCTAACTGTTCAACAGCGTATTGTCTACAAAAATAATCATCCGCACGAAACTGATCAAACCCTTTTCCTGAACCCGGTAATGTCATTACACTTGGCCCAGTCGGCATACTGACGCATGACGCTAGCAGAGTCATAATTGGAAATACCGATAAGATTCTATTTTTTTGTTTTAACATAGCCTTCTCCATTATATTGCTATTCAGGCGGCCGTGGCGGCACTAGTATCCAACTCTGCGAACAATTCTTCACAGTAGGATAATAACCCGCGGGATTTTGGCAATAATGCCAATATCCTGCTTGCGGACTTGTTGAATTAAATTCTTGTCTTTGCACGTATACCGGCGGTCTTACCGGTGTAGTCGGAGGCATGACATAAACTGGAGGACGCATAAAAAAGGGATCCCAATAGCCATAGGGGCGATATCCATAAAAACCCGGAGACCATACGCCCGGTCCATACATTCCTGAACCGTAATAACCTGGGTAATATCCGCCGCCCCCAAAACTAATTCCAAAACCAATTCGATGACTATGACGATGAGCCAAAGCATTATTTGTCATCGCAATCATCATAAAAATTAAGAATAATACCATCTGATAACCGCAATAGTTTTTAAGGTTTTTTATCGTATTTGACTTTGTATTCATCCTATTAAAGACAATTTTTTGATTATGAAGTTAGGCAATACTATAATCATTTAGCTGAGTAATCCTGTAGTTAAATTATAGTCTTGGAAACTGAATGAAAGCTGAATTTGATGTCATTCAATTTCTCATCATAAATCAACATTACCCATTCACTTTAATTTTAGAAGGTTCGCGTAACCATAATCCTTTTTCAAGGACCTGATCTCTTTTAAATATCACGTAACTATTTTTATCATAACGTAGTAGACGACAAATAATGGCACTAAGTTCGCTCATATCCTCAGCGAATGCTAAAGCAATCGGTGTGCATTAAGTAAATGAGTCGGCCAAACTTGTGCCGTACTATCGGTTTTGATTGCTTTATCGAGTAACTCTATTTGATGAGGTTTCATGAAATCTTCAATTTCCGACTTTAATCCGACGACCAACGACGGTTTGGTCAGCAATTTTAGCGTCTCAGTAACAATTCTCTGGAAATGCTTGGGCAATCTCATGACAAATACCGAGGTCAATTCGCGAACATCAGTTCGTTGCGACAATAAAATAGTTTGTGTCATTGAGTTCGAGGCGATTTGATAAAGCTCAACGGCATTTGGTTTTCGGGCAATTTCCTTAACAGTTGATAATCAAGATCAAGAATCACAGATAGCGGCTTATTCGGCAACTCTACTGTAAACTCCTGTTGTTGCTGTGTGAAATCAAAATATTACATTTTCTTTCCATACTCGTTTTCAATAACGATGGGAACCCGAAGCTGACATGGCGGATTCTATTGCTGAAAAGTCAATGTTACACGATATGAGCCGGAAACGCTGGCTTCCCCCTTTTCACTGTCCTAATCGATATATCCGGTAGCGTGATCCATTGCTTGAAAAACTTTTCAAAAGACTGACCCGAAATAATTTCAAATAGTTGTTGCAGTTGCCGCCAAGAAATCACTTGAAAGCGCCGTGTTGACCAAGTTGCTTGTACCCCCCTACTGAAAAACAACTTCACCTGAATAGTCTCGCAACATCGAAAAAAACATAGCGGACTTATGACTTCCGATCGATTGATTAACGCCATGGATACGAAAATCGAATGATTGTAAGGAAATATGGTGATACTGTTGCCAAATCGTGAATCCAAGTTATACACGAATTGCGCACCGCGTGAACATCTAGTTGACGATTGATCGAGCAAATTATAAAAGTCGCCAGTCCCTCGGCCCAGTTTCCGTTGCAGTAGTTCGGCAAACACCCCCCCTTCACCAGTTATGCATCAAATCATAACTGATGACAGCATTACTTTTGACTAGTAACCTCACAGCACATCAACACTTCAAACAAACCTTTCAGATCTTGACTGAAGTGACGCCATTAACCTGTACAACCTGAAAGCAAAGTTAAGCTCTGACAAGGCGGGTTAATCAAGCTCAGGCAAGCTGATGAATTGTTGTGTATTGCCAATAAACTTCATTCGGTGTTTGGTCATCAAGATTCTGATGAAAACGCTCCTGGTTATACCAATCAAACCACTGAGTCAGTTTTTGCCCTACCACCTTCAATTTACTGAATGCTCTAGTGGTGTGTGATGAAAACAACTTTGGCAGGCTGAAATAATTATCTGATTTTTTCGTTTAAACGTTCATACGGAGTTTTTCCTCCCAGCTTCCATTAGGTCGGTGATAGTGGTAGAAAGCTTCCCACTCGGCTAATTTGGCCTACAGGTCAACATCATCTTTATAAGTTAATAACTGGTAAAATTCCCGCTGATCAGTGCCATGCGAACACTCCACCTTGCCATTTAGTCGAGGCGTTCTATGAATATTCCGACTTCGTTTGACAGTTCTGATAAATTAAACTGTTTTCAAGGAGTCGTGGATGAATCTACAAGCGCAAAGAGATATATCACGCAAACTCAAAGTATTTGAACATGCTGCTAAATCTGGGAATATTGCATTCACCTGCAGGCATTCTGGTATATCAAGAGATACATGCATATCTTATTGGTTGCCCTTATTTGCTTTGTTTGAAAATTCATCTAATTTTCGTGATTTTATTTCTTTATTGATCTCAGACAACAAAACAATATTGTCCCTCCGCCGTTTGTCATTTTTGAACCACGAGAAACACGTAAGAACCCCCATTATGATCAATATAACGGTGAACGCATCGACGCCATCAATAAAAATAAATGCGACACCGGTCGATATCGCCAATGCACCTATCAATGCGGTTAATAATCCCAGTTTTGAATTTTGGCCGGTATTTTCACGATTTTTAACTGCTTCCAGATTATCGCGCGTCGTCAGCAATTCTTGATCAGTCCACTTTTTCATACTCATAAACACAGCCCCTAACCATTAATCATTTTTTGTAATTTTTTCAATTAATTTGAAACTCGGTTAATGCACAATCTATCATAATTCTTCTCACAGCAATAAAAAAGGCACCCGAAGGTGCCTTTTTTATCTAAGCTATATCACATTAGAAATTGTGACGCATACCAACGGTATATGTATTGCTATCTCTAAAGGCAGAGTTTAAGTTTTTGTCATCAACCATACCGCGTTGATAACCACCAAACAAGCTTGAGCGTTTGCTCAAATTATGGATCAAACCAACTGTAAACTGGCTGAATTCACGTTTTTGTAAAATACCGGTTGAATTAGCTTGTGACATACCGCCTTGTGCAACGATACTGGTATTTCCAACATCATATTGCGCGCTTGCCATCCACAAGTGACCGTCGCCACCCAAATGCATCGCAGAATTACATTGTCCTCTTGAATCAAATACATTCGAATTATCTGGATTGCCTAGTTGCGCATTATTGGTGCAAGAAGCTGCTCCAACCGCATTGCTCACGCGTTCATACTGACCTGCGAGTCTAAAGTTTTGGAAACCCCAGAATGCACCACCGCGCCAAACGTGTTCGTTGTTGTTCAAACCCAAATTCGTTCTTTGGCGAGTGCTAATGTTGTCACGTGAATATCCACCAAAAACACCTAAGTTATGGTCTTGAATTTTTGCATCGTATTTACCGGCAACTTGGAAATCCCACTCACCATCTTCACCACCAGCATTGCGATTATTGCTATTCACTGGATCTAATCGATTTGAGTCACCTGGCATTAATAATGCAGCCATGCTGAAACCTTCAACGCGAGGCGAGTCATAGCGAACAGCGCTGTTAACGAAACCGTTTGCGCCCGCTCCATAACCATTCGCTGATGCGGTCATAATACCGCCGCTACCAGCAGATTGCAGTGTCGTGTAAGCAAATGGATCAATCGTCATACCACCGGCAAAATCTTTAAACGGAGATTGTACGCGACCAAATTTGATTTCACCCCATTGATCGTTTGACAATGCAGCCCAACGTTCCCGAGCAATACCAATTGAATCAGCGCCAGTAGCAAAACCATATTCAACGCGCGCTTTAGCTTTTAAACCACCACCTAATTCTTCAGTGATTTGCGCGCCAAATTTTGAACGACCGGTGTCATCACCGATGTGAGCTTGACTGCTTTGTCCATCTTTATTAACCGTTGCATATTCAGCTTGCACGCTACCGAACAATGTTACGTTTGTTCCTTGTGCTGACGCAACCATCGGGGTTGCCAGCGCACCAGCTACTGCCAGCGAAATAAGTTTCTTCTTCATTCGAAGTTCTCCTTTGATGTTAAAACAATTGAGCTATACAAACCACACCTATCACAAAAGTGACATGTACAACATTCATTATCTGGACCCCCCACACTTAATTCACATTTCGGAAGGTTTGACTAGATTGTGCACAACACAATCATCTACTGCAAGAAAAATTAGCTTTTTTTTGTAAAAAAACGGCACTTTTGTTGTACACAAGCAACATTATTGTTGTTTTTATCACGATACTCGTATAAAACTGGCAACGAAGAATCAAAAAATATCTCAGAAACAATAGAGTTAAGCGATCCACTATCCATAGTGCAAAGTGTTTTTTAGTGATCCATTTCATTGGTAATAAATGTATCTTTTACGATTCTCAGTCAATTGGCCTGATAAAAGTTATAAATATTGAATTGATTGAGATGATTAGAATGCTATTACCTATTTTTTCTTTTTATTCTTAGATTAATATTTCAGCTATTATCACGCCATTGCACTCATTAATATATAGATAGCACCTATTCATGAACAAACTATTCACTCTTATTTTTTTGCTTTTAACAAGTTTTTTTATTCCATCAACTTTTGCACAGACCTGGATTCTGCCGCCGACTGGTGTTGATGTTTTCGGCCAAACTAAAACCATAAAAATAAGTAGCAAGGACACCTTATTAGATATTGCCCGCCAATATGATATTGGCCAAGCCGAAATTCTCATCGCCAACCCTAATGTCGATCGTTGGTTACCTAATGACGATGACGAAGTCATCCTACCAAGTCGCTACATTATTCCTGATGTTGATCGCAAAGGATTAGTGGTTAACTTGGCTGAAATGCGCATTTATTATTTTCCCGAAACAAAAAATGGCAATAAACCGGTTGTGATAACACATCCTGTAGGCATTGGAAGAATGGACTGGGTAACACCGTTAGGGATATCTAAAATAGTAGAAAAAAAGAAAGATCCGACTTGGATACCGCCAAAGTCTCTTCAAATGGATCGAATTGCAAATGGCGAACAACCCTACCCTAGCATCGTACCACCTGGCCCCACCAATCCTCTTGGCAAACATGCTATGCGATTGGGAATTACAGGGGGTAGCTATCTCATTCACGGAACTATTAAACCGTTTGGAGTAGGCATGCGGGTTTCGGCAGGCTGTATCCGAATGTATCCAGAAGATATAGAGTCATTATTTAATAAAATCTCGACCGGGACACAAGTACGCGTTATCAATGAACCGATCAAATTAGGATGGGTATTAGATTCGCTTTTTATTGAACTTCATCCACCATTGGAAGAGGATCAAGAAAAATATCAAAACTATGAGTTGCGAGTCACTAATTTTATTAACAATTTTCTTTCATCACCGCGTAATAAAAGAGTTGAAAACCTAAATATTGATCAAGAAGCATTAAAAAAGGCGATTGTTGAAAAAAGTGGCATACCTGTTTTGATATCAAATGGAGCTATGTAAGAGCGATCGGCGATCGCTTAATAGAGTAGCGAAGATTTCAGAAAATAAAAAAGCCCTATTAAAAAATAGGGCTTTTTTATTAATGAAACTACTTTAGTCTATACCTTGGTTTTATTTGTACATTGATTTGTTAAATGCGCGACCAAGTCTTTCTTCAGTTGCGAGCGATCTTTTGTTAGCTTCATCTGCCAAACGTAACGCTTCACTTGCTTTAGAATTTGCTGCAGCTGCATCAGATTTCGCTGCAGAAGCATCTGATGCTACTGAGTTGATTTTTGCTTGTAATTCTTCAAACTGTGCAGTAGTAGCACAACCTGTAAGTCCAATAAAAGCGCCTGAAACAACTGCCAGTGTTAACATGCGAATTGAATGCTGGGTATTAACTTTCATTACAATCTCCTCAGTTATTTATTCTGTAAACAAGATACATAAACCATCCGCTATCTCACTAGCTACTGATATTTTTTTAATTATCAGCAACCTGCTAGAATCTTATATGATTTTTGCTACGAAATAAACGAATTTTGCTACAAATGCTCTCAAGACAAGCAATAGATGTGACATATATGTCACAACCATGCCAACAAAGCTATCGGACTCAAACCATTTTTATTTAGGCAGTGGTATTAATATTTTGCCCCAGATGCGGCGGCAAACTTTGCACTGATGGGTTTTCAGGCAAAGCTTCGATCAATGCAAGAGCGCCTGCGGCATTAATATCCATAGCCTTCTTTAATACAGCAGTGCTAATTTCCTGATCAGTTTTGGCGCTACTCATAGTCGTTGCCAAACTGGCGATATTTCCAACGTCCATAATACTCTCCTCATGCTTAGATACCTATTTATCTAACGGAGCAATATAAAAATATTTGAATAAAATCTCATTCATTCTTTCTTTAGGAATACCGAAACAGCTTTCTTGAAATGATCTTTCCAATCCTGACCAACTTTTAGTGGAATCTTTGTAGAAAATTCTTTATTACTTTCATTCTGTCCGCTCAAATAAATTGTGTAATATCCCAACTCAGTAAGTTTTAGTGTATGTGTGACGACCCCCGAGGCATGTGTTTGCGCCGGGATTGTCAATAACTCCAACTCTTGAATAGCTGTTTTGTTTTTATCGTTCACTTCCTGGTCATCTTGGTTTTCTATTTTCACCAAGCGAAGCGCCAATGGCACGTCTCGGATTGATTCCGGGTATAACAAATCGATGCTGATATCCAATGTTCCCGTTCCAGGCATTTTGCCACATTGAATCGCTAGATTAGGAGTACGAATCGCATTTTCTGGAATTTCATAATCACTGGAAAGATAATAACCAGAATAACCAATCGTCATGGCGTCGCTTTCTATGGTACAGGCGCCTCCTCGAAAACCTTTTGGGTAAGTATCAGAAAAATCACCTTGGGAACTGGTTTGATATATCGCACCAAAAACAACGAGCAATAAGAAAATCGCGAGTGCCATCGTTATTTGAAAGTTTCGCGATGAAAACATCAACTTGCCGGGCATAATATTCCTTTTAGTCATACTCATTCATCATGTAGCGCATGTTGTCTTCAAATGCTCAAAACGTCAATTTTTAATGAATCTAATGATAGATTGCAAAGAATCAAAAACTGAAATATAACTTCATTTTTTTCAAATAACCTCAAGGGATTAAAATGGCATACACAGAATATAAAGTGTTACATATTGTCGAAGGTGGTATTGGCACACTGTTTTTAGGTTCTTCGGGTATCCCTATCAAGCAATTGGAAACTACGCTCAACAAAGAAGCTGCCAATGGTTGGACATTAGTTTTTCAATTTGTTGAGAAAAAGCGTTTTTTGCTTTTTTGGGAACGAGAAGCGGTGATTGTTACGCTTGCTCGCTAAATGGAGATACACTTATCCATCAATTTTAAAGATAGCGAGTTGAAAATTTGATTTTTTTGTCATAGAGAAATATTTGTGAAATCGAAACAACAACTTGATGATGATGAAGAGGCGATACGAATTCGAGTTCGTGCCTTGTCTGATGAGCAACGGCTGATTTTCTTTAGTCAAACAGAAAAAAGCTTAAAAGATCCTGACACTTATGCTGCACTCAATTTCTTTTTTATTGCAGGATTACATCACTTTTATCTAGGAAGAAATGTTCGTGGAACGATTAATATCGTAATTTTTTTGTTAGGTGTGATAGTGATCATCGCGGGCTTTTACTTGATCGGATCATTGATAATCTTAGCTATCAGCGTGACAGAATTAAGCGCGCTTTTTCAGGCTCAACGTATTGTTCAAGCGTATAACAACGACGTCATGGAAAAAATTTACCAAGAGTTGACCCAAAAGAACTCATTACCATAGAAAAACGGAGACTACTGAAACTATTGCATGACATTCGTCATGCGTTGGCTATATACATTTTTCCATCAACATGCCCTGTTTTAGTCATGAATGCCTATTCTAAATTATTGGGTCAGATTGACAGCACTGCATTGCCCGCCAATCCAACGTGCTTTGATTTCTGCTGAAGCATAGAGTGGCGCGCCATTTACCGTGCTATCGAATTCGCTGCTACCGACAAAGCTTTCCGATGTTGTAAACGTACCTTGCGCCGTTCCGTTGCCTTGAAATTGCGCATTCTTGCAATGCAAGTCCATTTTGTAGCTATTGCCGATGCGGGTTGCATTGTGCACCGTACATCCAGAGCGGTTTTCGTAAAAATAGGTTGGAATTTCCTGCTTTGCCATTTCGGGCGTGATACAAACATGCGAAATCGCTGCGCCATTTTCTATTTTGGGTATATTCAACCCATATTGCTTGGCAAGATTTTGTAACTGCTGCATATTTTCTGGTGGCACATGCTGCACCAGACCCAGTAAATCCGATCGGGTAGTGACTTCCCATAATCCACTTCGAATCGAATCATTGGCGTAAACGAAGTGCGGCAGCAGCAAACCAGTAAGCACAGCAACAATAGTAATTTTCATCATGCTTAAAAATGGATTGATTAACGTTGTCGATAAAATTGTAAGTCGAATAAAAAAATTTTCTCTACATATTTCATCATTTTTTCATGACCCTTATTTTTTCAAAAAAATCAAATCCCACACATCATGACCAAGCTTGATACCGCGTTGCTCAAATTTAGTCATGGGTCGATATTCTGGGCGTAAAGCAAAATCTTCAGCCGTATTTTGCAAAGTGGGTTCTTGCTGTAATACTTGTAAAATGTGCGTGGCATAGTCTTGCCAATCGGTCGCCACATGCAGATAACCACCGGGTTGCAGGCGATCGCATAAGTGCGCAACAAACTCCGGTTGAATCAGACGGCGCTTGTGGTGCTTGGCCTTTGGCCACGGATCGGGAAAGAAAATATGAATACCCTGCAAGCATTCAGGCGACAGCATGGTTTGCACGACTTCAACCGCATCGTGCTGAATAATACGAACATTAGTTAGTTGCAACTCGTCGATTTTATTCAGCAGACTACCGACACCGGGCGTATGTACTTCGATACCTAGATAGTCGTTTTGCGGATTGGTCTGTGCAATGGTTGCTGTGCTATCACCCATGCCAAAGCCAATTTCGAGTATTTTGGGCGCTTCACGATCAAAAACGTGATCCAAGTCAATTGGCGTTGTTTGAAAAGGAATACCGAAGCATGGCAACAACGTTTCGCACGCCCGACGCTGTGCATTGGATAAACGACCTTGACGCAGAACGAAGCTGCGGATTGCGCGATGCATCGCTGATTTAATAAATATGAAACCGCGTTAGAGAATATCAATAAAATGGATCAGCACAGCTTAAGCGGTTTTCTTATCGATCTTTTTCTCACTCTTGGCTTGCGCGATTATGCCCTCGACTGGCGAACTGGGGCTGGCACTATAAAGTTTTTTCGCCATGCGTCCAGCTAAAAACGCTTCGCGCCCTGATTCGACGGCTTTTCGCATCGCTGATGCCATTAACACGGGGTTTTGCGCCGCTGCAATCGCGGTATTCATGAGCACGCCATCGCAACCAAGCTCCATCGCAATGGTCGCATCCGACGCCGTACCGACGCCAGCATCGACGATTACCGGTACTTTAGCGTTATCGATGATGATCTGTAAATTCCATGGATTAAGAATACCCATGCCAGAACCGATTAGCGAAGCCAGCGGCATAATGGCGACACAACCTAATTCTTCCAATTGCTTAGCCAGTATCGGATCATCCGAGGTATATACCATCACTTGAAAACCTTCCTTGATCAAAATTTCTGCAGCTTTTAGCGTCTCAACTACATTCGGAAACAACGTTTTTGGATCACCCAATACTTCCAGCTTGACCAGTTCATGTCCATCCAGCAATTCGCGTGCTAGCCGCAACGTGCGGACGGCATCGTCCACCGTATAACAACCCGCAGTATTCGGCAACAAAGTATATTGTGACGGTGGCAAAACATCCAACAAATTCGGCTCACCCGCAGTTTGCCCAATATTAGTGCGGCGGATCGCCACAGTAATGATTTCAGCGCCACTCGTTTCAACCGCTTCTCGTGTTTGCTCGAAATCCTTATATTTGCCGGTACCTACCAACAAGCGAGACGTGTATTTCTTACCGGCAATGACTAAATGATCCATAGTATTCAGTATCTTATTAAGATTGAGAAAAAATGTTATTAAAAACCGATCGATAATGTTTAACCGTAATGCTTAGCCGCCTCCGACTGCGACGACGACTTCCAGTTGATCACCGTGCGCCAGCATCTGTTGCGAGAATTGACTACGTGGCACGATCTCACCATTGCGTTCAATAGCAAAACGTTTGCCGTGCAAAGCCAGATAATCGATGAGTTGCGTCACATTCATCGCAGTTTCAAACTGCTGGGATTGACCATTAATAGTGAGTTGTATCATAGGACTGTACCGTAAATCTAATCGAGTAAAAGTAAAACGTATGATTGAAATTTTAACACGCAACGATAAAACTACGTGCTTATCGTTTTGTCTGTTCTTGATCAAATAGGTTGCATGATCAATTTTTCAAGCTGATTGAATGTAGGTTTTCAATGATTCCTTCATTTTTGCAAACATAAATCCCAATAAGGTATTCCGTCAAAGCGTTTGACCAGAAAATCGACAAATGTCCTGACCCGTTGAGACAAATGACGGGTTTGCGGATAAATCGCGTAAGCTTGTAACGATGTAAAACGATAATTCGTTAGTAAAGGTACCAACGAGCCATTTTCAATCGCTTGATACATAATAAAAACTGGCAAAACGACAATCCCCAATCCGTTTATCGCTGCCTCGCAAAGAAATTCGCCATTACTCGCTTTCAAGTACGGCGTAATTTTGATTTTAACCAGTTGATTATCTGCGTCATATAAATTGATGTCATCAAAATTGTTCACCAAGCTATACACTAAGCAGTGATGCTGCAATAATTCTGCAGGAGATTTCGGCTCGCCATGACGTTGCAGATAACTGGGGCTGGCACACGCAACCAAACGTATTGTCGCCAAGCTACGCGCAATCAAGCTGGAATCTGGCAAACTGGCAATGCGAATAGCTAAATCATAACCTTCTAGCAACAGATCCACCTGTCGGTCACTAAAATCAAGGTCAAAAGTGATATCCGGATGTTGTTCTAAAAACTCAGTAATCGCAGGTCCTAAGTGCATCAAACCAAAACTCAACGGTAAGGCGATTTTAAGTTTACCTTTCAATGCACCATGCGATTGTGATGTTATGTGCTCGGCTTCGAGCATATCTTCTAAAATACGCGAGACACGTTCATAAAAAACCCTTCCCGTATCGGTCAAATTCATCTGCCTCGTGGTGCGATGAAATAACTGCACGCCCAGATGCTGCTCCAGTTCTTTCAAACGTCGGCTAATAACCGATTTGGCTACTTGGAGTTGATCCGCAGCTGCACTGATACTGCCTAATTCCACCACTCGCACGAATGCGTTCATATTTTCAAAGCGATCCATAAAAACCTTAGATGTCTTTTGTTGTCATTTCAAGAACAATAATTTCTCATCAGCATGATTTATTCTTATTACAGGAACCATCATAATAACGCCACACAGTCTTTTAACCAATCGCTTTTAGCAAGGGGGGGCAATATGGATACAGCAATCAATACCGTGCAGCTAATCCGCGCAGAAGCCGTGCGTGAAGGCGCGGGGGTTATCGTGCATCGTACTATTGGTGGACCCGCATTGCGAAATTTTGATCCATTTTTATTATTGGATCACATCAGCAGCAGTGACCCAAATGAATACCTCGCAGGATTTCCTTCGCACCCACACCGAGGCTTTAGCACTTTTACTTATATGATCGATGGTCTGATGAAACATCAAGACAGCATGGGAAACAGCGGGACACTAAGTGCTGGATCGGCACAATGGATGAAAGCGGCCAGCGGAATTATGCATTCGGAAATGCCGGAACAAGAAGATGGACTGATGCGTGGCTTCCAATTGTGGATCAATCTGCCACAAGCGGAAAAAATGACACGGCCGGAATATCAGGAGTTCTCAGCCAATGCGTTTCCGATCGTCGAAACAGCAGATTATCGATTGAAAGTATTGATTGGTCGTTATGCCAAAGCACAAGCACCGATCGAAGATAGCACGACGGAAGTAGTTTTTTTTGATGTGCAGGTGAATCCTGAAAAGCAGTTTCATCACGTTTTTCCGGTAGGTAATAGTAGCTTTATCTATGTTTTTGAAGGCGTGGGTTGCACCAATTCCGAAAATACACCGACGCATTCATTAGCTGTTTTGGATGCTGAGGACAATGTATTGAATTTTGTCGCCGGCCCCAAGGGCGCTCGTTTGATTGTTGCAAGTGGCAAACCCATTGAGGAACCCATTGTACGTTATGGCCCATTTGTCATGAATACACGCGAGCAGATTGATCAAGCTGTGCTCGATTTTCAAAACAACAACTTTGTACGCAATCGTGCGTGGATTAAACGAAAGCAAGAATTTTGATTGATCAATTGATCAACAGAACTTTATCCATGATTAAAAGGAGATGAGCATGAAAAAACTTACTGAAGTTCTCGGAAGAATGATGCTTGGTCATATTTTTCTCATTGCAGGTTTGCAGAAAATAGGCAGCTACGAAGGTACTCAGGGATATATGGAATCGATAGGCTTGCCTGGCATGCTGTTGCCACTAGTGATTTTGCTCGAAGTCGGCGCGGGACTGGCAATAATCGTCGGCTGGAAAACTCGCTGGGCGGCAATAGCATTAGCTTTCTTCTCAGTATTCGCTGCCGTGCTTTTTCATAACAATTTTTCCGATCAAATCCAAACGATTATGTTCATGAAGAATATTGCAATTGCCGGAGGACTGTTGTTGCTATCGGTTTACGGAGGAGGAATTTGCAGCATTGATCATCGTTATTCAAAAAATACGGTTATTCAATAAGTGAAGGTATGGTTTTAATTGCCCAACATTTAAGCGTTGGGCAATTTGAGATATTTTGTACAATTTCCGATGCTTAGATTGGATTTGCATGGTATAAAGTTAAGCGATCCCTTCGCCACTCTATTTCAACTGATCGTTATGATAAGTCTTCACCGAATCATCGTATTCATTACCCTGTTTTTATTGCTGAACGGCTGCAGCATGATGCGGTTGGGATATGATAACGGTCCGCATTTGGCATGGTGGTGGATTGATAGTTATCTAGGCTTTGATAAAGAACAAACGCCGCACGCCAAAGAAGCGATTCGAGAATGGTTTAGCTGGCATCGCACTCAGCAATTACCGGAATATGCGAAGTGGTTGGCTTCAGTTCATGGCAAACTCGACGACTCACTAACCTCAACGCAAGTTTGCGGTGAATCAGAATACTTAAAGAAAATGTTAGCTCCAGCTTTCGCTCGAGCCGTGCAGCTGAGCGTTCCCATCGTTTTGAAACTGAACGATCTTCAATTACGACATCTCGAACAACGCTATAAAGAAAGTAATGACGAATTGCGTAGTGATTTTTTGCAAACCGATCTAAAAGAACGCAAACAAGCTTCAGTGAAACGGACAGTTAAACGTATCGAAAATTTGTATGGCGATATCGATCCCAAACAACATGCGTTCATCGTTACCAGCGTTGAAAATTCTCCTTTTAAGCCGGAAGTTTGGATGACAGAACGCATACGCCAGCAGCAAGCCGTATTGCAAACGCTAACAAAGTTGACCAGTGAATCAGCTACCGTTGAGCAAGCCATCGCAGCACTGCAAAAACTTATTGAAAACATACAACGCTCTGACAATCCAGATTACCGCGCTTACCAATTGGAATTATCTGAATACACTTGTGACTTTATCGCACGCATGCATAGTATCGCCACACCAATACAGCGCCAGCATGTTATAAAAAAATTTAAAGCTTGGGAAAGGGATATTCGTGAATTAATGATGCAAAACCCTACCTAGAAAGCATTACAATAGCAGTCGGCTTGCTGCTTCCTTAACTCAAATCCTTGACTAAATATACACACAATGACCTCTTTATTTAAAGCTCTGAAACTTGGATCACTGATCGTTCCCAATCGCATTTTCATGGCACCACTTACCCGCTGTCGGGCTGGTGATTCGCATATCCCAAACGATTTAATGGCTCGATATTACGCGCAAAGAGCCAGCGCAGGACTCATC
Source organism: Nitrosomonas sp. (assembly GCA_044228295.1). Classification (GTDB taxonomy): domain Bacteria; phylum Pseudomonadota; class Gammaproteobacteria; order Burkholderiales; family Nitrosomonadaceae; genus Nitrosomonas. The sequence continues at coordinate 57,877 of JBGAVE010000006.1, forward strand.
ATCGCTGAAGCGACGATGGTCATGGAAGGCAATTCCGCATTTTGGAAAGAACCTGGTATCTATTCGCAAGAACAAATTGCCGGATGGAAAAAGGTAACTGATTCGGTACACGCTTCAGAAGGGCGAATTTTTTTACAGCTTTGGCACGGCGGGAGAGCGTGTCATCCGCTTTTAAATGGTGGCGTGCAGCCTGTCGCACCGAGTCCGATCGCCATTACCAATGACGAAGTGCATACTCCAGAAGGAAAGAAATCCTACGTTATTCCACGTGAGCTACGCGATGATGAATTACCTGCTATCGTTGCCGGATTCAAAAAAGCGGCAGAAAATGCTAAAGCCGCAGGGTTTGATGGCATCGAAATTCACGGCGCCAATGGCTATTTGTTAGATGAATTCCTACGTGACGGTGCCAATCAACGTTCTGGTCGGTACGGCGGTTCTCGTGAAAATCGTGCACGCTTACTCTTTGAAGTCATTGAAGCAGCCAGTTCAGTATGGACAAACCAACGAGTTGGCTTGCGTATATCCCCGCTTAACAGCTTCAATAGCATGATGGATAGTGACCCGATTGGACTTTCGACTTGGTTAGCGGAGCAATTAAACCAATTTAATCTGGCATTCTTGCATGTCATGCGCGGTGATTTTTTTCAACAACAGACTGGCGATATCCTTACTCCCATTCGTCAAAATTACAAAGGCATACTGATAGCCAATATGGGTTATAGCGGTGAAGAAGCCAACCAACAAATCGCGGCAGGAAAAATTGATGCCGTCGCTTTTGGGACCCAATTTCTGGCCAATCCTGATTTACCACAACGAATCAAGGCCGGCGCTCCTTTAAATCAGCCGGATCCTGCCACTTTTTACACGCAAGGAGCAAAAGGCTATACGGATTACCCGATACTCTCTTAAAAATGACAACTGAAGCGTGAGTTGATCAAAATGGTGTATCGTTTCCTATTAAACGCGCTATCTATTATTTTGAAATTTCTGACGAGTTATGTTTATCGATGAGGACGGGTGGTTAGAAGATGCACGCTTTATTCCTTCCCCTAATCATGACGAGCGGCCGAAAAATGAAAGTATCCACCTGCTGGTTATCCATAACATCAGCTTGCCGCCGGATGACTTCACCGGCAATGGTGTCATTGAATTATTTACTAACCGAATAGATCCTGATGAACATCCTTACTATCAGACACTTATTGGGTTAAAGGTATCTGCACATTTTTTTATACGTCGCGACGGAACCATCATTCAATTTGTGTCGTGTAACAAACGGGCTTGGCATGCAGGTCAATCCTGTTGGAAAGGGAAAGAGCGTTGCAATGATTTTTCCATCGGCATCGAATTAGAAGGCAGTGATACGGTCGATTTTACACCCCAACAATACGCGCAATTAATCGCTTTGACTCAAAGCTTAAGACAACGCTACCCTATTCAACATATTGCGGGACATTGCCATATCGCACCAGAACGAAAGACAGATCCAGGCCCTTGTTTTGATTGGCAGCGATACCTTTCTGAATTATAAAGAAATTACTTAACCGCTCTCTACAAAACACTCAACAATTGTCTCTGTCACACAAAATCTATCAGCATTTGATTTATCAATACCAGATATGCGCAAAAGATTTCACAAACACAGTTATGCAGCAATCTCTCGTATTTTGACTTCATCATCAATCTTTGCTAACTTTTGCCCCGAAAAAACCTCTGACAAACTTATAGCGACGAAATCCAGGCATGCATACATCACCACCGAAAGGACTTAAAAAAGGCGCCATATCGACAACCGCCGCGATAATGATTGGCTTGGCTGCTACTGCACCAGCTTATTCTTTATCCGGTGCTTTAGGGTATGGTGCGGCAGAAAGCGGTTATCAATTACCGATTGTATTTCTGCTATCCGTGATTCCGATGTTTTTTGTTGCGTTGTCTTATAAACATCTGACCACTGCTTGGCCAGATTCCGGCACGGTATTTACTTGGGGTACTAAGGCCTTGGGTCCGAGATTTGGTTGGTTTGGTGGTTGGGCAATGTTTCTGGCCAGTATTCTGGCCGGAGTGACCGCTACGCAAGTCATCGTGAATGTAACAGGGGTATTATTCGATATCGAACACATGCCCTACTGGCTCACAACCATAGTTGCGGTCGTATTCATTGGGACTACTACCTATTTAACCGTTCTCGGCGCGAAAGAATCATCCAGAATAATGATCGGTTTAACGATTCTGCAATATGGGGGGCTTGCTATTCTCGGGCTAGTGCTTTTTTTCAACATTCTAAACAATGACATGGTAGCAACAGCACAATCATTGTCGTGGATGTGGCTAGATCCTTTCGCACTCCCATCCTTTAATGCTTTTCTGAATGGATTTCTGATTGCGCTATTTATTTTCTGGGGATTTGATGCAGCATTGGCAATGTCGGAAGAAACCGAAGGAAATTCCGAACAAGTGGGTCGTTGCGGTATCATTGCTATTCTTATTACCGTTTTCACGTATGTCACTTTCGCTACGCTAGCGCTAGCTTATGCAGGTATCGACCCGAACGATCCATTAAGTTTGACTTTTACCAAGAATATCGACTTAAGCATTACGGTATTAGTCACCGATGTCATCGGTTCGCATGGCGCAAAGCTAGCTGCACTGATTATTGCGATCTCCGCTTTCTCGGCGACCATGTCCACCATCATGCCGGCTGCAAGGATTGTACTGACAATGGGAACCTATAAGGCCATTCCATCGCAATTTGCAAAAATAGATCGCCGTACGCGCACACCTAAAATTGCTACCTGGACGATTGGTGGCTTGACTTTATGCAGTTATTTGATTTTAAGCGCCATCAGTGAGGCTATCATTAAAGATGCCATTCATAGCGTCAGCATTGCTGTCTGTGCGTATTATTCCATTGCAGCGCTATCGTGTGTGCTTTATTTTTACCGTACCGCTTTTCAGCATTGGCATACTGCTCTTTCACAAGTTATCTTTCCCGCGCTGGGCGGAATTATCTTGATTGCCATTAGTATCATTCAAGCTTATCGAATGTTTGATCCGGAGTATGGCGAAAGCGGCTCGATCGCTGGAATTGGCGCCGTTTTTCTGATTGGGGTCGCTACCTTATTGCTTGGTTTTGTGATCATGTTGTTATGCAACTTTCACGAAGCAAGATTTTTCCGTGGCAAAACATTATCGGAAGAAAATAATGCCCCAGATTCATGATAAATCTAATTCAGATGCTTTCGCATAACCGAGTACTCTTACTGAAACAATTGTAATTGGGTTCGCGTAATAGCTGGTTGATTATTGTTTTTTTCCTCAGTTATCTTCTGACTTCGATCACACATAATATCGCATGCTAAAAAATCAGGATGCAGTATGAGCGATGTTTACCTTGGTAGATTGCCCATTTTGGATACGAAACAAAATGTCGTCGCCTATGAATTGCTGTTTCGATCCGATCATCACAACAAAGCAGTAGTAGCAGACAATTCCGCAGCATCGGCGAAAGTGATCATTGAAACCTATGGTCAACTTGGTATCGAAAATGTTATTGGTAAACGTCGCGGTTTTATTAAAGTCGATGCGCCGTTGTTGATGCATGATTCGATTTTATTGTTACCGAAAAAACATGTCGTACTAGAAATTCTACGCAGTGTTGAAATTACTCAAGCCATCGCACTGAGGTGTGCATTCTTGAAACAAAAAGGCTATCAACTCGCCCTCTCGTATGCTGGTCAATCCAGTAATCTCTTTGATCATCTTTTATCGCTGGTTAATATCGTTAAAATCAATGTCAATGAATTAACAGCTACACATTTATCAGAGATCATCGAGCATCTCAGCCGTTGGCCTATTCTTTTACTTGCCGAAAAAGTAGAAGATCAAGAAACGGCCAACCGTTGTATTTCACTCAATTTTCAAATGTTACAAGGCTTCTACTTTACCCAACCCGAAGTGATCAGCGGTAAAAACATCGATCCTTCAAAACTTTCATTATTAAAATTGATGCTTTTAGTGGTTAAAGATGGCGACATTTCAGAAATTGAAAATGAACTGAAATATCAGCCAGGTTTAAGTTATAACCTACTGCGCATGGTCAATTCTGCATCCAGCGGCTTATCTGCCAAAATCAATTCCATTAAACGTGCCATTATGATCTTAGGCCGCCAGCAGTTGCAACGTTGGATACAAATTTTGCTCTATGCCGCAAAGCAAAAAAATGGCAGCAGTTCGGATGCGTTGATGTTAACGGCCGCGATACGCGGCAAATTACTGGAATCTATCGCTACAGTCGATCGCCCCCATGACAAAAATCATCAGGATCGAGCTTTCATGGTAGGCGTACTTTCATTGTTGGATACCTTGCTGGGGATGGAAATGAAGCAACTTGTCGAAACACTGAATATTCAGCAAGACATGCGCGAGGCTTTGGTATTTCGCCGCGGATATTTAGGACAACAATTGCAATTGATTGAAACCTATGAAAAAGGTGAACATGAAATCGCTTCTGCACTATTATCTCAGATGATTTTCCTTACTTGGGATCAATTTACCGGTATGGAATTAGAAGCTACCGCATGGGCCAATCGCATTAGTGATTCAATCAAACAAGCATCCTAAGCTCACAACGAGCTTATTATCGCTAGTAACTTCTGCTTTCCCTCACCATAGCTCCAGCAATAACAAATTCCATCACTCACTACATTTCTTGAATGTCAGAAATTTTTTAATTCCATGTAAGTTTTTTTAGTGCTATCCTTAAAAGGGAAATCGGTAATTTAGATTTCTCAACTGAACTATAGGCTCTCAACTATTATTTTGAAATGGTTTGAATGCCGTAAGAAAAAAGCCTAAGAAAACGCTGAAGAGGGTAGCAAGCAACGTACAGGCTAGGAAATCAGATAAAAAAGCGTAATTTACAGCGAATAAATGGGTAGTTTTAGCTTGATTCCAACGCAGCATAACCAAACGCAGTAATTTTTAGGGCTTTCCTAAGTAAATTTAATGAAGGCGAGTGGGTTTTCCTATAGTTTAAAGGCAGTAAAAAATATTAAATAAATAAATTCGTAGTGGCTTTTTTTTATAAAAGGAGATTTTGAATGAAGTATTCAATATTTGCGATGATTTTAACAGCGCTCTTTCTAACCGCTTGTGGCGAACCTAAACCTGGTTCTAAACCACCAAGCCTGTACACAGACGAAAAAGGAGAAAGATTGGGTGCTCCTGCCGGTAAGGATTAATTGATTGATTAATTTATCAAACGGCCTCTTTCAGTTATCTGAGGCCGTTTTTTTTATTTTCGCTAATCAATAAAATTATTTCGCTGGCTTAATTCTCTCAGCCACATTTCAAGTTTCCTGGTTGCCGTAACGTCGTCTCGGTTGTAACTCAAAATCGTTTCTTTGATAGCGTTTTTAATCGTTAAATCACCTTCGGATTGAAATTTCTTAAATTGCACGACGGACCATTGCGATCCCGATTCATCATTTTCCCACTGAAAATTGACCAAATTAGGATTCTTGCAAATATCTTTTAGACCATATCTTGGTATAGGCAAAATCAGGCTATTGAGAATCGGTTTTTGCAAATCATATAAGGGGCTTTCATCGCCCAATAACCACGCTACGGTTTTATCGTTTTCCATCGCATAGCGCTGCGCATATTTTTTGATGGTCGCTTTTTCATGATTGGAATAATGAGCGATCACGATCGAAGTGTAGCGTTGGCGGTAATCTTCGATTTTCTGCAAGAAACTGATCCAACCTTGGTAATCACTGCTTTCATTGTCGCTCCACACATATTCAAATGAAGTTTTAGTATAAGAAGGCACAAGAAAACCCCATAGATAGACATGACGAACGCGGCTATTTGTCATCGGATCGTCTTCGATATCAAAATGAATCCATATGCCTTCAGGCAAGTCGATTGGTCCAAGCTGAAAGACTTTTCCCGTCAAATACGATTGTGCTTGCACAATGGCTTTTGTTTTCTTACGTTCATTTCTTAAATGAGGCAAATCGGGAATGAAAGCTGCATCACTTTTTGCTAACTGGGATATCGTGGAAATATCAATTTGCGCCAGTTGATCCGCCATGTTTCCATCGACACCATACAGCAACGATGTTTCTTCTTTGCGTACAAATTCTGGTAGACAGCGATTGATATAGGGGCATGTTTCGCAGCGGCTATAGCTATACCGAACTGTTGGTGGTTGGGCGTCTGTGATAAGTTGCTTCATGCTTACCAAAAATTGATCGACTGAAACGTCTACATCGTCACCCGTTAACTGCGCAATACGGTTATCACCTAGATAAACAATTGCGGGTAAATCGTTTTTTAGCAAACGTCGATAAACTCCCAGTTGTATTTGAGTTGTTTTCTTATTTTCGCTGAGTGAAAGTTTTACATCCGCCGCTTGATACTGCCCATTGTCATCCCGAATCAAAAAATCAGGATAGCCTATGAGATGCATCTCTGAATCCACAAGTCGGCCTTGGTAAATAATCTGTGCGCCTTGTTCCATCAGTTCTAAGGTATGTTCTGCCGAATTTGCTCGGCAAACCAGATACTGTTCCGACAATCTTTTGAGGATCGATGCTTCATGCGCCAATCCCGCTTCAAAAAGAAATTGCATAAATGCATCGGGTTTTGCTTCAGTGATAGGTTGATGCTTATCAAACCAGGCACGTCGGATGCACATAACCCATGATGTCGCATCACTGGCTCTAATCAATAATCGATTGGTCGTTCCACTCATCAGTGATTTATCCGTATCATCAATACACCTCTTAATTTCTTTTTAAAATTACAATGCTGATATTCAATTGTCGTAATGATCTTGTACCTGTTATACTTCCATCTCTTTTATAGTCTGATTATATTTATATTTCAATGGCGGGCCTCCCCGCATTGCAAGGTAGTGAACCTGGTCAGGTCCGGAAGGAAGCAGCCACAGCTATTTATTGCGAGTGCCGGGGGTCTGGCTCGCCACCCAATTGTTAATGCGATAGGCTATTAGGCTTACACTTCATTGATAGATATTGATTCGATATACCTATACCGTTTAATTGCACTCATTTGAACGTGTCTCATATTCAAGCACTGGCGCGGAAGTGGCGCCCCAAAGATTTCTCTCAGCTCACGGGTCAAGAGCACATAGTAAAAGCTTTATCCAATGCTTTGCAACAAAATCGATTGCATCATGCCTATTTACTCACAGGTACTCGTGGCGTAGGTAAAACAACGATCGCGCGGATTCTTGCCAAATCGCTTAATTGTGAAACGGGAATAACGGCAACACCTTGTGGCGTTTGCTCGATTTGCAGGCAAATTGATAGCGGTAATTTTATTGATTTGGTAGAACTAGACGCCGCATCAAATACGCAAGTGGACAACATGCGGGAGCTGCTCGAAAGCGCAGTATATGCCCCTACCAGCGGTCGTTTCAAAATCTATCTGATCGATGAAGTGCATATGCTGTCCAAATCCGCTTTCAATGCCATGTTAAAGACTTTGGAAGAACCGCCGGCGCATGTTAAGTTCGTCCTTGCCACGACGGATCCGCAGAAAATACCCATTACCGTTTTATCACGTTGCTTACAATTTAATTTAAAGCAAATTCCGCAGCAGCAAATTGCCGAACATCTGAAATACATTCTTTCGCAAGAAAATATCCCATACGCCTATCCGGCTTTGCAACTGATCGCCCGCGCTGCGCAAGGCAGTATGCGTGATGGCCTCAGTTTATTAGACCAGGCGATAGCCTATAGCGAAAATAATATCACAGAAGATAGCGTGAGAAGTATGCTGGGCATTACTCACCAAGAGTACCTGATCGATTTATTAAATGCTTTGGCGCAAAACGATGGGGTGAAAATTCTGGCAATCGCCGATGAAATTGAAGCACAATGCCTTTCGTTTGATTTTGTGTTACAAGATTTGGCGTCGCTGCTACATCGTATTGCAATGATGCAAACAATTCCTGACAGCATTAACCCCGATATTCCAGAATATGCAATCATAGCCTCTTTGGCAAAAAGCTTCTCAGCCGAGGACATTCAATTGTTCTATCAAATCGCATTGCACGGACGCAGCGATTTAAGCCTCGCGCCGGATGAATACGCGGGTTTCACGATGACGTTGATGCGCATGCTCGCTTTTACCTCTGATGATCTCTTGCCAGAAAGCCGACCAGCATCAAAAACACCGAGCGATAGTACTCACAAACCGCAAGCACCGACTCATCAAAAAACACCGCAAGGCATAGAAAAAAGGCTGAAACAGGGAGATTCTGTCAGTCATACCACTGCATTCGTTGATTGGGACTGGGCAAGTTTAGTGTCGCAATTAAACTTATCTGGGATGTCTAAAATGCTTGCTCAACATAGCGAAGCAAAGTTTTTCTTGCCAGAAAAGATAGAAATTTACGTGCCTGAAATGCACAAGCACCTACTCGAAAGGAAATATCAGGATAAAATTCAATCAACGCTCAATCAATTTTTTAATAAACCCATCGCGGTTAATTTTTGTATTGGTACGCTCACGGGAATAACACCGTTAGCAGTACAGCATCTTGAGGCACAAGAGAAACAAGCTCAAGCAATTGCAAATATTGAGAAAGATCCAGTGGTTCAGCAATTGATTGAAAACTTTGATGCAACATTAATCATTTCTTCGATTAAACCAATTGAAAATAAAGGAGATACATAATGCGTGGCAATATTGGCAATATGATGAAACAAGCACAAATGGTGCAGGAAAATATGAAACAAATGCAGGAAAAACTTGCCACCATCGAAATAGAAGGTCAATCCGGTGCCGGCATGGTCAAAGTCATCATGACCTGCCGTTACGATGTAAAAAAGATCAACATTGATAGCAGCCTGATGGGCGAAGACAAGGAAATGCTTGAAGATCTTGTGGCAGCGGCTTTTAATGACGCGGTACGGCGAGTGGAATCAACCACCCAAACCAAAATGTCGGAACTGACCAGCGGACTGGGACTACCACCCGGATTTAAATTACCTTTTTAAAGAAAGTTTATGGGTATTCTGTTACTTTTAGAAAAATCGAAACGCAATCAATAGATGTTGTTCGATCCAATTAAGACAGAGTTTGTTACAATCACTAACAGCGATCGATTAAAAATTGATCAATAATTCCAAATATTCAGCACTTTATTTTATCTTATGTCCGGCCTTACTAACCAAACACCTCGTCCAACTGAAATCAAGTTACACCAAAAATCGAGAGTCTTAGACATTTCATTTTCGGATGGCAAAACTTTTAACCTTCCTTGTGAATTTTTGCGTGTTCACTCACCTTCTGCGGAAGTTTCTGGACATGGCCCGGGACAAGAAGTACTACAAACCGGCAAAAGCATGGTTAATATTCAAAAAATAGCACCTGTCGGCAATTACGCCATACAGCTATACTTCAGCGATGGGCATAATACTGGTTTATATTCCTGGGATTTGCTGTATCGCTTTGGCGTAAATTATGAGTCCATGTGGCAACGCTACTTGGAACGTATGCAACAAGCCGGCGAAAATCGCGAACCAGCACAGGCAATAGCTCCTAAATCGCCATCAACCTCTTGCACTTCCTGCCAATAAACGACTATGACTAAAACTACGCATTTTGGCTTTAATACGGTTTCAGAAGATGAAAAAGCTGGCAAGGTCGCGAAAGTCTTTCATTCCGTAGCAGACCGCTACAATATCATGAATGATTTGATGTCAGTCGGACTGCACCGTTTGTGGAAACGATTTGCAGTGGAAACCAGCGGCGTCAAACAAGGTGACAAGGTACTCGATATTGCGGGCGGCACGGGCGATCTCAGTGCCCTATTTTTGCAAAAAGTAGGAAATTCAGGAGAAGTTTGGCTCACCGATATCAACAATTCGATGTTGTCGATTGGCCGTGATCGATTGATTGATGAAGGCAATCCAACGCCGGTCGCGCAATGTGATGCGGAAAAATTACCCTTTCCCGATAATTATTTTGATTGCGTATGTGTCGCTTTTGGCTTGCGCAACATGACACATAAAGATATTGCATTAAAAGAAATGCTGCGCGTCATCAATCCCGGAGGTACGGTTATCGTCTTAGAGTTTTCCAAAGTTTGGAAACCTTTACAGCCCGTATACGACACTTATTCTTTCAAATTACTTCCGACCATGGGAAAACTGGTTGCCAATGATGCTGAAAGTTATCGCTATTTAGCCGAATCAATCCGCATGCATCCTTCTCAGGAAGAATTAAAAACATTGATGGAAGAAGTTGGATTTGACCGCGTCGAATATTTTAATTTAACGACAGGTATCGTGGCGCTGCATCGCGGCTATAAATTTTGACTTGATCGGGATTGATTACAGTTGAAAACCAATCCCGATCACCCAATTTCATTTACGAGAAAATACCCGTCAATTTAGCGGCAAGTCCGTGAGCAACGGGCTGAAACACGCCCAAAAAATTATCGAAGTGTAATAAACCGATCAGGAAAATTAACACCCCTCCCCCTACAATCCCATACTTCAGACCCTGGGTGAAATTAGCCGATGCAGGCGCGCGCGTATAAGTGTCATTTGAGAAACCCAAAAAAATTCTCAAAATGCCCAACAATATCCCTGCTGCAATACATCCTAAAAACAAATGGATGCCACACAATATTTTTTCTGACAAACTTTCTCCGGCTTGTTCCAGCCCAGAAAAACGCATGCAAACAATTACCACAAAAAGCAAAAGGAACGAATTCCAGAGTCCCCCAAATTTCGCTCTCATCTCACTTTCCATACTCATATCTTTCTCCCTGTAAATTTTGATAAAAAACAAAACTCTCTATAACACTGCTAGAGCCAAGCTCAACATTATTATCGCCTACTAGGCTTTTCTAAGCACTTGGGTGTCGTGCCGCATTCTTTTGTACATCCTAGATGCCAATAATCATTCAATGATTTTGGACCCTTATGTCGAAACGACCCGTGCCTAAATAGTATAAATTCATTTTATCCATACCGTTTTGATATTTACAAATTCTCGGATGCCTTAATAGGACAATTCCCACCCATACACATGCTTTATTTACGAAACCACCACAAAACAAGCGAAAGGATGATTGAAATCAAAATTCCAGTCACCCATGGAAAATGAAAACTGAAATTTTCACGTTCAACATGAATATCACCCGGTAATCGTCCCAATGGAAATTGCGATATCCAAGGCCAAATTAGCCCTAAAACAAGCAATAAAATTCCTAAAGCAATCAGTAGCTGTTGCATGACTTACCCTCAGCAAATCCATTGATAGACTCGCTAAGCATAGTAACAAAAAAGCCTCATCGACACAGCATCAGTACCAAAAATACTGGGTGGTCTTATTGATTAATATTAGATAAGATAGTCGAAAACACACTGTTATTATCAATCTTAGGAATCCCTCATGGCTAATTATCTACAGCGCTTTCTACTGGAAAATTTAGATATCCGTGGTGCCGTCGTGCATCTGGATTCAGTCTGGGAACAAATGATATCGAACCGGAATTATCCATCGGTCGTGACACAACTACTGGGCGAGATGAGTGCTACAACGCTATTGATGAATGATCAACTCAAACATCAGGGGCGCCTGACCATTCAATTGAATGGAAACGGCCCAGTTTCTTTGCTGGTCATTGATTGCAGCGATCAATTAAAAATTCGCGGCATGGCCAAATGTGAAACAGACGTTACATCAGAATCACCATCACTCTCTGATTTGTTGGGTGACGGTCAACTCGTCATGACTTATGATATGCCCGCCAAGCATGAATCCTATCAAAGCATTGTACCGCTCGCTGGCAACAATATTTCACAGATATTTGAGCATTATTTTGAACAATCTCAGCAATTGTCATCGCGCTTCTTTCTAGTCAGCACGCAACAAATGATCTTGGGATTATTCCTACAAAAAATGCCGTTGACCGATCAAATCGATCCAGATGGATGGTCACGGGCTGAAGCCTTAGCGGCCACAATCGATGATCCAGCGTTATGGAATTTATCTATCGATGAAATATTGCCGCGCCTGTTTTCTCAAGAAACCATTCGCGTTTTTGATTCACAAAATGTGCAATACGGATGTCATGAAAATCCTGCAAAGGTCTATGCCATGCTGCGATCTTTAGGACGAAAAGAAGTCAATTCTATTTTAAAAGAATGTGGTGAAGTGATTGTATTCGATGATATTTGCAACCGTGAATATCGTCTTAATGCATTGACCGTTGATGCCATATTTCGCGAAGCAAGTTCTACCATTCATTAAGTGTAGTAGCTCATTGTAATTCACTACCAAAACAACACGGCTCCCAAAGGAGCCGTATGTTGATGTACTCAGAAGAAACTGACTTAGAATGTGTCCCACTCTTCGTCGGTACCGGTTTTAGCTTTTTGGGCACCGAAATCATTGGGTCGTGTCACATTTTGCGCACGATTCGGACCACGGCGTTCGCCTTTGTCCTTCGACATTGATGCAGAAGCTGTTGGTTTTCGATTCGGTGTTGCATTGACCGCTTTCTTGTTCTGATTGATTTGGAACATCGCGATCGCTTTAACCAATTGTTGCGCTTGGTTTTTCAAGCTCTCTGCCGCAGCAGCGGTTTGTTCAACCAAGGCAGCATTTTGTTGCGTATTTTCATCCATTTGTGTGACTGCATCGCCAACTTGTGTAATACCGTCACTTTGCTCGCTACTGGCATTGTTGATTTCATTCATAATATCGGTCACATGACGAATCGAAGTTACTACTTCGTTCATCGTCATACCCGCTTGATCAACCAATGCAGTACCTTGCTCGACGCGTTCAACGCTATTCGTAATCAGGCTTTTAATCTCTTTCGCTGCTTCAGCACTGCGTTGCGCTAGATTGCGTACTTCACCAGCCACAACCGCAAAACCACGACCTTGTTCACCCGCACGGGCTGCTTCAACCGCCGCATTGAGCGCAAGGATGTTGGTTTGGAACGCGATTCCATCGATTACACTAATAATATCCACAATTTTTTGCGATGCTTCGTTAATACCCTTCATGGTATTGACCACATCACTCACGACTTCACCACCTTTGATCGCTACCGTGCTGGCTTTCATTGCCAATTCGTTAGCTTGTTTGGCGTTATCAGCATTTTGACGCACGGTCGAACCTAACTCTTCCATCGAAGCAGATGTTTCCTCCAAAGAACTGGCTTGTTCTTCGGTACGATGACTTAAATCGATATTGCCTTGCGCAATTTCAGAACTCGCCGTAGCAACACCTTCAGCGCTGACACGGATGGTTCCTACTACACCAGCCAATTTATCTTGCATCGTGCTCATGATCGACAGTAATCTTCTTTCTTCACTGTGATCAGACGTATCAATTTTTTGACTTAAATTACCTTCAGAAATCTCTTCCGCAATAACGCTGACTTCTTTTATTAAAGCAGACGTGCGTCTTTTAACAACAAACAGGGCGATCAAAACCATTACTGACATAACGATTGCCAAAGCGATCGCCACATACTCCCATAACGTACTCAGTGCTTGAGCGTTCGCAAATTCACCTTCTGTACGTTGATTGAGCAACACGAAAAACTCGTTGACTGGCTTCATGATTTTGGCTTTATACTGATGATAGGCCAGGTTATGCATCATTTCTCGCGCTTTTGCCAAATCAGGCTCGCCTTTCACGGTAAAACCACCGTTGCTATCGGCGTATAAGCCTTTCACCATATTCATGGCGATCGTTTCAGTCTGTACCAATTCATTTGAATTGGCTTGCGCTTCAGAAAGCTTTGCCAGCTCTGCTTCTGAAATACCATACTTTTTCATTAAATCGATCAAAGCGACAGGTTCACCTGCGCCTTTTGAAGGGTCAACATCAGCAGCGCGGAAATCCCAGTAAATTTGCTCATAGCCTTGTGGACGAGGTATTTTACCGTTACGAATATCGAGAATTTCAAAATATTGTTTTTCCCATTTGGCTTCACCGCCACTAAGCTTCCCATTGCGGCAAAAATCTGCTTAAGACTCCAATTCATCGCACGATCTCCTATTTATTCCAAGTATTTAAAACTGATGAGGTAATTTACAAAACGAATTACCTAAATCGATATTATAAAAATCTTAGGGGTCAATATAACAAACTGCCGCGATGATTGATTTCAATAAAAACGCTATTAGCAGCGGGCATTTACTTGATATATAAAAATATACATAGAGTAATGATCGGCATGTGGAGTGCGTTTCCACTCTGGTTTGGTAAAAAAAATCCCCAAATATATTTGGGGATTTTTTATGAGTGGAGAGTATTTTGTTACGATTAATGCAAGACTATTTTTGGCAACAGTCTAAAACTCTTCCCAATCTTCTCCACCACCAGCAGCTACTTTACGAGGTGCAGGAGCAGACTGAGCACTTGATGCTTTCTTCTCAGCAGGCGCGCGACTTTGCATTTTGGTTACATTGCCTGAAGAAGCTGGTCGATTGCTTCTTTTGACGATTGAAGGCGATGAACTTCCACCGGATAATCTGAACGTATCCACCGCTTGCGTTAGCGCTTTCGCTTGATCTTGCATGGATTCAGCAGCGGCTGCGGCTTCTTCGACTAACGCGGCGTTTTGTTGCGTCACTTCGTCCATTTGCGTGACCGCTTGATTGACTTGTTCGATACCGGTGCTTTGTTCACTAGAAGCTGCGGAAATCTCGCTCATGATATCGGTCACGCGTCTTACCGCCGTCACGATTTCTTCCATGGTGGTTCCTGCTTCATCGACTAAACGCGTCCCTTCATCGACTTTGTTGGTGGAATCATTGATGAGTTCTTTAATTTCTTTAGCAGCCGCAGCGGAACGTTGCGCCAAAGTACGAACTTCAGTTGCCACTACCGCAAATCCGCGGCCTTGCTCGCCAGCGCGTGCTGCTTCGACTGCCGCGTTCAATGCCAAGATATTGGTTTGGAACGCAATGCCATCGATCACGCTGATAATATCAACAATTTTGTGTGAGCTTTCGCTGATCGATTTCATGGTGTCGACCACCTGACTAACAACCACGCCACCTTTAACAGCAACTTCAGAAGCACCCACCGCGAGTTGATTGGCTTGGTTAGCATTATCCGCGTTTTGTTTAACAGTAGAAGTCAATTCTTCCATCGACGACGCAGTTTCTTCCAAGTTAGACGCTTGCTCTTCCGTGCGGTGACTCAAATCCATATTACCAGTCGCAATTTGACTGGATGCAGTAGCAATCTGATCCGTGCTCATGCGCACCTTTCCGACCAAGTCGATCAGATTGTCGTTCATTTCTTTAAGCGCACTTAATAATTTACCTGTAGATGCCTTGGTATCGGGAACCACAATTTTAGAAGTCAAATCACCGGAAGCAACTTTATGTGCAATCTCAATCGCTTCATCCAACGGTTCAACAATCGATTTTAATAATACCATTCCAAAAATACCGCCAATCACAATGCCGCAAATCATTACGCCAATTAACACCACCAAAATAGTATTAAAATTGGCTTGCGAAGTTTCATATTCTTGTGCTGCGATGTTCTTCTGCATGCCTTCAAAATCACCTGCATCGGCTAACGTTATTGTCTTGTTCCTTCCTTCCTGATAAACCTTCCATTGCTGCATGACGGTGTCAGCCAGTGATTTTTCTTCCGGCGTCATGGTAGTAGCCGTATATTTCTTCCAAGTCTCGTCGATTTCTTGTTCTCTTTGCTGTGTCATCCTGCTACGTTCTTTGACGATCTCTGGATTTTTTGAATACGCTGCAATAATGGCATTAAGACGCGTACGTTGCATGCGATCGATCACTACGCCCAACTCCCCCATTGGAACAGCACGATCTTCATACACCGTCTTAAGACCTAAATTGGACTGATTAAAACCATAAATCCCAACGCCACCTATCATCACCATCAGTGCTGACAACACTCCAATCACTAACATCAAACGAAACTTAATCGTTGTTTTCGTAAACATCACACTCTCCTTTGAGTTACCTTAGATTCACTTCTTTTAATAAAACCAATCGATTGTTATATCAGCATTCTTCCAACAGCCCCATGCTGGCGCTATTGAGCAATTTTTCTATATCAACCAAAATCAACATGCGGTCAGCGACGGTTCCCAAACCAGTGATAAACTCCGTATCAATCACTGAGCCTAATCCCGGTGTTGGTCGCATTTGATCGCTGGTTAAACTCAATACGTCCGAAACACCATCCACCACGATGCCAACGATTCGAACGCCAACATTCAGAATGATCACCACAGTAAATTGGTCATAAGTTGCATTGCCCAGGTGAAACTTGATGCGCATATCGACTATTGGCACGATAGTTCCGCGTAAATTGACGACCCCTTTAATGAATTCCGGTGCATTTGAAATCTGTGTAATGGCGTCATAGCCACGAATTTCTTGTACCTTGAGAATATCGATACCATACTCTTCAGCGCCCAATCGGAACGTTAGATATTCTTTCGCTGTTGACTCTTCCTCAGACTCATTGTCTGTTTTGATCGCCACTGCGTTGGCAGTTTGCTGAGACATAAGTACCCCTCCTTTCTCACGTTATCTAAATTAGCTCTACAGATAGAATCCAATGGCGATAGCTCAATATTATGAAGATCGGTCATCGGCTACGTAACTTGTTATCCGTGACAAAAAACATCCATTTATTTTTGTCTGTCGGATATCAATTTCGGCTTTTGTAGAATGAACCAGATTCTAAAGTCCCCAGCAGTAAGGGCAAGCTAGGAACAAACAATGAAAAACTATTTATTTCCCGTAATTATTCTTGGGTAGTCGACTAATTGTCTGGAAAAAATGTTGCAACATGAACGCTATTCAAACTGTTTGTTGCTTCTCCTTCGGAACTACTTGTAGAATCTTAAATTTGTTTTCCCAATCTAATCGCAACTATGATTCCACAGAAAAAAACCAAAGTATTATTCGTTTGTATGGGCAATATTTGCCGTTCTCCGACTGCTGATGCGGTTTTTCGCCATTTTGTCCAAGATGCGAACGTGCAACACATGATTGAAGTCGATTCTGCCGGGACTCATGCCTATCACATCGGCCATCCGCCCGATCATCGTTCGCAACAAGCTGCCCTACAACGCGGTTATAAAATGGATGATTTACGCGCTCGCGCGGTGAACATGAATGATTTTGAGGCATTTGACTATATTCTTGCGATGGATAAAGAAAACCTCGCTTTGCTTCGTCAACGCAGTCCCAAGCAGTACATCGAAAAAATTCAATTATTCATGTGCTATGGAAAAAATGCTGGCACCGAGACCGAAGTTCCCGATCCTTATTACGGTGGCCATCAGGGTTTTGAATTGGTTCTGGATATGGTTGAAGAAGCAAGTCGCGGCCTGTTAGCTCATCTCTGCAATCAACATAAAGGATAATTATGAAAACCAAAGCCGCAGTGGCCTGGCAAGCGAATCAACCGCTCACGATTGAAGAAATCGATCTGGAAGGCCCGAAAGCTGGTGAAGTGTTGATTGAAATCAAAGCCACCGGTATTTGCCATACCGATTACTACACGTTATCGGGCGCCGATCCGGAAGGTTTGTTCCCCACTATATTAGGTCATGAAGGCGCCGGCGTTGTCGTCGATGTCGGCCCTAATGTGAAATCGTTGCGCAAAGGCGATCACGTCATTCCGCTGTACACGCCGGAATGCCGTGAATGTAAATTTTGCTTGTCGAAAAAAACCAATTTGTGCCAAGCCATTCGCAGCACCCAAGGCAAAGGTCTGATGCCCGACAGCTCATCGCGTTTTTCGATGAATGGCAAACCCTTATTTCATTACATGGGCACGTCGACCTTCTCCAATTACACTGTGGTCCCCGAAATCGCGTTGGCTAAAATTCGTACAGATGCACCGTTCGATAAAGTGTGTTACATCGGTTGCGGTGTCACCACCGGTATCGGTGCGGTAATTTATACCGCCAAAGTGGAGGCTGGCGCGAATGTTGCGGTATTCGGTCTGGGTGGCATTGGCTTGAACGTGATCCAAGGCGCCCGCATGGTCGGTGCCGACAAAATCATCGGTATCGATTTAAATCCAAAACGCGAAGCGATGGCACGCAAATTTGGTATGACGCATTTCATTAACCCGAACGACGTGCCGAACATCGTTGACGCAGTCGTACAACTGACCGATGGCGGCGCCGATTATAGTTTTGAATGCATCGGCAATACCAAAGTCATGCGCCAAGCACTGGAATGCACGTATAAAGGCTGGGGGCGTAGCATCATCATTGGCGTGGCCGAAGCCGGCGCCGAAATCAGCACCCGCCCTTTCCAACTTGTCACCGGGAGAAAATGGGAAGGCTCCGCGTTCGGCGGCGCGCGCGGACGCACCGACGTGCCGAAAATCGTCGATTGGTACATGGAAGGTAAAATCGATATCGACTCGCTGATCACACACACCCTGACCCTGGACAATATTAACCAAGGATTCGATCTGATGAAAAGCGGCGAATCGATTCGTTCGGTCGTCGTGTATTAAAACAATGAGCGCAACCTTTGAAACCCGCAATCTACACCACTGCTTCGGCGGCATCCAAGGCTATTACCAGCATCCGTCCACAGTCATTGGCCTACCGATGCGTTTCTCCGTGTATCAACCGCCGCAAGCTATACAACAACGCGTGCCGGTATTGTTTTTCCTCGCCGGTCTGACTTGTACCGAAGAAACGTTCATGATCAAAGCCGGGGCGCAGCGCTACGCCGCCGAACTCGGCTTGATGCTAGTCACGATGGACACCAGCCCGCGTCAAACCGGTATTGCCGGTGAAATCGATGCCTGGGATTTCGGTGCGGGAGCCGGATTTTACCTCGACGCCACCGCCGAGCCGTGGTCAAAATACTACCGCATGGAAAGTTATATCACTCAAGAACTGCGCAACATCATTGTTAATCAATTCCCCGCTGATCCACGCCGCATCGGCATTTTCGGTCACTCAATGGGGGGACATGGCGCGATAACACTTGCCCTGCGTCATCCTGATATTTTTCGTTCGGTTTCCGCATTTGCACCAATTTGCGCGCCTATGCAATGCCCGTGGGGTCAAAAAGCGTTTCTTAATTACTTAGGTAAAAATCAGGAAAACTGGCAGAAATACGATGCGACTGCGCTGATTGCTGCGGGTCATCGTGTTCCGGAATTGTTCATCGATCAAGGGTTGAACGATCAATTTCTAACTGATCAACTGCATCCACACTTATTGGAAAATGCCTGTGCCAAAGCAGGTCAAAACCTAACGTTGCGTTACCGTCAAGACTACGATCATAGTTACTATTTCATCAGCACATTTATTAAAGAACACTTGGAATATCATTGTAATGCATTGTTTAATCTATCTTATTGACACTCTACTTTGATATCTTGCCATGTCCCATAATCGTCTGTTTGAGCGCATACGGTACTCAATCGGTATTAATAACCCAATCACACTCGCCAGCCAATAATGCTACTGACATAGAAATCGACAATGAAAGCTGCATCAACAAACTTTGCCTGGGTTGTCACAAATGTGATTCGACTACTCAAAGCTGATTAGAGCGTACGGCTACAAATTGCCTGTGAATCTTGTCAGGCAGTAGTTAAAGCAAGTCATCAGTAATCGCCATCTCAAGCTTCTTCATTCATCGATCGATAGAACAACGAGACCTTTGTAACCTGGGCAAATATAACCAAGGTGGCTTACCCTACAGCTCCAAATTTTTAAGCCTCTAAAAATTCGAGTGATTAGTGTAAGTCTAATGAATCGAATGAATCCGAATCTAGCGAATCGATACCGATGTCATTCGCTTCTTCATTATCATAAAAATCATTAGCTACCTCGAACTCCTCAATAATTTCAGCAAATCTACTTTCGGAAATCTGACTATCCATGAGCACATCGAGTACATCGTTCTGGCCATTGAAATCCTCTGAAGAATAAGTGATTTCATCCTCATCGAAATAAAGTTCCTTGTTCATAATAATCTACCTCCCTAGCGTATATTTTTAAGGTGCTATATTGATATCACATACCAAACTAGTCACAATTAACAATAAATTATATTTTTCACCTGTAATTTATGGTTATGATGCTGCTAAGTAAACAAACGGTAATTCTTCTAATTTTTTAAGGAAGGCAGGATAAAGAAATTATACTGGTAAAGCAGCAGTGCTTTATGGAAAGCCCTATATGCGGATACTAAAGTTGCCCATGTACATGCTTAACCTTACTGAATCTCTTCAAGAAATCTGACAATCTTCTGAAACATCTCGCTCGACTAAAATCATCATAGATCATTTCTTCATAGCGCTGCGGCCAAGGCCTGTTCGAGGTCCGCCAAAATATCGTCGATATGTTCTATACCAACACATAACCGAATCATATCTTTAGTGACGCCGGCGTTGATAAGCTCACTATCCGTCAATTGTCGATGCGTAGTCGATGCGGGATGAGCAGCCAGAGATTTTGCGTCGCCAATATTGACTAATCGTTTGAACAATTTGAGTGCATCGTAAAATTTTACGCCACTATCAAAACCGCCTTTAATACCGAATGCCAATAAAGCCGACGGCCGTCCCTTCATGTATTTCTGCGCCAGTGCATAGTATTCTGATGTTGGTAAACCCGCATAACGTACCCATGCTACTTTCGGATGTTTTTCCAAATATTGCGCCACTTTTAGCGCATTCTCAGTATGGCGCTCCATGCGTAACGACAAGGTTTCGATACCTTGCAAAAAGAAAAAAGCATTCATCGGCGACAACGCTGAGCCGGTATTGCGTAAAGCAACCGTTCTAACACGGCCGATGTATGCGGCTGGACCGAATTCTTGCGTATACACCACACCATGATAAGCGGGTTCTGGATTGTTGAGCATCGGAAAACGATCCACATGTTCAGCCCAGGGAAACTTGCCTGAATCGACAATAATGCCGCCAATCGAAGTGCCATGTCCGCCCATGTATTTAGTCAGCGAATGCACGACGATATCCGCACCGAATTCGATGGGTTTCATCAATACTGGAGTCGGCACAGTGTTATCGACAATTACCGGAACGCCATGCTGATGAGCCATTTGGCAAATAGCTTCCATATCCGGAATATTACCGGCGGGATTACCGAGTGATTCGCAAAAAACCGCAGCGGTCTTTTGATTGATTAAAGGTTCCAAGCTGTCAGCGCTGTCATCTTTGGCAAAACGCACTTCGATTCCTAGCTTGGGCAGCATGTGGGCAAACAATGTATAGGTTCCGCCGTATAACATCGGCACGCTGACAATGTTGCTACCACATTCCGCGATGTTGATGATGGCATAATGAATTGCTGCTTGCCCTGCGCTCAAAGCTAGCGCAGCAACACCGCCTTCCAAAGCCGCCACACGCTGTTCCAATACATCATTAGTAGGGTTCATGATGCGCGTATAAATATTTCCCGGTACTGCGAGATTAAATAAATCTGCACCATGTTGCGCATTGTCGAATTCATAGGCAACCGTTTGATAAATTGGAACGGCGACTGACTTAGTCGTTGGGTCAGTGGTATAACCTGCGTGAATTGCGATTGTTTCGTCTTTCATCGATGTGTCCTGCCTGTGAAAACAAAATAAATAAAGTCTATCAGTGTAAGTTTTATCGCATTGTGCAACAAGCATTTACTGTGGGCGCTTGCAATCATATTCGAATAGCCGAGTTTAAATTCGGACTGTATTGTCATATCATAGCGTTATCAATTCAACCATGTGGCGAATAACGTTTCAATTGCCTATTAACACGCGATCTAATCGTCAAGAGGTCTTATCCATGAAAAAAGCTTTCCTTGTATCTTGTGCCGTCTTAATACTTTCTTCTTGTACTTGGGTGAAAGTCAATTCCAAAGGTGATGCTGTTCGTCTAGTGCCTACGAATAAGTACGTTGCACAATGCAAAAACCTAGGCAAAGTCAATGCCAAGGTGGTTAGCCAAATTATTTTTGAACGCAATAGGGATAAAGTCGCAGAAGAGCTGGCAAATATGGCGCGCAATGAAGCGGCAAACATGGGTGCTGATACCATTGTGCCGATTTCAGAAATTGTCGATGGCCGCAGAGTTTTTGGCGCATACCAATGTTTTCAACCTAAACTACAATAATCCCTTTCAGAATTCACTATCCTTATATAAGGATGATTGTCAATTGAATCGATCCGCTTTTTCCGCAAACCTCTCAGTTTGAGTCAAGCTGTATCGACCGACTCTCTTAAAGCGACAATATGTCATTTCAAACTCAACCGAGGGAATATTTCCGATCGGCTTCAGTAACCGACGATTATTAAACCAATCTACTCATTCCAAGACTGCAAACTCCACATCGTCTTGCGCCATGGGCAGCGATACCGAATAACCTCAGTCTTATATCATCCACTCAATGTTTCGGTCAGTGCATTATGATAAGAATCCCCGACACTTCCAACAGAGCTTCAATATTGGCTTCAATCGGGTGTTCGGTAAGCGAACGAGAAAAATTGGGAATCGCGCTTATTATCGCGGAATCGTTTATTCACAAGCCCAACTCATCCCACATCGCACTCACCCGATTTTTTATCTCAGAATCCATGACTATCGGTTTTCCCCACTCACGATTTGTTTCTCCAGGAAATTTATGCGTCGCATCTAACCCCATTTTTCCGCCCAAACCAGAAACGGGACTGGCAAAATCGAGATAATCGATCGGTGTGTTTTCCACCAGCAACGTATCGCGCACCGGATCAACTCGGGTGGTGATAGCCCAGATCACTTCTTTCCAATCGCGCACATTGATATCGTCATCGGTAACAATGATAAATTTGGTATACATGAATTGCCGCAAAAAACTCCAAACACCAAACATCACTCGCTTGCTGTGCCCGGCATATTGCTTTTTCATGCTGACTACCGCCATGCGGTAGGAACATCCTTCTGGCGGCAGGTAAAAATCGGTAATTTCCGGAAATTGCTTTTGCAGCAAAGGCACAAACACTTCATTCAGCGCGACACCGAGAATAGCGGGTTCATCCGGTGGTTTGCCGGTATAGGTAGAATGATAAATCGGATTGCGACGCATCGTGATGCGATCGATGGTAAAGACCGGAAAAGTTTCCTGCTCGTTGTAGTAGCCGGTATGGTCGCCATAAGGGCCTTCCAGCGCAGTTTCATCGGGATGAATAGCACCTTCGAGCACGATTTCAGCACTAGCAGGAACTTGCAAATCGTTACCTATACACTTCACCACTTCAGTTTTAGCGCCGCGTAACAGTCCCGCAAATTGGTATTCACTTAGCGTATCGGGTACCGGAGTCACGGCGCCTAAAATAGTTGCCGGATCGGCTCCTAACGCCACGGCAACGGGATAAGGCTTACCGGGATTCGCCAAGCAAAATTCACGAAAATCCAATGCTCCGCCTCGATGCGCCAACCAGCGCATGATCACTTTGTTGGGTGCAATCACTTGCTGACGATAGATTCCCAAATTTTGCCGTGTTTTATTGGGTCCCCGAGTCACGGTCAAGCCCCAAGTAATCAATGGCGCCACATCCCCAGGCCAACAAGTTTGAATAGGTAACTGGCTCAAATCAACTTCGCTACCTTGTAGGATAACTTCTTGACAGGGTGCGCTGCTCAATTCTTTCGGTGTCATATTCAACACCTGCTTCAACATGGGTAGTTTATCCCAAGCGTCTTTCAATCCTTTAGGCGGATCAGGTTCTTTCAAATGCGCTAATAATTGCCCTACTTGACGCAATGCTTCAACGGATTCCTGCCCCATACCCAAAGCAACACGCTTAGGCGTTCCAAACAAATTACCCAATACGGGGATGGCATAACCTTTCGGGTGTTCAAATAATACAGCAGGGCCTTGATTTTTGAGTAAACGGTCACAGATTTCCGTCATTTCTAGCACTGGATCGACTTCAACTTGAACGCGCTTAAGCTCCCCAATCGATTCCAGTTGTGCGATAAAATCTCGTAAATCTTTATATTGCATTCAAAACACCTTGTTCGATCAAGCGTGTGGAAAAATTAAAAAATCCAGTGCAATGCCCATAAATATCACCATCCCGACCCAGTTATTATGCAAAAACGCTTTGAAACATAACGCGCGATCACGGTGACGAATCAATCGGTACTGATAAACCATCAGCCCGACTGCGATTAGTAAGCCTGCATAATAGACCAAATTCATTTGTTGCAACCATCCGACTACCATCATTAAGGCAATGAAGCACGCATGGCATAGCATTACGCCCAGCACATCAAAACGCCCAAAGGTAATCGCCGAAGTATTGATTCCTATTTTTAAATCATCGGGTTTGTCGACCATCGCATAGGCGGTATCATACGCAATCACCCAAAACAAATTCGCAAGCAATAGAATCCAGACAATGGATGGCAAGCTATCAGTTTGCGCCGCAAATGCCATTGGAATCCCGAAACTGAACGCAACACCCAAATACGCCTGTGGCATCGCAAAAAAACGTTTGGTAAATGGATAACTGGCTGCTAGAAACAATGCCGGAACCGATAACAGAATTGTTAATTGATTCAAAGGCAAAATCAGAATAAAAGCACACACACTTAATGCAGCAGCCAATAAAAGAGCTTCGCGGGAAGTCACTTTTCCTACCGCCATCGGACGATTTTTCGTGCGTTCGACGTGTGGATCGATATTGCGATCTGCAAAATCATTGATGACGCAACCGGCTGAGCGCATCAGCACGGTGCCTAATATAAAAATGATCAAAATATGCCAATCTGGAAATCCTTGTGCTGCAAACCATAATCCCCACAACATCGGCCATAGCAACAACAAAATACCAATCGGCTTATTCAAGCGCATCAATTGCGCATAGTTTTGAATTCGTTCGGAAAAATTCATGATGACAAATGCAGAATACTCGGCAAAAATACTTCGGTTACCAAAATTGACTGTCCATGTAAGGTAAATAACGAACGCCGTGCCCATAAATAAGTCGGCTTGGTCTGCAAAGAGACACACGCTCGATCATACAGAAAATGTCCCCGCCGAATTTTTTTAAACTCCAGAGGCGTTCGTTTAATGCGCGGATTACTAAATAGCATCGTTCCCAATGATTTATTGCCCAATCCATTCAAGGCACGCCACGCACCGCGCAAATTCTTTCGCGCTACCGTCGAATGGGCAAATACCACCGGCGTTTCGCCGCAATACAAAAACACTTCACGCACCATTGCCCATTCATCTGCGCGAACCCTGATGGTTTGTCGCTCATCGACATAAATTCTACGCAACGATTGAAATATTGTTTTAACAGAAAAATGAGCACAACGGTTTTGAATGCGCTTGGTCAACGAGCCTCGATCCTGTAACCATTGCCGCTGACGGTAACAAACCGATACCAGAGAAGCATGCCATGCGTGTGTATGCGTGCTATGGCTCGTCATAAAAAGCATTCATAGTAAATCGCAACAATAAGGCGTGCAGGCATTCCGGGTGGTTTAAAAATAATGCGTAGATTATACAACAGTAAAAATTCTGACGTCTGAAATCGAATTATCGCCGACGCTTATTTAATCCTTATTTTTGGAAGCGGCGCTTTGATTGATGGAATTCATGCATTCAAGAAAGCACTGATTAATTCGACAAACGCGAAAAAGCGTAAGGCGCATGAAACTCATTAATCTAGGCGAATCAGATAGACAAATGAGCGAGTATCGTGCAGCTAAGCGATTCCCACACGCACAGCAATTAGTGAGTGTTTCCTGCAGCAGTGATTAGATTTGTATAGTACCCTGAGTCACGTCTGTGACAGATCACCAATCTTTCTTCCGTAGAAACAGTCTTTGCGTGTTTTTCTACCGAACAAAATGGTTCATGCCCAAAGAATCTACAATCATACGACGGTAATGTTCTGATTTCCGGATTTGTAGCCGCTCCAATTGACTGAGATTGTCTGTCAATACCACACCCTGTGTTTGGTCGAGCCTAAGCAAGCGCTCTTTTAACCAATCGTAGTTCTTTGCGGCAAGCTTCGCTGTCTCAAAATTGATCGCTTCATGCGTTGCAAGAAAAATGAAATCATTGAAATCATCGCCAAGATTAGAAGCAAAGACCTGCTGATGTGGAAAAACTTGCGCTAACGTTTTCGCAACCGAGTTCAGCGCTGCATTTTGTCCGTTATCTGAAAATGATACAAAGTTAAGTGCTAGCATCCCTCGTTTCGCCAATAATCTATTCAGCTGCTGCAAAGTTTCTACTGTCAGTAAATGCGCTGGTTCTGAGCCGCCGGTAAATACATCCAAAATAATAAAGTCGTAAGGACCTTGTAATTGGCGTATTTCATAGCGAGCATCTCCAATGATGGTTTTCCCATTTGGTTCAAAATCAAAGAATTTTTTTGCAGCTTCTGCAACCGCCGGATCGATTTCCAGTGTGTCGATCACCACACCATGTTGTTTTAACGTCATCGCCATATGTCCGGCACCTTGACCGATCAGCAGCGCTTTTTTGATGTCAGGCAGTAATTGAGGAATCAGCGCAACAATTTTTTGATAGGTCAGTAAATTTTCTCCGTGACTAATACTGGCAGCGCCTATGGTTGATGCGTCTACCGTCAATAAACGAATGTTTTCTTTCGGTTTGTCGATTACCCTGACCCAACCGTATAAACTTTCTTGCTCAAAACGCGTTTGCAAATCGCTATCATTGGCTACTGTTTGATTAGTATCGATAACAAGCGGCACTATAGCAGCACCGAGCGCAACTACGGCAACCGTTGCCGCCACTGACTTAACAAATTTTAAATAGCGATATTCAATCGCAAGGACCGCTAGAGACAATAATAACAGCGCTATGCCCATGCCGATAAAAATTTCACGAGAACCCACCACCGGAAATAAATAGAAACCCAGAAACAGCGTGCCAATCACACTACCGACCGTGCTGACCGCGTAAATCGAACCGGTACTTGCACCTACATTCGATAGCGCGGAAGTCGATAATTTAACAGCAAACGGGCCCACCATACCCAACATGGTCAAACTTGGGGAAAACAAAATCAACGTGCTAATGAAGCTTCCCAAACGTAAACCCAAGGGATCGGTTGCAAGTAACACAGGCCCGACCAACCAAGGGATAATCAATGTTAGCAACCCAGATAATGCAATAATCAACGATAGTCCTGAACGGGCACGATCAGCCCAAATTCCTCCGACGTAGTATCCTAACGCCAATGCAATCAATGTAACTGAAATCAGCGACGTCCACACGTAGAGACTCGCCCCGTAGAAAGGTGCAATCAAGCGCGTTCCTAAAAGCTCTATGACCATCACTGCCGCACCAGTAAAAAATACCGTAGCGTACAGCCAAATTTTGCTTAAACTATTTGAAGGAGAATTATTCATATCATATGAGATTAAAAATTTTGATAATAAGACAATTTTGTAAAAAAACAGTCGCTTTGGATCGGATACTTATCGAGGATTAGCAGAAATTGTAGGCAAAAAACTCTTCAATGATAATGCGGCAAAATGTCGCAATCGAAGTTAATGAAGAAAAAATATAAAAATTATCAATATTATTATTTTACAGAATATCTTTAAGTAAAATGAAATCTACTAAAAGATTACTAGCAACTCATTATAAAATAAATTAAAATTCGTTGTAACATAAAAGCAAATATTAATTCCTTCTATATTGAACAATATAAAAATGGATAGCTCGATACGAGAGATTTCAGCATTACGATCGGCAGCAGCGGACGCATGTGCGTTATTAAAGATTATGGCAAATGAAGATCGCTTGCTAATTTTATGTGAACTTAGCCAAGGTAGTCGAAACGTAGGCGAACTAGAGGCACTATTAAACATTCATCAACCTACGCTTTCTCAACAACTCACCGTGCTACGTGAAGACAATCTCGTTACAACAGAACGTAAGGGAAAATACATATTTTACAGTTTAGCGAGCCCACAAGCCATGAAGATTATGCATACCCTTTTTGATCTTTATTGCATAAAGCATCCTTGCTAGATACGGTATTGTCACGAGTAGCGGTTTGTTAGGCGCCCTCTTCTAACTTACTAGTTTGGAATCAATTTCGCACTCAAGGGATAAAAAATTAAACCCAAAATAGCTGAAATACGATTCTAAGCATTCTGAAAGCGCGAATGTTTAATGATCAAAATTGTTATGAGTGGAAGGACGAATCCAATAATCGTTGTGGAAATCAGCAATTGGCCTAATTCGCTGTAATCGGCCGGTACAGTAATTTGATCGGTGAGATTGTCTTTCACCTCTCGTTTGACGTTAAAAATTTGATTCAAATATTTTGTACCTAGCTGTGAGGCTGAAAGCGCCAAATTGGTAAATGATGCCATCACAGCAAAAAACGTTGCTTTTAGCTTTTCCGGTGCAGAATTGGCAATCCAAGCCAGCATTGGAATCATAGCAATTTGCCCCAAAGGTGATTCTAGCGCGGTATCAATCAACGCGATAAAGCGAGCGTCTACGACCCCTCCTGTTACAGAAGCCGTCCATTCGTGCAAGCCAAAGTACATTCCCAGAATCGGCAACGATAAAAAGGTGCCGACGATCGTCAGAAAAGCGATGATGTAAGCAATAGAGCGTTCCGCCATGAAACGGCGAAAAATGAACATGCCGAACAATGTCAAAATCGCGCCGACCAGTGATAACACGGCAAGAAACTGCTGGTCGAAATTCAATTCATCGATCATCCACCAGGTAGAGCCCGCACCCGGACCCGGTATGGCGCGAAACACAAATATCATCATGGCGGTTCCCACTAAAACATTGCGCGCTTCCGGTTCAAGTTCCTGTGTTAAACGCCACATCAGGAAGATGACGATAGTCATCGAAACAACAAATACAATTTCCTCTCCGGCTGGAATTCGAGTCAAGCCAACGGCTATCGACAGGATCGTAAAAGCTAATCCACCACCGAGAATCCACCAATTCACGGACGGCGTTTCCGAATGAGCATTTAACATGGTGTTGATTTCGTGATGATCATGCCCAAGCGAGTGCAAGCGTTTGTATTCTCGATAATTAAGCCAAGACGCTAATATCACACCCAAGATCGAAATCATTGGAATAACTAAAGCCAATTGATACACCAATAGATACACCGCATCTTTTTCGGAACCAGACATGGCCTCTGCATCCCGCAATAGATAAACATTTACGATAGACACCAAAAGACCACCGCCGATTATCGCTACCCGGCCAAGCATTTGCATGGTTACGTGCATCAACTTCCGCTTTTCCAACGACAATTTTTCGCCATTTTCATCAACACGCGGCACCGCTTCAACCGTCATCGCATCGGCAACAACATCTTGTAAAACATAGCCGATAGGCGCCAGTAATGCGGATAAAACATACCATGTCTCAACCGATGCTTTAGCTGCCATGGCTTCGGTGTATCCCAGCAAACCTACCATGATCAACAAACTCAACATGATTAAGCTTGCTCCCAGATACACTAAGATGCTTTTCCAGCGCCAAATAAGATCCACTAAATGCCCCAAAGGCATTTTCAGTGCCCAAGGCAGCATCATCCAAAACCCTAACATCGCGAGAAACTCAGGCGATAATCCGAGTTTCTCTTTGACATAGAAAGTTCCTACGATGCCGGTCAATCCTGAAACGCCTGCTGCCACATACACCATCAGGGGAGGCAAGTAAGACAAGCGCATTTCTCTGCCGAGTGAAAAAATATTGCTATCAAACCAAATAAAGATTTTTTGTAGCCAATGTGATTGAGAAGACTGTTCAGTCAGATCGTTTTTTTTCATTATTTTTTGATTATTGTTGTCGAGGCCGCACGCCTACTTTTATTGAAATGTCTTTCCTTTCATCATGACGAATCACCGTGACATTCACGGTTTCACCAGGTGCCAATGCGGCCACTAGATAAAGAATTTCCGCAGCATTTTTAACAGGCTTGTTTTCCACCGCCACCAGTAAATCGCCAGGTTTAATACCGGCTTTATCGGCGGGCCCATCTTTTAACACGCTTGCCACCAGTGATCCGGTCTTTTGCTCCGTATCCAGCGATTCGTAAAGCTCAGGCGCCATGTCTTGCATGCTAACACCTAACCAACCTCGAATGACAGTACCCGATTCAATGATTTGTTCCATCACTTGTTTGGCCACATGCACCGGTATCGCAAACCCGATTCCCAGCGAGCCTCCGGTTTTTGAATAAATCCCTGTGTTGATTCCAATTAAATTACCCAAGGTATCCGTCAATGCTCCGCCTGAATTGCCGGGATTGATAGCGGCATCGGTTTGAATAAAGTTTTCAAATGTATTGATGCCCACTTGACTGCGACTGAGCGCACTGACAATGCCCATCGTAACACTTTGACCCACACCAAACGGATTTCCTAGAGCTAATACCACATCACCCACTCTAGCTTGCTCAGATTGACCAAAAGTGATCGCTGGCAAGTCCTTTAAATCTATTTTTAACACCGCCAGATCGGTTTCAGGGTCTGTGCCAATGATAGTTGCTTTTGCTTTTCTTCCATCTATCATGGCAATTTCAACTTCATCAGCCGCTTCAATCACATGATGATTCGTTAAAATGTATCCTTTGGCACTGACGATGACGCCGGAACCCAAATTGGCACGTCGACGTGCTTTCGATTCAGACGGGTCGCCGAAAAACTTGCGTAACGTCGGATCATCCAACAAGGGATGAGAAGGCTCTTTAATTTCTTTACTGGTAAAAATATTAACCACTGCAGGCATAGCTATCTCTGCAGCTTTGGCGTAGCTATCGGATCGATTCACATTGACCGGAGATGGGCTGGCTTCTTTGATGGTCACAAGCTCTCCGCGAGGTCGCCAAGAAAGCAAATCAGGCCGTAAAGACGAAACGATAAAAAAAATAGCCAGCAACACCGTGACGCTTTGTGCAAAAATTAACCAGTGTTTATACATAAACGCCATGTCCTCGATTGAATGTGATAACCCAATTTTTATATTCCGTTACTATTTCATTAGATTGCTAATCTAACAATAATCATTAGGCTCTAGGTAGTCAGCGATCAATAATATCCGATGAGCAACCATATTTCACTAGCAAGTTAATGAGGTTGTTTTGCTAGCGTCATTGAAATTCTTTTAAATGCAATTCAAAACTACCGGATAAACGATTAATCTTATAAGTCACACCTTAATAAAATGAGGTATGCTGTCAGAAATGCAATTCATTGGTTTCATAGGTTTAAGCGGCAGGTAGATTCGATGCATCGTTGCGTAAATTACGTTGGCGATAAGTACCATTCAGTTCCGCTGGTGGCTATAAAAGATCTTGATATATTCAGTGATTCTTTCAATGATTGCTTGTTGTATTTTGGATATTTTCCTGGTCGATTATGATAATTTCTAACAACAGCGTGGCATTGTCTCCATCTTACATCGATACCAAAACAAAAAAAATTCTTTGCGCATCTCTTATAGGCTTTTTAGGTATATTTTTATACTCTTCGCCCGTTGGATCGTTATTGGAAGAGAAATTTGGATTAGATTGGTTGTTCAAAACGCGCGGAGCGCTTTCTTCACCAGACAACGTTTTGATTGTTTCAATCGATAAACTGTCTGCGGAAAAACTGAGTATCGATCTTTCGACAAAGGAATGGCCTAGAAACATTTCAAAATGGCCCAGAAATTTGCATGCTCAATTGATAAATGATTTATCGCAAGCAGGTGCCAGACTAATTATTTTTGATGTCGTGTTCAACATTAATAGTGACCAGCTAGAAAATGACCGTGAATTTTCTTCCGCGATGAAGAAATTTGATAATACGGTTCTAATTGAAAGAGTTGATCGAGAGGAAATTAGCATTGTCGCAAATTCTCCAGAGCAACAAAACATCAGAGTTATTGAAGAAACATCCAGTCAATTAGTCGAACAATTTACTGATGCCGCTAAAGCACAAACTTCTTTTACCGTGCCCAAAGTTGAGCGAGTAAAAGACTATTGGATTTTTAGAGAAAGTTCAGGAGATACGCCAACAGCACCGGTTGTGTTATTACAGATACTCGCTTTTCCAATATACGATGAATTTATTCGTCTGATGCAAAAAGTTGACGCTAATGCGGTTGCCAACTTACCTAAAACAATTGATTCTAAAGATTTGCATAACGTTATATTGGATACTCGTAACCTATTTATGCGAGATCAGCAATTGGCAGCAAAAATACAGCAGAAATTAGATGCAGATAGCTCAATAAATCATGCTGATAAACAGTTGATTAAATCATTATTGAGTATCTATTCTGGCGAACCAAAGCGCTATTTGAATTTTTATGGTCCGCCACGAAGCATTCAAACTATTCCTTATTACCATGCTTTGCAAGAGAATAACAACGCTAGTGAACCTCCAAGAAAATCCATTGATTTTAAAGATAAGATTGTTTTTGTAGGCTTCTCAGCCGCCACACAAAGCGAACAAGATATAGGCCGAGATGATTATCACACGGTATTCTCAAAACCAGATGGACTCAACATCAGTGGTGTTGAGATTATTGCTACTGCTTTTGCGAATCTTTACGAAGACAAATCGATTCGTTCTCTTCATTTTTCAGTGAACTGGGTTATCTTGTTCGCATTTGGTTTTACTGTAAGCATGATATTTCTGGTGTCTGATCGTCGCTTATCCTTGAATGGGATGGTATTTACCGGCACCTTGGGTATCTCTGCTGTTGCTATCTACTTGTTTGGTGCCTATCACATATTTTCAAAATGGACTATTTGGTTACCCATAATCATTCCCGTTTTGCAATTAATATTAGCCTTTGTGATAGTGCAAGTACTCAGTCTGCTTGATTCTGCATCAAAAAACCGTCAGCAAAAGGATCTAATAACCGCTTTGAGACAGGCAGTTAGCCCAACATTTCCTGATCCGGCTTTCGAAGAAATAATAGGAAAGGATAAAAATGAGCAAGGTATTTATGGGTGTTGTTTGAATACGGATATTGAAGGTTACACTGCCAAAGCTGAGCTTATGCCTCCAAAAGAGTTGAGAGAACTAATCGTTCAATATCGTAATGTTTTGAAAGAACCTATACGTAAGCATCAAGGACATATTGTCGATATGATCGGTGACTCGATGTTGGCTTTATGGGTAGTCAATCCCAATGACTTGCAATCCCGAGTAAGAGCCTGCCAGGCAGCATTGGATGTCGCTTTAGCGATTGAGCAGTTCAATGCATCTAGACCTAAGGGTGTGCATCTTCCTACCAGATTCGGATTGCACTGCGGAGAACTGTCCCTCAGTAGAGAACAAGGAAGTTATTCCATTGCAGGTGATGTAGTCAATGCCACCAATCGCATTCAGGAGAAGAACAAAAAATTCGCAACACGCATTTTAGCTTCTCATGAAGTTATCGATGGCTTGGAAGATTTTGTTATTAGGCCGCTAGGAGAATGTCATTTACGTGGAAGAGTTAAACCGGTAACGCTATTTGAATTGGTGGGTCATAAAAAATCGGCAACCGACAAGTAAAGGTGGTGATGTGAAATTTTTTGTGGGGCTTTTTCGCATTATCAGGCCCATATTGCAGGACAGCTCGACGGCATTTCTCAGAAATACTCAAAGAACATAAGGTCGATAGTCCTACTGTCTATTTTTTTGAAGATTGGTGAAGATACAATCGATCGCGATTAAATCATCGGAAAATTGACTGGTATTTTTTTGCAAAATTAATTTTTTACTTTTTCAATAAAAACGTAACAAAAAAAATCTTGTTAAACACTTATACTGATTTCCTTGATCACTTGGAGAAGTCTCCTTACTTTCCTTTGTCATAGAGTTACGTTACAATCGATTTAGAAAAACAAAATAAATGTATCCATTTGATTAATATGGTCAAAACCATATTAATAATGTTATTTGACTTATCAAGCCTTTACGGAGAAAAAAGCTTTATGGCAGAGCATTTAACCAAATCGGCCGCTCGGAATATATTTTATGGCGGTTCAATCTTTTTTCTGGTCGTTTTCACCGCGTTAACAGTTCACAGTCACTTTTACATGAAGAATGTAGCCACTGATGAATCGACGCTGACAGAATCAGTAGCACGCGGCAAACATGTTTGGGAACGTAATTCATGTATTAATTGCCATTCTTTACTGGGCGAAGGTGCTTATTTTGCGCCTGAATTAGGTAACGTTTGGGTTCGCTATGGCGGCAAGCAAAGTCCAGAAGGAGCTCGCGCAGGCTTAAAAGCATGGATGCGTGCACAACCCACCCGTACTGAAGGACGCCGGCAAATGCCGCAATTTAATTTAACAGAACAAGAATTGGATGACCTTGTGGATTTCCTCGAATGGACGAGCCGTATCAACACATTGGGATGGCCGCCGAATGTTTCTGGCTAATCATTGGTTTCACTTTGTATATCCATTCATTCAAACAATATCAGGAAAATTTCTGGAGATGTATCAATGAAATATCAAACACAAGGACTTGCTTACCCTTATTTTGTCGCTGCGCTCGCCCTGTTTTTTGTGCAAATTATGGCAGGCGTATTAGCCGGAACCGTCTATGTTTTCCCTAATTTTTTGTCGGAATCGGTACCTTTTCATATTCTTCGCATGATTCACACCAATGCCTTGCTGGTTTGGTTGTTACTCGGCTACTTTGGCGCCAGTTATTTTTTGATTCCCGAAGAAAGTGAACGCGAAATGCATAGCCCCAAACTGGCTTGGTTGCAATTAGTTATTTTTGTTTTTGCCGCATTAGGTGCAGTAGTTAGTTATCTGGGTGGCGTTCATGAGGGCCGTGAATTT
Organism: Nitrosomonas sp.; assembly: GCA_044228295.1. Lineage (GTDB taxonomy): Bacteria > Pseudomonadota > Gammaproteobacteria > Burkholderiales > Nitrosomonadaceae > Nitrosomonas. The sequence goes on from JBGAVE010000006.1 coordinate 92,742, forward strand.
CTCGAACAGCCTTTGTGGGTAAAGATTATGATGGTGATTGCATTTTTGATATTTCTTTACAACGTCAGCATGACTGTTTTGAAAGGTCGTAAAACGGTAGTATCGATCGTTTTATTGCTCGGCTTGTGGGGTGCGGCGCTTTTCTTCATGTTTGCCTTCTATAATCCCGATAATCTGGCCGTAGACAAACTGTACTGGTGGTGGGTTGTACATGTATGGGTCGAAGGCGTATGGGAACTCATCATGGCTGCGATGCTGGCTTTCTTGTTAATCAAACTCACCGGGGTTGACCGTGAGGTCATAGAAAAATGGTTGTATGTTATTGTCGGATTTTCATTATTTAGTGGTTTGTTAGGAACCGGACATCACTATTACTGGATTGGGGCACCGGAATATTGGCATTGGATCGGTCTCATTTTTTCGTTCCTAGAAGTCGTGCCTTTCTTCGCCATGACTCTGTGGGCGTTCTATCTGGTGAAAAAAAGCGGCCGAGATCACCCCAACAAAGCGGCTATTTTATGGAGCTTAGGTTGTCCGGTGATGGCATTCATTGGTGCTGGCTTATTGGGATTAATGCACAGTTTCCCATCGATTAATTTTTATACACATGGAACCCAATTAACAGCTGCGCATGGACATTTGGCGTTTTATGGCGCTTATGTGATGTTGAATCTTGCGTTCTTCACCTATGCTTTGCCAGCTCTGCGAAAAACACAGCCTTTTAATCAGACACTAAACATGTGGAGTTTCTGGTTAATGAATGCAGCGATGATTGGAATCACATTTGCCTTGGTGTTTGCCGGTATTCTCCAAACGCATTTGCAGCGTGTTTTGGAAATGGGCTATATGAATGTACAGTCGCAGATTGAGTTGTTCTACTGGTTACGGTTAGGTTCCGGCGTTTGTTTCATTATTGGCGCTTTGATGTTTATTTATGCCGCATTAGGTCCAGTAAAAACTGAGCGAATGATTACTGCGCCAGCCCATTTATCCTAAATTTGGCCATGTCGAATCGTTCAGCAGATTTGGCGAACGAGCAAATCATCAAAATCCGACCGGATGTGCTAAGCATTCCGTTTTATCAACCGGTCGGAAACGAATGTGATTTATTCGAATCGGCGTATCAGCAACACCTGCCTTTACTCATCAAAGGTCCCACAGGTTGTGGTAAAACTCGTTTTATTGCCCACATGGCAGCTCGCCTAGGGCGGCCTCTACATACGGTTTCTTGTCACGATGATTTGACCGCAGCGGATCTCACCGGTCGCTACCTGCTCAAGGGGGGTGAAACAGTCTGGATGGATGGTCCGCTTACGCGCGCTGTGCGCGAAGGCGGCATCTGCTATCTGGATGAAATTGTCGAGGCACGCAAAGATGTGACCGTGGTATTGCATCCACTGACCGATGATCGTCGAATATTACCGCTAGAGCGCACCGGTGAAGTATTATCCGCACCCGATGAATTTATGCTGGTGGTTTCTTATAACCCGGGATATCAAAATATTTTAAAATCCCTCAAACCCAGCACGCGTCAACGTTTTGTTTCGATCAGCTTTGATTTTCCATCACCGAATATCGAAACGCACATCGTCGCCACCGAAAGTGGATTAGCAGAACACAACTGCATACCGCTGATTCAGCTCGCGCAACAGCTACGCACCCTGAAAGATGTCGATTTAGAAGAAGTTGTTTCGACACGTTTGCTGATTTATTGCGCAGTACTGATCAAAAATGGTTTAGATCCTTACCAGGCCGCGGAAGCTGCATTGGTGGAACCTTTATGTGACGATCCTGATATTAAAAAAGGCTTGTTAGAACTGGTACGTGCTACCTATGGCAGCTAGACCAGCGCATGAATTTACTAGAATTTGTTGAATTCGAAGAGCAAATCGGACGCATCTGGCACCGCTTGGTCGGAACTGGCAGCGTTACTAAAGGTTATCATCACTATCCTGATGCTGCGGTATCTTTAGAGGATATTCGCGTTGCGTTAGGCGTTTTTTTTCGGGGATTGGGCGGCTCGTCTGGCATTGCTATCACCACGGGAACACAACGAGCATCTGGACATCGTTTAAAGTTACGCCAGCGGCTCGGTTTAATGGCCGAATTAGTTTCACCGATCGAATGCAACCACGAGCGGATGTTATTGCCGGAAATCTTGGGATACTTTCCGGATAAGGAACTCAATCGGCAACACTATTTTTGGTTAGTGGCTTTTTTTTCCCGTGCACAAGAATATGCTGATGGTAATTCTCAACCTCTCTATCAATCCAGCGACCCATTGCAAGTCGATCTGGCTTATCTTTATCACATTTTTCGAATCAACCGCGAAGTATGTCAACGATACCCCGGATTAGCGCATTCCTATCAACGTTTGTGCGAGACCTTGCATACACAACGATCACGGCAATCGGGCACAGAACAAGAACAAGCAATCGAAGCCGTCGTTCGCATGCTGTTAGGCCAATCGGAAAATAATGCTTTAGCACAACGCTATTTTCAGGCGATACAACAGATACGGCCAGATTTTACCGTTTGGCAAGCCACTAAAAACTACCGTACTTTTTTACCTGTTCCATTATGGGGTAAATTCGATTCTCATCAAACACTCACTCAAACCAAACCCCATTCTCTAGACGATAGTGATGGCAACGCTCAGGAACAGCAATCGGATTCACTGAAAAGAAAAAGCCGCAGAGAAAGACAAGATCAAAGCATGCGCGATGATCCATTGCTATTAAATCGCTTTGAGAAAATGCTCAGTTGGTCGGAAATGGTTAACGTAAACCGTGCCGTGCAAGATGATGATGAGCAATCCGCCAGAGATGCAGCAAAAGCGCTCGAAGAAATTACACTGAGTCCGCATGAGCAACAAGCAGCCACCAAGCTCAAGTTTGATCTTGATTTATCCCCTGAAGATGTGAATCCGGATGTTTTAATCTCTGAATGTACCTACCCAGAATGGGATTACCGCCGCAAACACTATCATCCGCATCAATGTCGCGTGGTATTTCAACAGGCTATCGAGCATCAACAGCAATGGGAGCCTGATTTCGAAGCAAGACAGCGTTTCCGTAAAATCCGCCGACAATTTGAAGCACTGCTGCCCAAACGTGAAATTTTGCGCAATCAACTCGATGGATCTGAATTAGATATGGATGCCGTTGTACGGACGCAGTGCGATTTTTTAGCGACCGGTTACCGGACCGATCAGCTCTATTTGCAGGCACAACAGCGATCTCGTGATTTAGCGGTGACTATTTTGGTCGATGTTTCTTTATCAACAGACAGTTGGGTGAATGGCCGTCGCATTTTGGATATCAGCAAAGAAGCATTAATCACGCTGGCAACGGGTCTAGCCACTTGCCGCGATGCCTTTGCAATTTACACATTTACATCGCGCAAAAAAGACTATGTGCGTATTACCGAAGTAAAAAATTTTAATGATCCATTTAACGCAAAAACCTTGCGTCGCATTGCATCGCTTCGTCCAGGCTACTATACCCGCATGGGAGCAGCGTTGCGGCATACACAACAAATACTTGCACCGCGACCAGAACGTCATCGATTGATGTTGATTCTCACCGATGGCAAACCCAATGATCTGGATTATTACGAAGGACGCTATGGGATTGAAGATACGCGACAAGCTATCATCGAAGCACGACGCGCAGGCTTATCGGTTTTTGGTATTACTATCGATCGCGAAGCACAAGACTATTTTCCGTATTTGTTTGGCAACGGTGGCTATGCGATTGTAGCCCGTCCCGACCGCTTGTCGCATGTGCTACCGAGTATTTATCAACAGTTGGTTAAATGAAAGGCTGAAGCAACGTGTTTCGATGCAAAAACATGCTCTATGACCTTTGTTACATACTTCGATCATAGAGCAATGAAAAGCTCTTTACAGAGCTCAAAGGACTACAATGAATAAAGCTTATTTTTTTTCAACTGATACTGTTTTCCCTCCCCCTTCCTGATGTTCTTCGGGAATTAGATGTGAAGGTTGAATGGTTTTTCCATAACTGCTAGGATCTGGTGATTCTGGGGCCGTTGGTTTACCACCGCAGGCGGCAATTAAAATGATAGTAGAGGCAATTAAAAATTGTTTAACGTTCATGGAAATGATCCTATTATATTTATATTAAAACTAATTATTTTGTGACAGCGGATTAAAGATACCTGGTTTTATTGTAGGGATTTTTGATCTTGATCAAACGCCATGTTCTTCATTGAAGAGATTAAATATAAATAAGGTAGCTTTCGCAAAAAAAAGATGCATTCGATGTTATGTAACAAAAAACAGCAAATCTGATAAGCAATTATCGACTATCCATGCGGCGTTTGATTGAAAAAATTAATCCTTTAGAAGCCGCTGTAAGCTAATAAAAATTTCGGGGGAGGAAATTTTATGCGATTAAAAAATGCACCATTCACACGATGGCTTTTAGCGTTACCGATCGCCTTCTCTCTGCAATCCTGTGCAACCACAAACCGAAGCAACGACGTTGATTCAGACGCGCACTCACTATCTGTGTCGCATCATCAGTCTACTGCACCGCATCATCATTCGACGTTAACAGATTGTTCCAACGAACAGCATGCACCAAAATTATACCGTTTAGGAGAACATGCTTTTCCAGTGACTACGATTAATCAGCAAGCACAACTCTATATGAATCAGGGGTTGATTTTTTCTTACGGTTTTAATCATTCAGAAGCAGCTCGATCTTTCCGCGAAGCAGCGCGTCTTGATCCGAAACTGGCGATGGCATATTGGGGGCAAGCACTTGTATTAGGGCCCAATATTAATGCCGAAATGGATTCAGCTTTGGAGAATCAAGCGCAAAAATTGATTCAACAAGCTAAATCGTTAATGAGCAATATATCGCCACGCGAACAAGCTTTAATTACTGCTTTAGAGAAACGTTATACAGGAAATGCCGAACATCGCGTCGCTAACAACAAAGCGTATGCACAAGCGATGCGTGAAACGCATCAACGTTTTCCAAATGATCAAGATATCGCAATATTATTTGTCGAGGCAGTAATGGATTTAAGGCCTTGGGGATACTGGATGTCTGATGGTCAACCTTACGATGGCATTGCTGAAGCTGTAGAGGTCACCGAACAAGTGTTGAAGGTAAACCCTAAGCACCCGGGCGCGTTACATATGCATATTCACTTATTAGAAGCAACCAAAACACCAGAAAGAGCAGAAAAATCAGCCGACTTATTACTACCACTGGTGCCGGAAGCCGGACATCTCGTGCACATGACTTCACATATCTATCAACGCGTTGGACGTTATGCCGATGCGATTAAAAGTAACCAAATGGCGATCTCGGTTGATGAACATTATCTGGCCGAATGTAAAGAAAAAGGACCTTATCTCAATATCTATTATCCGCATAACATCCATTTTTTATGGTATGCCGCAACACTTGATGGACAAAGCCAATTAGCAATTAAAGCAGCACGTGAAACAGCCAGCAAAGTTGATGATAAGCTTTTGCAAGAAATTCCTATCACTGCTTTATTTCGTGTAACACCTTATTGGACATTAGCGCGATTTGGATTATGGCAAGAAGTTTTACAAGAACCCGCCCCACCCGCTTTCAATGCATTTCTAACTGGTAGTTGGCATTATGTCAGAGGCCTTGCTTTCGTTGCCACCCAAAGAACACAGCAAGCGCAAAAAGAGTTAGCAAAACTACATGTCGTTCTCAATCAGTTGTCCAAAAAAGATGTAATTATTTCAAAGAACACCGCGGGGAATATTCTACGGATTGCTGCTGAAGTGCTTACGGGCGAAATCGCCGCAGCGAGAAATCAGTTCGATCAAGCAATCTCACATCTCGATAAAGCAGTCCGTCTAGACGATGCATTGTCATATACCGAACCACCTGAATTTCACTTTCCACCTCGTCTCACACTCGGCGCCATTCTGCTCAAAGCAGGCCGAGCCAACGAAGCAGAAGTCGTGTATTGGGAAGATTTAAAGCGCTATCGGAATAATGGATGGGCGCTTTATGGCTTAATCGAAGCCCTGGCCCGGCAAAATAAGGTGGAACGTGCAGCAATCGTTAAAGAACGGTTCCAAAATGCCTGGAAACGAGCGGATATCGAACTTAAAGCTTCACGCTTTGGGTTGTAATTGTTTTATCCCTTCATCGGTAACTCTCTGATTGAGCCGGGAGAGTTTCCATCAGCAAAGAAAATCAACGTTTATCTCGATTTATTTTTCTCTGAACCGCTCCAGATTTTTCGGAGATAAAATAAAGGACAAAACAAGTTATTCATCTAAAGAGACCTTTGCACGATTGTAATCATGATTGGTCAGTCAACTGCTACAATGGCTATTTAAAACAATAGCATTGAAGTGAAGAGCATGAGTTTT
>JBGAVE010000007.1:0-95000 GCA_044228295.1 Nitrosomonas sp.
ATCGCATGCCGGATAACCGCTGCTTCAACCTGCGGGTCAACCCGGTTCGCTAAAATCGGCTTCTTGAGACTGATTTCCTGCAGCGCAGCCTCTCCTCCTTGCTCATATAGTTCTTTAAATCGATAAAAACTGTCGCGACTAAAGCCCATCACTTTGCAGGCCTGCGATATGTTATCCAATGTTTCTGACAGTTTTAACAAACCAATCTTATTCTTAATGATTTTGTGTTCAGTTTCAATATTCATCTGACTTCCTTTCAAAAGTAAATTTAAACAGAAATGTCAGATTAAATCTCGTTCTTTACAAGTTATGCTACCAATCCCGAATCCGATCCGCCGCGTTATGTACGTCGGCTCAGCGATATTGGTGTCGAACGATTCAAAGATTTTACTTGGTTGGATGTGGGATTAGAGCATCGTACTCGGTACGAGTGGCGTAATAATGATATCAGACGCATCGAGGGTGGCGAAGATAATCCAATCTTTATACGTCACCGAGCTTGGATTGGTATTCGAGATATTTTGGATCCGTTTCGCTTCGGTGTTGAGTTTCAAGACTCAAGAGTAGTCAATAACAAGCATGTGCCTACCGATCAGGAAAGAAACGAATACGATCTGATCAATGCCTATGGTGAATTGTATTTTAAAAAAGGATTAGGCGTGGATGATCGTAATCAGGATCGTCCGATTCGTTTTCGTGTCGGTCGAATGGCATATGAAACCGGTGACCGGCGTTTTCTTGCGCGCAATGAATGGCGTAATACCACCAATTCTTTTGAAGGGTTTCGTTTGAATCTTGGCCGTGAAGCGAACGATTGGGAAGTTGATTTATTCGGATTGCAGCCGGTAAAGCGTTTGCAAACCAAATTTGACGAAGCGAATGATCGCTTATGGTTCTTCGGTGCAATTGGTCATTGGCGTAAATGGTCTGATATCGTGACGATTCAACCGTATTATATGGGGCAAAAACAAACAGCCGATCCGAATGGTTTCACCAATACCAACCGGTTGGATCGAGAAATCCACATGCCAGGGCTTCGAGTTTACGGAAAAGTGGGTAAGTTATTCGATTTTGATGTGAGTTATAACCATCAACTCGGCTATAACCATGATCCTTTAAAAAACGTTACTACCAAACAAAATGCGCAAGGATATACCATTGAAGTGGGGCGTACCTTTGAGCATCCCTGGAGGCCCAGGTTAATGGGGTTTTATGGTTATGCTAGCGGTGATCGTCATCCGAATGACGGAGAGGAAAATCGCTTTGACCGGTTTTTTGGTTTTGCCAGACCTTGGTCCGCCGATCACTATGTTATTTATGAAAACCTAAAAGCGCCTAAAATCCGGATGGATCTTCAACCGACGCAAAAATTAGGATTTGAGCTCACGTACGCATGGTATTTTTTAGCCAGCAAACGTGACCGTATGTTTGATATCCTAAACGGCAACATTAGCAATACTTTGCCGGATCCTGGTTTTAACAGAGATAGAACAGGTCAGAGCGGGGACTTTGCGGGGCATTCATTAGAAGGACGCATCCGATATCAAGTGACACCGAAAATTGGTGCTGTTTTAGGGTACACTCATTTTACCGCAGAGGATTTTGTAAAAAACCGCATTGCTGCTAGCCCTTCGTGTGCGGGTGGAGCTATGCATCCTTGCGTGGACCATCGGTCTGGCAATACTGATTTTTTGTATTTCGAAGTGTTGATCAGTTTGTTATAACCAAGTACCTTAGAAGTTACTATAATTGCTTGCGTACCAATGATGCATATTATCCTTGCGTATAGTACAAGGAAACATCAGTAATCTTTGAATTCAATTTTATCCGTTAAATAGAAAAACCTTGTGAAAGCTGTTTATTTTCAACGTAAAAGAATGCTCAGTTTATACTACCATGACCGAGCTACATACTAATCCTGAAGGAATCACCAACAATGTTGACTCACCTACAGCGCCTTGAGGCCGAAAGTATCCAAATCATGCGGGAGGTCGTCGCCGAATGCGAGCATCCAGTAATGCTGTATTCCATTGGCAAGGACAGCGCTGTGATGCTGCATCTCGCAGTGAAAGCATTTTACCCCTCAAAATTGCCTTTTCCGTTACTGCATGTTGATACCACGTGGAAATTCCGAGAAATGATTGAATTCCGTGATGTCATGGCCAAAAAGATAGGTGCTGATTTAATCGTTTACATCAATCCACAAGGTATTGAAAAAAACATCAATCCGTTTACGCATGGTTCGGCAGTGCATACCGATATCTGGAAAACAGAAGGATTAAAGCAAGCATTGGATAAATATGGTTTTGATGTAGCTTTTGGCGGTGCGCGTCGTGATGAAGAAAAATCACGTGCAAAAGAACGCATTTTTTCCATTCGTTCAGCACAGCATCGTTGGGATCCAAAACTACAGCGACCAGAATTATGGCGGCTCTACAATGCACGTAAAAACCAAGGTGAGAGTATCCGTGTTTTCCCTCTATCCAATTGGACGGAATTAGACATTTGGCAATATATTTATCTCAATGATGTGCCAATTGTGCCTTTGTATTTTTCTAAAGAACGTCCCGTTGTTGAACGTGATGGAACGTTAATTATGGTCGATGACGATCGCCTGCCATTAAAGCAAGGTGAAGTACCCATGATGAAAAGCGTTCGTTTTCGCACACTCGGTTGTTATCCGTTAACCGGTGCCATTGAAAGCGATGCGAACTCTTTGACCGCTATTATTCAGGAGATGTTACTAACAAAAACATCTGAGCGGCAAGGTCGGTTAATTGATCATGATTCCGCAGGTTCGATGGAGAAAAAGAAACAAGAGGGGTACTTCTAATGGCACATGTATCTAGCTTAATCGCTGAAGATATCGAGTTATATTTAAAATCTCACGAGAACAAAAGCTTACTTCGCTTTATTACCTGTGGAAGCGTGGACGATGGTAAAAGTACCTTGATTGGACGCTTACTGTATGAATCGAAAATGCTATTCGAGGATCAGTTGACGCAATTAGAAGCAGATTCCAAGAAAGTTGGCACACAAGCCGGTGATTTGGATTTTGCGCTTTTAGTGGACGGCCTTACGGCAGAACGTGAACAAGGTATTACCATTGATGTTGCATACCGATTCTTTTCCACTGACAAAAGAAAGTTTATTGTAGCCGATACCCCGGGGCACGAGCAGTATACTCGCAATATGATTACCGGCGCGTCGACTGCTGATGTGGCGGTTATTTTGATTGATGGGCGTAAAGGTGTGCTAACACAAACTCGCCGTCACAGTTATTTGGTATCTCTCATTGGTATCCGTCATGTTGTGTTAGCCATCAATAAACTCGATATGGTTGGTTACTCAGAAGAAGTTTTCAATCAGATTGATAAAGATTATCGCGCTTTTGCAAAAAACTTAGGACTACAAAATATCGTATCGATTCCCATGTCAGCTCTGAAAGGCGATAACATCACCGAATTGAGCGCCAATACTCCCTGGTATAAAGGGCAAGCATTGATGGAGTATCTGGAAAACTTGCAAGTTGAAGATGTCGATATTGAACCTGGTGTTTTTCGCTTACCCGTCCAGTGGGTGAATCGTCCTAACCTAGATTTTCGTGGTTACTCAGGCATGGTGGTAAGAGGAAGCGTCAAACCCGGCGATGCGATTCGCGTACTACCTTCAGGCAAAGAAAGTAAAGTTGCACGTATCGTCACAAGCGACGGAGATCTTGATAAAGCAATTTCTGGTCAATCCATTACATTGACATTAACCGACGAGATTGATATCAGCCGCGGAGATGTTATCGCCGCGACCGATTGTCCCCCGAGTGTTGCCGATCAATTTGAAGCAACGATCGTATGGATGTCGGAAGAGCCCATGCTGCCAGGCCGGCCTTATTTGATGAAGATTGGCACCAGAACAGTCACCGTGACCATTTCAATGCTGAAGCATAAAGTGAATGTTAATACCTTGGAACAAATTGCAGTGACTAAACTGGAATTGAACGAAATAGGCGTTTGTAATTTAAGTTCCGATCGTTTGATTGCGTTTGATCCGTACACCGAAGATCGTGATACCGGTGGATTTATACTGATTGATCGTTTGTCCAATAACACGATTGGCGCGGGTATGTTGCACTTTGCGTTGCGCCGTTCGCAGAATATTCATTGGCAGGCAATCAATATCAACAAGCAAGCGCATGCTGCGTTAAAAGGGCAAAAACCTTTCATACTGTGGTTTACCGGTTTATCTGGCAGTGGCAAATCGACCATTGCCAACTTGGTGGAGAAAAAACTTTATTCTTTGGGTAAACATACCTACATGTTGGATGGCGATAATGTTCGTCATGGATTGAATAAAGACCTTGGTTTTACGGATGCAGATCGCGTCGAAAACATTCGTCGTATTGCAGAAGTTGCGAAATTGATGGTGGATGCAGGGCAAATCGTGCTCGTGTCATTTATTTCGCCCTTCCGTTCGGAGCGCAGAATGGCGCGTGACTTAGTCGAGCAAGGCGAGTTTCTCGAAATATTTATCGATACGCCGATTGAAGTCGCCGAACAACGTGACCCTAAAGGTTTGTATAAAAAAGTCCGTCGTGGTGAACTGAAAAACTTCACTGGCATCGATTCACCTTATGAAATGCCAGAAAATGCCGAAGTACGCGTTGACACGACAAAACAAACCGCAGAGCAATCAGCGGAGCAAATTGTTAATTACTTAACCGGGCATGGTTTGCTCAGTTCAAATTAATATTCTTATTAAAGCAAATCAATATGAATCATTATTATGCATTTAATGGTGATGCGGATGGACTATGTGCTTTGCATCAACTGCGCTTGGTAAATCCAGAAAACGCTAGTTTGATCACCGGCGTGAAACGGGATATCAAATTGCTGGATCGTGTTAAAGCTAATGCCGGCGATCAAGTGACCGTATTAGACATTTCGTTAGAGAGTAACCGCAAAGGGTTAATGAATTTGTTGGATGCAGGGGCCACAGTTGAGTATTTTGACCATCATCATGCGGGAGAAATACCTCAATCTCCAAATCTAACCACGCATATCGATTTGTCTGCCGATATTTGCACCAGTCTTCTGGTCGATCAGCATTTAAAAGGTCAGTATCATTTATGGGCGATTACAGCAGCATTTGGTGACAATCTCGTAAAAAAGGCCCAGCAACTTGCGGATAAAGCAGGGCTTTCCCAAACAGAATCTGAACAACTGGCTAATCTCGGTGAATATCTGAACTATAATGGATATGGCGACAATCTTGCTGATCTGCATTTTCATCCAGAAGCGCTCTACCAGGAAATTAAAGCCTATCAAAATCCTTTTGATTTTATTGCGAACTCGCCCGCATACCTCAAACTCGCTGCAGGGTATAAAAAGGATATGAATGATGCAAATTCGTTGCGTCCTTTAATGGAGGATGCTCATTGTGCGGCTTATCTATTACCTGATGAAGCATGGGCACGTCGAGTGACAGGAATTTTCGCAAATAAATTAGCCAATGAAAATCCTCATCGTGCTCACGCAGTGATTACCCCGAATCATTCTGGAAACTATACTGTGAGCGTGAGGGCGGCATTGGAGAACCCTCAAGGTGCTGATTTATTGTGTTTGCAATTTGAAACGGGTGGAGGTCGTAAAGCTGCTGCCGGTATTAATCACTTGCCGGTCGATGTTGTCGATTATTTTGTGAAGACATTTAAAAATCATTTCAGTAGTTAGTTAAACCAATATTAAGGTTATAACGAAACATGGCCGATAAATATAGCTTTTCATAAAGGACTAAGATCATGATTTTTATTACGGGAGGTGCCGGTTATATCGGTTCTCATACTTGTGTCGAGTTACTGAATGCGGGTTACGATGTCACGGTGTTTGACAATTTCTGCAATAGTAATCCTGAAGCATTAAAGCGTGTTGAGAAAATCACCCAGAAAAAAATCAATCTAGTTGAGGGCGATTGCCGAGATCGTGCGGCAATGGTGAAAGTACTTAAGGAAAGTGGAGCTACGGCAGTTATTCATTTTGCGGGATTAAAAGCAGTGGGCGAATCGGTCGAAAAACCCAATGCTTATTATGATAATAACGTAGTCGGTACACTGCGATTACTGGAGGCCATGCAAGAATGTAACGTAAAAACATTAGTATTCAGTTCTTCTGCTACCGTGTATGGCGATCCAATAAGGCTTCCTTTGACCGAGGACCATCCATTAGCACCAACGAATCCTTATGGACGCAGCAAATGGATGATTGAAGAAATTTTGCGTGATCTTTACCAAAGTGATCTCGCTTTTAAAATTGCAATTCTGCGTTATTTCAATCCGGTCGGTGCGCACATTAGCGGATTAATAGGCGAAGATCCGCAAGGTATTCCCAACAACTTAATGCCCTTTGTTGCTCAGGTTGCCGTAGGGCGTCGAGATTCATTGAGTATTTGGGGTAGTGATTATGCAACGCCGGATGGTACGGGCGTGCGTGATTATATTCATGTTGTTGATTTGGCAATGGGGCATTTGAAAGCTTTAGAAGCCTTAAAAAAAATAGATAGTGAAGAAGAGAATAGCTTTTTAACAGTAAATTTGGGTACGGGGCAAGGTTATAGCGTTTTAGATGTCGTACATGCCTATGAAAAAGCGAGTAATAAACGTGTTCCCTATCAAATTGCGCCACGACGATCGGGTGATATTGCTGCGTGTTATGCCGATCCTAAGCATGCGCTGGATATGCTGGGATGGCAAGCAAGACTTGGTTTAGATGAAATGTGTGCCAGTAGTTGGCATTGGCAAAGTAACAATCCTTCAGGTTATCAGGGAAAGTGATCTATTTTTATTTTAAAGAATTAATTATATGAAAGTGATTAGAAAAGCAATATTTCCTGTCGCGGGCCTTGGCACCAGATTTCTACCTGCAACGAAGGCAAATCCCAAGGAGATGCTTCCTATTGTTGATAAGCCACTGATTCAGTTCGCTGCAGAGGAAGCCGTTGCTGCGGGCATTGATGCGCTGATTTTTATCATAGGGCGTAACAAAAATTCTATTCCCGATCATTTTGATAAGGCATTCGAACTTGAAACCAAGTTGGAGGAAGCAGAAAAACATGAAATGTTGGATATTGTGCGAAATATTCTTCCTCCACATGTGGATTGCATTTATATTCGTCAAGCAGAAGCATTGGGCCTTGGGCACGCTGTTTTATGTGCTCGGGCAGTCGTGGGAGATGAACCGTTTGCCGTATTGCTTGCGGATGATTTGATCGATGCTGGGGAACGAACCTGTTTGAATCAAATGGTCGATATTTATAATCACCATCACTGTTCTGTTTTAGGAATTGAGCGAGTGCCTCATGAAACCGTGAATCGTTATGGAATTATCGATAGCGAAGTAATGTCGGAACGTGTTTCAAAAGTCAAAGCAATCGTCGAAAAGCCACCTGTTGACAAAGCACCTTCTAATTTGGCAGTGGTTGGTCGCTATATTTTAACGCCGCGCATTTTTAAATTGCTCGAACAGACAGAACGTGGTGCGGGCAATGAAATTCAACTCACGGATGCGATTGCAAAACTTCTCAAAGAAGAAACCGTGCTTGGATATGAATTTAAAGGAAAGCGGTTTGATTGTGGCAGCAAGCTAGGTTATTTGCATGCAACCGTTGAATATGGCCTCAAGCATCCTGAATTGAAGAAAGACTTTGAGAGTTATTTGCGCACTGTGGTTAAAGAAACGGATTAAGCATCAACTTAAAGGCCTACCGTAGCCACTCATTCGACTGCGTGAATAGGTCCGCATTTTCACGCAGCTTCAACTTGCGATTCCCCCCGTGATCTTGCCACGGGGGTTGTTTATTTCTATAGACAGTAGTTCTAGATGCTCCTTGAGTTCTTTGTAAGAACCACAGAAATATTTTGTAGCTTTAAAAGATTTATGTCTATCAATTGATTAGTAATTTTCTCAGTACATAAGGCAGAATTCCACCCTGGTTGTAATAATCGACTTCGATAGGGGTATCGATACGGCACAATAACTGTACAGATTGTTTCGAACCGTCCTTTCTATGAATAATTAACGTGACATCTTTTTGTGGTGCAATTTTTTCTAAACCTTCAATATCAAATTGCTCATCGCCTTTAATACCTAACGATTGAACCGTATCGTTGCCTTTAAACTGTAAAGGAAGCACTCCCATCCCAATCAAGTTGCTGCGATGAATACGTTCAAAACTGGTTGTTATAACTGCTTTCACACCCAATAATTGTGTACCTTTCGCGGCCCAGTCTCGGCTTGATCCCGTGCCATATTCGGTGCCCCCAAATACGATCGTTGGTATTTTCTGTTGCTGATATTTCATGGCAGCATCGTAAATACTCATTTCAACAGGTTTATCGGGATGATCGGCATAGCACAGAGTAATACCGCCTTCACTGCCGGGAATCATCAAATTTTTGATACGCACATTGGCAAACGTTCCTCGCATCATCACGTCATGATTGCCACGACGTGCGCCGTAGCTATTGAAATCTGTTTTATCGACATGATTCGCTAGCAGATATTGACCGGCTGGTGAGGTTTCCTTGATCGAACCTGCTGGACTGATGTGATCGGTGGTAACCGAATCACCGAATACCCCCAAAGCATAAGCACCTTTTATATTTGCCGAGGGAAGAGTAATTTTCGCTTGTAATGAAAAATCTTCAAAAAATGGTGGATGTGCAATATAGGTTGAGTTTGGCCAGTTAAAAGTATCTCCGGTGACTGATGTGATGCTATTCCATAGATTGTGATCTTTCGTAAAATCACCATAAAGCTTGCGGAAAGTGTCGGCGTTAGTTGCATATTTCATGAGATCGTGAATCTCAGCGCTGCTAGGCCAGATATCTTTTAACCAAACGGGTTGATTGTTTTTGCCAATCCCTAAAGGCTGTTGTGTCATATCTATTAATACATTGCCAGCGATAGCATAAGCTACTACGAGTGGGGGTGAGGATAAAAAATTAGCTCGTATATTGGGGTGAATGCGCGCTTCAAAATTACGATTGCCTGACAACACCGCAGCACATACCAAATCATTTTTTATAACGGCTTCTTCGATAGGGCTTGCTAATGGCCCAGAGTTACCGATACAAGTAGTGCAACCGTAACCAACTAAATCAAAACCTAATTGTTCAAGATAAGGCATCAATCCCGTGGCGGTCAAATAATCAGTGACAACACGAGAGCCAGGCGCTAACGACGTTTTAATATGTGATTTTACCGATAGGCCTTTTTCGACCGCTTTCTTGGCCAACAACCCTGCAGCAAGTAACACACTCGGATTAGAAGTATTCGTGCAAGAGGTAATTGCTGCAATTAGAACATCACCATGACGCAGATCGACGGAGGAGCCAACGATTTGATTTGCATGTGAATCAACTTCAGCATGAACCGGGCGATTACTGGCCATTTCAACAATGTGACGAACAGCGCCTCCAGGTACTTTTGTCTTGGCGGCATCTTTACTCGAGGATTTTGCAGAAGTATCACCTGCGGTAATAGTTTCAATAGGTATGCATAAATCAGAGTGTTCGCTTTGTATATCGCGCGTGTAATAACACTGCTCAAGATCTTGAACGGTTTTTCCATAGCCGTTACTGGCTACGGGTTTAGTAAACAATTCGATGAAATTGCTTTTGACGTTCCCAAGATTAATCCGATCCTGAGGTCGTTTGGGTCCCGCCAAAGAGGGGACCACAGAACCAAGATCAAGCGTCAACTCGCGTGTGTAATCGATACTGCCTTGTGAGGGAATACCGTAGAGTCCTTGTGCTTTAAAATAACTTTGGAATAAATCAATTTCTTGCTGGCTTCTTCCTGTTTCTTTGAAATAAGTGATCGTTGCATCATCCACAGGGAAAAAGCCCATTGTGGCGCCGTATTCAGGTGCCATATTGGCAATCGTGGCACGATCAGGTAGTGCGAGAGAGGCTGTTCCCTCCCCGAAAAACTCGACAAACTTGCCCACTACGTTGGCTTTTCGTAGTGTTTCCGTAATGGTTAGTACCAGATCGGTTGCTGTGACGCCTTCAGGCAATTTTCCGGTAAGGTTTACGCCGATTACGTCGGGAGTAAGAAAATAAATAGGTTGTCCTAGCATCCCCGCTTCAGCTTCAATTCCACCCACTCCCCAACCGACTGCGCCAATGCCATTGATCATCGTGGTGTGGGAATCTGTTCCGACCAGTGTATCCGGAAAAACAACATTGTCTTTTTGGTGTACGCCGCGTGCCAAATATTCCAGATTCACTTGATGTACAATACCGATACCAGGAGGAATTACTTTGAAACTATCGAAAGCTTGCATTCCCCATTTTATGAATTCATAACGTTCGCGATTACGAGAAAACTCCATTTCCATATTGCTGCCGAGTGCGAGCTTCGTCCCATAGTAATCGACTTGGACCGAGTGATCCACCACCAAATCGACAGGCACCAAGGGTTCCACTAATTTAGGGTTTTTCCCAAGATTTACTGCAGCACTACGCATGGCTGCCAGGTCTACTAACAAAGGTACGCCGGTAAAATCTTGTAAAACAATACGCGATACCACAAAAGGTATTTCATCGACTCGTGCCGCATTAGGCTGCCAATTAGCAAGTTGTTGCACGTGCTTTTCGGTAATTTTTTTATGATCATAATTACGTAATACAGATTCCAATACGATCCGGATAGAAACGGGTAAACGAGAAATCCTACCAATGCCATTTTTTTCTAAAGCGGGTAATGAGTAGTATTTCAATTGACTTGTTTCATTACCGACACTGGATAATTCTTGTAACGAGTTGAATAAATTGTGATAATCCATTGAAAATCCCTAAGTGGGCATAAAAATAAGAATAAGCCCTGTAAATTTAATTTAACCGTTCGATGATATATTTTTGAGAAAATAAAGTCACGCTGAATAAACAACACCGTGACAAGATTATGATGGGGTTATCGCTAATATCGCGAATTAAATCGGGAGCAAAATTGATGGTAAGAACATCGTTTGCGATAGAAGTTACTTCTACATACTTTGCAATTGCATATCAAATTCGTTATTGAATCGTATTTGTTATTTTCTGACTACATGGAGTCTTGTAGTGGCTGTCGATTCCAAAGCATTTTCTTGAATTTCTCGGTTGAGTAATTTTAGGATGCTTTCAGCATTGATCGGTTTGCTGAACACATAACCTTGCACCGTTTCACAACCAAGCGTTTTGATAGCGTCCAACTGTTCTGATGTTTCAACACCTTCCGCAATGATTCCATATCCCAGTTTTTGTCCCATTTCTATCATGGAACTGACAAGCATCAATGATTTTTTATCAACCAGCATATCGTCAATAAAATATTTATCGATTTTTAGATAGTCGGCTTTTAAATGTTTGAGAGAAGCAAAAGACGAATAACCCGTCCCAAAGTCATCGATCGACAGTAAAACACCTAATTTTTTGAGTTTGCTAAAAATTAACAGATTTCTCGGGTCAGTTTGAACGACACTTTCAGTGACTTCTAATTCCAATTCCGAGGGAATGACTTGTATGTCATTGATGATACGTTTGATCAATAATACAAATTTTTCATCGAGAAAAATGCTTGGAGAAATATTAACAGCCAAACGAATCGCGTGAAAACCTTGTGCCTTCCAAGCAATCAGCTGCGTACATGCGGTACGTAATACCCATTCCGTCAATGGCTTAATCATGCCGATTCTTTCGGCGGTTGCGATAAAATCTTTGGGAGATACGTGACCTAACTGCGGGTGATGCCATCGCGATAGCGCCTCAACACCAACAATTTTTCCTGAATTGATATTAATTTGAGGTTGATAAGCTAGCGTTAATTGTTGCTTTTCGATGGCCTCTCTCAGAGACTGCTCCATTTGAAAACGATACTCTGCTTTTTGAGTCAGTTCTCTTTTATAAAAGGCGTAATGACTTTTGCCATTGCCTTTGGCTGAGTACAGTGAGATATCCGCAGCTTTTAATAATGACGATAGATCATTGCCATCCTCAGGATAATAGGCAATTCCAATACTACAGGTTGGTGTAAGTTTTCTGGTATAAAGCTCCAGAGGTTGACGCACAACTTCAAGACAACGTTTTGCTACATTGGCAGCATAATCTTCTTCAAGTTCTTCAATCAGAATACAAAACTCATCGCCGCCAAGACGTGCGATGAAGTCAGTTTCGCGGCATGTGTTAAGCAACCGTTGCGTCACTATCTTTAGAAGCAAATCACCCGCATCATGTCCAAGGCTGTCGTTAACACTCTTGAAATCATCTAAATCAATATACAGCAGCCCAAAGCGACGATCATGCCGCAACGATGTTTTAGTGATTTCCTCTAAATGTTGAATAAAAGCGGCGCGGCTGGCAAGGCCTGTTAATTCGTCGGTATAAGCAAGTTTGTGAATGCGTTTTTGAACATGATCACGCTCCATCACGATTCCAGTTAACTGCGCGGCAGATATGAGATCTTGCAATTCTTTTTCATCAGGAAGAGCAGGATGGTTGTAATACATGCCAAATGCTCCCAACACTTTTCCATCAGAACTTTTGATCGGTTCGGACCAACAACTGCGCATACCATGTGGCAAAGCGATATGCTTAATTTTTTCCCATTTCGGATCAGTTTCAATATCCTCAACCAACACACGTTGTCCCGTGAAAGTTGATGTTCCGCAGGAACCAACGCTAGGACCATTTTCCAAACCATGAACAGCTTCACAATATTCCTTCGGCAAGCTCGGCGCACCACCGTGCAAAAGCTTGTTGCCGCTCAATTCAAGCATGGAACACCGCATGCCTGGATGACGATCTTCGTACATGAGTGCAATCGCATTATAGATGTCTGAAGCACAGCGACCTTTTGCAATCATCCCCAGTATTTCAGCGTATCTTTTATCAAACGCTTCGGCTTTTTTGCGTTCGGTTATATCGACATGCGTACCCACCATACGAATTGGCTTGGCGTCAACTTCGCGTTTAACCAGAAATCCACGTGATAATACAAAAATATCATGACCATCCTTATGGCGCATGCGAAATTCAACTTCAAATGAATTGGCTCTGCCTTGTATATAATCTTCAATTTTCTGCAGCGCGATTGTTTTATCATCCGGATGAACTAAACTTACCCATGTGTTTAAGCTGTTTTCTAGCTCATTTTCTTCGTAACCCAACATGGCTTTCCAACTCGGAGAATAGTAAGTTTCGTCAGTTTCAAGATTCCAGTCCCACAGTCCATCATTGGTGGAGCGCATTGCCAGTGAAAATCGTTCTTCACTGATGGCAAGGTCACTTGTGCGTCTTGCTACAATCGATCGAGTGACAGCGAGTTCAGAACGTAATTGCTGTATTTCTTCATATAGCTGAGATTTAGTCTGGTCATTACTATTCATGGTCTCCTCAACGATATATCTATCAATAACAAGATAATCATTTCATCAAAAGCGAGCGCATCCTATCCGATTAAATTGCCCTAAAAAATTTTATGAATGCATTTAACTCAGTATCGCATTGAATAATTGTTGAATTTATATCAAGCATTTTGAGTCGTTTATTTTTATTATAAACCACTGTTCGCAACGTGGATTGTGGCACTAGAAAATATGGATGATCAAATTAAAAGGTAGCCAATTCTGGCTCTATTCGTTCAAATGAATGGTAGATATCCGATTGTAGTAATTCCAGCCGGCTGATAAATAATCAAGATTGATAGCAAGCTTACAAATCTGGCATTAACTTCTGCAAGAAAACTTCGTCGCAATCCAAGAAACTGAATTCACTCCATTTTTAGCATGTTAGGTTCTGTTTTTTGATAATGTATAACTTTTAGTTATTACTATTAAAACAAACAATATTTCACATTATAAAGAATGACTGGTATTGTCTCGCTTCCTTAAATTTAACTTCTCAACAATCATTCAAATGAATCAGTATTTAAAAACAAAAAAGCACATTCAGTTTGATGGAAAAGATTTAATAACACCGAAAATTCATCGTGCTGTATCCAATATCGAATATAAATCACTAGAAACATTCATCCATGATCGAAAAGTTGTACCCCTAAAATACTGCAAAAAAAATCCGCTTTAATGAGCACAGTGTGATGAGCTCAAAAATATCATGCTGTTGTTAGTTCCATTTTGATTTTTACAATCAATCACAGATTGCAATCTACTCGCAGCGTTTAAATGCCGACCTGAACAAGGAGGCTAAATAACAAAAATAAGTAACTCAACCGGATAGCCGGAGAGAAAATTTGGAGAAAAATAAAATGAAATTATTTGGTCTTTTATTTAAGACGGTTATATTGAGCTGGCTTTTTATTAGCTCAAACCACCTCAGTGCAGATCAGAAAAAAACAATCGATTTTCAGGGCATGCAACAAAAAATCATGGAAATCCCTGAGGCCGATAAAAGTACGGTTGTTGCGAATAAGTCATTACAAGATTCCAAGTCGCAGGAAATAGAAAAAACATTGCCATCTATTGTGCCGTCAGCAAATAAAAAAATAGAAACCAGTTATCACCAACGCTCAAATAGTTATGCAACCAATCCTGATACCGATCCGCCACGTTATGTGCGTAAATTAAGTGAAATCGGTGTAGAAAAATTCAACGATATTAACTGGTTAGAAATCGGACTGGAACATCGCACCCGTTATGAATGGCGGAATAATGATGTGCGGCGTATCGAAGGTGGAGAAGATAACCCAATATTTTTACGCAATCGTGCTTGGATAGGCATAAAAAATATTCTCGATCCGTTTCGTTTTGCGGTCGAGTTTCAAGATTCTCGGGTAGTCAATAATAAACACGCGATTACCGATCAGGAAAGAAATGAATACGATCTTATCAACGCTTATGGCGAGTTGTATTTTAAAAATGGCCTCGGTGTTGATGATCGCAATCAAGATCGGCCTATACGATTTCGCGTAGGTCGCATGGCCTATGAAGCGATCGATCGTCGTTTTATTGCAAGAAATGAATGGCGTAATACAACCAATACTTTTGAAGGATTTCGTTTGAATTTGGGGCGCGAAGTCAATGATTGGGAAGTCGATTTGTTTGGTATGCAACCGGTTCGCCGTTTGCAAACGAAATTCGATGAAGCCAATGATCATTTATGGTTTTACGGTGCAATTGGCACTTGGCGCAAGTGGTCGGATATCATTACCATACAACCTTATTTCATGGGACAAAAACAAACCGCCGATCCAAGTGGATTTACGGCTACTAACCGATTAGATCGACTGATACACATGCCTGGATTTCGTGCTTATGGCAAAGTTTCCAATTTATTCGATTTCGATGTCAGCTACAACCATCAACTTGGATATTCTGGGCCGAATCGCGTCGATGCACAGGGTTACACCATCGAGATTGGAAAAACGTTTGAGCATGCGTGGAAACCGCGTGTCGGGTTGTTCTACGGATATGCAAGTGGGGACAAAGATCCTAACGATAATGTCGACAATCGTTTTGACCGTTTTTTTGGCTTCGCCCGTCCTTGGTCAGCCGATCATTATGTGATTTATGAGAATTTAAAAGCACCCAAAATCCGCTTTGAAATCAATCCGACGCAGAAGTTAGGTTTTGAATTGGGTTATGGTGCCTATTGGCTCGCCAGTAAAACCGACCGTATGTTTGATATTCTCGATGGCAATATCAGTAATACCGTTAAAGATCCTGGATTTAATCGCGATAGAACTGGACGAAGCGGTGATTTCGGCGGTCATGCATTTGAAGGGCGTATCCGCTATCAACCCACGCCACGGATTAGCACGATTTTAGGTTATACCCACTTTACCTCCGGCGATTTTGTTAAAAACCGTATCAACGCAAACTCTTGCGATGTATTGAATAAACACCCGTGCGTGGATCAACGTTCAGGCGACACCGATTTTTTGTACTTCGAAGTTTTAATCAGTCTTTTATAAACGTTTTGATTTGAGCGATAGCTCCAGAATTAAAACCCGGAAGGTTGCCCAATAGAGGTTTTGTTACATGAAAACACTACCCATAATTTTATTGCTACTGCGATCTGTTAAGGCTTGCACCATCAAGAATTATGGCTATGTTATCGTCGGGATAACGGTCATTGATTTCATTAATAAAAATCTGCATATAATCGGCACTGACATGCGGCAACACTAAGCTATCGAATACACTATCTAGCTAGCTTACCGCACCGTAACCATAGGCTTGCTGCGTTACCATAGCACTAGCCATTGGTCGGTCTGGGCGCCGACACACAATAATGTGTCGTGTGTCTGCAATAGGGCCGAAGCGGACTTCATCCTGAAACATCAACCGTAGTCGATGATTTCTACACAAGGTTACAATTTTGTCTACTCTCTTCCCGAGTGTTTTTTCCAATCTTTGCGTATTGCCGCATCCCCTTGCGTATCAGTAGTATCCGGCGCCAATTTACGCCAACCATTACGCGCCAGAATCCGATAATCGTCAATAATGACATTCGCTTGCTTTTCTGGCCGTGATTGCTGTTCTTCAAATCACGATTGAACTTACCGGGAACAATCGATTTTAGTGCGCTCGCCACAAAGCAGAAAAATTCTATTTTTGTTTATACAGTTAGATCAGTTTTACAAGCCGGAATGCAGCCTCAATTAGCCTGGGTGCGACAATATGTCGCATTGTATTTTGTTTTTTTTCGCGCACAATAGCCGCGCAATAAGGCAGAAACGGGCAAGAAAAGGGGTTCTATGCGATGGGTAATAAATAAACGTTCTGAGCCTAAGAAAACATTCTTAACAAGAGAAATCAAACCATTCTTGACGTAAGGTGAGTTCGGAAAGCCTCGGAATCCCAATCGTATGAAATCTGTTTGGGATGGTATCGAAGACAGCCTTGCTATCTTTCTTTTGGAAAATGAAGAAGAGTTTTTGCTTAATGTATGAAAGAAATACTACCTGCAAATCTCATCATGTTGACTATATTAAGGAGAAAAATATGTACAACATCAGAATAATTGTCCTGCTCATGGGCATGATGGTACTGGCTGGCCAGGTAAGCGCCAGGGTTAACTGGATCGATAAACCGGTCAAACATCCTCCTATCCCACTTCTGGGTGAAGATGGTCAGAATGTCTTGGATACAGGCAAACCCTACAGCTCTCGCCAAACCTGTGCCGGCTCGGGGTGTCACGATTACGACAAGATAACCAGTGCCTACCACTTCGAAATGGGGCGTGACGAGGCTTCCGATCGATTCGGTTCTTATAGTAGTTATCTCAGCGGCAAGTGGCTCGTAGGGCCAGGATTTTTTGGTGGGTTCACTTGCATGGGGGGCAATAGTCCAACCATGCTATCCCTCAAGGACACACCGTATCCGGAAATGTTTCGCGACATGGGGGCAGCCGATTTCATTGCTGGCTGTTCTTCCTGTCATGCTGGGAGCGGCTATGGGGAAAAAGATCGCGATGGGATCTTTTACACCAAGCGTGATCCAGGGAGTATCTCCATGTTTTCCGGCGATTATTTCGCCCGTGGCAAAGATGAAAACAACAAAATGACCCACGATAATTCAGTGTTGAGTAAGTGGAATTGGAACAAAAGTGGTTTGTACGAAGCCGACTGCATGTGGTGCCACATGAGTCCAGACCAGGTGGTGGTTCCTGAAGCGGGTTTGAAAAGTCCCAGCGGGGCGATCGCTGACTACCGGAATGCTCAACACAAGCTTGCTAGTGGCGGCTGGTTTGGTCACGCAGTCAGCACTGCCTGGGAATTTTTGCCGACTACAGATGGGAAAAAGATTCTATCCATCGGACGGAACTGGGCGGCGGACAAGAAAAGTTATCAGATCATGACCGATGCCGGTGGCAATCCAATTTTCAGCTGGAATCGCGAGGCATTCGATGAGAGTGGGCGTATCAGCGTTTCGATGCTGCGCTATCCTGAAACCGAAAATTGCATGTCCTGCCATACCACCAGTACTTCCCGCCGCGGTTTTTACGGATATGGCAGTGAAGCGCGTATGGAGCTTGGCGAGGACGGCACGCTGGTATCTGATTACAAAGACGACGTACACAAGGGCGCCGATCTGGGACGCTACTGGCATGATGGTGAAGCCCGGGTGATGGACAATTGCAACGTCTGTCACAGCCGCAGTTACCTAAAACCCAAAACAGCGAGCGTCAACCTCGATCAAAATCATGATTTCATGAAGGGCGATTCGGATATGGATATCCGCAATGACCTGGATTTCTCGGCGGATTTACGTAATTGCGAATATTGTCACACTGAAGGCAAAAATAAAATGGGTAAGGCGCCCATTATTCCTTCGGGACAACCCACCATCATGGGTGCGCATCTTGAACGCTGGAAGAACGGTGGATCGCTTGCGGGTTACACTGCAGACAGTCTGAACAAGGTGGTGCAAACGCACTTGGATGTTCTAAACTGCGAGACCTGTCACATTACCGGTTTGCAAAGCGGCAAAGATCCGATTCAAATCATGTATCGATACCGCGATAACCAGGAAGGCAAGCGCAAAATCACGCCTTACAATCCGCGTTTACGCGCTTTGTGGATTGATACCGTGACCGGTTGGGCATTGTCTAAATTCGAGCGTGGTTTGGTGCTTACGCCAGCCGAGAAAAAGGAAGGCGAAAAGGTAAGCTACTTGAATATCATCGATCCTCAAAGCGGTTCTACGTTACCAGGCCGTCTAGAGGGTACCATTTCGCATGGCAGTGCAGCGGCCAAAGATCCGGTGGATGCGGACAGTTATCGTTCACTCAAGGTGGCCTATGACAGTCTGATGACTCAGCGCCATGGACCCTTACTCAAGGGCCGTAAGCCCGATGTGAAAATGCTGTGGTTCGAATCCAATGAATATATCATTTCCCACAACGTACGTCCGGCAAATCAAGCACTGGATTGCGCCGATTGCCACGCAGTCAAACAAAACGGTTCATTTAGTTCCTTGCTGAAAGCTGACGGAGTTTTTGGTTCAGGTAACACCAAAATTATCACTAAACTTCCTGATCCAGCGTTGGTGAATGAAGGTGTTGTGAAGTTGGATTTGCCTTACATGCGAGTGGCCGGTGATGGAACGATTTCCACCACGCAAGATGACATCCTGTTTACGACGCTCATCAATCCTTTTATGACCATCAGTAATGCGCCTGGCAGCCAGTTCTTTGGCGGATTCCTCAGAAAAATGAAACTCGAGGAAATGTTTAGGGGTGCCACCCAGGATAGCAAAGGACTGCTTGATATGATGGGATCGGCTACCGAGGTGTATGGCGTAGCGCCCCGTTATGGAAAAGGCGGACTCCGAAACACCATGGCGGCTATGCCAGTCAATACCATTACGGATGCGTTGGCTTCGCAATGGCGAATCGAATTCTTGCAATACGAACTTTCACCAGAGCTTAGTGCATTTTTGCGGGATCGCAAGTTTGGTGAACTTGCCTCGGACGTCGTTCACGTCAGCATGCTCGACGATACCAAGAAAAGAATGACCAATATGCTGGGCAATTCGTTGTTCGTCAAGATACCTTATCGAGGACGGTCGACAGAAATCGGCAAGATTGATGTGATCGCATCAGCCGACGGTAGCGAGATCCATCGTGTCGATCCAAAAGACATCGTGTACTTTGCACCCGCGCGCGCAGTCAATGGCACTAGCTTACCGGGAGGACAGGCCAATAATCCGAATCTGGAAATGGAAGATGGATACGTGGTATTTAAAACCAATACAGCGGGTTTTTATGGGCTGACGGATCGGTTGTAACCACAAAGTAAGTTGCCTCGGAGAGAAAGACTTAACAATCTTTCTCTCCGGTTTACACGGGGAGTGCGTGCTGCTTTTCAGGCAGCTTGCAGAAACAGATACTGACTAATAAATTTTGATCTAGCTTGTTTTTGGGAGAAAGATATCATCATGATGAAAACACTATTGTCGAAAACCGCGCCATGGCTTGCTGGTGTGGGAATGGCCGCTGGGCAAGCCGCTGTAGCAACACGATGCACGGTACCGGAACAAGGGACCTGCGTGGGGTGCTGTAGCTGTCTCGTAGTCATTGGTTCGTTAGCGAGTTGGGCTCTTCAAAACAAGAGACAGCAACAAGCTGAAACTCAAGAAAAAGTACACAATGAGCTGCCGGTATCAGAACCGCAATTGCCTCAACCGCAGGTGGTTCATTCCAGGGACTGATGTGGCGACTGTTTGGATTGGTATTATGGGCGCTGGCGACCAGTGCCCAAGGCATCAACACCCAGGGTATCAGTCTGAGTGGCGTGCTGGAGAACAAAATGCAAGTCGATAACCGGCTTACGCATGATCCGCGCGTTTTGTGGGAACTGTGGGGTGATGTCGATGTATCGTCTCCTCGGGGAAAGTGGGGTGCCCACTTTACTTGGGCAAATCAGATTTCCAGTCTGGAGGACAACTCGGGCAGTCGGCTCTATCAGGCTTATTGGGAGAAAAAACTGCCTAACTGGGGAAGTAATTTGCGGTTAGGACGCTTTCAGCGCACCGATTTATCGGGTTTTTACGTACTCGATGGCGGTCAATGGAATACCCAATGGAATCAGTGGGAATTACAAGTCTACGGCGGGCAGGCCAGGCGTTTTGATCAGCTTTTTACCGCCAATATCGATGCAATTTATGGAGCCGATGTCGCTTATTCAGGTACTCCGAACTACCGTCTGGGACCAGTGACATGGCGCAATTATCGCGCACAATTGGGTTTCCAACAGGTGTATCACGATGATATGTCTTCTTATCGCGCACAGATTGCTTTCTCCAGTCAGGGCTCTTTGGACGAGAAGCGCTTTTGGGAAATGAATCTGTCGGGAAACTATTACATTGATCGCTCTCGATTCGAAAATGCCTGGTTTCACGGCTTTGCTGATCTTACCCGTACATTGCGCCTGCGTAGCAACTTCGAGCATTACCAACCACGGAATCCATTACCAAGCTTCCGTGAGCGTTTTGTTTATGCCTATGCCACCGGCGGGCAAAGCTTGTGGCGTATGGAGGCGGAACATGTATTACAGCCAAAGCTCAGCTATTCCATCGGGTTGCAGCGTTCCAACCGAAGTGACAATCACGACGGACTTGGGGTGAGAAGTGGATTTGAATATCGCACCGGAAGTGGGCGCATATCCGCCAATTATGATTGGTTGAAGTTTGGTCAGGATTCTGCTCACAGTGGATATCTTCATGCAGACCATGCCCTCAATTCACGTTCTGAAGTCTGGATAAATGGAGCGATTCGACACGAGGACAAGAGTCTTTATGGGGTCAATTGGAGCTATGGCGGTGAAAGTGGTTTTCGCTATCAGATCAACAGTGCCTGGATGGTCAATAGCAGCATTTCTTACATTGCCAACAGTCAGTTTAAGCCAGATTATATCGGCGTAGTCCGTCTGATTTATTATCTGGATCGTTTCCGGCCAAAGGAAAATAAATGTTTGTCCGATTCGTGTTGATCGCTGTACTTGCCTTTAGCGTCACCGTTTTGAACAGCAATCCGTTGCAAAGCAAAACAGAAAAAGAGCAACGCTGGACGGAAAAACGGGAAAAACGTAAACCGGATATTTATTTTCCGCATAACGTGCACCTCGAAGCGCTAAAGAAAGAAGGGGATGTATGCGCCTTGTGCCATTCATTCCAGAAAACCAGTGAGACCAATCTGGAATTGATCAAAGACTTGACTGTGGTAATCAACGAACCGCTCAAGGCCATGTGCCATGATTGTCATGTGGTCGAACAACGCGCGCCATGGCGTTGTTCCATCTGCCATACCGACAAAACTACGATCTGGCCGGACGATCACAATTTCAATTATGTTCAGCATCACGGCTCGGTGGCACGCAAAAACGAGCAGCCCTGCCGCGAATGCCATATCGAGCTGTCTTTTTGTTCCGACTGTCATTTCCGCCGGGAGACTTCGGGTATTGGCTATCACCCCTTGGGGTATATCACTCTGCATGGCATGGAGGTTCGTGCCATGCCAGGGAACTGCGGACGATGTCACGATAGTCGTTATTGCGAAAATTGTCATGAACTGAGGAGGTAATAATGAAGCAATGGTTCTGGGCAATACTGCTCTTTATTTGTGCAGGAATTATCGTAGGAATTGCTTGGGCGGCTAATTTCATCGACATTGCCCCTAACGAAGGGCGTCTGGTAATGAGCGAACGCCACGAAGGGTGGGGAAAAGAGCGATGCCAGTCCTGCCATGTCCTGAGCCTGATTCACAAAAACGCGCCAAATATTCGTGGCGTCGTGCGAAACAAAGGATATGGTACCTGTACCGGCTGCCATGGCAGCAACGGAACGACAGCAGTGCGCCGCTGCATTATTTGCCACAACTCCGACAATTTACCGTCTACACCGATTCTGTCCGGTAAGCATGCGCATAACTTCCTGCGCAATCAAGATACGGGTAATTTGAGTGATCGGCACTGTTTGACTTGCCATGAAGCCTCCGATATGAATGGGCGCTGGGATATGAATGTCGACTTAACCAAGCTGCCAGATCAATGGGGTCGGAGGAGCTCATACAGGCACGAATCGGAGTTTTGCCTGCG
Source organism: Nitrosomonas sp. (assembly GCA_044228295.1). Taxonomy (GTDB): domain Bacteria; phylum Pseudomonadota; class Gammaproteobacteria; order Burkholderiales; family Nitrosomonadaceae; genus Nitrosomonas. The sequence continues at coordinate 22,590 of JBGAVE010000007.1, forward strand.
ATGCCATAACCGCGAGCATCAAATCGCCAGCTTCCCGATTAAAGGGAACTATCGGGATCCCATTATCGCCATCGAGGAAAGCTGGCATTACATTGATAAGCATGGATTTGCATCGGGTAGTGGTCAGCGGACTTATGCCGGTTTGCGCCCGCCTTATCGCTACGGTGTGAGCTTGCCGTGTACCGAGTGCCACGCTATGCACGGCACCGAAAATGCCAAGTTGATTTTGGATGATAGCCGCAAGGGCGTGTTCTATTCCACTTTTCGCGAGGAAGGGGTGCCGGTGCGTAGTATCAATGGAGACTACTCGCAGTTGTGTGTACTGTGTCATCAAATGGAAATTCTGGTTGAAGATGGCGGGCTAGATACCGGGAACGGTTTGTTTGGAGTGCATCAGGTCGGCAGTGATTGTACCCTCTGCCATACTCATGGGCGCGCCGCTCAGGCTGGATTATGAAATGGTTTATTTGCGTTTTGGCATTTGGTTTTGCGGTCAATATGCCGGGTTGGGCTGCTAAGATGGGAAAGGAAAAGCAACCCAAAACGCCGCCTTTGCATCATTTGGTCGATATTGCTGTTCCTGACTCGATGCAACTAGACTCCCGGTTGCCGCTGCAAACGGATCGGATGCTTAAGTGTCCCGTGTGTCATGGGATTGAGGATATCGACAAGCAGGATTTCGCCAAGATCGACAAGAAACACCCGGATTTTCTTCGTGATGGCCCTTATCCTGATCTGAACCAGTTCTGCTACCGTTGCCACGATGAAGAAAAACACCGTCGGGCCAATATCCACGACATGTTGGATGCTCAAGACAAGCCGAAGGAAGAGTATTGCCGCTATTGTCATCGGGAAGTATTGGAGCGTGATCAGCGTTACGAGTTATCCGAACTCAAGCTCAGAGCACCGATGGATAAGCTCTGCTATGGTTGTCATTTGAAGACGCCTCACTTTAACGCGCTGGAACATCAGGTCGAGCCTTCCAAGAAAGTGAAAAAGCAGCGTGAGCGTTTCTTGCAAGAACACCCCGAAGTGATCCTGCCTTTGACCGAAGATCACCGTGTCACCTGTATCACTTGTCATACACCGCATCCGCCTGGAGTCATCGATACATCACTGCCTGCCGCGCATCACGTCAGTACTGCCAAAGTGAACGAAGCGCCGCGGTATCGCGATAGTTTATGGAAAGAAACAATTGCTGAAGACAAGGCGCTTCGTCTGGCAGCCATCAGTGCCCGATATGGGCGACCGCTCACCTATGACTATCAGCAAATTCAGGGGGAAGCTTTACTACGTCTTGCCGCCAAAGACGGCACCTTGTGTCGTGCATGTCATACTTTTGTAGATTAAGGAGATTATAAAATGAATCAAGCAGCCTCTTTACACAATTGGTCTTTCTGGCGTCGCTTTAAAGCGGTGCCCAAATTTCAGAAATTCCGCTATGCAATGATTACGCTATCCTGCCTTGCTTTCTTGGGGCCGTTAGCCATTTTGCCTGGTTTGGTCGGGAATAATGATCTTTGCGGCGTATTGTGCATGCGCCGCTTTTATCTCTATTTTCCTGGCATGAGTATGGATGATTTATGGATGCACATGTCAGTGGCCTGGATCGGAACTATCTTTTTCTTCATGATTCTCACCGTTACTTTTTTCTATGGTCGGATTTGGTGTGGATTCATCTGTCCGGTGGGCGGACTCAGTGAGCTGGTAAGCCGTGTCCTCGGCCCTCGCTGGAAAATCGATTACCGTCCTCTGCCGCAAGTGCCTATTCGCTACGGCTATCTTGCAACCTATATTCTGCTTATGCCCATGGTCGGAATCAGCGCCTGTACGCTGTGTAATTTCATTACGGTACCCCGTCTGGTTACCGCGCTTACTGGCGGTACGGCTGGCGTCGCTTTTATCTTCTCCACGATCGGACTGGCGAATTTGAGCTTGCTTTTGATGCTCGGTTTTTTCGCGGAAAAAGGGCGTGCCTATTGTCAATTCATGTGTCCGATTGGTGCTATTGACGGCTTGGTCAATCGTGCCGGTGCCAAATTGCAAATGACGCACCGCATCCGGGTGGAGCGTAGCCGTTGCACCGGTTGCAATGAGTGCGCCAAGGCCTGCATGACCGGGTCGATCAAAATTGTCAACGGCATTGCTCAGGTTGATCAAACTTCGTGTATGTCGTGTCATGATTGCGTGGATCATTGCGAGTGGAACGCCATTGAATGGACTACCGGTCCCCGGAACGTTCAACCTAAGCGAATCAAGAAAAACATTCAGATTTATCCTGAACCGCAATGGCAAGCTTTTCCACCTGCGCCGATGCCTGCGGCTGACCCGGTAAGGGGCGTGATGGTCAGGCAAACGCTGCATTACTTCACGATTACAGCCATGCTGATGTTTGTTTTATATGCAACGATCCAACAGCTCTAAGTATGAAATGGAGTTTGTTTTTTGCCTTGCTGGTCATTTCCTGGCCGCTTGGCGCACTCGAGCGTCACAGTGATCCGGATGGATGTTTCTCCTGTCACGGCTTACCGGGGCTCGAGTATATCGATGAAGAAGGGACGCGGCGCACTGCCAGTATTTTGCGCAAGGATTATTACGCTTCGCTGCACGGCAGTGTGCCCTGCCGCGATTGTCATCGCCAAATTCAGGATTATCCTCATGATCCCAAAGATGGCTATGTCGATTGCGGTCAAAGCTGTCACGTTAAAGAGCCTTCTAAAGGCAAAGCCTTCAGTCACCGAAACGTGGTCGAGGAGTTCGAGCAATCAGCGCATGGCAAGGGTTTGCACGCTGGATGGACGAAAGATTTGCATGGCGGCAACCGGCTTAAGGAGGTAGAGGAACAGCAAAATCCATCCTGCCGGCGCTGCCATTTCAACGAACCCTATATTAAGCCCGAGCGCCTGTCTATCTTCTTTGAAGCATTTGATCATGTCGATACGCAGTGCGGCAACTGCCATCAAGGAGAGGTCTGGCGTGATCAATATTCAGGCCACATCCTGCGGCGTCTGGTCGGCAAGCATTATTCCAAGAATGAAGAAAACAAGATGTGTATCAATTGTCATGGCAACATCGAAGCCATGAGCCGGGTAAAAATTGAAAATCCGGAAAAAAGCGCAACGGAGCCAGGTGAACCCCAACTCGAACCAGCAGGGCCGCGTTTTGTACTGTCAGTTGCAAGCTATGCCAAATTCCTTCATGGAAGGTTGCTAGAAGTTGGCAATGAACATGGTGCCTCATGCTTGGATTGTCACGCTCCCATAGGAACTGGTACGCGCCATGGCATCAAGCGTTCACGCGAAGATCAATCATCGACTCACAAAGACGGACTACCCGAAACCTGCGGCCAGTCGGGTTGCCATCTGGACTATGCTCGTGATCCCAGAAACGCCGGTTTTCTCAAAACTGATGTGCATAACATTGCCTGGGTTGATGCGGAGAAATTACGCAACACCGATTTTTCGCCTGTAACCGCGGATGAAAAATCGAGGTGGTTTAATGTATTGATGATACTGGGGCCGTTTGCCGGATTGTTTCTGCTGGGACAGGGAGGATGGTGGTGGTGGGAGCGGCGTGAAACAGGCGAACCATTGCTGGGTGCAGATCGTTTTCGTCGGGTGATGCTAGGAATGAAACTGCCGGAAAAGCGCTGGCCATGGCAGAAGTCAGCCGGTCAGGACACGTCGGTTCAAACCAAGCCGGATGAACTAGACGATTCTCTGATCATTCTTTATGCATCGCAGACCGGTAATGCCGAAGAATTGGCCGAACGGCATTTTAATCTGGCCGAACGCTGGCAACTTCCGGTACGCCTGATCAATATGGCGGAATTTGAGCCACGAGAACTGGTCGGGCTTCGTTATCTGTTTTTACTGACCAGCACGCAGGGTGAAGGAGAGCCTCCCCTAACTGCACAGACACTGTATCATTATCTGAAGGGACTTGCGGCAAGGGAACATACTACCTCCCTGTTCGGGCACCTGCACTATGCCGTGTTCGCGTTAGGGGATAGCAGTTATCGTGATTTTTGTCAATGTGGCAGGGATTTCGATACTTACTTGAGCAAGCTCGGGGCCATCTCCGTTTTGCCTCGGATCGACGGTGACGTGGATTTTGAAGCAGCGGCCACCGCGTGGATGGCGCAAGTAATTGCAGCCTACCGGGAGCTTAGCGGCCATGAGGGTATCGAACCACCACCGGAGGTCAAGCCGGCATCTACGGGTTATGGAAAGCAGCGGCCGTATTTGGCCAGGATATTGAGCAATTCCAATCTCAATGCTGCCAATTCATCCAAGGAAACACGCCATGTCGAAATTGATCTTGGCGACTCGGGGCTGACCTATGAAGCGGGTGACGCTTTGGGGATTTATCCTCGTAATGGCGGCCCCTACGTGGAAAGTTTCATCCGGCAACTCGGTTGGAATCCCAATCACGAAATCATCCACAATGAGGAACGTCTCAGTTTGCATGAAATGCTGCTCGGGCGGCTGGAAATTACCACAGTGACACGTCCTGTGCTGGAGAAATACGCAAGCCTTACCGGCAACGCAGAATTGGCGCAACTGCTGACGAATGACGCCGCTTTGCAGGATTATCTCTATGGCAGGCTTTGGCTGGATATACTGCGAGACTTCCCGCCCGGGGAGCTGACGGCTGAAGAAGTTCTGCCGATTTTTCGTGCCATTCCACCCAGGTTGTATTCCATTTCGTCCAGCCCCAAAATGCATCCGGGACAGGTGCACGTCACAGTAGGGGTGGTGCGTTACCATGCCCACGACCTGGACCGCGAGGGGGTATCTTCCAATTATCTCGCGCGTCGTCCGATCGGTAGCCATATTCCGGTTTTCACGCAGACAAACGCACATTTTCGTCCACCCAAGGATCCTGCCTCACCCATGATCATGGTAGGGCCCGGAACCGGGGTCGCGCCTTTCCGGGGTTTTGTCGAAGAGCGTGAAGCAATCGGGGCATCGGGTAAAAATTGGCTGTTTTTCGGTGATCAGCACCAGGCCAGCGATTTTCTCTACCAACAAGAATGGGAAGACAAACTCAAACGAGGCGTGTTAAGCAAGCTGTCTTTGGCTTTTTCGCGGGATCAAACCGAGCGTATCTATGTCCATCAACGCATGCGTGAGGAAGCCCAAGCGCTTTATGCATTACTGGAGGAAGGTGGAAGCTTTTATATCTGCGGCGATGCGTCGCGCATGGCCAAGGATGTTCATGCCGCCTTGATTGATGTCGTCATCAAAGCCAGCGGCCGCTCAAGCGAACAGGCTGTGGATTATGTCAAGATTATGGAACAGGAAGGAAGGTATCAGCGCGATGTTTATTAGATTCATACTACTGGTTGCATCGTTTTATTGGATCAGTGGCGCACAGGCAAATCCGATCTATCTGGAAGCCATCGAACAGCGTCCTGACGAGAAACGGCTGGCCGAGTCGCGCAAAAAGATTCATGCTTACCGGGAAATCGAGATTCGAGAGGATCTGGATCAGCAGTTGCCTCCTTTTCATCGCCGTCCGCAGCAGCCAATCAGTCAAGGGGAAACGTTCTGCCAGATGTGTCATTTGCCCCTGCCACACCGGCAATCGCTGTGGACGCGCGCCTTGCTCAACATGCACAGCCGCTATATTGCGTGCAGTAGCTGTCATTTTCGTCCGAAAAACGTTACTTTTGCTTACCGATGGCTCGATTTTTCCAAAGGACAGGTACTAGAAGCCGATGCTTCGCGCTTTCGTGCGGGCCGTGATCTGGACAACGAGAATCTGCCGGATGGAAACGTGAAAATCGCACCTTTCTGGCAAGACCAACCCGCCGTTCCCTTGCCTTCATCTGCAAAAGCACAGGACATCGCCCGCCTATGGCGCGAGGGCGATACAGAACAAAAGATTCAGCTACACGCCCAACTGCATCGCCCGCTTGAGCCACAGGGCTTGTCATGCGATGGTTGCCACCAGGAAAAAAAGCCACTGTTCGACCTTCAGGCCCTTGGTGCGAACCCTGACCAGGCTAAGCAAATCCAACGCCATGTACTCCCGCAATTCTTTAAACGCAACTACGACAAGGAACAAAAGATTCGCATCCTTGATCTGACCCGATGATCACTGTGATATCGAAAATACCGCAATACTTTTTTCTCTTAGTTTTGCCTGGCTTGCTATTGCCACTTGTACTCCAGGCTGCACCCAGACCGGTAGCGGTGGAACAGATTGCCTACGATGCACTTGAACGTCCGGTGGGTGTGACGCTTACCCCGCAAGGCGGAATCATGGCGTTGGATGTACGCGGTCAACTGTGGCGATTGCAAAACTCGAAAAAGATTTTGCTGCAGGCAACAGAGACATTTAAAAAACCCTTGGATATCACCGCCACGGAGAATGGTTTTCTGGTAACCGACACCGGCAGACGCCGTTTGACCACACTGGATAGGCAAGGGCGCATCCAGCGTCACTATGATTTACCGCAGCTGACTTGCGATGAAAAAGAAAACGAGTCTGCCGGTCACTGCCAGATCGATCCCGATCCCGTCGCGGCCCTCCGCGTTGGCGGCCATATTTACTGGAGCGATCGTAGTTCCCGCTTGTGCTGGATTGAAGCCGACCAAGGTAAATGGCAAGGTTGCACCGGCAAACGAGGTAGTCCGGCTGGGCAATTTCAGTATCCCTACCAGATCGTTGCCGACACACAACGATTTCTGTACGTGGTGGACGCGCTCAACGCCCGGATTCAAGTTTTCAATGACTTGGGGCGCCCGTTTTCCCAGATCGGCCGTTTTGGCTTGCAGTCCGGGGAATTGTTTCGCCCCAGTGGGTTAGCGATGGATGTCGGGCGTGAACTATTGTTCATCAGCGATGCGTACCTGGGTACGATCCAGGTGTTTCATCGCGGGGAGCCGCTGGGATCACTAGCAGACAGCCACGGTAAAGTGGTTAGCTTTGAGAATCCTACTAGCCTGGCGTATCAGGACGATATTTTGGCAGTCAGTGAAACCGGTGCCAACCGAGTCGTTAAAATCCGCCTTGCTTTCACCGAGACAACGCCGCTGCAACGAGTGGCCAAGCCAGAATCTGCGCGTCGCGAATGCCTGATGTGTCATCTGGAATTGGCCGAGAAAGCACCGGAAGCCCTGCGCGCTTTCGATGCCGCCGATCAGTCACCGGTCGCCAGCGAAAAAATGTGCGAGAGTTGCCACCTTGGTCCGGTGATCGATTCCCGATGGGCGATCGGGCAAGGCAGTCAGCATCCGACGGTTTATGATCCTCCCAAGCGCTTTCCTCAACCCAGACCGCACAAAGACAAGTTACCGGATGAATTTCCCACCATCAAAGATCATCGGCTCAGTTGCGTCAGTTGCCACACACCGCATAATCACACCGATGCTCAGGCAACCCTCTATTCAGGACATCGGAATGCTTGGTTGCGCGTCAACAACGATGATGCCAAGTTATGCGAGCGCTGCCATGAGTCCAAAGCCAGTAATGCCCGCAATCAGAACCCCCAAACACGCGGAGTCAATCATCCTTTGAGTATCCGCATGGAACCAGGGCCATTTAGTAACGCACCAGGTTTTCCCAAAGACGAAGAACTGACTCATGGACTGCCGCAACGCCTGAGTGATGCTGGCGCCATGTTGGGAGCAGAAGGAATTGTTTGTCAGAGCTGCCATCAAATTCATGGTGGAGTTGGAGAGAAGACGATGCTGGTGGTACAAGAGCAATTCTTGTGCACCGCCTGTCACCAGCGCCAAAGTAGCCGGAACCCGAAACATGCAAGGGAAAAAGGAGTGCATCCAGTTGATTTCAAACCGGAGCGGCGTATTGAATTTGATGGCCAGCCATTGGAGCGGTTGAGCTGCACCACCTGTCATCCAGTTCATGAAGGCCGACTCGCAACGGCCATATTGCATCAGCCTGCTGAAAAACTGTGCGAAAACTGTCACAAACGCCAGCATGCGGATAGCAAAGAAGCAGCGCAGAAAAAAGGAGTGCATCCGGTTAATTTCGAGCTGAAAGATCCGGTAACCCTTGAAGGGAAAGAAATCAAGCAAGTGACTTGCCTGACATGCCACACCGTTCATCGCGGCAAACCGGATACTCCGGCATTGCGTCTGGAACATCGTGACGGCCAGTTATGCTCATCCTGCCATAAAGATAATCTTCCCGTGGTTGGAAGCGATCACGATTTACGGATTACAGCCAAAAACAGCCATAATCAGCTCAAAGAAACTCCCAAACAAGCCGGTGTATGCGGAAGCTGTCATAGCTTGCACCGTAATGAAGACAAACAACCATTTTTGTTTGCTGTGCAGGCGGTAGGCCAACCCGATCAACCGGTAGCAGATCAACAGCAGAATACACTACGGCGCAATCGCTTATGCCTGAACTGTCATCAGGATGCAAAATCTGCACCGGCCAAGGAAAAAGCCATTGGTTACTTTAATCATCCGGCCAAGGATATCATTCTACAAAGTGACAAAAAGCTTATGCCTTTGCTCGATAGCAAAGAAGCCGTGGCGGATTTTGGTCATATTGCCTGCATTACTTGCCACGATCCCCATGTGTGGCGTCCCGAACATCGCGAGAAAAAAACACCACCCTTGGCCGGTAATCGAAAAAATCTCCAAGGTGATCCACACACCAGTTTCCTGCGTGAAACCAAACCAGATAAAACCTTTTGTCTAAGCTGCCATGGTCTGATGACGCGCACCAAGTTCAAGTATTATCATGATGAAATGGTGCGTGACGTGGTGGATTATTTGAATTGAGGCTGATGATTGTCAATCAACATTGAAAAGTTACTAGTTATGGATGAGAAAATCCGGCATTGAGTCGGAGAACCTCGGAGTGATAACACCGGAATATCTGTGCCGTTACATCGCTCGGTCGGCGATTGCTAATGAATGACAGACACGCAATAAAGATGGGCAAATCGTGTTAAAGCTGAAGACACCTTGAATTCATGCAACGGCTGGCTGCGCTGGTTCCCCGGCCAAGGCTCAACCTCATTTGTTTCCATGGCGTGCTTGCGCCGAACGTCAAACTGCGCTCTGAGATTATTCCTGGCAGCAAGAAAAACAGCAGTAATGTATCCGATACGAATGACCATGTGCCGTCTTCCCCGACTTCCGTGCGCATCAGTTGGGCGCGTTTGCTCAAGCGGTTGTTTGAGATCGACATTGAGCGCTGCCCGCATTGTGGCGGGAATATGAAAATCATCGCCGCCCTCTTGGAGAAAGCCACAATCACTAAAATTCTTGACCATCTTGGTTTGCCTGCCCGGGCGCCGCCTAGAGCACCTGCACAAATCTTTGATCCTTTCGAGCCAACCTGATCCCGTGCTCGCTCCTTTCAATCCTCTTCATCACTGGGCTGACCTTTGCCCCTAGACGTCTTTCGCCTGAAGCACCAAAACGCGGCAAAATCTTTGAGTTTTTGTGACAACTGAATCGGAATACAGTCATTTTTTGATCGATTATCACTGTGTTTGACAATTTAGACAGCTTTCAGTACATTCAAAACTCATGGAAAAGGTGGTTTGTTTTTCCTATACCCCCACCACACAAGGAAAAAAACATGTTTAAATCGTTCAAATTCGCTGCGTTCTTGGCCGTTTTGGAGTTATCCACGCTGCTGCCCGGTCAGCAGGCACAGGCTCAGTCTGTAGGCATCTGGTCAATCGTGGGGGCAGGTTGTGTTCCCACCGGCCAAACCTCGGCCACACGGGCCAACTTCAATGTTGCGGGCGATGTAGGGTTTGCCTCGGGTGTCACGGGCGACATCATCCTGACCTGCCCTGTGCCGTCTTACGTGGCCGGCGCCACACACCTTTCGGTGACCTACCGCGACACCGATGGCGGCGGAAATACTGTGAATATTGTTGCGACCTTACGACGTAAAGATCTGCGTACAGGCAGTGTTTCCGATGTGGGTGGACGGGTGGATACCAACGCTGGCCCGGTGGTCAGTGCCTACGACATGATGAATGCACAGCTGGGCCAAGACTGCGAGGGGGGGATTGGCCTGGATCACAACCAGTACGCCTACTACGTGCAGATCAATATGAAGCGCTCGGCGGCGCAGGCCACCGCCTTGTTGGCCAGCGTGACTCTGCGATCAATCGTTTGTTGAACCCTACCAATGCGCTCTGTCAGAACTGAACCGCAGTGAGTCTAAAACGGTCTAAAGACTTTGGCAAGCGATAAAGTTTTGATCAGCAGGGATCAAGCGATGCCCCGACCACAGCAAATCACGGCTCTGCTCATCGCCTGTGGCGGTGGTGGAGGCGACGGCGGGGAACAGATATCTCACCGCGCGCTCCGACAAAACAGAATCAACCACGGAGAGACTAGACCCCACTAAAATGCCATGTAATTTAAGTGAGGCGTGCTGTCAAAAATGGAGTCCATCGGTTTAAGCGGCAAGCAGATTGGCATAGTATTGATGCGAAAATTGTGCAGGCGATAAATATCCTAATTTTTCTTGCTTGCGCTGTCGGTTATAGAATATTTCGAACTATTCGGTAATTTCCTGTATGGCTTGTTGCTGTGTTTTGAATCTTCGATGATGCACCAGTTCGGTTTTAAGTAACCCCCAGAAGCTTTCTATCGGTGCATTATCATATTCTCTCATTCATGGCATACCCACCAGCTCGCCATTCAATCGATCTTTTACGCCAGCCAAATACCACCAGCCTTCATCGACAGGAATGTCAGTCATGTCACTGACCCATACTTTACCGGGTGCTCCAACAGTAAATTTCCGGTTTAGAATATTGGGCGCAACCGGTAAATTATGACTGGAATCAATCGTCACTTTGAATTTCAGTTTTTGCTTGCAGCACAAATTCAATTTCTTGCGCAATGTTCGAACGCGGTATGGTGTGATTGGTACCACGTGATCCGCCCAGTCATGATACCAGCGCTTCGCACGGTAGGTCTCCCGTGTACGGCGGTGTGCAGCCCGTATTGCTATTTCCAGCCTTGCATTCTCCCGCTTACGTTTACAAAGCAGGCGAAATCTCCTCGCTTTTCAGCATAAACGCAGTTCTTTAGCCTCCCCTTGGGTAATGACAGTCGTTTTGCCGCTTCAACCAACGTCAATCCACTTTCTTTGAAAAATTTAACTGATTGACCCCGAAATTCCTGGCTATAGTGTGAGCGGTAATTCTAGCTTTATCTTCCATCCCATGTCTTCATTTTATGAAACTTCGGACTCCATGAAAATCAGCATACCTTATATAGTTAAACAAAGATTTGACGGGAACTTCGGGCTAATAGTGTGCGAGTTTGGAAAGAATGGATTCGGTGACTCATGAGAAAAAGATCGCATAATAAGCGCTTTAAGATGGACGGATTACTGGGGCAAGATCAAAATGCTTTTTACTGAAAAAGCATTGACCATGACAATAAATTGGATAGCCAAACAATAGAAAAAATTACCAATCGTTCCTTTCGCGGAAGTGGTATTTAGAGCAGTGCAAGCCAATGAAAGGAAAAAAAACGGCGATCAAGGGTTCGGAAACATTAATGACTGCCGGATTATTGCTTCAATCGACTAGAATTCGTACAGCGAAGGCGATCGCAGGAGCATATGTTACTTGTGTGCGATCCTATAAATAGGAACTTCTGTGGCGGTACATTTCCCTCGCATCAATACGGCCAAACGTTATGGGCAAAATTATAATGATGCAGCCTAAACTATGTTTTCCCGCTCCGCATAAACCATTACCATGAACACTGAACCAGTCACTAGCAGTGCAATAACGCTGGCATTACCCTAAAATAGGCGTTAAATCAATAGTTAAAATGAGGAAAAATGTACCAATAAATCGAACGACGAATTTTTGCGTGGAGGAAATACCTCCACTTATTTAAGAAAATCGAAAGATGATTCTTAAACTGTAACAATTAAAATAATGGCGCTCCAGTCATCTCATGAATACGCTTTACTGCGTCTGCATCCAGACCAAGCGCTTGCGCCAATTGTTTCAAATATTGCCTTTCTGCGTCAGTGTTGATGTCAATGGCAAACAACGAAACGGCATACACTTGCGCAGCCACGAGTGGATTGGGAACATCGGCAACAAGCTTTTGTATATTCAGCGGCTTATCGATTTCACTCCGGAGGAAATTCTGTTCTTCAGCAGTAATACCATCGGCACCCACTTTGCCCATGATTTTATCCATCTCTTGATCATCCAGTTGACCGTCTGCTTTGGCTGCATTGATCATAGCGCGCAACATCAATTTTTCGGTGTTTTCAGACTGCATGGTTTCAATTTGATTTTTGTCCAGCACTTTTTCTAAATCACCCGATGCTAATGCCGACGGATGAATATTGAGTTTATTTTGTAGCGCATTCACTGCAAGCGTTCCAAGCATACCAAGCACTCCACCACCTAATGCGCCCTTGATGGATGAACTACCTCCTCCTAAAATTGCTCCTGCAATGGCACCCAGACCTCCCATTTGCCCAGGCGTAACCGAAGCATTAGCCGTTGTTTTAGCTGCATCACTTGAACCACCAAATATTTTCTTTAAAATCCCTCCCATTCCATTACCGTCCGAATTGGCCGCTACTGGATTTGCACTGCCCCCGCCGCCCATTGAATTTCTAACCATATGTTCAAGCCTTGTTTTCCCCTCATTGGCTAACGCTTTGACTAAATTCTCAACAATAAATCCATATGCCATCGTATAACTCCTTTAAATTGAAACTTAATGTTTCGTTACTTGTAACTACCTTGTCATCTTATGTTATTAGACACCCGTTTCGCAATCTTCTAAAGTTCGCGCTTTAAATCCGCGATTAAACCATTCCATTCTTTCTTTAGAAGAGCCATGCGTAAATGCTTCTCGTCTTGGTGGAATACCCGATTTCCGCATGATGTTATCATCACCGACTGCCGCCGCAGCTTGCATGGCTTCTTCGACATCTCCGCTTTCCAAGAATTGTGTTCTTTTTTGCGTATGTTGTACCCAAACGCCAGCTAGACAATCTGCCTGTAGTTCCATTTTAACTTGCAGCGCATTGACCCCAGAACGTCCGGATTGGCTCTGCAATTCTCTAATTCGACTGGAAACACCCGTTATGGTTTGAACATGATGCCCGACTTCATGAGCGATGACGTAAGCAACTGCCAGGTCGCCGCTAGCACCCATGCTTTGTAATTGATTTAAGAAACTCAAATCAAGGTATATTTTTTGATCACCTGGACAATAGAAAGGTCCTGATGCCGACTGCCCTGTACCGCAAGCAGTTGGAGTCATATCGGTAAATATTACCAAGCTAGGCGGAATATACCTTTGCCCTGCTTGTTGAAAAATTTGCCCCCAAGTGTCTTCAGTATCGGCTAAAACAACTTTCACAAAATTAAAAACTTCTTGTTCTTGCGCACTGGGTTGATAAGGCTGATCGGATCTTTGCACAGCACCGCTTTGCTGCTGTAGATTTTCAAGCACAACGAGAGGATCTTGGCCAAAAATAAATACTGCGATCAACGCCATGATAATCCCGCCGCCGCCAATCGCCGTACCACCACGAACAAACTGACCGCGCCTATCTTCGACGTTGCTACTTTGTCGTCTTCCTTTCCAAAGCATAAAATCTCCTACATGATTATTATTATTTTGACGGATAATCATATCAGATTGAAATGTTGTGTGCTTTAATAAAACCTTATCACTCAGAGCACTAAACCTTTTTGATTAACCTATTCATATTTTCATATCCATTGTTGAGGGAGTCATGATGCGCGTTCTTTTTACCTTGATAGCGACTTTGTTGTCGTTTCCGGCTTTAAGCTGCAATAGCGCTTTGCTTGATCAAAATTTCCGACGCTTGGCATCTTCCGACACCGTGAATCTGTGCCAAGAATTTTCAGGAAAAGTACTGCTTATCGTCAATACCGCAAGCAAATGCGGCTACACGCCACAATACGAAGGCTTAGAAAAATTGCATGAAAAATATCAACAGCAGGGTTTAGTGGTATTGGGTTTTCCTTCTAATGATTTCATGGGACAAGAACCAGGAAGTGAGGCGGAAATCCAGGATTTCTGCCGCCTCACATATGATGTTAAATTTCCTATGTTTGAAAAAACGCCAGTAAAAAAAGAGCATGCGCATCCTTTTTATGTACACCTTGCGAAATTGTCCGGTACTTATCCGACGTGGAATTTTCATAAATACTTGATTGGACGCGATGGCCAACTGATCACACAATTTAGTCCGCATACCAAGCCATTTGATGAAAACGTTATTGCCACGATAGAGCGTGCATTACAACAGTAAAAAACTAAGATTCAATAAGTTTTCTAAGTTTGTATTTCGGAAATCTGCATGAACCTACTGAAGATTGCTGTCCTTTCCTTATCGATCGGACTGATTGCAGGCGCAGGTGCCAATGAAAATTTTATTCTCCCTGTCACATTAAGCGCCGCAGTAATTTTTTATTTCTCTAGAAATAAAATTGCCGCTCAGGAAATATCTTGGCAACTGAGTGAAAAAAACGCTCAGCACGATATCATCGATCGCACTAAAGCTTATTTCGCATGGCCAGAACGGAATAAATTTGATTGCCCCGTCTCTGGCGAACTTTATATTGATCAGATTCACCAGTTGATTCACAAAATTGAAAGGGGTAATGAACCAGCCGAGATTAGCAATGAAGGGCACATTGAATTGTTTTTGTTAACGGCTTATCTGATTCCTGCTCACAGCAATCCAACACACCCTGATCAGGTACAAATAGTTATCGGAAATAAAGTGTTAGGATTGTTAACGCAGAAAGACAGTAAGGGATTTCAAGATTTATTAGAAAAAATGAATCTTCAGCAATCCATCACAACTTGCCAAGCAGTCATCCGAAAAAACGTTTTAGTCGATCAAGACACATCCATTTTTCGTATCATGCTTGATCTCGAATTATTAGAAACAACTTCCCTTTCTACTTAATTGCAAATTTTTTTAACGTTTATAGTTAACCTAATCCTGGCCAATAATGACTGTCCGGTAATGGTCGTTTACCAAAAATAGCTTGTCCGACTCGAACCACGGTAGCACCTTCTTCGATGGCCAATTCATAATCTCCCGACATACCCATCGATAACTCGTCGAAAGATAGACCAGCAGGCGCTTCTTGGCGGAGCATTGCTTGAATGTCGCGCATTTTGATAAAACATTCACGTACCCGATCATGATCGGAAGAAAAAATTGCCAGTGTCATTAGGCCCTTGATACGTAAGGATGAGTAATTAGGTAACTCTTTGACAAAATCACGCACTGCATCTGGAGGCAAACCAAACTTGCTTTCTTCCCCAGAACTATTGACTTGAACATACACATCAATGGCACGGCCTTCATTTTGCAAGCGCTTATCCAATTCCGCCGCTACTTTCAGACTATCCAATGCTTGGAATTCATTGGCAAAGCGCGCCAAGTATTTGGCTTTATTGGTTTGCAAATGGCCAATTACAGCCCATTTGATATCCAAATCACTCATTGCTTCAGATTTCTCGCGTGCTTCCTGAATTTTGTTTTCGCCCATTTCAAGACAACCAGCCGCGTAGGCTAGTCGCAATCGTTCAACAGGTACCGTTTTAGTCACGGGGAGTAAACGTACGCTAGCAGGATCGCGGCCAATTCTTTGGCAGGTATCCACAATGCGCTGTTTCACAGCCGCCAAATTGTTTTTAATATCATTCAATTGTTGTTCTTGGGTCGTAGCGTCCACTAAAATTTCTCCTATTGCACACACATCGATTGCTTAGTCTAAATGGTTAACTGATTTTAGATGCTTGATGAAAGATCATTTTCCACTGATTATTTTGAATTTGCCAAATGGATGTCCTGATTGATCCGATGTGATACTGACTCGAATCTTTTTCTTTACAGGCATTAAAAATGGCCAATACACATTCATCGGTCAATAATTTAATCCGAAAATTCAATAATGACCACCGTTGCATCTTATCTTTTTGCATCAACCATTGAACAACCTCATGCCGCGAATGAACTGTACCGTTAGCGTCGATTTCTTCAAAATCCGCAGACAATAATTCATCAATTGATTGTGGGTCTTCCGTCCAATCGTGATGTAATAATTTAAGCTCAAGATTTTGAATATAGAGTGAAATCTCTTGTAATTTCATCACGTATTATTTAATACGCATTCCGGGTTGAGCACCTGAATCTGGCGAAAGAATAAACAATTCTCCTGGATTGCTTCCTCCAGCCGCTAAAACCATGCCTTCAGACAATCCAAACTTCATTTGTCTTGGCGCCAAATTAGCCACCATCACCGTCAAACGTCCCTTAAGCTGCTCAGGATCATAAGCCGATTTAATGCCGGCAAATACAGTACGTTGTTCGCTACCGATATCAAGCGTCAATTTCAGCAATTTCTCAGCGCCAGCTACTTGCTCAGCATGCGCGATTCTTGCCACACGCAAATCGATTTTGCCAAAATCATCGATAGTAATGGTTTCAGCAATTGGCGCAATATTTTGTTGTGTTTGAGCTGATTGGTTATTTTGCTTGAGGTCGTTTGCCTTATCATTCGCCAATAAGCTTTGTTGATTGGCGGAAATCAAGGCATCAATTTGCTTTGCATCAATTCGCGTCATCAAATGTTGATAGGCATTAATCGCATGTCCCGCGGGTAACAACAAATGCGAAACCGATTGTGATTCAGTCAATACAGGCCATGCTAGCGGTTGAGTATTTAAAAATTGTTCAATTTTTTCAACAGTTCCCGGTATCACAGGCTTTAAGTAGCATGACAACAAGTAGAATAACTGAATACCCAAGCTGCAGGCGCGATGTAATTCTTCCTCCTGATTGGGTTTCTTGGCCATCTCCCACGGCGCTAACTGATGAATCATTTCGTTTGCTTCATCCGAAAACTTCATGATCTGACGAATTGCGGCAGCATATTCGCGTTCTTCGAAAGCCTTTTCGATTAGTTCCGGACGCCAGTTGGCAAAATGTTCGTCAATGGTTGCTTGTAATTGCTGATATTGCGCCCCAGCGACTAACTTACCGTCAAAACGCTTCGTAATAAATCCCGCACAACGGCTTGCGATGTTGACAAATTTTCCAATCAAATCGGAATTGACCCGCGCAATAAAATCGTCCAAATTCAAATCGATGTCTTCCATCGTACTATTGAGTTTCGCTGCATAATAATAACGCAGCCATTCGGGATTCAATTGTTGTTGCAAATAACTTTCCGCAGTAATAAAAGTACCGCGCGATTTGCTCATTTTTTCACCGTTGACGGTCAGGAAGCCGTGCGCAAAAATTTTTGTTGGGGTACGGTAACCGGAGTTTTCCAACATCGCAGGCCAAAATAACGCATGAAAATACAAAATATCTTTACCAATGAAATGGTAAAGCTCGGTCGTGGCATTTTTTTGCCAGAATTGATCAAAGTCGATACGTTTCTGTTCGCAAAATTTCTTAAAACTCCCCATATAACCGATTGGAGCGTCTAGCCAAACATAAAAATACTTACCCGGCGCATCGGGAATTTCAAAACCAAAGTAGGGCGCATCGCGCGAAATATCCCAGTCCGAGAGTTTATTCTCTCCCGCTTCCCCTAACCATTCACGCATTTTGTTGGCAGCTTCCGGCTGCAAATGATCAGATTCACGTGTCCAGCGACGCAAAAAATCAGCGCAACGTGGGTCGGATAGATTGAAAAAATAATGCTCAGAGGATTTTTGTATTGGTTTAGCGCCGGAAACTGACGAGTAAGGATTTTTGAGTTCTGTCGGCGCATAGGCTGCGCCACAAACCTCGCAAGAGTCGCCGTATTGATCCTTCGCACCGCACTTCGGACACTCCCCTTTAACAAACCGATCCGGCAAAAACATATTTTTCACCGGATCATACAACTGCTCAATCGCACGGACGGAAATTAATCCTGCATTTTTAAGCTTGTGATAAATGTCTTCAGAAAAGAAACGCGTTTCTGCTGAATGCGTACTGTAATAGTTATCAAACTGAATATGAAATCCAGTGAAATCCTTCAGATGTTCCTGATGCACGCGCGCAATGAGTGATTCCGGAGTAATGCGTTCTTTTTCAGCGCGCAGCATGATCGGTGTGCCATGTGTGTCGTCTGCGCAGACATAATATACCGTATGGCCACGCATTTTCTGGAAGCGTACCCAGATATCTGTTTGAATATATTCAACCAAATGGCCAAAATGAATACTGCCATTGGCATAAGGCAGCGCCGATGTAACCAGAATCTTTCGCTCGTTCATTCCTGACCTATGCAAATTCATAAAAACCCTCATTGTAACAAACTGTGTAGCCATTCCCGATATTTGTTACCATCGCCTATTTCATCATTCATTCACATAAGACACAGAAAAAAATTTGCTATGACTATCTCAGAACAAAACATATTATCCCTGCTCAGTCAAACCATTGATCCAACGATTGGCAAAGACTATGTAACCACTAAAGCTATTCACAACATCCGCATTGAGCAAAACAATGTGTGGCTTGACGTAGAATTAGGTTATCCCGCTCAACGCATTAAAAACGATATTGAGCAACAAATTATCAATGCGCTAAAAACCTTACCAGGCATTGGAAATATACATGTTTCCGTGCGCAGCAAAATTATTCCGCACAGCGTTCAGCAAGGTGTAAAACTGATTCCCGGAATAAAAAATATTATTGCCGTGGCTTCGGGCAAGGGGGGAGTTGGAAAATCCGCAACGGCTGTCAATATAGCACTGGCATTGGCGGCTGAAGGCGCTGTGGTTGGAATTCTGGATGCGGATATTTATGGTCCATCGCAGCCCCAAATGCTAGGAATTACCCAACATCCAGACTCGTTGGATGGAAAAACGATGGAGCCGGTTCAAGCGCATGGCATTCAAGCGATTTCGATCGGATTGCTGATTGATGCAGAAACGCCTATGGTTTGGCGTGGTCCGATGGTAACTCAGGCGCTACAACAATTATTGTATGACACCAATTGGAAAGATGTTGATTATTTAATCGTCGATTTACCACCGGGAACTGGCGATATCCAATTGACGCTAGCGCAAAAAATCCCTGTTACGGGTGCCGTGATTGTTACCACTCCGCAAGATATTGCATTACTAGATGCGCGCAAAGGACTAAAAATGTTTGAAAAAGTCGGCATCCCTATCTTAGGAATTGTGGAAAACATGAGTACCCATATCTGTTCAAATTGCGGGCATACGGAACCTATTTTTGGGACTGGTGGCGGTGAAAAAATGTCGCGCGATTATAATGTCGAGTTGCTCGGTTCACTACCACTTGACATCAAGATCCGCGAGCATACCGATACGGGAAAACCCAGCGTTGTCGCAGAACCTGATGGAAAAATTGCCGCGGCCTATCGGCTAATTGCTCGACGCATCGCAGCCAAAGTAGCGGAATCGGCAGAAGACCTTTCAGAGTTGTTTGCAAAAATCATTACGGAAGATAATTAGTCATCATTATCTTCAGAATAGGGAGAAACATGAGCATAAAATCGGACAAATGGATACGTCGCATGGCGCTTGAACACCGCATGATTGAACCTTTCGAGCCTGATCAAATTCGTCAAGCCAACGGCCAGCGCATCGTATCCTACGGCACCTCAAGCTATGGTTACGATATTCGGTGTTCCGATGAATTTAAGTTGTTTACCAATATAAATTCCACTATTGTCGATCCGAAAAATTTCGATTCCAATTCGTTTGTCGATGTTAAAGGCGATGTTTGCATCATTCCTCCCAATTCTTTTGCGTTAGCACGCACGGTAGAGTATTTTCGTATTCCACGCAGCGTTTTGACGATTTGCCTGGGCAAATCGACTTATGCGCGCTGCGGTATTATTGTCAATGTCACGCCTTTTGAGCCGGAGTGGGAAGGATATGTCACGCTGGAATTCTCCAATACTACGCCTTTGCCTGCCAAAATCTATGCTAACGAAGGCGTGGCGCAAGTGATATTTTTTGAATCCGATGAAGTGTGTGAAACTTCCTATAAAGATCGCGGTGGGAAATATCAGGGACAGCATGGTGTCACTTTGCCGAAAATATGATTGGTAAAAATTCCTGGCGTTGTTTACAGCTTTACGCGTGTCTGCTAATTTTGAGCTATATGTAACAGAAACCGAATAACATCGGAAGAAAGTACCTAGTCAACTCGCCAGTGAAACTATGGTAGCTCATCAGATAGGATTAACCGCTGATCGTTTTTAGCGTACTTCATTTTTGATGAGTTTATTTTTTTAACTATCCGATAGCTACGCGCATCACCATTATCCACTTCAGATGAAAATTATTTTTGCGGGAACTCCCGTTTTTGCGGCTATTGCGTTAGATGCCTTGGTACAACACGGTCATGAGATTGTCGTGGTGTTAACACAGCCGGATCGTCCAGCAGGAAGAGGCATGAAGTTAACCGCCAGTGCGGTTAAGCAACTTGCGCAACACTATAAGCTACCGCTATTGCAACCGACATCACTCAAAACATCGGATATTCAAACCCAACTCCAGCAATTCAATGCCGATGCCATGGTCGTTGCCGCTTATGGTTTGATTTTACCGCAAGCGGTTTTAGCCATTCCACGTTATGGTTGCTTGAATATCCATGCCTCTTTGTTGCCGCGTTGGCGTGGTGCGGCACCTATTCAGCGCGCAATTCTCGCCGGTGATAGCGAAACGGGGATTACGATAATGCAAATGGATGTGGGGTTGGATACCGGTGATATTTTGTTGCAGCAAAGTCTAGCCATTACGATGCAGGATACGGCACAAACATTACACGACAAGTTGGCACATTTAGGCTCGCTTTGTATTGTTGATGCGTTATCGTTATTGCAACAAGGGAAATTGCAGTCACTGAAGCAACAGGAGTCCTTGGCCAACTACGCGGCGAAAATAGTCAAAACCGATGCAGCAATCAATTGGCAACAATCGGCGCAGCAGATTGATTGTATGGTGCGCGCTTTTGTTCCTAGTCCTGGAGCGTATACATCGTTACGAGGGGATATTTTGAAAATCTGGCAAGCGTGGCCTGCTGCTGAGCATAAAGGAGCGCCTGGTGAAGTGATTGCATTGGATGGACAAAGTTTTACGGTTGCATGCGGTGCCGGAAGTTTGCAAATCAATAAAGTACAAAAACCGGGTGGCACAAAACTAAATGTGGCAGATTATCTATTGGGCAATGCTTTAAAACTCGGTGATGTGTTGCTGTGACAACGAGTCGGCATGGTGGTATTCACTATGATTAAAACGCAGCTACTGGCTGCAACGACAGTGGCACGGGTAATTTCTGGCAGCAGTTTGACAGAGGTGTTATACGATATTTGGCAAAAGCATTCTTCTTTAACAAAGCAACAGAAGGGGGCTATTCAAGATATCAGTTATGGTGTGTTGCGCTTTTATGGGCAACTAGAAGCGATTGTAGGTTTTTTGTTGAGCAAGCCTTTGGCAGAAAAGAGACTTTACTATTTATTATTAGTAGCTTTATATCAGTTGCAATACACTAAAACTTCGTCCCATGTGGTTGTTGACCAAGCGGTTAGTGCATCGAAAACGATCCTGTCTAATAAAGCGATTCAAGGGCTTGTTAACGCTATATTACGTTCTTTTATTAGGCAGCGAGAACAGTTGTTGCAAAAAGCTAAGCAAAGTGCGGTGGGATGCTATTCTTATCCGCGCTGGTGGATTGATAAGCTGCGTAATCAATATCCACAAGACTACGAGTTGATTTTGCAACAAGGTAATCAACGTCCTCCGATGACATTGCGCGTTAATGCCAGCAAAGTTAGCGTACAAGAATACCGCCAATTATTGATTGATCAAGGCATGGAGTCCGAATCGTTAGGATTTGAGGCCATTCGGTTGATCAAGCCTGTGAATGTCGAAATTTTGCCGAGATTCAATGAAGGTTGGGTTACTGTACAAGATGCTGGTGCGCAGCTTGCGGCCATCTATTTGGATGTGCAAGATGGAATGCGAGTGTTGGACGCGTGTGCTGCGCCGGGAGGAAAAAGCACGCATTTGCTGGAGTTAGCTAATATTGCTTTGACGACGATCGACAATAATGCTGATCGGATTAAACGTATTCAACAAAATCTCCAGCGTTTGCAATTATCTGCCAACAATATCCTTTGCGGCGATGCATCTAAACCAGAAACTTGGTGGGATGGACAACCTTTCGATCGCATTTTGGTGGATGTCCCTTGCTCAGCCTCTGGAGTCGTTCGCCGTCATCCCGATATCAAGTGGCTTCGGAAGGAAAGCGACTTAACGCAATTAGTGGAAATTCAGCAAGCAATATTGAATGCTTTGTGGCCATTATTACGTCGAGACGGTAAATTGTTGTATGTGACTTGTTCACTATTCAGCGAGGAAAATGCACAACAAATTAAAACATTTCTCGAACAGCGTCAGGATGCAATGGTATTATCTTTACCCGCCTCACCATTTCCTATTCGCAATGGACAGTTATTGCCAGAAGATGGCCATGATGGATTTTTTTATACCTTACTACAAAAGAAATAATCATCATTTCTATCGAGCACAATGGGTGTTCCGTGATGCTGTCCTGTTGTTTTTTTTCTTTTTGATTTTTAATGTATCGCACGCGGGAAGCATTCATATTAAGTCAGCAGAAGTGACCGCGGTCGATCATGGATATGAAATCAGCGTTGATTCTGAAATCGCATTGAATGCTACGTTGCAGCGTGCGCTTGAGAAGGGAATTATTCTATACTTTGCGACCAAGCTTACGTTGGTTGGTTCCAAGTGGTACTGGATGAGTGAAGAAGTGGCTCGCGCCAAATTAAGAGTCGCATTGCGTTACTATACGTTAACGCGTCAGTATCAATTGAATTATCACTCGTCTTCGCAAAATTTTAGTTCTCTGAAAGAAGCTTTAAAAGCACTAGGTCAATTGAAAGGATACCCATTAACGCTCAAAGACGAGTTAAAAGATGATGTGGAGTATCTCGCGTCATTGCGCATTTGGTTTGATTTAACACGTATGCCTAAACCGTTTCAGGTGGAATCCCTGGCGTCAGATCAATGGGAATTATCTTCAGATAAATTAGAATGGCGCATGAAATTGCCTGCTGCGGGAGAATCCTTGATCATCAAAGGACAGCGATGAAGCTTTCCATATTTATCGGCACAGGACTAGGGGTTGTGATGTTATTTTTGCTTGCCTCGGCAGGTGAAAATACAGAGTTTTTTGAACGAAGATACCGCTTGTTGCTAGAAATAAATATCGTATTGGTCGCGTTATTTATGATCATTGTTGTTTTTTTATTGCTACGTTTTCGACGTCGGTTGCAATCAGGCGTTTTTGGTTCGCGATTGGCTTTACGGCTAATGTCAATTTTTTCTATCATGGCCATACTTCCAGGCGTATTAGTGTATGTCGTGTCGGTGCAATTTCTTGAAAAAAGTATTGAGTCGTGGTTTGACGTTAAGGTTGATCGGGCATTAGATGGAGGGATGAACCTGGGGCAAACTATGCTTGAGAATTTGTTGACCGATTTACAAAAAAAAGCTCAAGCTACTGCGCTATTGTTATCTGAGTCGAATAATTCCCCATTATTTGTTTTAAACGAATTATTGCTACAGTCCCAAATTGAGGAAGCCACTTTGTTTAATCAAGAGGGCAAAGTCATTGCGTTTTCGAGTGAAAGCAACCGTGCTGTTTTTCCGGAAATGCCGAATGCGGCAGTAATGCGCCATGTTCGTATGCAAAAAACTTATAGTGTAGTGGAGCCCATTGATGATAAAGGGCTCTATTTGCGTGTGGTTACGCCAGTGAATATCTTGAGTCTCAAAGAAGATATTCGTATATTGCAGTTGCTACAGGCGGTGCCAGTCCAACTCGCTAATGATGCCGAGCAAGTACAGGCAGGTTTTCAGGATTATCAGGAATTATCCATGTCGCGGCATGGATTGACGCGGTTGTATAGCGTAACACTGACATTGGCTTTACTGCTGTCGCTGTTTTCTGCATTGGCAAGCGCATCGCTACTCAGTGAAAAACTGAGTGCTCCGCTGGGAATGTTAGCTGAAGGAACCCGTGCGATTGCGCAAGGGGATTATAGTAGACGCCATCGTGTTGAAAGCAAAGACGAATTAGGTGTGTTAACAGAATCTTTTAATTTGATGACGCAGCAGCTAGAAGAAGCGCAAGCGGCAGCGCTACATAATCAGCAGCAAGTCGAAAGTGCGCGCGCGCACTTGGAAAGTATCCTAGCGAATTTATCGTCGGGTGTACTGGTATTTGATGAAGGGTTGGTACTATCAAAAGCAAATCGTAGCGCAGAACGAATTTTACATGTTCCGATTATTAGCTTAGATGGTTCTGTCATCGAAGGGTGTGTGGAAAATGAGCCGCGTCTAGCGATGATCATTCATGAAATCGAAGAAGGATTCAATGCATTAAATGTGGCGGATGCTTGGCAGCGACAAATGACACAGGAAGAGGATGGAAATCATCAAGTGTTATTAATACGAGGCACGCGTTTACCGAACAAATCTGGAGGCGGTGTGGTGGTTTTTGATGATATTACGCAGTTATTGCAAGTACAGCGGGCCGTTGCCTGGGGAGAGGTGGCACGTAGGCTCGCTCATGAAATAAAGAATCCATTGACGCCGATTCAATTATCAGCAGAGAGAGTGCAGCACAAACTTATCAATAAATTGAACGATGAGGACGCCCGCGTGCTGCGTCGTTCTACTGAAACCATCGTCAATCAGGTGGAAGCTTTAAAGAAAATGGTTAACGAATTCAATCAGTATGCGCGTGTTCCCCAGTTAGAACTTCGTCCGCTTGAGTTAAATAAGCTGGTGCAAGAGGTATTATCACTTTATGATAGCGTCCGTGCTGCCAACGTAGATTCTGGCCATGATGTTATGATTAAATCGGTATTTGCTTCGGATTTGCCTATTATTAAAGGCGATCCTGCGCAATTACGCCAAATATTGCATAATCTATTGCAAAATGCGCAAGACGCTTTGGTGAATGCGACTGATCCTATGATTGAGGTGAAAACCGAGCAAACTCAGGAAGGTGTGCAATTGACAATAGTCGATAACGGATGTGGTTTTCCTGATGAGATCAGAACACGAGTTTTTGAGCCTTATGTGACGACAAAATCAAAGGGTACTGGATTGGGGTTGCCGATTGTGAAAAAAATTGTGGAAGAACATGGTGCAATTATTCGAGTTGAGAATGGTGAAACGCGCGGTGCAAGAATTTCGATTATCTTTCCATTGCATCAAGGGACCTGAATCTACAAAAAGAAGAAATCAATCAAATGTACTATTACTAAAGGTAGAAAAAGAATGGTGCATTTAAAGCTGAAACAAAAACTTACTATCAAACAGATTACGGTTCTTGGACGGTTCTAAATGATAACGAACAATACAATACTTGTTGTTGACGACGAAATTGGAATTCGGGAATTATTGTCAGAAATTTTGCGTGATGAGGGTTATCGTGTTGCTCTTGCAGAAAATGCGGAACAGGCTAAACTTTGGCGTAATAAGACTCGTCCAGATTTAGTATTGTTGGATATCTGGATGCCCGATACCGACGGCATTACCTTGCTTAAAGATTGGGCAAGTAATGGCATGTTAACGATGCCGGTTATTATGATGTCAGGGCATGGCACTATTGATACCGCAGTCGAGGCAACGCGTATCGGTGCATTTGGTTATTTGGAAAAACCAATTCCTTTGCAAAAGCTTTTGAGCACGGTCAGTAAGGCGTTGCGAGGAGGTCACAATAAACCTCCTGCAGTTTTTTCATTGGCAAGTTTAGGGAAAGGTCCTTTAATCGCTGACCTCAGAAAGAAGCTCGAGCAAGTCGTGAATTTGAAGGCGCCTTTGTTATTAATGGGGGAGCCGGGGGTCGGTGTTGAAATATGTGCCAGATTTTTGCATCGTCCCAATACGCCTTGGATAGAGCCAGAAGCACTTAACTCATTAGCTGAGTCGCCATTGGATTTGTTGGAACCTGCACGCGATGGAATATTGTTTCTTAAAGAAGTCGGGGAACTGAACAAACTGGCTCAAAAAGGATTGTTATTACTGCTTAGTAAGTTAGAAAAATACAATGTTCGGTTGATCTGTGCTACTTCGCAGTCGTTGGCAGAGCTAACAGCGCAAGGTGTCTATCACCCAAAATTGTTTGAAATTCTGAGTCAGTTGACTGTCACGGTTCCTGCTTTAAGAGGGCACCGCGAAGATATTCCCGATCTTGCTAATCAAATTTTATTACGTTTTGTCGAGTCAGGAGAAGTCTCTACCGCATTGCAATTTAGCACAGCGGCCCTGAATTGTTTACGTAATTATGATTGGCCGGGAAACCTTACACAATTAACCGGCGTCGTGCATTCGTTAGCGTTAACTTGTACCAGTGAAGAAATTACTGCTGAAGCAGTACAGCAGGCAATGGTTTTTCCAGAGTCGTCTTCTGTTTCCGCATTGCCAGAAATTCCGCTGGATCTTTCTTTGCGTGAAGCCCGTGATTTATTTGAGAAAAGCTATTTTGAAAGACTCATTGGCCAGGAAAATGGCAATATGACAAGGGTCGCTGATCGCGCTGGTTTGGAGAGAACGCATTTGTATCGCAAAATAAAAATGTTAGGTATTAAGTTGCGCGGAAATTAGGCAAGTTCTCTTTGAATAATTTTTAAGCTATCTACTAGATTGGTTTTATTTGAAAAATAGGACATAATAGTAGCTTTGGCACTTTTTTGCACTGAGAATCTTTGCAAAACTATCAATTCTGTTTTTTAGAACAAATAAAATATATTTAAATATAGGAGTTAGTATCAATGGGTACATTCAAGGGTCTTGACGCGCCGGTTTTTAAGGAATTGACTAGTGCAATTCGTGCATTGGCAATGGATGCCGTGCAAAAAGCAAATTCTGGTCATCCCGGTATGCCGATGGGAATGGCGGAGATTGCAGAAGTGTTGTGGATTCATCATCTGCGTCATAATCCAGCCAATCCTAATTGGTATGATCGTGACCGCTTTGTATTGTCGAATGGGCATGGTTCGATGTTGATTTATGCCTTATTGCATTTGACTGGTTATGATTTACCCATGGATGAAATTAAGAAATTTAGACAATTTCACTCTAAAACCCCTGGTCACCCTGAGTATGGTTACACTCCCGGCGTGGAAACCACAACTGGTCCGCTAGGTCAGGGCATTACTAATGCAGTCGGAATGGCGTTGGCGGAAAAGGTATTGGCGAATGAATTTAATCGTCCGGGTTTTGATATCGTTAACCATCACACCTATGTTTTTCTTGGCGATGGATGTTTGATGGAAGGTATATCGCACGAGGCTTGTTCGTTAGCAGGTACTTTGGGTTTAGGCAAACTGATATGTTTCTACGATGACAACGGTATTTCGATTGATGGACATGTCGAAGGTTGGTTTACTGACGATACACCAAAACGCTTTGAAGCTTACGGATGGCATGTTGTACCGAATGTTAATGGTCATGATACTGCCGCAATAGAAGCGGCTCTTCAAGCGGCTAAAAAGGTAACAGACAAACCTACGATGATTTGTTGCAAAACGATCATTGGATTGGGTTCACCTAATATGGCCAATACGCATTCAGTCCATGGCGCTGCACTGGGAGAAAAAGAGGTGGCAGCAACACGACCCAATATCGGCTGGAATTACCCTGCTTTTGAAATTCCACAGAATATTTATGACGCCTGGAGCGCTAAAGCTAAAGGCCAAAAACTTGAATCGGACTGGAATCAAAAGTTCTCTGAATATGCGAAGCAATTTCCGTCGGAAGCTGCCGAATTTAAGCGACGCATGTCTGGTGAATTACCCGGTAATTGGCGCGCTCACGTCGATAATGTCATCACGCAAGTGAATACCAAAGCAGAAACAATTGCTAGCCGTAAAGCATCGCAAAACGCTATTGAAGGCTTGGCGCCGGCATTGCCTGAATTAATCGGAGGCTCTGCGGATTTGGCCGGCTCCAATTTGACTTTATGGTCAGGTTCTAAAGGAATTAGCGGCAAGAATGGTGGAAATTATGTTTATTATGGCGTACGCGAATTCGGTATGAGTGCCATTATGAATGGATTGTCACTGCATGGTGGTTTGATTCCTTATGGCGCGACTTTCCTGATGTTTTCCGAGTATGCGCGTAATGCGTTGCGCATGGCGGCGTTAATGAAAATTCGCAACTTATTCGTATTCACGCATGATTCTATTGGTTTGGGTGAAGATGGTCCAACGCATCAACCGGTCGAACAGACAGCGACTTTACGCTACATTCCTAATATGGATGTATGGCGTCCTTGCGATACAGTGGAATCGACTGTTGCATGGGCACGTGCGATCGAACGTAAAAATGGTCCTTCGACATTGATATTCAGTCGTCAGAATCTGCCATTCCAACAACGAGATTCGAACACGATCAAGTTAATCGATAAAGGCGGATATGTTTTGTCAGAAGCGCCTAATGGCAAGCCACAGGTGATTATTATTGCAACGGGTTCGGAAATTTCTTTGGCGATGAATGCACAAAAATCACTTGGTGAGGAAGGCATTCAGGCGCGTGTGGTATCGATGCCTTGCACCAACGTATTTGACCGCCAGGAACAATCGTACAAAGACAGTGTCTTGTTGAAGGGGGTTAAACGCATCGCTGTGGAAGCTGGTGTGACGGATTTCTGGCGTAAGTATGTGGGTTTGGATGGTGCGGTGATAGGCATGGATACCTTTGGAGAATCTGCACCAGCGGATGTGCTTTTTAAACATTTTGGCTTTACGGTTGAAAATATAGTGAAAACCGTTAAAAGCATCCTTTAATTCAAGTGATTGATTAATATTTGAGACGACTGATGAATTTGTATTCATACAGCGATGACAGTTTTTTTATTTAAGGAGTGATTTATGACAATTAAGGTTGGTATTAATGGGTTTGGTCGAATTGGTCGTATGGTTTTTCGTTCGGCAATACAAAATTTCCCAGACATTGAAGTCGTTGCAATTAATGATTTGCTCGAGCCGGATTATTTAGCTTACATGCTAAAGCATGATTCAGTTCATGGCCGCTTTAGTGGCGAAGTCTCGATAGATGGAAATACTTTGGTGGTTAATGGAAAGAAAATTAGACTGACCGCAATCAAAGATCCGGCAGAACTGAAATGGAAAGACGTCGGTGCTGAAGTGGTTGTCGAATCAACAGGTTTGTTTTTAACCAAAGAAACTTGTGAGAAACATTTAGCGGCAGGCGCCAAGAAAGTGATTATGTCAGCGCCTTCTAAAGATGATACGCCGATGTTTGTATATGGCGTTAACGACAAATCATACAAAGGCGAAACCATTATTTCGAATGCATCTTGTACGACAAACTGTTTGGCTCCAGTGGCTAAGGTATTACATGATAAATGGGGCATCAAACGTGGCTTGATGACGACTGTGCATGCTGCGACAGCAACGCAAAAAACAGTGGATGGTCCATCCAACAAAGATTGGCGCGGTGGTCGAGGCATTCTGGAAAATATTATTCCATCTTCTACAGGTGCCGCAAAAGCTGTAGGCGTTGTCATTCCGGAATTAAACAAAAAATTAACGGGTATGGCTTTTCGTGTTCCTACTTCTGATGTTTCCGTCGTCGATTTGACGGTTGAATTGGAAAAAGACGCTTCATACGAAGAAATTTGCAAGGAAATGAAAGCAGCTTCGGAAGGTAAAATGAAAGGTGTACTGGGTTATACCGATCAGAAAGTTGTATCTACCGATTTTCGTGGTGATAGCTGTACTTCTATTTTTGATGCGGAAGCAGGAATGGCTTTAGATAAAAGTTTTGTAAAAGTCGTTGCCTGGTATGACAATGAATGGGGATATTCAACTAAAGTTTTGGAAATGGTTCGTACTGTTGCCAAAAACTAATATTTATTAAATGAGTGTAATCAAGTATACGACGATTACGCTCAATAACGTTTTAATCAGTTAAAACATAAAGTAGCTAAAGGGTAGCGTTTCGCTATCCTTTATACTTTGTTAAAGACAATTCTGGAGCTTATCGTGTCTGTTATTAAATTGGTTGATCTTGACCTTAAAGGTAAACGAGTATTTATTCGTGCGGATCTAAACGTACCTGTAAAAGATGGCAAAGTAACGTCTGATGCGCGCATTACTGCTTCGATGGCAACAATTAATCATTGCCTCAAACAAGGTGCCAAAGTGATGGTTACATCGCATTTGGGACGCCCGGAAGAAGGTCAATGGAGTGAAGAAAATTCACTAAAACCTGTCGCGGATAACATATCTGCCCGGCTGAATAAACCTGTGCGTTTAATTCGTGATTGGGTTGACGGTGGATTTAATGTTGCTGATGGAGAATTGGTCGTATTAGAAAATTGCCGCATCAACAAAGGTGAAAAGAAAAATGTAGATGAAACGGCACAGAAATACGCAAAATTGTGCGATGTATTTGTCATGGATGCATTTGGAACAGCACATCGCGCTGAAGCTTCCACGCATGGTATCGCCAAATATGCTCCAGTTGCTTGCGCGGGTATTTTACTGACTGAAGAATTAGACGCTTTAACTAAAGCCTTATTGAACCCTGCTCGGCCTATGGTTGCGATTGTTGGTGGTTCAAAAGTTTCTACCAAATTAACAGTGTTGGAATCGTTATCAGAAAAAGTGGATCAATTGGTGGTCGGAGGCGGTATTGCCAATACATTTTTAAAAGCCACCGGAAAGAATGTTGGCAAATCTTTATGTGAGGATGACCTTGTTCCAACCGCCAAAGCCTTGATGGACAAAATGGCAAAACGCAATGCCTCGATTCCGATAGCGGTGGACGTTGTAATCGGTAAGAAATTTGATGCTAATGAACCCGCAGTATTAAAAAATGCTGGCGATGTTGCTGATGACGACATGATTTTTGATATCGGCCCTAGAAGTGCGCAAGATCTAGTCGATATTATCATGCGTGCCGGAACTGTGGTATGGAATGGTCCTGTGGGTGTATTTGAGTTTGATCAATTCGGTGCTGGAACGGAGAAAATTGCGCGTGCTATTGCTGAAACCAAAGCTTTTACCCTCGCAGGCGGTGGGGATACCATTGCCGCCATTCAGAAATACGATATTTACGATAAAGTCTCTTATATTTCAACCGCAGGGGGAGCTTTCTTGGAATTCTTGGAAGGTAAAAAATTGCCAGCGGTAGAAATCCTGGAGTTGCGTGCTAACCAACAAAAACAATGATTCGTCGAACCAAAATTGTAGCAACACTAGGACCTTCATCTAGTAATCCAAAAATACTAGAGCGAATGATTCGGGCGGGCGTGGATGTCGTGCGCATCAATTTTTCGCACGGCACCCCAGCTCAGCATATTGAAGTGGTTGAATTGACTCGTTCTTTAGCGCGAGCCGCTGGCTGTACCGTTGGAGTTCTGGCTGATTTACAAGGACCAAAGATTCGCGTTGGAAAATTTGAAAATGGCAAGATCCGCCTTGAAGTAGGCGATTCTTTCATTCTTGACGCACATTGTGAATTAGGCAATCAGGAAAGAGTCGGACTTGATTACAAAGAATTACCCAATGATCTAGAGCCGGGTGCCATTCTCATGTTGGATGACGGTCGCATCGTGTTGAGCGTGTCATCGGTTAAAGACCACCAAGTTTTTTGTAAAGTCGAACAAGGTGGGATTTTGTCGAATAATAAAGGGATCAATCGAAAAGGCGGTGGTTTAGGTGCGCCCGCTTTGACTAACAAGGATTTGGAAGACATTAAAACCGCTGCAGCATTTGGCGCTGATTATTTGGCTGTTTCGTTTGTGCGTTCTGGAGACGATGTGCGGCAGGCTCGCGAATTGATGGTCGAAGCGGGTGGCAGAGGTCTAGTGATGGCTAAGATTGAACGTTCCGAAGCCATTCTGGCTTTAGACGACATACTGGAAGCTTCTGATGCCATCATGGTTGCGCGTGGTGATTTAGCGGTTGAAGTGGGCGATGCTGCGGTTCCGGCACTGCAAAAAAGAATGATTCGTTCTGCTCGAACCAGCAATAAAATCGTTGTTACCGCTACGCAAATGATGGAGTCAATGATTTCAAACCCAATTCCAACGCGCGCAGAAGTCTCGGATGTTGCCAATGCAGTATTGGATGGGACTGACGCCGTTATGCTGTCAGCAGAATCCGCTGCGGGAGAATATCCTGTCGAAACCGTGGAAGCGATGGCAAGAGTTTGCTTAGAAGCTGAAAAAGAATATCTGGTGACTCATGATCGTCGCGTCAATAATATGGATGGTAATCGCGCTACTATTGAAGAAGCAATTGCACGCGCGACGATGTTTACAGCCAGCGGGCTACAAATTCGTGCCATTGCTGCGCTGACCCAAAGTGGTGTGACCGCTTTACTGATGTCGCGAAGGAGTTCCAAAGTACCTATTTTTGCACTCAGCCCCAATCAAGAAACGCGACAGAGAGTTACGTTGTTTCGAGGAGTTTATCCAGTAGAATTTGGCGCGGGTCTGCAAGATCCTGAAATTATTCTTAATCTTGCGGAAGAAGAATTGCTCAGTCGAGGTGTCGTGAGAAATGGTGATATCATGGTTATGACAATTGGAGAGCCCGTTGGAAAAGCTGGCGGTACCAATACCATGAAAATTATCAAAG
Source organism: Nitrosomonas sp. (assembly GCA_044228295.1). Classification (GTDB taxonomy): domain Bacteria; phylum Pseudomonadota; class Gammaproteobacteria; order Burkholderiales; family Nitrosomonadaceae; genus Nitrosomonas. The sequence goes on from JBGAVE010000007.1 coordinate 55,276, forward strand.
TCGGTGAGTACAAAAAAAGATTGGGACTCAATTAATCAAAGTTGGATAACAATTGTTTTTTTGTTTGTGCCCGCACGTACATTTGTGAGGGTTGCTGGAGTGGCAACAAATAGAACTGACTGTATTTTAGAAATACCATCTTTAATTTATTCAATTATTTTTCAATAACTTTTCAAGGAGATTTAAATGGCACTCGTATCATTAAGACAGCTACTCGATCATGCAGCCGAAAATAATTATGGTCTACCTGCTTTTAATGTCAATAACTTAGAACAAATTCAAGCAATTATGCAAGCTGCGGATGAATGCAATAGCCCGGTCATCATGCAAGGGTCTGCTGGGGCAAGAAAATATGCCGGGGAAGCTTTCTTACGGCATCTGATCGCCGCAGCCGTTGAAGCGTACCCACATATCCCGATTGTCATGCACCAAGATCACGGTGCTTCTCCTGCCGTTTGTGTCAACGCGATTCGCAGTGGATTTTCTAGCGTCATGATGGATGGTTCGTTGAAAGAGGATGCTAAAACGCCTTCAAGCTATGAATATAATGTTAAGGTAACCTCGGATGTGGTTAGTATTGCTCACTCTGTTGGCGTGTCAGTAGAAGGCGAGCTAGGTTGTTTAGGTTCCTTGGAATCTGGCATGGGAGAGGCTGAAGATGGTCACGGTGCGGAAGGTAAATTATCGCACGATCAGTTATTGACTGACCCTGAAGAAGCGGCTGATTTTGTCAGAAAAACAAACGTGGATGCATTAGCGATTGCAATCGGAACTTCGCATGGTGCCTATAAATTTACGCGCAAACCGACTGGCGATATTCTTGCGATCAAACGCATCAAGGAAATTCATCAACGCATCCCCAATACGCATTTAGTGATGCACGGTTCAAGCTCTGTGCCGCAAGAATGGTTAGAGATTATTCGTCAATTTGGTGGTGACATTAAAGAAACCTATGGTGTACCAGTTGAAGAAATTCAAGAAGGTATTAAAAATGGTGTGCGTAAAGTTAATATTGATACGGATATTCGTTTAGCCATGACGGGTTCTATTCGACGCAGCTTAGAAAAAGACAAAAGCAATTTTGATCCGCGTAAGTTTCTTAAAGAAGCAACCGCAGCGGCGAAAGATATTTGTAAAGCTCGTTTTGAAGCATTTGGTTGTGCAGGTCAAGCCGGAAAAATCAAACCGATATCATTAGAAAGCATGGCAAATCGCTATATCAAAGGTGAATTGAACGCTATCATAAAATAATCACCATTCAAAAATACTAAAACCCATAATTGGCGCTGCGATTAGCGGTGTCGATTATGGGTTTTAGTTTAATGTATCCAATTTGATTATCTATAAGGTGAAAAGTGAATACTAAACCCAAGATTGTAATTTCTTCACTCGATGCTGAAAGGCTCGAAAAGCTTCTCGAATCGCTACCGCATAACGCTTTTCCAGGAAAAGATGCATTAGAGGCCGAATTGGCTCGTGCTGACGTGGTAGAACCTGAAGATATTCCTGCGAATGTAGTCACGATGAATTCTACGGTACGCTTTCAAGTGGAATCTTCGAAAGAAGAATTTACTTTAACGCTGGTTTACCCAAAAGATTTAGATTCTAGTGGCAGTAAAATTTCAATTCTCGCGCCAGTAGGTAGCGCGCTTCTAGGTCTTTCGCAAGGGGATACGATTGAATGGCCTAAACCAGGTGGCGGTTTATTGCATGTTCGAATTGAAGAGGTAACTTATCAACCCGAACGGTCGGGTGTTTTTCATCGGTGATGTGATAAAGCAATCCTACAAGATCATCAGTAGCGCTAGTAATCAGAAATTACTGAGGTTTTTACAAAGATATCTCCATCAAAGAGCATTATTACCCCACGTCCAATTCAATGCGCAACTGGTTGTGATAGCGATTCAGCTACGCCATTGGAAAGAATAAAAACTCGATCAGCTGCGTTGATGACAGCAGGTTGATGAGATACTGCGATGATCGTTAGATCTTTCGATAGTGTTTGTAAGGTTTCGCAAATAGTTTTTTCACTGTTTGGATCGAGCGCGCTGGTAGGTTCATCTAAAATTAAGAAAGAGGGATTGTGTGCTAATGCTCGGGCGATTGCGATGCGTTGGCGCTGACCGCCTGACAGTAGTCCGCCGCGTTCGCCCACGACGGTTTGCAGTCCTTCCGGTAGGGCGCTAACAAAATCCCATGCTCCTGCTTGGCGTAATGCACGTTCCGCATCATTGGCGGTTAAAGTTGATTCGCCCACCAGAATGTTATTCATGACGGTGTCGTGCAACAAAATAGTGTCTTGCGAAACATAACCAATCATGTGACGCCACTGGCGTAGATTAATATCGATAATCGAGACACCATCTATGTTAATTTCACCCGATTGCGGTTCGGTCAATCCGCACAGTAAATCAAGTAAAGTACTCTTACCAACGCCAGACGATCCCATCACCGCAGTAAACGTATTGATCGGTATATCTAGTGTTAGATCTTTGAAAATAGTTTTCTGACCATAGTTAAACTTAACGTGTTGCAACGAAATTCCGGTGTGTAACGTAGGCTGTATGGTGCCTGTTGCTCTCTCGGCTGCGGCGCGAGCTTCTTCAGCTGCTTTGCGCAATGCCCAATAAGCACTTTCTTGTGCCGCTAACTGTTGATGCCGCCGTTGTGTTTTGTTCAATAATCCTAATATGCGCGTTAATAAGAAGACCATCAACATGACTTCCGGCAAAGAGAGTTGCCACACTACTAAGGCAATGTATAAGCCACTGGCGGTTAATGCCGCCAGAATAGGTTCTTGCAAAGCCGTCAGTGCGGCACGGTTCATGACTTCGCGACGAGTGGCTTTTTCTAAATGTTGTGTTTGTTCATGGAGAATGGCATCGGCTACGTTGTCTCGCGCCATCGCTTTTAAGGATTTGACCGAACTCAATACATCCGACAGATAAGTCAATAAATCACGCAACAAATGGGTTTGTTTCGTGCCTGCACGACGGGTCGCAGTGACCAATCGATTGAGCGCAATTAATAAAAATAATCCGATCACTAATGAAGCCAGTGTCGCTTCCCAAGAAATAAACAATGCCACGATGGCATAAACCATCACTTGAATAGCCAACGCCAGTACATTTACGCTGTGTTCAAAGCCATTCGCTGCACGGTATGCTTCTGTAGCCACAGAATTGGCTAACGAACCAACCGGTTGTTTTAGATAATATTGCCAACGACTGGCCAATAACGCTTCAATCAAATCCAAACGTAATGCCGTTGCCACGTGAGCGACGGTATAACCTACCTGACGATTGGCCAGTAGTAGCACGACGCCTTTAAAAAACATGCCACCAACAATAATGATCAAAATGGTATCAAGCGTCGGTTCAATGCCGATATCCTGCAACGCTTTTTCCATGAATTTGCCAATACCGCTGGATTCGCCCGTCTGCTCAGATCCCCCGACTGCTATCGATAACAGTGGAAGTAACGCGGTCAAACTCAATCCTTCAGCAATCCCAGCAATCAACAGCGCAAACAAAACAAATGCGCTGCGACGCGGAAAAACCATGATATAGGTAAATAGAGTACGCATAGAACAGCAGATGAACAGTCAAGCAGAACGAAATTAGTGATTAATATTCAGACCAGAGATATTACCTTATAAACCCAATCAATTTTAGGAATTAAGGAGATGTTACTGATTCCATATCATATAACATCCCATCAACCAGTTGTTTGACATGTTGCGTGCGATTGGCTAAACCTAAATCATGCGTGACGATGATCAAACTAGCATTAATTTTCTGATTCAATTCAAGCATTAAATCAAATACTGCTTCTGCGGTGTGACGATCTAGGTTGCCCGTTGGTTCATCGGCCAATATACACGCAGGTTGTGTCACTAGCGCTCGCGCGACGGCGGCGCGTTGGCGCTCTCCACCAGAAAGCTCACTTGGCGTATGTGTTAATCGATGGGCTAATCCCACTTGTTGCAGCACATCGGCGGCACGATCAAATGCTTGTTGTTGAGATAACCTACGAATCAACAGCGGCATCGCGACATTTTCTAACGCGGTAAATTCTGGCAATAAATGATGAAATTGATAAATAAAGCCTAACGAATCGTTACGCAATCGACAACGTTCTTCTTCATGGATCGTGGCAATATTTTTACCGAGTATATGAATATCGCCCTGGGTCGGCGTATCGAGTCCTCCCAGTAAATGCAGTAATGTGCTTTTGCCGGATCCTGATGCGCCTACAATGGCAAAAAACTCACCTTTAGTGACGGTTAAATTGATGCCTTTGAGAACCGGTACGGTATGATCACCTTGCGAAAAGGTTTTATAGAGATTTTTACAATCAATGACTTGGTTATTCATAGCGTAACGCCTCTGCGGGATTGACTTTAGAAGCGCGGTAGCTCGGATATATCGTTGCGAGCAAACTCAACGTGAATGAAGTGATGGCAACACTCGTGATGTCTGCTATCTGTGGATCGGTAGGTATTTTACTGATGTAATACACTTCACGTGACAGAAATTGCACATTGAACAGCCATTCAATGAAAGCGACGACTTCACCGACGTTATAAGCGAGTAACAAGCCACCTGTAACGCCTAAGATGGTGCCGAAAACTCCGATAAAAGTACCCTGCACAATAAAAATTTTCATAATGCTATGTGGACTGGCACCTAACGTGCGCAAAATAGCAATATCCGACTGTTTATCAGTAACGGCCATCACTAAAGTCGAAACGATATTAAACGCGGCAACGGCAATGATGAGTGCAAGAATCAATGACAGCATGCGTTTTTCGATCTGGATGGCACGAAAATAATTGGTGTGTTGTTTGGTCCAGTCGGTGATATAGCTATCAATCGTCAGCATCGATGGTAATTGTTTGACAACTTCTGGTGCTTCAAATAAATCTTTCAACTTGAGCCGCACGCCGGTAACAGTATCGTTATCCATGCGATACAGTTTTTGTGCATCGAAAAGATGAGTCAATACTAATGCCGAGTCATATTCAAAATGCCCGATTTCAAAAATACCCACCACGGTAAACTGCTTTAAACGCGGTAGAATGCCCGCCGGCGTCATTTGCCCTTGTGGTGAAATTAAAACAATTTTGTCACCGACAAACGTACCGAGTGATCGCGCCAGATCCGCACCGATGATAATACCAAATTCACCGGGTACCAGATTCTCCAGACTACCGTCTTTCATCGTTCGGGCAAAATCTGCAACTTTGTCTTCCATGGTTGGTAAAATGCCTCGTACCATGACGCCTTGCACCACTTGATTATGGGATAACATGCCTTGTCCGGCCACATAAGGTGCAGCAGCTTCAACTGAGGGATGTTTGGAGGCTTCTTGCGCAGTTTGTTGCCAATGTTCCAAACCACCCACAAAACTACCAATTTGAACATGCGACGCTACGCCCAAAATACGGGCGCGGATTTCTTTTTGGAAGCCATTCATAACGGACATGACGGTAATCAATGCAATCATTCCTAACGTGATACCCAGCAGAGAAATCAAAGAAATGAATGAGATGAAATGATTGCGTTTTTTGGCGCGTAAATAACGCAACCCTATGAAAAATTCATATGACAACACGTGATGGTATGCTCAAAATAGATGTACCTGCGCAGTTTGCCACAATTATTCATGCTATAACAAATAAACTGACCTACAAAAAACATTGTATTGCTTTTCGTTGTTGCAAAACCAATTGATGCTGTGCTCCAATGAGACCGCACTGCGTCGCACGTAAATTTTTGCAGAGTATGCTGAATATGCCTTTGTTAGGAGAATGTTATGGCTCAAATCGTTGCTGAACAATTGGTTGAAATACTGAAATCTGCTGGCGTGCGTCGAGTGTATGGCGTTACAGGAGATAGCTTGAACTATTTTAATGATGCCATACGTCGCGATGGAAGTATCGATTGGATTCATGTTCGGCATGAAGAAGTGGGTGCTTACGCTGCGATGGGGGAGAGTATTCTGGGCGGATTGGGTTGTTGCGCGGGTAGTTCCGGACCTGGGCACGTGCATCTCATTAATGGTCTATATGACGCGCACCGCTGGGGAACACCGTTGCTGGCGCTTGCTTCGACCATTACTTCGGAAGATTACGGTACTGAAAGCTTTCAAGCTACGGATTTGAACATGTTTGATGGTTGCAGTTATTACAACGAAGTGGCCGTGACGCCACAGCAATTGCCGCGTATGTTGCAGCAAGCATTGCAGCACGCGTGGAACCTTAAAGGTGTCGGCGTATGCGCTTTTTCAGGAGATTTGATGCGTTGTGATGCCGATGAGGAAGCGCTACGAACAGATTTGTACCGTCCATCCCCAGTCATCGTTCCTGCTAAAGAAGAGCTGCAACGGTTAGCCAGTTTACTGAACGAATGCGACAGCGTTGGCATCTATGGTGGCGCGGGGTGTGTTGATGCACGCGCGGAAGTAATCGAGCTGGCACAAAAACTCAAAGCTCCTATTGCTTATACGCTGAAAGCAAAAATGACATTGGAATACGACAATCCGTATGCCGTTGGTATGACTGGCTTGCTGGGTAGCAAGGCGGGAGCGCGTGCTATTACTAGTCCCCAGGTGTTGCTGATGCTCGGTAGTGATTTTCCGTGGAAAGAGTTTTTAGATAGCTCAGTGCAAGTAATCCAGATTGAAGCAAAACCGGAAAGATTGGGACGCAGAGTGGCGTTGCATATGGGGTTATGTGGTGATATTGCACCAACGCTACGGGCATTGTTGCCACTGCTCAAAACTCAAGAAAATGATGCTTTCCTTAAAGACTGCCTGGAAGATTTTAATGATGTGCGACAAGATCAATTATCGCATGCTTCAGATCCAGGAGAGGAAAACTTAATTAAACCCGAATATGTGGCAGCCCTGATCGATCGCGTGGCCGAAGCTAATGCTATTTTTACCGCGGATACGGGTATGTGTACCGTGTGGGCTGCGCGTTATTTATCAGGCAATGGTCGGCGTACGTTGATGGGAAGTTTTTCGCATGGTTCCATGGCCAATGCGATGCCACAGGCAATTGGTGCAGCGCTACATTCACCCGATCGGCAAGTGATTGCATTATGTGGGGATGGCGGTATTTCGATGTTGTTAGGCGATTTAATGACCATTGCGCAATACAAATTACCGATTAAGTTAGTGGTTTTTAATAATCGTAGTTTGGGGATGGTGGAGTTAGAAATGCAGGTGGCCGGCCTGCCTGATTGGCAAACCAAAATGCACAATCCAGACTTCGCCATGGTCGCGGAGGCGTGCGGAATACGCGGATACACCGTCACTGATCCGTCCAGGTTAGCAGAAATACTACAAAACGCGCTGATGCATGATGGTTCAGTCTTGGTTAACGTATTTACCAATCCATATGTTCCAACCATGCCTCCGCATACGTCGATTGGCGTGTTATCACGTTATATACAGTCACAAACTAAACTAGCGCTGGGTGGTCGCATCGATGAAGTATGGGAAGCCTTTAAAACCAATATCAAATATATTCGTGATTTATAAATAAAATTGATTATCCTTGGAATTATTTGTTAGCAATTTCATGATTGCAGCGTATAAGGCTTAACATCAAAAGAATTTCTACGCTGTTGTTTCAAAAATATCGATTTGTGAATGTGTTCGTTGAAATAACCATTGGATCGGTAATTCTGGGTGCGAGTCTTTATTCAATTGATTGAGCAAATGTTGCTTAGTTTCTCCAACGACAACCAACGCAATGTATTTGCTTTTAGCTAGCATGGGTAGTGAAAGACTGACACGAGGGGATGGTGCGATAGGCGGGGCAACAGCTACGCAATGCTGCGTTGAAAGCAAATCAAAATGCATGCCGGGAAATAGTGAAGCAACGTGTCCATCTTCTCCTAAACCCAAGACAGTCAGATTTAACGGTTGAGGTACTTTATTGAGTCGCTGATTGATTTCTTTGATGGCCGTAAATGGATTGTTATGATGAGTTTTAAGGCTGACAAAAGGTGCGCTTGCAGGCAGATTCTCGAGTAAGCATTTTTTCACCAGATTCTCATTCGATTGCTCGTCATTAACATCGACCCACCTTTCATCGCTCAGCGTAATAGTGACGCGTTCCCAAGGTAAAGGGCATTTTGCTAAAGCAGGTAGATAATGGCGTGGTGTGCTGCCACCGGGTACAACGAGGGAGGCGAATGGTTTTTTTTCTAAGGCTTTATTCAAAATATCGCTGGCATACTCGGCAAAAGCCTCACTGAGTTGTGCCATATTAGAAAAATTATGTCGTCGCAGTGAAAAACTCATGTCAAATTTATGTCACCAAGCAGCGTAGATCCGGAATAGTGTTAATGTGTGCTGGGAAGGGATTGGAATCACCCGGGAAAATGCGGCCGAGAAATGCAGTATTATTAGCCGTTGCACCTTCATAATCAGCCATTGCATCACCAATCACCAGTACGGTGTCAGGTTTTAAATCATATTTTGCCAAAATATCCGCGACAATGGTTTTTTTTAATGCGGGTGAACCACGTACCTCTTTGAAATAGGGTTTCAAACCACGTCGCTCAATGATTACTTTGAGTTCGTTTTCCGGTGTGCCAGAAGCGACAAATAATGGGATTCTTTCCGCTTGCTGTTGAATGAGTTCGATTGCTCCTGGAACCGCTTCGGCGGCGATGACTGCCTCAACGACCAATTCAGAGAAGCGAATATCCAATGCTTTTTCTTCTGCTTCTGTTAGCGGTGGTTTGTGCAGGAAGTGTTCCTGAAAATGGCGGAATTTACGATAGCGCGACATGCCGCCATTTTGTGTATGAAATTGCACGACTTGGGCGACGATTTCATCACCATACGGCCGATATAATTCAGCAAAAGCCTGTGTTTTGATTTTGCCAGATTCTGCGATGACGCCATCAAAATCGAAAATAATCGCTTGCCAATTGAAAGATTTCATGGTTTCAACGACCTTTTAAGCTCTATTATCCGATGTGCTGGGCAGCGGATCGTTGACCTCATCCGCTTGATGCAAATCTTGATGAATTTCTCGCAAGCAATCCAGTATTCCTTGACCAAGATCGACATGTTCATTCAATACGAGCTTCCGGCCGATGCGTGGATGAAACGCATAAGGAGTGATTTCATAATGATGCACCGTGTTCGCTTCGTCAAAGTGCAGTTCAACAGACCACGGTAAAATTTCAGAAATCATCGTCATCACATCTTTGATGCGCATTTTTTCTTGCCCAGTCAAGATGAGATGCCGATTGGCAAATTCCGGCGCCAAGACTTGCACACTCATGCGTGCCGCATCTTCTACGTGAATATATTCCCGCATTGCTTCGCCACTGCCTTTGTAGGTAATCGAATGATTTTTGACGGCTTCGAATAACATGCGGTAGATTCCGTTGCGATTGTCGGCGCGCCGGCCATAGAGCGATCCATACCGTAAAATGTTGTAATCCAAACCATAGCGCTCGTGATAGGTTTCTGTAAATCGTTCCGCAGCTTGTTTGCTGGCACGGTAGAACGATCCGGATTCAGAATAAACATACACGCTGCTGGCGAACACGAATCGGCGTGCTCCGCTGATGCGCGCAGCTTCCAACGCGTGCATATTGCCGAGCACATTAATGGTTGCAGTAGCAATCGGTTTATTGTGTGCTTCATCGATATCTGCGATCGCTGCGAAGTTGTATACGATAGAACATCCTTTCGCGGCTTCAACGACTTGATCGAGATTCATGATATCGCCAATAACCATTTCTTGATTTGGCTTGTGATAAGGCGATACGCTGCGATCAAACAGCCGCACTTGATAACCGGCGGTAGAGAGTGCGTCTGCTACATGGCTGCCTAAAAAACCACTGGCGCCAAAAACGATGACTTGCTCACCGGGGACGGCTTTGGTAATCATTTGACCATACCTATGTTAATTAAACCGCGTAATAAGTTATCCGCCGCTTCGATTTCCATGCGTTGACGGGATTCTCTCGCCAACGAACCTACATGAGAAGTCAGAACAGTGTTATCGCAAGCACATAGGTCGCCGTGATACGGTTCTTGTTCAAATGTATCGAGTGCAGCTACGCTGATTTTACCGTTATTCAGTGCTTCAGCGAGCGCGCATTCATCAACCAATCCACCCCGCGCTGTGTTGATGATAATCGCTTCTGGTTTCAATGATTGCAGCGCTTTATGATCTAATAAATGATGTGTTTTGGCGGAATAGGGCAGATGTAACGTAACAATGTCGGCGCAACTAAGCAACGGTTCCAACGGCATCAATGTCACGCCTTCTGGTATTTGTGTGGCAAAAGGATCATGTGCAATCACTTTGGCTTCAAAAGCCTGACATAGCTTAGCAACGCGACGACCGATGTGACCGAGTCCGATAATACCAACCGTTTGTGCCGCCAGTAGACGGCCTTGCGTGCGGGGCCATTCACCTTTACGAACGGCTTGATCCGTTTGATTGATCTGGCGCAATAGGGACAGCATCATTCCCATCGTCAGCTCGGCAACAGCTTGTGCAGGAGCTTCTGGTGTATTAAAAACCGTAATGCCATGATTTTGTGCCGCCTGAAGATCGACTGTATCCAATCCGGTACCACAGCGGGAAATCACTTTAAGAGCAGGCGCCGATTGAAAAACGCGCTCGGTCAGTGGTTCGATGCCGGCAATTAATCCAACTATCCCGTTGCTCAGTAGTTCAATAATTTCATCCTCTGTTAACTTCCGCCGGTGCGGATTGCTCATAATACGAAAATCTTTTTGTAACAGTTGCTGCAGCGGTGGATTATTGTCAATATCAAACGAAGAAGTGGAAATGGCCAGTGTGTTCATGATTATTTCAGTGCGGCACGAATGTTTTGCAAATGGGTGCGACAAATGGAATCTAGAATGCGGATGTCCAAACCGTAACCGAGAAAATTAAATCCCGCTTGAATGCGTTGTTGCAACGCTTCTGGGTCCGGTTCTATGACATGGATACCACCTGGTTTTTGCGCGCGATGTCCAGCTTGCATGATTTGTGTAATTGCTGCTTGCACATCGGGATGATTCAAGTCACCGGGGCGCCCCATTGAACCCGATAAGTCATACGGTCCTATGATATAGCCATCTACCCCTGGAACGGCGAGAATGTCATCAATGGCTTTGACTGCATCGATATGTTCAATCATGACAATGACAACCGCATTGTTTTCCAGCCACTGGCGATAAGCTTGAAAACTATGGCCGTAGCCTTGAGCACGCGCCAAACCCACACCTCGTTGACCACGCGGTGGATAATACATACTACTCACAGCTTCTTTGGCATTCGCAGCCGATTTAATCATCGGCACCATAATACCGGTTGCACCGGCGTCCATGACGCGTTTTATTTGATCGGGATGATTGGAAGTTAAGCGCACAATGGCGGGACAGTGTTTGCTATCCAGCACTTGAATAAGCGTTTGCACTTCGCTTAATTCGAGCACGCTGTGCTCCATATCCAGCACCAGCCAGTCAAAACCTGCTGCGGCCATGATTTCAGCAATCGAAGGGTGGCCCAACGTAACCCACGACCCTATTGTCAATTCGGAACGATTCAAACGTGATTTGAGTGACATCGTGATTTCTGACTCGTTAATAATGATTAGTAGCGGGATAGCAAAGGATCATTTTTCATGAGCTGTTCGACTCGCGCCAAATCGGCAGGGGTATCTACAGCTTGTGTGTTGAATTCGGTGGGTACCATTTTTACCGTGAGGCCATGCTCGAGCAATCGCATCATGTCGACTGATTCCAGTTGTTCCAGTGGTGTCGGCGCCAAACGCGTATATTGAAACAATGTTTCACGGCGAAACGGAATAATACATACTTGTTTATGGGCTGCCGTGCCTGCAAACCCTGATTTAGCTAACGAAGGGATGGGGCGGCGTGACATATACAACGCTTCATTACGCTGATTCATGACAACCTTGATGGTATTGAAATCCATGTAATCAGCTTCGTTATCGATTTTACGTACTAAATTCACACAACCCAGTGTCGGATCGCTTTTAAAGGGTGCAACGGCGGTATCAATCATGTCAGGGTGCGTCATAGGTTCGTCGCCTTGCACCATGACGATTAAATCGGCGTCTAATTTTTCAACGGCTTCAGCAACACGGTCGCTGGCGCGTTCATGCGTATCGGCCGTCATGAGGACTCGTGCGCCAAAGCCTTCTGCCACTTGACGAATTTCTTCATCGCAAGTGGCAATATACGTGGCATCAAGAGACTTACTCATGGCAACACGTTTATAAATATGTTCAATCATTGGGCGCCCGAGGATTTTTGCAATTGGTTTGCCGGGAAAGCGCGAAGAGCCCATACGAGCGGGTATGACAGCGATAGTTTTCATGAAGATTCTGTGCGAATTTAGATGCGTAAATAGTTAATTGAAAATAATTATGTCGATTATCCAGTTTTTTTTGCGACTTGAGCAACAGGTTATGAGATTTTATCTGTTTTCGAGAGGAGAAGTGTTGTTCTGAAATCAAGATGATGGAATCAGTAGTTTGCTGGTAATTACTTTGCTGCAAGGGTAGAATAGCGCGCTTTGGTTCCTTGCGAAACGGTTTATGTCGTATCTGCACACACGGTTAATTTCCTAAGTTAATTGCACTTTAACTAAATTGATAATCCTCCCGATTCGATCATGAAAGCCCTTTTTTTCCTTCGACACTACAACGATATTGATCACGTTACGCCGGTGATTTATAAATGGATTCAATCCGGTCATCAATGTGATGTGGTATTAATTGGCTCGGCGAAGTTTCGCCGTGATTTCCGTGTGCAATATTTGAGCCAATTGAAAGGTGTGCGTGTCGCGCACATGCAAGAGTTATTTTCATGGCTGGAGTATCTGAGGTGGCGCTTGCAAATGTTATTGCTGACAAGGAATGTGCGCCGGATCAACATTATTGGTAATTTAGTGGCCGCACTTGCCGAACGTTATGATGAAAAAAAACGCGAACCACTTTGGAGTCGTACGGCGGATTTCTTGCTGGAACGTTGCTTTTCTGGGAGTAGTGAAGGGGTTGTCGCTTTTGATTGGGTAGAAAGAAACTCCGTCATTTGTGTTGAATGGGTTGAAGTTGTTGTGGCATTGGCAAAAAAACGAGGGTTGAAAGTTGTTTCATTGCCGCATGGTGATAGTCCTCATGCCAGTCAATTAATTCGTCGCGGCGAGAGACGTGTCATGCCTGATACGTTATTTTCCACGGCGGAAATTTTTGATAAATTGGTGGTACCTAATGAGTTGTGTGCCATTCGTTTTCGCCCTTTTTTGCCGGAAGAAAAAATTGCTGTGCTGGGTTCACCAAGATACTGTGAAGAGTGGCTGGGGATTCTGTCTGGATTAATGCCGCCAACACCATTGGTGCGGTCAAATAGTCGGCTTAAGATCGTCATGTTTCTGCGGAAAGCAAACTTTACGACCTTCTGGGAGGAAGTCGGTGAAGTGGTTCACATGATTGCAGAATTTCCGGATGTTGAGTTGATTATCAAACCGCATACCCGTAGTGGTTGGAAGCAATCGTTAACCACGGATAGTTCGATTCGGAAGTTACCCAATGTGCGAATTGCGGATGATAATATTCATTCGGTACACTTGATGAACTGGTCAGATGTGATTATTGATTTGGCAACCTCGGTCGTTTTTGAAGCGGTAAGAGTAAAAAAACCAGTACTAGCGGCCGATTACTTGATAGCCGCACGCTCAACCGTCGCCTATTATATGCCCGAAACTGAATTGAAATGCCGCGATGATGTATATGAAAGAATCGATGGTTTCTTGAAAAATGGATTTGATTCTTTTTATGTCGAAGAAAATCGTCAGCGCTTTTTGCGCGAAATGCTGGATGTTCCAGATGGCAATGTACTCGCACGTTTTGTTACGTTGCTTGAAGAATTATCACAATGAATCTGTCACATGCTAGGCAAATTGCCTCATCAAGCGTATGGTATTGCGATACGCTCAATATAGAAGAATATAGTGTCCATTAAAAATATCATCAATGAATTAGTAGTAAGTGCTTATAAACTAAAAGGCGGTTATGTCAATGTTCAAGTCAGAGATCAGTCCATTTTGATTTCGGTGGATCATTTGCGTGCCTTGAACCGCGCTAAAACTTATTCGATAAAAGAACCCGATACGTTGGATTGGTTAGATAGTTTCGAATCCGATAGCTGTTATTTCGATATCGGTGCAAACATAGGTCAGTATTCTTTGTATCCCGCCAAGAAATATGGGCACAAAGTCCGAATTTATGCTTTCGAACCTCAAAGTAACAACTATTACGCGCTCAACAAAAATATATACCTCAATAACTTGAGCGAAGAAATCTCTTCCTATTGTGTCGCCGTATCCGGGAAAACTGAATTTTCAAAACTGTATATTCCCAAATTTATTCCCGGTGGCAACAGATCGCAATTTGGCGCTGAAGATCTAGAAAATATGAAAATATCGGCAACCCACACACAAGGCATGTTTGGAGTGACGTTAGATGACCTATGTGGTCAGTGGGGATTCCCTTATCCGAATTATATGAAAATCGATGTCGACGGTTTAGAGCTGGCAATTTTGAAAGGCGCGCCAGTTGTTTTAAAGAACCCTGCATTAAAATCGGTAATTATTGAATTAGGCACTGAAGCTGAACGCAATGAAGCTATCGCATTAATGCAACAAGCTGGACTCGAAGTAAAACTGAGACCCAGCAGAAATTGGGGCGAAGCTTATTTGATTTTTGAAAGACCCTGATCGAGTTGTGATACGCCAGTCTGTTACGTTTTCAGTCGATGTTGTCATTCCTGTTTATAATTCACCCGTTTTAACGAAACGTTGCATTGAGTCGGTTTTAACGCATCTCAAGGAATCGATTCAACAGATTTGCATTCAAGACGATGCATCCCATGTCGAAACGCGCACCCTGTTGGATGAATGCATCGATGCAAAAATTCATGTGCATCACGCCGAAAAAAATCAAGGCTATGGCCGATCTGTCAACGACGCCGTTGCTCGTTGTGAAGCTGATCTGGTATTGGTTCTTAATTCTGATACTGAAATCAGAGAAAATTTTTTGCCTAAGTTATGCCATGCGTTACAGGAAGATGACAAACTTGCAATTATCAGTCCAATTCATGATGCTTTTTTTCGTCATGAAGCGAGTCGATATCAACGTCAAATCGGTGGATATATTACGACCTATCGATTTCAAGGTTATGGTTTTCTAGTTCGCCGAAAATTGTTTTTGGCCTTAGGTGGATTTGATCAGCAGTTTGGCCGAGGTTATTACGAAGATACTGATTTGGGACGACGTTTAATTGCTCAAGGCTGGCGTCTAGGTGTTCATCCTGATTGCTATCTTCATCACGAAGGCGGCGCCTCATTTGGCCGCGGAAAAGAATATCGCGCATTGGTAGCGCGCAATCGAGCGCTTTATTTTTCCCGTTATCCCGATGCACAGCGCAATATTCTGATGATTTCTGCACGACATACTTTGGATAATCTGTCATCCGAGTTGAAAGATAACTTGGATAAAGTGATGCAGCAGGGTGGGAGCGTTTATTGGGTAACTTCGTCACCGCTGGCGCAATTATCGTGCTTGCAAATGCATACTATTGCTTTAAAGCTGACCGAGGTTATTCGCTTGATATTGAAAGGGCGATCGCGGTTGGATAAACGCATTTCAGCTTTTTGGATACTACCCGGAGTATCTTTAATTTGGCGAATATTACTGATTGGATGGGCGCGATTAAACCATTTGGAAGTCAAAAATTGGCCTGGTTGAATACCATTTCTGATTGGCTATCTCGATAAAATTTTGCTACCGTATTAAGTCTTTGCAACACTCTCGATTCATTTAAAAATTCTTTTTAAGAAATTTTATGCACATTAATCCTAAATGGCAGGAAACCTCGATTCGGTTGCTGTTATTGCTCTTTAGTTTAGGATTTTGGCAGAGTGAAGTTAATCGGATTACTTTTCCATTATTGATCGTCGCTTGGATCGTTGATGGCGGTTTGCTTCGTTTTCGCGAAACGATCCGAGAACCGTTTGTCCAAGCGCTATTTGTATTATGTTTGTTATTGCTTGCAGGATTATCGTGGAGCGAGCAGTTTGGCGATGATCGCATGAAGTGGTTGAAGTATTTCGTGTTACTAATTTTCGTTCCTTATTATTCGCTATTGAATCAGCAGCGATTACGTTGGGCGTTGTCAGGATTACTCGTTGGTTATATTGGCGTAGTGATTTTGGGAAGCTATCAATGGATCGCTCTGGATGCGCAAGGTGTGCCGCTGTTGGCAATGTCGTATTTAAGCTTTTCGGCGATGCTGGGTGTAGGTTTCGTAACGATAGTGGGTATTTCTTGTGCGAATCGAACAGCGTTGATGCAGATCCTGTTGTGGGTTTTGGCGCTCTGCGTTTTATTAGTACAATTTCATCAGAATAGCAGGATTTTTCTTTTTGCGGCATTAGCATCTGTCATGATGATGTTCTTCTGCTATTACAAAGCGCAACGCAGAAGACTGACCACTATCGTGCTTTTGTTATCAGCGGTGACAGTCATTCTTGCCTTGCATAGCGCTGTGTTTCAGGAGCGTTGGATGCAAATTAAAAGCGATTTTGAGTTATTACAGCAGGGTCGTTATGATTCCAGTCTGGGGTATCGGATTGCCATGTGGGATGTGGGATTACACGGCATTGCCGAACGACCGTGGCTTGGGCACGGCACAGGGTCCGCAAAAGAATATTTCGAGAGTACCATTCAAAGTTATCGAGAGGGTCTCTATAAAGATCTACCAAAATTCCAGAAAACTTCGCATTTTCATAATGATTGGATAGAAATCGGTATACATCTGGGTTTGTTAGGAATATTGGCATTAGCATTTCTCTTCTGGAATTGGTATTTCGCCTTTCAAAAAAGCGAATTCGCAATTCTCGGGATTGGTTTGATCAGTTACATGTTGTTAGCTGGATTGACGGATACTTTTTTGATTTTTAGCCGAACGCCGTTACTTGTGCTGATGATTACTGCGATTGCTATGCGGTGGCGACAGCAATAGCGATGTTTTCTCATTTATCGCTAACGTGAGATGACACAAAATACCTCTTCTATCGCTACGGAAACAAATGCAACGTGTTATTTGTGCCATGAAAGTGGCGTTATCATCTATCAAAATTGCATGGATCGTTTATTTGGAGCGCCAGGTAAATGGAGCTTCAGAAAGTGTACCGCGATAAGCTGCGGTCATATTTGGCTCGATCCTAGACCGGTTGTTAATGATATTGGCAAGGTTTATCAAACTTACTATACCCACACTACTGAAGATCCGCATTTAACCGGCTGGTTGAAGTTTTTGCGTACCGTGCTTCATAAAATCAGCATACTGGGGCTGTTTCAAGAACGAAAGCGATATAAACGCATGTATCTTGACGATAGCAAGCTTGGTAAGCTGTTGGAAGTCGGTTGTGGAAATGGCAAACGATTAAACCGCTTGCGTAAATTGGGGTGGAAAGTTACAGGGCAAGAAATTGATCCTGCCGCGAGCGAGTGGGTTACCCAAAATTTGGGTATTGCGATGCACTTAGGACCACTCGAGAACATGAGTGTTTCCGAACCGTACGATGTTATTTTGATGAGCCATGTGATCGAACACGTGCATGATCCGCTTGCTTTATTGTCGACTTGTGATCGCTTGCTCAAACCCGATGGGGTTTTGATACTGCTGACGCCCAATGCTCATAGTTGCGGTCATCGAAAATTTGCTGCTCGCTGGCGTGGACTGGAACCCCCGAGACATTTGCATCTTTTCACTCCTAATAATTTAAGGCAAATTATACAAAAAGCGGGCTTTAAGCGCATTCAATCCTGGACAACACCGATTGGCGCTTTCACCATCGGTCAAAATAGCTTTGAACTGACAAATGGATTTGAAAGCCCGCCTCGATCCGTTACTTATCGGGATATTGTTCGAGGATTTTGGTTTCAATTGTTTGCGCGTATGATGTATGTAGCCGATAAGCAGTCGGGTGAAGAATGCGTAGTGATTGCCAGGAAACAAGGCATTGGTGTAGAAAGTAGTTGAAGGAATGTCATATGAAACAGGAAAAAGGTCGAGTTGATTTAACATTACCCGTAGTGTCTCCAGAGATAGATCGTTATATGCGCGCGCTTGTGTCATCGACCGATCATTCCGTGCTACTTGAAATGGAAGCATATGCGCAGCAACATAACTTTCCGATTGTTAATCGACTGGTCGGGATTTTTTTAGAAATGCAGGCAAAAATGATTCAAGCCAAGCGTGTGTTTGAATTTGGTAGCGGTTATGGTTATTCAGCTTATTGGTTTGCTAAAGCAGTCGGTGCGGAGGGGGAGGTGATTTGCAGCGATATGAATCCGGCCAATCGCGCCGCAGCAGAGAAATACCTGACTACCGTTGATTTATGGCAGCGGATCGATTTCAAGGTCGAAAAAGCACAAGATGCTTTTACAAAAACCAAAGGTCTATTTGATATTTGCTATAACGATGCCGACAAAGAAGGTTATCCAGAAATTTGGCAAATGGCAAAAAACCGAATACGCTCTGGCGGGTTGTATATCGCTGATAATGTGTTGTGGAGCGGGCGAGTCGCTTTACAGAATGACCTCAATACTGCCGACAGCGTGAGCGAATCGACCAAAGCCATTATGCAACACAATCAGATGATCTTTAATGATGCAGAGTTTGATGCGTTTATTAATCCTACGCGAGACGGCGTGATTGTAGCGAGAAGAAAATAGTACCTAATTTCATAATACAGAAGTTAATGCCGGTGACAAATCTGATATTCCAAATGCATGCGGCGGTTTGGGTTCCAGTTTTGCTGATAACTTGGTATAGTATTTTACCTTTTCAATAAAAGCTATGCGATAGACTTAGGGTTCTATCTGTTATATCTATAATTAATTGATTTAATAATAAGGAAAGTCAATGGAAATTCATGTTTATGATACTTACGTTAAAGCCAAAGATGGACACACCATGCACTTTGATGTTTTTACCTCGGTGAAAGACGATAAAAAAGCAGTTGAGTATGCAAAGCAGTGGCTTGCTTCTATCGGTGAAGCCGATGCGGTTGTTACCAGTAAAGAGTGTAGTTTTTGTCACAGCCAAAGCGCCCCGGCTAACGTGACCGATGAAATCACCAAGAACGGGTTTTATATTTATAAAATGGAAGGGTGCTAGTAAAGTATTCTGAATCGCTCGTATTGTTTTTATACTCGCCTGTAGTTATTGATGGTTGATCGGTGAGTGACTAGATTTTTCGATAATTTTCAAGGTTTCTTCTAATGATGAAATTAAAATGTACAAAGTTTCTACTCTATGGTGCTTTTTTACTTTCTATGTGGGGGAGTAATGCGCATGCCACAGAACCTAAAGTGCTCGGTCAGCATGGTGATTGGACGGCTTATACATTCCTAGAAAATAATAACAAAGTTTGTTATATGGTTAGTCAGCCTAAAAAAACTTCTGGGAATTATTCGAAAAGAGGCGATGTCTTTGCGCTGATTACGCATCGTCCGGTTGAAAAAAGTAAGAATGTGTTCAGTTACGTGTCGGGTTATACCTATAAGACGGGTAGTGAAGTTTCGGTTGCCGTGAATAATCAAAATTTCCAACTTTTTACGCAAGATGATTCGGCTTGGGCGCGCGACCAAAGTACCGACGATAAAATTGTAGATGCTATTAAGAAAGGCAGCTCTTTGGTAGTAAAAGGTGTTTCTGCACGTGGTACCAATACGGTCGATACGTTTGCATTGAGTGGGTCGTCCGCGGCTTATAAAGCCATTTCGTCGGAATGTGGAATAAAGTAGGCGGTTTTGGGTATCACTTTATATTTTGAAATATAGATGAGTCATGAGCGATAAAATAAAAATTTATCAGAAACCTACTTGTAGTAAATGCAAAGCGACATTGTCACTTTTGACCGAGAGTGGTGAAGCGTTTGATTCGGTGAATTATTACGAAACACCTTTGACGGTAGAAGAGTTACAAGAATTGATTCGGAAATTGGGCGTGTCTGCTCGCGATATTTTGCGTCATGATGAGCCTTCTGCAAGAGAGTTAACGGGTGCATCGGATGAGCGGCTGATAAAAGCGATGATTGCCAATCCAGATTTAATGCAACGCCCTATCGTGGTTCGCGGTGATAAAGCCAAAGTGTGCCGACCGCCTGAAAATGTTTTGGATTTGCTAGATAAAAAATAATAGGAAAAAAGCTTGAAAGAAAAATTGAAAGCCTTGTAGGAGAAACCTACAAGGCTTTTTAGTTTTTTACTTATCTAATTAGTAAGTTTAGTAAGTTATTTTTTACTGTCGCCACTGTTTTATACAGCTTCATCATTGGTATCGGAAGCGGTATCGGATTCTGCTTGTTTGGGAGATTGTGTGCGATTGGACAGTTTCTCACGAATGCGTGCTGATTTACCGGAACGGTCTCTCAGATAATACAGTTTTGCACGACGAACCTCTCCGCGACGTTTAATTTCGATGCTGGCGATGAGTGGAGAATAAGTCTGGAATGTTCTTTCTACACCTTCGCCGCTGGAAATTTTCCGCACGATAAAAGAAGAATTGAGGCCTCGATTGCGTTTTGCGATGACGACACCTTCATAAGCCTGAACACGCTTGCGATCGCCTTCAACAACGTTGACGTTGACGACCACTGTATCGCCGGGCGAGAAATCAGGAATGTCTTTGTTGAGGCGTTTGATTTCTTCAGTTTCTAATTGCTCGATTAAATTCATAATTTCTTACTCCAATTTTCAGATTGCTGATTTTACCTTGTTTTTTGTAATTGTTTGTACACTTCTAGAAGTTTTTGTTCTTCATGTGTCATGCCGTCTGCGATTTTAGATGCTAATAAATCAGGTCGTCGCAGCCGGGTCCTTTCCAGAGATTGATGTAAGCGCCAGTGTTGAATATGTGCATGGTTTCCCGACATCAACACTTCCGGTACTTGATCTCCTTTGTATATCTGGGGACGCGTGTAGTGCGGATAGTCTAGTAATCCATTAACAAAAGAATCTTGTTTGGCCGATTCGGGATCACCTAATGCTCCCGGAAGTTGTCGGACAATGGCATCTATTAGCACCATTGCAGCAATTTCACCACCTGAAAGTACATAATCACCGATCGATATTTCTCGGTCGACTTGCCGACTAATCAGGCGTTCATCGATTCCCTCGTATCGACCGCATAAAAAAATTAAACTGTTGCTGACACTTAATTCCTTGATCGTTGTATGCGTCAGTTTTTCACCTTGCGGTGATAAATAAATAACTTCTGGAAATTCATTGATACGATTTGCCCGTATTCTTGCTTTTGCCTGCGTAATGGCGTCATCGAGCGGTCCTGCCATCATGACCATACCGGGACCACCGCCATAAGGACTATCATCTACGGTACGATGAATATCATGACTAAAATCACGCGGATTCCAGGTAATTAATTCAAAAATATTACTCTTCCAGGCCCTTCCTGTTATCCCATAGTGGGTTACCGCTTGGAACATTTCGGGAAACAGTGTTACCACATCAAACGCAAAAGGAGTTGACATTATTGATTTCTATTAATAATCCAATTCCCAGTCTACAATGACTTTTGCTGCATCTAGATCTACTTGGATAATTGTTTGTTTAATGAAAGGAATCAGAATTTCTTTGGACCCTTCTATCGCATCATTTTGTACACGTAATACGTCATTTGCACCTGTCTCGAATAATCCAGCAATTTTTCCTAGATAATCGGACTTTAAATTGATGACGTCTTTGCCAATCAAATCCGACCAATAATAAGCATCTTGTTCATGAGACAAGGTTGGTAAGTAATTGCGCGGTACTGCGATTTGCAATCCTTTCAATAGAGAAGCTTGCTCGCGATCAACGAATTCAGTCAATTTGGCATCTAAATGATTACCGTTGATTCTTCCAATTTCAAGTTGAACTTCACGCCAGTTTATGGTTTCTTCCTTTCCTAACCACCACGAGGAATAATTTAATAATCCATCGATTTGTTCCGTGTACGGTTGAACCCGAATCCATCCACGAATTCCGAAGGGGCCTAAGATGTGCCCCATAATAACCAAACGCGAAATAGTATTTTACTCGCGTGAAAACAGACTAATTACTAACCGGAGCTTTATTGTTAACCGTGAATTGTTTGACAAGGCGGTTAGCAGTTGGGGATAACTGGGCGCCTTGAGATTGCCAGTACGAAATACGGTCCAGTTGAACACGTAGAGGGATTTCTCCTCCTACAGCTCTAGGATTATAAAATCCTACTCGTTCTATGAATCTCCCATCGCGGGGATGTCGTGAATCTGCAACAACCATATTGTAGAATGGACGTTTTTTGGCGCCGCCCCTTGCTAGTCTAATAATAACCATATCGTATTTGTAAGCCTCAGTTGCATATTGAAAAGAAGAACCGACTATTTTACAGTAATTTGCGCTGATCTGACAAGAATCATAATATGATTAGTAGGTGCTACTATGCGATTATTTATTTTGTTTACTTGTATTGCGGGGCAATTAAATCGACCTTGATGCATAAAATTTGACTGATATTTTGACATCGCAATCTTCATCGCCTTTATCGCTAAATGCGGCAAAAATCATCGTTCAGGAGGCTAATCAGTGTGTGTCCTGTGGTTTGTGCTTGCCTGCTTGCCCTACTTATAAAATTCTAAAAAGCGAAGCCGATTCCCCACGCGGGCGTATTGCACTTATGAATGGGGTTGCGACTGGTAAAATCCCATTGAATTTTAAGTTTAATAAGCATATGGATCGTTGTTTGACCTGTCGAGCGTGCGAGGAAATCTGTCCGAATGATGTTGCCTATGGTCGGTTAATTAATCAAGCACGGGTTTTAGTAATCAATGAATCGCATTCGACGAGAAAAAAGTCTTCATTCAAATTTAAATATCTGCTGCAAAAAATACTACTGACACGGCCAGCATTATTAGATCGATTGCGTTATTGGTTTTATTGGGCGCAAAAAATAGGTCTTTGGGGTTGGGCGCATTCGTTCAAAAGATGGCATTCGAATCCATGGATTAAATTGCTCGCTAGTCTACCGACCATTGAGTTTCCGAATTCTTGTGGCATAAGTAATGTAAGTGATCCATTGCAACGAATTCACCGATGGCGCCAAATTTATCCCGTTGAGAAAAATAAACGAGGGGAGGTGGCTTTGTTTCTGGGTTGTGTTGCACGATTAGCGGATGTTGCAACGCTGAATTCCAGTATTCGTGTGCTGAATCGACTCGGCTATACGGTTCATGTTCCGCAAACCCAAACTTGTTGTGGCGCTTTGTATCAACATAGCGGTCATCTCAAAGAAGCAACTGCTTTAAATGAAGAAAACAAAACTGCATTTGCTCTACCGAATATCGAAGCAATTATTACCACGGCTTCGGGGTGTGGTGCGCAATTGTTTGAGTATGGGGTATTCGATAAAAATATTCCTGTTGTTGATATCAGTCAATTTTTGATGAAGTTATTGCTATCTGATTGGGAGTCAGTAAAAATTTTGCCTTTGGACGGGAAAGTTGTCGTGCATGATCCCTGTACATTACGCAATGTAATGCATGCCCAATCCTATGTCTATGCAATATTGTCACGCATTCCAAACGCGCAAATCATTGCTTTGTCGGGAAACGATCAATGTTGTGGTGCGGCAGGCACTTATTTTTTGGATGAGCCCGAAATTGCCAATGCTTTGCTCACCGATAAATTAAATGATGCGCTTGCACAGGATGCGAAATACCTGATTACTTCAAATATCGGATGTTCAATGCATATGATTCAAGGGCTGCGAGAACAGAAAATGTCGCTGGAAGTGCTGCACCCGGTGACGTTGCTTGCTCGACAAATGAGAGTCTAGCTGGTAACGAGACAAGAAATATGAGATGACGCAAGCTGAACGTTTGAATGCGAATTTTGAGTGGTTTCTTCTCTATTAGGATGGGGGCGATAATTTTTGCACAAAAGTTTTAACGTTAATGATGCTTGTCTATTATAATGAATTATCTATCCTATCCATCTCAACAGTGTGATTATGATCAATATTGACAAACTCATCGTTGGTTTCGATTCTGCGTTACGGACCTTGCTGGTGCCAGCACAGACAGTTCGCTCTATTCCTGGTAGAGATAAACCTGAAAACGAGCTGACCGAGGCTGAAAAAGAATTATCGACTGCGTTGATGCGTGTCAATCACGTAGGGGAAGTCTGCGCACAAGCGTTGTATCAAGGTCAGGGTCTTACGGCACGCAATGAAGAAGTACAGAAAACTTTGATGCAAGCTGCTCGTGAGGAAATTGAGCATCTAGCCTGGACAGAGCAACGTATCAACGAGTTAGGCGGGCGTAAAAGCTTCTTGAATCCGCTTTGGTATAGTGGATCATTTGCCATTGGATTCGTTGCAGGTTTATTGGGGGACAAATGGAATCTGGGATTTCTGGCAGAAACCGAGCGTCAGGTTGAGGAGCATTTATCGAGCCATTTGCATCGGTTACCGTTTCAAGATGAAAGAAGCCGCGCGATTGTAACGCAAATGAAAATTGATGAAGCAAGTCATGCGACGATGGCTCTGTCACATGGAGGGGCAGAGTTACCTGCGCCGGTAAAAACAGCCATGAAGCTTGGTTCTAAAATAATGACGAAAACAGCCTATTGGGTCTGAGAAAACTGAGTTACTTCGTTCGCATTTTTTTGACGCACACTGACACTAAAAACGTATGAAAAACGTCAATCTTACGGATCATTTTTTGATGGCTATGCCCACCATGAAGGATTCGATTTTCTCTAACACATTGACGTATATATGTGAACATAATGCTCGTGGGGCATTAGGGCTAGTGATTAATCGTCCAACGGATTTAAATCTGATGGGACTTTTTAAACAGCTCGGTATCTTACAATTGAGCGAGTCAGTTAATCAATCAACACCGATTTTGTTTGGTGGCCCTGTTCAAATGGATTGCGGATTTGTCTTGCATCGCCCGATTGGAAAGTGGCAGTCAAGTTTAGCAGTGAACAAAGAAATCGCTTTAACCACATCGCTGGATATCATGAAAGCGATTGCAAATAATGAAGGCCCCGAGAATACTTTAATAGCGTTGGGTTATGCTGGATGGTCTCCGGGACAAATCGAATCTGAGCTCAGCCAAAATACATGGTTGACGGTGCCTGCTTCGCACGAAGTTATATTTAACCTGACATCCGAAGAAAAATTTACTGCAGCAATGCAGTTGCTAGGGATTCATGATGCCAATTTGTCTCATGAAGTAGGGCATGCGTGATTCTGCGAACGATATAACTGCATGATCGAAGAGTTTATTGGTAAGAATTTGGGGATTAACCCAAATTGGCAACAATTGCCCACAGCTACTATTTTGGCATTCGATTTCGGTAAAAAACGCATTGGTGTTGCAGTCGGCAATAATTTAACCAAGCTAGCAAGGCCACTACAGACCATTCATCATGAAACGAATGTGCAGCGTTTTTCGATTATCGAAAAATTAATTCAAACATGGCAGCCAGTGTTGCTAGTCGTGGGGTTGCCACTCCATATTGATGATACTCCGAGCGAGATGACGCATCTGAGTCGACGCTTTGCGCAGCGATTATTTGGGCGGTTTGGAATTCCTGTTGTTCTAAAAGATGAAAGATATACCAGTCAAATGGCGGTAATAGAATTGCGGAACGCAGGGGTGGCCGAGAAAAAACAGAAACCTCTCTTGGATCAAGTGGCGGCACAACAAATATTACAATCATTCTTTGACGAGCAAACGTATGCAGTTACCAGATCCTGAGCAGCTTTTTGAAGCTTTGGCGCAAAAAATAAATGCAGCAGCAATCCCAGATATCGCGTTGGTTGGAATTCATACGGGTGGTGTGTGGTTGGCACAGCGTTTGCACCAAAAATTAGGAATCGAGCATCCATTGGGTACATTAGATGTTTCTTTTTATCGCGATGATTTTGATAAAAGAGGCTTGCGAGCGCATATAAAACCCTCTGAAATTCTATTTGACGTGGAAAAAGTCAACATTCTGTTGGTGGATGATGTACTTTACACTGGGCGAACCATACGGGCTGCGATCAATGAATTATTTGATTATGGTCGGCCCGGGTGTATAAGCTTAGCTGCTTTGATCGATCGAGGCGGTAGGCAGTTGCCGATTGTGCCTCAATATGTGGGTGCAGAACTCAAAGTACCCGATCAGAAAATGCTGGAGTTGCAACGAGATGCAAATGGGAAGCTGAGTTTGAAAATGTACGATAAAAATTTTGATGAATAGTCGAAACCCACAATTAAATGAACATGGTGGCTTGCAGCATTTGTTAACCACCGAAGGGTTGCCAGTTTCTGTTTTGTTACACATTTTAGATACTGCTGAGTCATTTGTTGGCGTGACTGAGCGAGATGTCAAGAAAATACCATTATTGCGTGGCAAGTCGATTTTTAATCTATTTTTCGAACCGAGTACGCGTACCCGAACCACTTTTGAGATTGCTGCCAAGCGTTTGTCGGCCGATGTCATCAATCTGAATATCGCCGCTTCTTCCGAATCCAAAGGCGAGACGTTGCTAGATACTGTGAATAATTTATCAGCGATGAACGCAGACATGTTTGTGGTTCGTCACTCGCAAAGCGGTGCCGCGCATTTGATTGCAAAACATGTTCGTTCCGATATTCGTGTGATCAATGCAGGTGACGGCAGTCATGCACATCCTACGCAAGCATTGTTGGATATGTTTACTATCCGACGATATAAACAAGATTTTCGTAATTTGCGCGTGGCGATTGTAGGAGACATTTTACATTCACGGGTGGCGCGTTCAGAGATTCATGCGTTGACTACGTTGGGAGTGCCAGAAGTACGCGTGATTGCACCTAAAACTCTTTTGCCGAAGATGGTTGAGCGGCTGGGTGTGCATGTTTATCATTCATTGGAGAAAGGGTTAAAAGATATCGATGTGCTGATGATGCTTCGATTGCAAAATGAGCGCATGACCAGCGCTAATTTACCCAGTTTCGAAGAGTATTTTAAATATTATGGATTGACGCCGGAAAAATTATCATTGGCACGTAAAGATGCCATCGTCATGCATCCTGGACCGATGAATCGAGGCGTAGAAATAGATTCCGCGGTTGCCGATGGAAAACAGTCGGTAATTTTACCGCAAGTTACTTTTGGCATAGCGGTTCGCATGGCGGTCATGTCAATTTTGGCGGGAAGCCAAACATGAAAGGCTTGACATGAAAATTCACATCAAAAATGGGCGAGTAATCGATCCGAAGCAAGGTATTGATGTCATTCAAGATGTATTTATTGCCAAAGGAAAAATAGTGGCATTCGGTGCTGCACCGAATGAGTTTCAAGCCAAACGCGTTATTGATGCACGGTCATTGGTCGTATGCCCTGGATTGGTTGATTTATCAGTAAGATTACGTGAACCGGGGTTGGAATATAAAGCAACGCTGGAATCCGAAATGGCTGCCGCGGCTGCGGGAGGTGTCACTAGTTTTGCCTGTCCGCCTGACACCGACCCTCCATTGGATGAACCCGGTTTAGTGGAGATGCTAAAACATCGTGCACGCAATCTCAATCAATCGCATGTCTATCCGGTGGGCGCGCTGACGCAGGGCTTGAAAGGAGAGCGATTGACCGAAATGGCCGAATTGTTTGACGCCGGATGCGTGGTTTTTGGTCAACCGGATGGTTTGTTGTCGAATTTGCGCGTATTGATGCAAGCGATGCGTTATGCATCGACTTTCGGTTTTTCGGTATGGCTGCGCCCGCAGGAAATCAGTCTAACCCACCACGGTGTGGCGCATGATGGAGAAGTAGCGATGCGTTTGGGCTTACCGACCATTCCGGTATGTGCCGAGACGATTGCGATCTCAAATATCATACTGCTGATGAAAGAAACGGGTGTTAAAGTTCATTTGTGTCGAATTTCAAGCGCCGAAGGATTGGCGCTGATCAGTGATGCGAAGCAACAAGGTTTGCCGATTACCTGTGATGTGACTATTAATCATCTGCATCTGTCCGATATGGATATTGGTTTTTTTGATTCCAATTGTCATTTAATGCCCCCTTTGCGTGGATTCAGTGATCGTGATGCACTCCGTCAGGGATTGCGAGATGGAGCTATTGATGTCGTTTGCTCCGATCATGCACCGGTGGACGAAGATGCCAAATTATTACCATTTGGTCAGTCAGAAATCGGTGCTACAGGTGTTGAATTGTTGTTGTCATTGACGTTAAAGTGGGGGACGGAAATGCGTTTGCCACTCCTGAAAGTATTGCGCAAGATTACTTGTGATGCTGCGCAAATATTGGGTATTGATGCCGGGTATTTATCGATTGGTGGTGCGGCTGATTTGTGTATTTTTGATCCTGAAGATTATTGGTCGGTATCGCCACATTCAATCTTGAGTCAAGGAAAGAATACGCCTTTTTTAGGGATGGAGTTACCCGGAAAAAATAAATATACCTTGGTGAATGGCCAAATTGTTTACGAAAGCTAGCTTTTATTTTATTTATTAAGATATCAATATCATGTCAAACCCTTTACTCGATTTTTCTGGATTGCCTCATTTTGCTGAGATTGAAGTTGAGCACATTACTCCGGCAATGGATGCGTTATTAAAAGAAAACCGTACATTGCTTGAACAAATAAAAAACGATTCATCAACACCGACCTGGCAAAACTTCGTACAACCTGTGGTGGATGCGAATGAGCGTCTTTCTCGTGCTTGGGGGCAGGTTTCGCATTTAAATGCCGTAATGAATAACCCGCAATTACGCGAAGCTTATAATGAAAATCTACCGTTGATAACCCAGTTCTACGCGGAATTATCGCAAGATTTGAAATTGTTTGAGAAGTTTAAACAGTTACGTAATAGTGCTGAGTTTGATCGCTTAACCGATGCACGAAAAAAGATTGTCGATGACGAATTACGTGATTTCCGGTTAGGTGGCGCAGAATTATCTGTCGAGAAAAAAAAACGCTTTCTTGAGATCCAAGAAGAGTTATCTAAATTATCTTCAAAGTTTAATGATAACTTGCTTGATGCAACCAATGCCTACCATTTGTATATTGATGATAAGGAGGCTTTGAAAGGCATCCCTGACGATGTATTACAGATGGCGCAAGAGCAAGCAGTAGCAGAAGGTAAAACAGGTTGGAAATTTACGCTGCACATGCCTTCGTATTTACCGCTGATGCAATACGCGGATAACCGCGAATTGCGTGAAAAAATATATCGCGCTTATATCACGCGAGCAAGTGAATTGGAAATCGAGCAAAAAACCGAACGCGATAACATGCCCATCATCAATAACATCCTGAAGTTACGTCTGGAAGCAGCCACTCTGCTCGGTTATGGCAATTATGCTGAAGTCTCGCTAGCAACGAAAATGGCGACATCACCACAACAAGTTTTAGACTTTTTGAAGCAGTTAGCCGATAAAGCAAGACCGCATGCGGAAAAGGATTTGCGCGAATTGCGGGAATTTGCTGCGAAACAACTCAATTTGCCTGACTTACAAGCTTGGGATTTAGCTTACGCAAGTGAAAAGTTGCGTGAAGAACGTTATGCCTTTTCCGATCAGGAAGTAAAGCAATATTTTCCTGAAAATAAAGTACTGGAAGGTATGTTTCATTTGGTAGAAAGCCTTTACGGTCTTCGTATCACGAAAGTTTCTGCCGAAAGAAATATTCAAACCTGGCATGCGGACGTCAAGTTTTTTGATATCCATAATGCAAGTGGTCAACTGATCGGGCAATTTTATTTGGATTTATATGCCCGCCCTAGTAAACGTGGCGGTGCCTGGATGGACGATGCAATCACTCGTCGGCGCATTGAAAACAAAACCAATAACCAATCAGCCATACAAATTCCTGTGGCGTATTTAACATGCAATTTTTCCGCACCAGTGAAAGCAAATCATCATTCACGTCCGGCTTTATTTACGCATGCTGAAGTCATTGTGTTATTTCATGAGTTCGGACACGGCTTGCATCATTTATTGACACAAGTAGAAGATTTAAGCGTATCTGGAATCAACGGAGTCGAGTGGGATGCTGTTGAATTACCCAGTCAATTTATGGAAAATTTTTGCTGGGAATGGAGCGTATTACAAGGAATGACGCAACATGTCGAGAGCGGTAAATCTTTGCCACGTACACTATTTGACAAGATGTTGAAAGCCAAAAATTTCCAAAGTGGCATGCAAATGTTGCGGCAAATTGAATTTGCATTATTTGATATGCTCATTCATTGTGATTTCAAACCGGATGCTGGTAAAACAGTGCTCCAGTTACTGGATGAAGTTCGCAAGGAAATTGCTGTAATCCTACCCCCCGATTTTAATCGCTTCCCCAATAGTTTTGCGCATATTTTTGCTGGCGGTTATGCTGCGGGTTATTACAGTTATAAATGGGCAGAGGTGCTCTCTGCCGATGCGTATAGCTTGTTTGAAGAAACGCAAATTGATGGCGCCGCTAATGCTACAACGGGATCAAAATTTATTAAAGAAATTCTGGCTGTTGGAGGAAGTCGCCCGGCCATGGAATCTTTTGTCGCATTTCGTGGGCGTGAACCGGAATTACAAGCACTGTTACGTCACAATGGAATCGTTACAGCCTGATGAATATTGAGTTTAACAATTTTAAGTTAAGGAATTTGTTGAACCTGATTTGCAAATATGGCAAGATCACCTAGAAATTTAATTAACCTTAAGAAAACATGACTAATTACACACCTTCGAAGATAGCTATTTTGCTCGCAACCATTGTTTTTTTTACGGGTTGTGCTTCCACGAAAAAACAAACAGAAGTCAGCGACCCTTTAGAACCCATGAATCGTGCAGTTTTTAAGTTCAATGAAAAATTCGATAAACATGTGTTTGAACCGGCTGCGAGAGGTTATCGATGGATTGTGCCTGACCCGATTGAAATGTTGGCAGGCAATTTTTTCTCTAACTTGAATGATGTGGTTGTTTTAACGAACTCGATTCTACAATTAAATTACAAAAGTGCTGCTGCAACCGGTGCCAGGATATTTGTCAACACCACATTTGGCATGTTTGGCTTACTGGATATAGCGAGCGATATCACCGCAGCAAGTGATGTGAATCTCAATAAACGTAACGAAGATTTTGGCCAAACCTTGGGTCGATACGGACTTGCACATGGTCCTTATATCGTATTACCTTTTTTAGGACCGAGTTCATTACGCGATGGTGTTGGACTAGCCGTGGACAGTTTTTTCATGGACCCAGTAACGCAAGGTGTGACAGGAATCTTTTTACGTAATGTTGATTACCTTAACGCCGCTTCATTACGCTTCCCCGTTGCCGCTGGTCGCGTGATTAATACTCGTGCGCAGCTATTGGATACGAAGAAAACTATTGATGAAGCTGCTTTGGATCCCTATGAATTTATGCGAGATGCCTATATTCAACGAAGACAAAGTTTAGTGAATAATGAAGATACGGCTGATGAAGTGAATTGGAATCGCTATCGCTAGTTTTTCGATATTTTTGAATTCGGAATTTTAAAATTTTTTATTTGTGAATAATTCTGTCGTCATTGTTGGCAGTGGACTAGCTGGATATGCGATCGCACGTGAGTTGCGTAAACTAAATGCGACTATTTCGATCACTTTGTTGTCGGCGGATCATGGTGGTTTTTATTCTAAACCTATGTTGTCGAATGTACTAACAACAGGTAAAAGTCCGGCAACGTTGCTGGGCAGTAGCGCAGATCAAATGCATTTGCAGCTAAAAATCGATATTCGCCCGTATAGTTTAGTCACGTTGATAGATTCTGCTCGAAACATTGTGCAATTGGCCAATGGCGAGGAAATTTCTTATGGTCAATTGGTGTTGGCGATCGGGGCTGAACAGATTCGGTTACCCTTGCAAGGCAATGCCATTGAGAAGATCTATACCGTGAACCATCTGGATGATTATCAAGTTTTTCATTCTGCGTTAGCAGGGAAAAAACATGTCAGTATTATTGGTGCAGGGCTGATTGGATGCGAGTTTGCAAATGACTTAGCGACAGCAGGTTACCAGGTACATGTTATCGATATCAGTTCA
Source organism: Nitrosomonas sp. (assembly GCA_044228295.1). Classification (GTDB taxonomy): domain Bacteria; phylum Pseudomonadota; class Gammaproteobacteria; order Burkholderiales; family Nitrosomonadaceae; genus Nitrosomonas. The sequence continues at coordinate 87,480 of JBGAVE010000007.1, forward strand.
GAGCCGCTAGGAAGGTTACTGCCACCCGAAGCCGGTGCTTTTTTTCGGCAACGATTGGAGGTGGCGGGGATTGTATTTCATTTAAACACATCGGTACAATCGGTCGATCAAAATGATCAGAAAATGCGTGTGACGCTGAAGAATGGGGAAGTTATTGAGTCTGATTTAGTATTGTCCGCTATTGGTCTAAAGCCACGAGTAGAGCTTGCGCATGCGGCCGGTTTGCCTGTAAATCGTGGTATTGTCGTCAATCGGTTATTGCAAACTAAAGTAAGTAATATTTATGCATTAGGCGATTGTGCTGAAGTAGAAGGGAAAATATTGCCATACGTCATGCCGATTACACACGCAGCGAGAGCTTTGGCTGCAACTTTGGCGGGTAGCCCGACTTCAGTTCACTATCCGGCCATGCCAGTGATGGTAAAAACAGCATCCTGTGCAACTGTTGTGTCTCCGCCCGAATTTAATGTACCGGGTGAATGGCAGATCGAGTCAGATGAAAATGGTGTAAAAGCACTGTTTATCAACGAAACTGGAGAATTGACAGGGTTTGCGCTGCTCGGAGCAGCTACTATCGAAAAAAATTCGCTCACGTCTCGTTTACCACCGATATTAATGTAAGTACTTATCAATAGTAGAAATTCTTGAGCTGCACTCCATCAATACTCTGTCAATTCGACTATGAAATTTTTCTTCGATCTTTTCCCCGTCATTTTATTTTTTGTAGCATTTAAACTTTACGATATTTTTGTTGCCACAGCAGTAGCGATTGCTGCTTCAATATTGCAGATACTGTGGGTATGGTGGCGACATCGTCAAATAGAAAAAATGATGTGGATCAATTTGATGATTATCATCGTTTTTGGTGGAGCTACATTGGTGTTGCAAGATGAAACATTCATCAAATGGAAACCAACCGTATTGTATTGGTTGTTTGCAACAGGGTTACTTGTTTCAGATGCAATCTTCAAAAAAAATCTGATACAAACGATGATGGAAAAACAAATGGTATTGCCAATTCCGGTTTGGAATCAATTGAATATCAGTTGGATTATTTTCTTTGTCGTCATGGGCCTGATCAATTTGTACGTGGCATTCAACTTTCCGATTGATACCTGGGTGTCGTTCAAATTATTTGGCGCTACGGGACTTATGTTGGTTTTTATTGTGGGACAAATATTGATGCTAAATAAATACCTTAAAGATGACTCGAATACTTCCTTGGTTAATGCACAGGATGTTGATGAAACAGGGAAAAACTTACTTAAAAAAAATGAGAAGTAATGATGTTATACGCAATTTGTGGTGAAGATGTTCCAAACAGTTTAGAAAAGCGACTGAGCGTTCGTTTGGAGCACCTCAAAAGACTTGAACAATTGCAGGAGGCTGGGCGTTTAATCTTAGCTGGGCCACATCCTGCGATTGATAATATTGATTCAGGTCCCTCGGGGTTTTCAGGGAGCTTAATCGTGGCAGAGTTTGATTCTCTTGATGCCGCAAAAGCTTGGGCGCAAGCGGATCCCTATGTGAGTGCAGGTGTTTATGCAAGCGTGTCGGTAAAACCTTTTAAAAAAGTATTCCCAGCATGATCTTTGCAGAAACGGCGAAGAATTTCTGAGGATTCCGAAGGTCTTTTTAACCCAATTAAGTATCAAATTCATGGCATAAAGATTCACGTTCGGTCCGTTAAAGCGTATACTTTCGCATTTCAATATATTCTTAATTATAAATTTATCTCAATCTCTCAAAAAAGGAAATTCCATGCGTGTGACGAAATTTTCGCAGTTAATATTGGGTAGTTTTCTATGTTTTGCAACGTTATCAGTTCAAGCTGCGGCGGTAGCAAAGGTAAACGGTGTTGCGATTCCGCAATCACGTCTTGACCTTATGGTTAAAGCGGCTGTTGCACAAGGCCAAACCGATGGGCCTGAAATGCGTAAAGCGTTGCGTGAAAATCTGATAGCCGAAGAAATCATCGCACAAGAAGCACTCAAAAAGAAGCTAGACAAGGATCCTGAGGTTATCGCACAAACGGAAATAGCGCGTCAAGCAGTGCTGGTTAGAGCGTATCAAGCGGATTATATTAAACACAATAAAGTGAGCGACGAGACGTTACGCAAAGAGTACGATATGCTTAAGATGCAAATGGGCGACAAAGAATATAAGGCGCGTCATATCCTTGTAGATAATGAGAATACAGCCAAAGAAATTATCGCGAGCCTTAAGAAAGGTGGCAATTTTGCAAAAATCGCTGAGGAAAAATCTTTAGACGAGGGAAGCAAGGCCAATGGAGGAGAACTCAATTGGAGTCCACCAGCAGCATATGTTAGACCATTTTCGGAAGCCCTGGTGAAATTGTCGAAAGGTGGTTTAACGGATCAACCTGTTCAGACTTCGTTTGGATGGCACGTCATTCAAATGATGGATACTCGTCCTATGACTGTTCCACCTTTTGAAGAGGTGAAACAAAATATACAACAACGCGTATTGCAACGCGAATTCGGAACAGTAGTACAAGATTTACGCAGCAAAGCTAAAGTTGAATAGCTTTTTCAAATTATTGGATTAGACGTTGGCTCCACGCGGAAAAAAACTGATCAGTATTGATTATGCAGCAATGGTTTTTTCTACCCGTGGAGCTAAAGCACACAGCAATTCATAGCTAATCGTGTTGGAGTGGTTAGCGATTTCATCAACGGATATCCCCTTTCCCCAGAGAATTACGCGACTATCAATTTTTGCACTTGGAATGTGCGTTAAATCCACCGTTAACATATCCATCGACACTCTTCCCAGTAGCCTACTTGATTGATTATCCACCAATACTGGGGTTCCCGTTGGTGCATGGCGAGGGTAACCATCAGCATAACCACACGCAACAATACCAATACGCATCGATCGAGATGCCTGAAAAGACCCACCATAGCCTATTCTATCTCCAGCCTTTAAATTGTGAATCGCGATGATTTTGCTCGACAATGTCATCACGGATTTAAGATTGAGATCGTCAGCCGTTTGATCAGCAAATGGTGAAGCGCCGTACAATAAAATCCCCGGACGAACCCAATCACCATGAGTTTTAGGATACCGCACCAGTGCGGCGGAATTTGCGAGTGACATGGGATAAGGATATTGTTGCGTACAAGCTTGGAAACACTGTAATTGCTCAAGAACGCTTTGTTTCTGGCCGGAATCATCGGCGCATGCAAAATGCGTCATCAACGTCACATTATTCGCATAGTCATGCTCTTGTAATTTTTTAATGTTATAAAGAAATTGTTCAGGTTTTAATCCCAAACGATTCATTCCGGTATTAATTTTTAGAAATAAACTGAGATAGCGGTATTGAGATGAAAGTAGCATAGCAACTTGTTCGCTTTGGTGAATAACTGCCGTCAGTTGATACTGGTGAAACAAATCCAATTCCTTGGTCGAGAAAAAGCCTTCGAGTAACAAGATAGGTTGTTTAAATCCAGCTTCTCGCAAAGAAATGGCGGCATTTAATTCTAGCAACGCAAACCCGTCAACAGATTTTAAAGCGCTTGCTGTGGCAAGCAATCCATGACCATAGGCATCTGCTTTGATAACCGCCATGATGCGAGAGTTTTTGACGTATTGGCGAACGATGGATAAGTTATGCGTTAGCGCGGATAAATCAATCGAGGCTTGAGTAGGGCGTGACATCGAATTTTATTACGAAAATAAATGAAAGTAAGTGTTATTATTCTCAATAAATAATAAACTAAATTGGTCTATCAAATGACGTTATTCACTAAATGCTTGGTCAATGAATCTTCAATTACCAACAGGCGTATCAAATATCCGCAGTAAGATTTCACTGAATAGAAACAAGTAGTCACTATCAATACTTTTTAACAAATATGGGGAATTAATTTGGAACGTGGTTTTTACACAATTATGACGGCGCAGTTTTTTTCATCGTTGGCGGATAATGCGTTGTTAGTGATTGCGATTGCTTTGTTGATCGATTTGCATGCGCCAGCTTATTTAACCCCGATTTTGAAATTTGTTTTTGTATTGTTTTATGTGATTTTGGCGCCATTTGTAGGCGCATTTGCTGATTCCATGCCAAAAAGCAGAGTCATGTTTGTCAGTAATAGCATTAAAATCATTGGCTGTGGATTGTTATTTATTGCAGCGCATCAATATTCAGCATTAGCAGCATATGCGGTAATAGGATTGGGAGCTGCAGCTTACTCACCCGCAAAGTATGGAATTCTGACCGAATTATTGCCCCCTGAAAAACTCGTGACTGCCAATGGATGGATTGAGGGATTAACAGTCGCTTCGATTGTAATAGGCACCGTATTAGGTGGTATTTTAATCACACCGAGTGTTGCGAATGCTTTACTTGGTTTCGATTTTCCTATTATCAATACTGGGGTCGATAATTATATTGAAAGCAGTGTTCTGATCGTAGCAATTTTTTATGCTATTGCGGCCATTTTTAATTTATATATTCCCAATACCGGGGTCGATCACCGCATTCCTAATAAGAATCCCTTATTTCTAGTGCATGAGTTTGGTCATTGCTTAAAATTGTTATGGACGGACAAGCTAGGCCAAATTTCCTTAGCCGTTACTACTTTATTTTGGGGGGCGGGAGCAACTTTGCAATTCATTGTGTTGAAGTGGGCTGAAGCCGCTTTAAATTATCCTTTAAACCAAGCCGCGCAGTTGCAAGGTGTGGTGGCACTAGGAATAGCTGTGGGAGCAGTACTCGCTGCTCGATGGATTTCTTTGCGGCAGTCGGTTAAGGTGATTCCATTGGGAATTGCCATGGGGATTGTCGTCATGGTCATGATCATGGTAACCAATCTTTGGATTGCAATCGTTTTGCTGATGATTATCGGTGCACTGGCAGGTTTTTTTGTTGTGCCGATGAATGCATTATTGCAACATCGTGGACATATCCTCATGGGAGCTGGGCATTCGATCGCGGTGCAAAACTTTAATGAAAATTTGAGTATTCTTACGATGCTGTCTGTTTATGCGCTGCTAGTATGGTTTGAGGTGCATATTTATGTGGTGATCGTTGTTTTCGGATTGTTCGTGTCTATCACGATGGCGCTGATTCGTAAATGGCATTTGCTGAATCAAAGCAAACAAGATTCATTGCATTTGATTGGGGAAAAAAAGATTCATTGATGATTGTTTTATTTAGCCAATGATTGCATGAGCGCTTTCGCAAAACATAGATCTTTCCACGCTTGAGCTTTTTCTGGCAGAGCCCGCAATAAGTAGGCGGGGTGATAAGTAACAACCAAAGGTATATCTGAGTAATAATGAACTTTGCCACGTAAACTGCCGAGACTATCGCTTCGACCCAATAGATTCTCAGCGGCTACCTTGCCTAAGGCGATAATTAGTTTGGGAGCAATCAATTTAATTTGTCGACGAAGATAGGGTTCACATGCGTTGACTTCAGTGGAAGCAGGATTACGGTTATTGGGGGGGCGACATTTAACAATATTGGCAATATAAACACCATCATTACGTTTCAATTGAATCGCAGCAAGCATTTGGCCTAAAAGCTTGCCGGCTTGACCCACAAAGGGTTCTCCAATTTCATCTTCTCGTGCCCCGGGCCCTTCTCCAACGAAAAGCCAATCTGCCTTTTCGTCGCCAACGCCGAAAACGGTATTTTTCCGTGTTTGATGAAGAGGGCAGTCGATACATTCCGATACTGCAAGCTTGAGTTGATGCCAATTCATCTGATCAACAGGATTGTTGTTACTAGTTCCAATGGAAGTGGCATGTCCTTTCAAGGGGGTATTGATTAGTTCATTTGGATTTGTTTCGATAATTTTTACAACTGATTCGCAGTGTGATGGATCGGTTTTTATCTTCCAAATCGGAGTGAGACCAATTTCATTGAGAATTCTCTTGCGGCGATTATTCATAAAATCAGCTTCATAACCAATGCGTTTTCTCGGCCATACATAGCTGGGTAGTAATCTTTACGAATTGCAATGTGTTCGAATCCTATTTTTTTATAGAGTTTAATGGCATTTGCATTAGATTCTCTAACATCGAGTAATATCGACTTGGCATGATTCAATTGTGCATAATCCGAAAAGTACTCAATTATCATCCCGCCCAAGCCCTGTTTTTGCCAATCTACTCCAACGCCTAATGTCAGGATGTGTGCTTCTTCAGGACTCATCATCATAATACCGTAGCCAACAATGCTATTTTCTTTTGAAACAACTCTGCAAACATAACCTGCTTTAACAGCATCAGAAAAGTTTCCTATTGACCAAGGAAAAAGAAAAATCTCACGTTCGATTAAAATAACGTGCTGAACGTCCTCTAAGTGCATTTCACGAATTTCAATAACGGATTCTATCGACATGTTTACCGCTCACTTTCTTTTAACGCAACCTTATTGCGGATATAACTTGGCGTTGCTCCAGATGGATGAATGCCTTTACCATGCATAAAGATCGGTAATGCTAATTCAGCAATTTCTTTCGCGCGGGGATGTAGCTCGGTGCGGAATCCGTCGATGTTATTCTCATAGCGTTTACAAAGCTCATTCTTGAAAATAGCAAAACCATTGCCGCATCCAATCCATCCCTTGCCAGTTAATGTTGGAGCACTTTCAGGGTTGCATAAGGTTGCTTTCTGAATAGTATTCCATTCGAAGTCATTTAAACGCTCAAACGCTGCATGATAAATCTCGCCCATACGCGCATCTAAAGCAACAATAATCTTCGGCTTATTTGCTTGGTGTGCAACCGCTTTTAAGGTACTGACACCTACCACCGGAATGTTCTTGGCAAATGCGAGTCCTTGAGCTACCCCGCATGCAATGCGTAAGCCAGTAAAAGACCCTGGTCCTTCGCCAAAGGCAATGCTAGTGATTTGCTGCAATGATAAAGCACATTCCTGTAATACATCATTGATCATGGTTAATATTAATTCTGAATGACGATTTTCTGCATGTTGTTCTTGGTGCACAATATCGTCATTTAATAGTAGCGCCACCGAACAGAATTCAGTCGAGGTTTCGAGAGCTAGAATATTCAAGATGGATTATAGTCAATAGGAATGCTTCAGTTATTTCAGCTAGTTTTGCGTGCATTTAGAATGCTTAAGTGCAAAAACTTAATGAGGTATTTAAAAAATAATTGCATTTGTAGAGCAGAGGTGAATATTGTTCAAGTGGAGCACTCACGGTCTAAAATAAATAAAGCATATATTTTATAATGTTACCGTAGGATTACAATCACAATAGCATTTCTTTATAAAAATTCCTTGACCCATTATTAAGAGTCTGTATAATTCCGTTTCTCGTTACTTGGCAACTAAGTTTAACAGCACAGTAACTTTCGTTCTTTAAAAAAACAGTCGATAGGTGTGAGCACTTAAGTATAGGTAAAATCTATTTATTTTTAAATAAATAAAATGATAATTAAGTTGTTTGCAATATAAATTGATTCAAGAGTTTTAATCAGGAATTAAACTTAAGAGTTTGATCCTGGCTCAGATTGAACG
>JBGAVE010000008.1:0-81739 GCA_044228295.1 Nitrosomonas sp.
TATTTCTCGGACGTGGTGTGCATTATCCTATTGCCATGGAAGGTGCATTAAAGCTTAAAGAAATCTCGTATATCCATGCAGAAGCTTATGCAGCAGGAGAATTGAAGCATGGGCCATTGGCTTTGGTCGATGATAAAATGCCAATCGTTGCAATAGCGCCAAATGATCAATTGTTAGGTAAGCTTAAGTCGAATTTACAAGAGGTTCATGCACGTGGCGGGGAGCTGTACGTATTTGCGGATGCGGACTCTCAAATTGAAGAAAGTAAAAATCTACATGTGATTCGATTATCTGAACACGCTGGTTTGTTAAGTCCGATTTTGCATACTATTCCGCTGCAAATGCTTGCTTATCATGTTGCTTTAGAAAAAGGAACCGATGTTGATAAACCAAGGAATTTAGCGAAAGCTGTGACAGTTGAGTAAGGCAAGATTTGCTCAGCCATTAAATCTTCGATAACGATGATTTAATGGCTGTTTGCTTGTTTCCGGAATAACAAATTCATCGTTATCTGTCGACAATCCAAATATCGGTTGCTGATCGCGCTGTGACTTCCAACACGAAATATTCCAACAACATTGATTGCATTTTCTTTAATAATCTACAATGAGTTATCTTCACTAAATTAGCTTATCATTTAAGCTAATCTACTTACTACATACAGCTCCAAAAATTACTGCGCAAGAATTGACAATTGTTCAATTTCAGTAATAACACTTTCAATATCAAATTGAATATGCTCAAATATTGATTTCTGCTAATTTTTTTCTATCATCGTCACGATCTTCTTCGTATATACCCAGACGTTCCACGATGATGCGTAATTTGGGAAAATGAGCTTTAACTTTTTTACAAATATATCAAATATGCGTCATGCTGCCGGGAGGAATCGATAAAATGACTAATAATTTTGGTGACTTCTCTTCTATGTTTTTCAGAATATCTGAAACCTTCACGCCAGCGGGTAGTGAGACCAAATCGATTCTGTCTGAATCAATGATGTTTTCTAGCATGTCAACCATGAGTTGTTCATCAGGAATGTCATTTTTTGCTGGAATAGCCAATACGATTGATTTGGATAAATCATTTTTGATGTTCGATTGAGCTTTATCTGAATTTTCGCTGTTTTCTTTTATTTGAGCCTTATCAGCAATCAATTCATCATGTTGATCTTTAAGAGTCTGCTTAGTTAACAATATGATTCGGTTATGGTCTACTTCCTCTAATTTACTTGCACGTAAATCGGCACGTGCGAATGACATTGCTGGAATAACTATTTTATCCAGCGCATGAGCGAGAGAGTGTTCCTTGATGTATTCTTCGACAATTTCGCTGGCTTCATCTTCATCATCCGCGAGTAATCGTTGATAGTAGCGATGATCGACCGATAACGTAGGTTTGTCGCCCAACAAAATATCTAAAAAACCTAAAAAAGGCACGTAGCGCCCTAATACTGCTAAACAGACCGTTAACGGCGAAGCCAATATTAATCCGATGGGGCCCCATAACCATGCCCAGAAAGCAACAGCCACTAGCAATGCAGCTTGTGAAACGCCAATACCACGACCATATAACACTGGCTTCACAACCATGTTGGTGATTAACTCTAGCAATAGAAATAATCCAATGACCTTGAGTGCGATCGTCCATTCGGGAGAAATCAATAAACTTAATGCGATTGGTAGTAAAGCCGATAACCAGGCCCCCAGATAAGGAATATATCGCAATAAAGCGGCAAATCCTCCCCCATAGTATGGGGTAAGGGCACCTCTAAAAACCACAGCCCAATTCCTACCGCCACACCGTAACAGTAATTGATGAATAATTGTACTAACAGGTAGCGACTGATTCTGTCACTAGCATCGCCCAGTGCGCGAGTGGTATGGGTAATGCGACCCACGCCTACCAACGATATGAATCAATCGCGTAGGTCTTCTCGATTAATCAGCATGAAGATGATCAGCACGATGACCAAACCAGCATTTGCGATGGGTTCCATAACCGGACCTAGCACTTCACCTAACTCGGCTAATCGAAATGGAGTTTCATCGACAACTTTCACAAGGCTAGCTTTTTGTGATGCTAAATCATTAGGATTTCGGGATAATCCTTGATTATTTTTTCTGGTTTCTTCCAATTGCAAGTAAAGTCGTTCTGAAACATTGCGTACTTTATCAAGCAAGCTATCGCGTCCACTTTCATTGAGCTGAGAAATTTTTGCTTTAATGTTGTCCTCATACTGAGGATAAGTATCCACTAACGTATCGATCTGCTGTGTAATTGCATAGGATGCACCGAGAAAAACTGACAAAGAAACGATCATGACTAATACAACAGCAGGTACGCGCGGTATTTTAATGTTTTCAAGCCAGTTCACCGCAGGGATGAGAAGGAAGGTAATCAGTATCGATAAAGCGACCGGAATGACAATGACTCTTGCCTAGTACATAAATCCCAAGATAATGCTAATGCCGATCAGCATAGAAATGGAAGCGTTTTGTGAATCATTACCGATAGAAGAAAATTTCATGTACTTTACCTTGACGGGATTTTTCATTTGATCTGCATTATCCATTATCTTGAATCTTTTTTCATAGATCGGATAGGACTGAGCGAAACGATGCAATGCGGTAATCTTAAATGGAGTCAAGTAGCTCTCTCCATTTGACTGAGCAACCTCAGTTCTGCGGCACTTTTTTGGATACTGTAAATAACGCTAGGAATTCTTGCAAATAACAATTACCGTTATTACAAATTGTTACCGTTATTTTATTGTCATAAATATGTAATCATTAATTTATATGATTCCATTAGTTCCAAATTGAATTTAATCGAATCTTACTGGAGTGATTGATGGCTGTAACGATACTGATTGTTGAAGATGAGCCTGCAATTCAAGAATTAATTGCGCTTAATTTGAAGAGAGCGGGACATATGACGCTGTGCGCGACCAGTGCTGAGAAGGCTAAGTCACTTATTAATAACGTATTGCCTGATTTGGTTTTGCTGGATTGGATGCTTCCTGATATTAGTGGTTTAGAGTTTGCCCGTAAATTGCGGCAAGAGGAACGGACTAAAAGTATCCCGATTATTATGCTCACCGCACGCACCCAGGAAAATGACAAGATATCAGGCCTAGAAGCGGGGGCGGATGATTATATTACTAAACCCTTTTCGCCTCGCGAACTGCTGGCACGAATCAAAGCAGTGTTACGTAGGCGTTTACCTGAGATGTCGGATGAAATAATTGAATTAGGTGGATTAAAGCTTGATCCTACCACCCATCGTGTCCATGTACTGAATAACAGTGATCTTTCACAGTTGATAGAAATCAACTTGGGGCCGACTGAATTCCGTTTATTACACTTCTTAATGACTTACAAAGAGCGTGTTCATACCCGCGCACAGCTATTGGATCGAGTGTGGGGCGATCACGTATTTATTGAAGATCGTACGGTTGACGTGCATATCCGTCGATTGCGCAAAATTCTTGAAACCGTCAACAAAGAAAACTTGGTACAAACAGTACGAGGCGCCGGGTATAGGTTTTCGACTGAAAGCCAAGAGGAAAGTATTGGCGGAGATATCGCTTAAAAGCTACATTCTCAGATCAAATAATCAGCAATTGCAAAGCCAATCTGTTCTTTTCAAGGCAGAAAAGTCTCCCATTCTCTCAATATTGTACCAGGGACAGAGATCCCTGCTCCAATGCACCGAGCACCAATCCATATGCGATGATCGACTGATTGAATAGGTTAAACGAAAAGATTGCTGGTAATGAGTAACATCATTCCTGACAATGACAAACAGAGTCGCCTGACATGACAAATACAGTAGCCATGATTACTACCGCGCCTATTAAAATCCGTATACCATCTTGCTCGATTAAGTCTAATACATTATGCAGATGACGAATACGGTTAACATATCTCCCAGCGGGATTGGAAGCGCGAGTATAAGCGATTGCGTTAAGCAAACCAATCCAATCACATTGCAACGGAGAGGAAAACGAGAATCGGGCCGATAACACCTTGTTGTCGGAAATTGCTACGTTTAAGGCACTCTGAGTACATCAAATGGATGTGCTCTCTCGTTGGTTAACAATCTGCACATCATTTATCTCAGTGCTGTTGCTAACGTATAGTAATATCGCCGAGTACTATGAATTTTATGGAACTTTTATGGCTGTAGTTGGGTTGACTGGTTCGGAGATTGTAGAGAAATCACCCACCATTCTAAACATTACCCTCGCGGTAGGTATACAAGTGATGGCACGATGTTGGATGATTCTCGTCAGAGATTGGGTGAAGAAAGCGCGTTGCCGCAAGCGGCGTTCCGAAACAGCACAAGACACTATGCAACTATCTGATTTTGAGAGTGGTATCTGAAATAGTGCATCTTTTTTGAACGCAACGTTTGTGTCATCGTGGAATGCTAGGTAGAGATTACAATGTTATACCGATTGGATAGGGATATAAGATGTAAGATATCCCGGCCATTTTTGTGTATTGTATGGTGACCATCAACTTTGAGTTATGTATTTAAAAGAACTGGAATGGTTTTGGAAAAACGATCTGATGTGCTTACTAGTAACTATGGCGGCTTATTAGTTATTAATATCTGCCAATCCCGAATCTTAATGATTCAGTGATTAACCTTGGTAGAGGGAAGAAATGTTTAATAATTCACGGTTTTTTTTTGAAAAACTATCCTGTAATGGTTGAGAGTTTATATTGTGAAAGAAAATACACAGCAAGGTAAAAAAGCTTTTTTATCGTTTTTATCTAACTTTCCACCATTAAGCCTAAATTTACACTGGTCGATTGCGATTACAGTTGCATTTGTACTTTGGCTACTAGTTTCATCTATATTTCTAATTCCATTGTGGTTTCAACCTGCGCTGGCAGTACAAAACGACGATTATTGGCTTTTCAGTGAGTGGTTTGGTTCAAATGGGCCTTATCCGTATTCACATTTTGGTCCTGGGTTTCCCTACTTAATTTATTTGTTTCGATCAATTGGTTTGGATATGTTTGGTATGGCTGTCATTCTAAAGATAGCCGTTGGCCTGACTGGAATTGCTTTATATCATCTTGGGAGAACAATAGGACTTCATCAAATCATTTCTTTCATTGCCGCATCTGCGTTTACAGTTTTTCCTATTGTTCAGGTATATTCTTCTCTTTTTCTTGCAGAAACCTTATATTTACTTCTAACAAGTATTGCTACAGCAATTATTTTTCATCAAATTCAACACAAAAATAATTCTTCTGTTGGCTGGCTGGTGTTGGGCTATAGTATTTTGGGTCTTGCAACGCTAGTGCGAGTTAACGCGGTGGTGTTATTAATCGGATGCTTAATAATCGGTTTATTTATGCTACCCTGGCGAAAAATTATTGTTGCTGGTGTTATTGCAATGATTCCTATATTGGGTTGGTCTTCATTGAACTGGCATTGGTATGGCCATTTTAAATTGACAAGCTCGGCAGATTCAGCGATTGCCACATCGATTATTGGGCCAGTTATGATTAAACAAACAGGCATCGAGCATAGGGCTGAGCCGGAAATATGGTTTAGACCTGATGAAATAAAACAATACAACAGTCTCTTCGATCTTTCTACTAGTGCTCGTGATGAGGCAATAGACTATGCGTTAGAGCACCCAATACCCGTGCTTATTGCGAATATTAAAGGATGGTTCAATAGTTTAGTTGGCGTCGATAAATCTAAGTTTCAACGGCTTTTTGGTGAAATATCATACAAGTTTTGGATGGGATTGGGTTTGATCATACGAAGTCTATTAGCTCTGGGTCTCGTGGGCTTTTTTATTATTGGCGGATACCGACATCAATTAGCATTTTCAGCTTTTTTGTGCGTAATGTTGATTGCTCACTTAGTAACCGGAGGAGCAGCGGGACATGCGCGCTTTGGTTACCCGATTGATGCATTTTCGGTTTTGGCACTTGCCTTTTTTGTGCAAAACATTTTACGTATTGATTCGTATAAGAATGTACGAGCGAATACATTCTTATAAGATCGATCTATTTCCAGTCGAGAAGACGTGGTTATCGATCAGTTTGTTGCATGGTGCGTGCTCCTTCGTCTATCTGCTTGATATATATGACTAGGTTAACGATTATGTGCCGCAAAAGGTTTGATAGATACGCTCGGAGGGTGCTGGTGGCATACGGTAATCATTGAATTCCGCTAAATCGTCATACGGTTTTGCAATCGCAGCCAAAAGTTGATGCAGTAACGCATAATCGCCATGTTCCGAAGCGGCCGATAATGCTTCTTCGACGCGGTGGTTGCGGGCAATGATGGCCGGGTTATTTGCTTTCATTAATTTAATGGACTGGCATTTTGTATCCCCTTGACGCGCTAATCTTTCTTGCCAACGGGTATACCAGGCTTTAAATTCGGCGTCATCAAACTGACGATCATTGGGCAGAGTTTCAGCAGAAAGTGCACGAAAAGTATTGGTATAATCGGAGTAATGATGCTGCATCCAGGTCAATAGCGTGGTCGCAAGTTCAGTATCGTCGGGTTCTTCAGTCAATAATCCCAATTTCCTACGCATGCCGCTTATCCAATGCGCTTGATAGATGTGCGGAAAAGCATCAATCGCATCCGATGCTAATTCAAGCGCTTCTTCTTGCACAGGATCGATCAACGTCAACAAGGTTTCTGCTAGCCTGGCTAAATTCCATTGTGCCATCATTGGTTGATGGCTATAGCGGTATCGACCAAGCTGGTCGATAGAACTGAATACGGTATTGGGATCATACGCATCCATGAAGGCGCAAGGACCGTAATCAATCGTTTCGCCACAAACACTCATGTTATCGGTATTCATCACGCCATGAATGAAACCAATCAGTATCCATTGCGTCACTAGATCAGCTTGACGCGCAATGACTTGATTCAATAGTGACAGATAACGATTTTCTACCTCGAGTAGATCCGGGAAATGGCGTTGTATAGTGTAGTCCGCGAGAATCCTGATAGCATCGCTTTCTTGCTGACGCACCGCGTATTCAAATGTGCCGACACGAATATGACTGGCAGCGATTCGAGTCAAAATAGCACCGGGTAATAGAGTTTCACGTCGAACATTTTCACCGGTAGTCACTACAGCAAGGCTGCGTGTAGTGGGGAGGCCAAGCGCATGCATGGCTTCGCTGATAATGTATTCGCGCAACATCGGAGCTAGAGCAGCGCGACCATCTCCGCGGCGCGAAAAAGGCGTTTGACCAGAGCCTTTCAGCTGCATATCGACGCGCTTATTTTCCGGTGTAATCAATTCTCCGATCAAAATCGCTCGTCCGTCACCCAGCATCGTAAAATGACCAAACTGATGTCCAGCATAAGCTTGAGCAATCGGTTGAGCACCTTCAGGCAAAGTATTTCCAGAAAATAAAGATCCAGTTTCTGAACTAGCAAGGGATTCAAAATTCAGTCCAAGTGACGCTGCTAAGTCATGATTCAAGACGACCAGACGAGGATCGGGAACCGGTACAGGCTTAAGTTGCGCAAAAAAATAATCCGGTAGACGCGCATAGCTGTTATCAAAATGCCAGCCAATGGCGCTACTCGGCAGATTATTTTGTGGATTAAATGACCGTGTCATAAACGAATCAAGTTTGATTGGCTAAAAGCTCCTCAATCATGGTTTGTTTATAATCGATCTGGCCGAATGAAATATCACGCAAGTTTCCTGTTCGATCAAAAGTAATGCATGATGGTGTTCCTTGCAGAGCGAATCGTTCAAAAGTTTCCGCTTTCTTGGTTTTTTGCTCTAAATAATGTCTGACCTGCTGAAGCACTGCATGTTGCTTACCTTCGTTAAAATCATTAAATCCAGTTAGGAAGGTTTGAGCGTATTCGAGCACGCGTTCATCGGTAACTGGCTGATTGTCTTCTGTAACACGATCCATGCCAACAGGAAAAGGAATTTTCCACGGAAGTTTGCGATCTTCGGTCAATTTATCATAGCGATTGAGTGCTTTGTAGGTTTGTCCGATCACTTCGCCGTCGTTGATGAGTTTTTTTAGATTGTCCAAGGTATTTTTGTCGTAATCTTCGAATGCTGTGGCCAGTCCAATGATTTCTAATCCCTGATGATGATACTTTTCATAAAACTCCACTGCACTGGGCAGTGAATAAAGAAAACAACCGGGGCAATTTACTTGAAAAATCTCGATTAGCACGACCGAACCGACTAAATCATTTAACGCAATAGGTCCACCTTGAACCCAAACATCTACGGCAACATCAGAAAGTGAAGGTGTCTTCATAATAAAAAATTAATAGCAAATGAGATAATAGGGAAACGAATAAAGTCAATTACTAGCGAATATGCACCAGCAAAAAAATAATTTTTTAGTGAATGAGTTATAGTGATTCGGCTGGGAATTCTAGCATGAACAGCCACTCAGCATCGTAGGTTGATTAAAATACCGCAGGGATGTTTCCTAAATAACCGATTGGATTAGTGATAAATCATTTAACTATTTTGGTGTGGAAAAAGGCATCAATTTTTGAATCTGAATTGACGCCTTTCGTTTTTAGCAGAATGATTGATTATTGCCAGTTGTAAGTCGCAGAAACAAAGGCGAAGTTAACTAGCTGATTGTTGTCTTGAGTAAAACGCGTGCCATCGGTATAAGGCCACCTTCCCCATGTCCATTCGTTGGTTTTGAAGTGGTCTAAAATATAATCCAAACGCAGTGCTAAATTCTTACGCACTTCGTATCTTGCATACAGCCGTAAACTGCTATATTGCGTTGAAAGATTAGGTACAACATTCGTTTGTGGATCTAGCACGACGTGTTGCTTAAATTTATTAGTGAAGTCAGCATATAAAAAACTAGCGCCGGTGTCGATTTTGTCAGTTAATTTTCCAGTAATATCGAAGCCAACTGAAGTGCCATAGTCTTGTAATTTTGAACTCCAGATTTCCCGAATACCTTGATCGGTGATCGGATTTCTAGAGGCCTGATTAATCTGCGTTTCATTTCTTGAGAACCAAGCGGTAGCTTGCCAGTTCTCCGAGAATGTATAGGTTGCATCAATCGAATAATTTCTAGCTGATCCTTTACGCAGACCCAAATTGGAACCATCACGATGACCGTAATTGTCCATCGATTCATCGATAGCTACCTGAACAGAGAGCATGTCTAGTGGCTCCCAATTAGCCATTAGACGCACCTTGTCGCGTGAACGGTCTGCCAGATTGGAGGGCCGCGATGAGATTAAAGAAAGGTTCACCACTACCAGTGGTATTCGTTAGGAATTGGGAACCGAACCGCTCGCTATGGATATATGAGAGTGTTCCAGTAATGGTATCCGATAAAGAGCGGCGTAATTCAATACGAGAGGAGATTTCATCGGTACGATTGCGGTGGCTGGTATTGGATGCAAAGCCGCTGCGATCTCTATGATCGTAATCAATTCCGGCGATTAAGCGGAAATCTTTCGGTAATGCGTAGCTTGCTTCAAATTTACCGGTTATCGTTCTAAATGAACGGGGATTGTTGACACCACGCCACGTATTATCATTCAAATCTAACAATGTTGCCATCGGGTTATAAAAAATGAGGCTGTAGTAGATTAGCTTAAATGATAAGCTAATTTAATTGACGCAATATTACTTTTATAGATCAGTGAATTATGGATGTAAAAAATGTTGCCGGATTGTTAACCGGAAGGAAAAAATCTGCGCTGAGCATTTCTTTGCATTAACGCAGCATAATTGCATGCGGTGGTTTTTCAGAGCTTTTTAGCGTACTTGATTGCTGATGAGTCGTTGTACTGGTTTAATTGCTAAAGCCAAACAAAATAAAAGCGTGCTAAATAATACGATGGTTGTGCCTGAGGCAACATTAAAAATGTAACTTAAGTACATGCCGGTGATGCCTGAGAAAGAGCCTAGTAAAGTGGAATAAATAATCATTTTGCTAAAACTGTCGGTGATGATTCTTGCGGTAATGGCGGGTGCAATTAACGTTGCAGCGACCATGGTGACACCAATCACATTCAGCGAGGCGATGACTGAGAAGGTCAATATGATCGAGAAGAGCAGTTGTACCGACTCGGTTTTGATTCCAGAAACGTGGGCTGCTTCTTGATCAAATGTGGAGAAGAGTAGGGCGCGGTAGCAAAAAAATACGGTGATCAAGGTTATTAAAGTAACTATGCCAATAATGATCAAATCATCGTTATTGATTCCTAAAATATTTCCAAACAAAGCGGCTTCAAAATTTTGCTTAAAATTGCGCAGTTTGCTAACGATCGCGACACCTAAAGCAAACATGGCTGTGGTGACGATGCCTATTGCGGCGTCTAATTTGATTTTATTATTTTTTGTGATTTTGTTAATGATCAGCGCTGCTGCTAAACCCATTGCGCATGCACCGGCGTAAAAATTCATATTCAAGGTGAAGCCAACGACGGCTCCACCGACCGCCGCGTGCGATAACCCGTGTCCGACGTAACTCATCCCTCGCAGCACCACATATACACCAATTAATCCACCGGTTGCGCCAACCAAGCAAGCGGCTATTAAAGCGCGGCGGAAAAAATCATACTGCAACGGTTCAAGCAGAAAATCCATGAACTACTTTGGGTCCATAAAACGCAGTGGTGTTGTATTGGCGATCAGCAAGTGTCCTTCATGTTTGACAATAGCGATGTCGCCGCCATAAGTTTTAGTGAGGATTTCGTTGGTGAAAATATCATTCGGACGACCTTGTGCTACCACACCTTTATTGAAACAAATTACCCAAGGTAAATGAGAAGCCACGGCGTTTAAATCATGTGTGGTGAGTAAAATCGTGATGCCTTCACAGTTCAAATCGCTCAACAAATGCAAAATTTCGTGTTGGGTTTTGATATCGACACCTGAAGTCGGTTCATCGAGAATCAAAATTTTGGGATTACTAATTAAAGCACGTGCTAAAAAAGCACGTTGGCGTTGCCCGCCAGATATGGCAAGAATATGCTGTTTCAAACAGGCGCTGACATTCAATCGTTCGGCAAGTTCATGAATCTGATCGCGTTCTTTTTTTGCCAACCAAGGTAAAATGCGGCCATTGGTATACAGTCCCATCGCAATAACTTCTTCGACGGTGACGGGAAAATTCCAATCAATGCTGCCCAGTTGAGGCACATATCCAATGATCCCGGGTTTAATTTTGCCCACGGCTTGTCCGTGTAATTCGGCTTCTCCGCAAGTTACCGGATGCATGCCCATGAGGATTTTAAGCAGCGTGGTTTTGCCACAAGCGGTCGGACCAACGATGCCCGCAAATAGCCCGTGAGGAATTTCTAGTGAAAGATTCTTGAATAACGTATTGGGTTCATAGCCGGCCGAAATATTGCTGAGTTTGACTGCCAAATAAGATTGCCAATCAGAATTGACTATTGCTTGCATCGATGTTCCCCGTACAAGTTTCTTTTCCACCGAGCGCTTTAGTCATGACCGTCATGTTATTGGCCATCATGCCAATGAATGAATGATTGGGCGGTTTAGGTAATTCATCGTCTGACAGTTGATCAATGAATTGCACATTGGCTTCTCGGGCAATTTGCTCCATGACTTTGCTAGGAAATTCTTCCGAACCAAAAATGGCTGGCACACTAATTTGTTTGATTTGTTTAATCACGCTAATGACTTCTTGCGGCGAAGGTTCTGAAAAATCGGATGGTTGAATCGCGGCTATTACGCTCATGCCATAACGAGGCGCAAAGTAGGCAAAAGAATCGTGATAGGTAACCAACTTCCGGTTCTTTTCTGGAATGGTTTTGACACAATCAAAAATTGCTTGATCTAATTTCGCTAATTTTTCGAGGTAGTTTTTGGTATTCAAAAAATATTGTTCTTGATTGCGAGGATCCAGTTCGTTAAGGCTATCCCGAATGATTTCCGCATAACGCATGACTAATTGAATATTCATCCACAAGTGTGGATTAGGATGACCGTGCTCACGCGGAAAACTAAAATCATATTGCCAGTCTTCTTTGTTAAGTGTGCGATTGCCGAGTTGCACAATCGCCGTTTCTTTCTTTTTCACCTTCTCTGCCAATATGAGCGTTGGTAGCTCCAGATCTAGACCATTCGCGATAATTAAATCAGCCGCTTGAATGGTTTTAATGTCGGATGGGATGGGCTCGAAGGTATGGGAATCAACACCATCTGGAACCAAACCGATGACATCAGCATAGCTACCCGCAATGTTTTGCACCATATTGGTAATGGGAGCTACTGTCGTAATGATTTTGAATTTCTTGGTGTTTTCAGAGGCAACGCTCTGTTTTCCTAGTATTAAAGAAAATAATAGGGCGATGAATAAAAAACGCAATAAGCTGCGATTGGAAGTCTTCATGTTGTTTCTTTGTGAATTATCTTTATTAGAAATTTTTTTAAAGCGTAATAAAAAAATACGTATTTTTATTATTTTTCGTATTTTCCCCTCGGTCCCCAAACGTATTTTACACAAAAACGTATGAAAAAAAATTTATCTATCATACATTTTTGCGTTATTATAAATTGGTATGAATAAATATTTTTATTTCATACTGGTGTGAATACGAAAATATTCATTTTTTTTTAGAAAGTTAGATAAATAATTATGTTTCTTTATTAAGAACTTGATCAGCGCAAGGGAGTTTGCCTTTGATACAAATAAGAACAAAAAAAGAATTATTAATATTTGCAAGCATGCTGCTGTCTTTAAACACAATGGATTCAGTTGATGCCGCTGGAATTCCAACCTTGAACGAAGTGACTGTCAAAGCGAATTCCAGAGAACTCATTGGAACCGCCAATTCGGCTAACGAAGGAACGGTTCTCAAGCATCAATTGGATGCGCGCACGGTTTACCGTCCAGGAGAATTACTCGAATCGGTACCTGGATTAATTGTGACGCAGCATAGTGGTGAAGGAAAAGCGAATCAGTATTTTTTGCGTGGATTTAATCTTGATCATGGTACCGATGTACGCATTACCGTGGATGGCATGTTAGTGAATCAACGTACGCACGGGCATGGACAAGGCTGGGCCGATACCAATTTTTTGATTCCAGAATTAATCGGTGGGTTGCAATATATGAAAGGACCCTATTTCGCTAGTCAAGGTGATTTTTCTTCAGCGGGTGCGGTGAGCTTAAATTATGTTGATAAATTACCGCAGGGTATTGCAACCTACGGAATCGGACAGCAAGGATTTATGCGTGGATTAGTGGCTAAATCGCATCAGGTAGGACCAGGAAATTTTCTCTATGCTTTTGAATTACTGACTAAAGATGGTCCGTGGGTTAAACACGAGGATTATAAAAAATTCAATGGAGTATTGCGATATAGTCAAGAGAATGGCCCCACTAAATTTAATATTACTGCAATGGGATATGGAGCCAAATGGAATGCGACCGATCAGATACCGCAAAGAGGTGTTGAAAGCGGTTATGTTCCAAGGTTAGGCGCAATTGATCCGAGCGATGGCGGAGAAACTCACCGTTTCAGTCTTTCAGGAGCATTACAACATGCTAGTCGCTTTGGTTTGACCCATATCAATCTGTATACATTGCATTCCAATTTGGCATTGTTTTCTAATTTTACTTATTTTCTCGATGACCCCGTGAATGGTGACCAGTTTTCGCAAGTGGATAAGCGTTTTCAATCTGCGATGAATGTGAGTCATTCATGGATTAATAAAATTGCGGGGTTTGATGTTGAAAATACGGTTGGTGTGCAATTTCAAAATGATGTAATTGATAACGGGCTAATGAGCACCAAGGAACGCCGTACTCTATCAACAACACGTAAAGATCACATCAATCAAAATAGCGTTGGTTTGTTTTACCAAAATAGCATTCAATGGCTAGAAAAGTTTCGCACGGTTGCTGGGATTCGTTCTGATTATTATTGGTTTGATGTCAACAGTCATGTGCACAAAGAAAATTCAGGAAATAGTTATGACAGCATGACTAATCCTAAATTAGCTGCGATTTTTGGCCCATGGGCACAAACGGAATTTTATTTTAATTATGGTAGTGGGTTTCATAGTAACGATGGCCGCGGAACTACTGCTCGAGTAGACCCTAAAACCGGTGAATCCATCAATCCGGTTCATCCGTTAGTGCGATCCACTGGTTACGAAGTGGGGGTGCGTTCGGCGATTATTCCTGGATTACAAGCGTCATTTGCATTATTCCGTTTAGACATGGCTTCAGAGTTGTTATTTGTTGGGGATGCTGGCACTACGGTAGCGAGTCGGCCTAGTCAACGAGAAGGATTTGAAGTGTCCGCTTTTTATATGCCGAAGGATTGGCTAACGGTTGATATTGATTATGCGCTGGCACGCGCACGTTTTACTGATTTCGATCCAGCGGGGAATCATATTCCAGGTGCGATCAATGGCGTAGGTAAGTTAGCGGTTACGCTGGATAATCTAGGGAAATTGTTTGGTAGCATGCAATTGCGTTACTTTGGTAAGCGAGCCTTGGTCGAAGATAATAGTGCGCGATCCAATAACACCGTAACGCTCAATGGCCAAATAGGATATAAGATTAACAATAATGTTCGTGTGACGCTTCAAGGTTTTAATCTTCTCAATACTCATGGGCATGGTATCGATTATTTCTATACTTCTCGGTTACCAGGCGAACCAGCAGCGGGAGTTGCAGACAAGCATTTTCATCCGATTGAATCGCGTTCATTTCGCGTTAATTTAGTCGCCAATTTTTAGTATGCTACAGTATGACGTAGTGGAATGAATTAGCAGTTGCAATGCTTTTTCGATAAAATTAACGTCGTTTTTCAATTTTACAGACTTTTCAAGGAAGATTTATGGAACGTTTTACCGTTTCAATGGATGAGGAGCTTTTTGAACAATTTGACAATATCGTTCAAGCGCGTGGATATGATAATCGTTCCGAAGCGATTCGGGACTTAGTACGTGACTATCTAGAAACCTCTCGTTTGCAGAAAGATAACAAAGGCCATTGTATCGCGACCCTGACTTATATCTATAATCACCATGAACGAGATTTGGCCTCTATGGTCACTTCGTCACATCATGAACATCACGACATAACGCTTTCCAGCATGCATGTGCATATGGACCATGACAATTGTCTTGAAGTAGTCATTTTGCGCGGTACTATTCAAGACGTACGCTGTTTTGCCAATAAAGTGATTGCGAAAAGCGGCGTTCGGCACGGAAAATTGCATATCATACCGATTGAAATTTCAGAGGTTTCACATGGACACGATGGAAATAGTCATGTCCATACCCATATCAGTCCAAGGACTTAGAAAACTACCATCCACTGACATAAAGATTGATCAAAGTGGATGAGTTTTGATAGAGTTCCACAATACCGTGACGATCAAACCGTAAATCGTTTAATTTCACAGATTTTGCCGGCAAAACTTCTTTTGTAGAAAAATTAAACTGCATCAACGGCGTGACATGGTGCGAATCGACATAGAGATTACCCGATTCATCTGCGTTTGCGATAGGATCGTGAATATCTGCGATAACATGAATCAATTCTGCTATTTTTTCCTTTGGAAGTGTAATCGTATAGGTATCAAAGAAGTGATCAGGAACCGGAGATGAATTGAATGCAAAAGTTTCTAACCCGAGTGTTGCGCCGACAGCTTGTGCTAATCCCCCACCAATCGAGTGACCTGCAACGGTAATCTTGGCACCAGGATAGCGAGCGATTACGTCACTTGCAAAATTAAAAGCGTCTTTAAATTGATCACTAACTATTCCTGTAGCAATTGCCGAATCTGCTGTGACATCAAGTGCAAGTTCCTCCGTTTCTCTCAGAGAGCATGGAAAATTGCAGGTATCCGTACCACGAAAAACCAGCGCTAATTCTTTAGGATTGGTATTTTGATTTTCATAAAGACCTGCATCCATTCCGGAACTTTTACCGTTAGATTGGATTAATTTCCAAGAACCCAGAACGGTGTTGTCGTAGTTGTACACTAAATCAGCTAATTGCATGTATGGTAATGATTTACCAAGTATATCGACTGCACGGCGTTCATTGGCTAAAAGCATGCCGTAAGGTTTCCAGTCCCTGCCTGCTAGATAGTCCGGTCGAATATAAACTGATACATTATTGAGTTGGAAAATGGATCCACTATCTGGTAGTAGATTTAAGCTTACGTTATAGCGTTCGGTACCGAATTGTTTAGGAATATCAACTTTGGGAATATTTAAAATTCTTGTCGCGGAAGTATAAGTGGGGCCGCTGGGATCTGCAGCGGTATCCAATTCGATACTAGTCAGTTGAAATAGATTGCTTTGGTCTGGATTGCTAGTGCCAAGCCACTGTAAGGTTCCTTTGTATATGCTGGTATCAGCCGGATCAATCATTGTTACCTTTTGTAAGCACACCAATCCAGTGGTATCAAGATATGTCGCGGGGGAAGTAAATGTTGAGCATTCTTTGGGTAACGCATGGGATGCTGATGTGATCAAAAGCATACTGATAAAACTAATGGAGCTGAGCAATGGGGTCGTGAAGTGATATTTCATAATTGAATTAAATGATTGGTGGGTAAGAGTGCACGGTTAGACATAACGCGTTGATGAACGTTCTATTTGAAACGTAATAATACTGCGTATGCGGTTTTGTTGTATCAACGCGGCATGCTCGGATGATAACCAGATTTTAATGCGCGAATAGCATCTTCGTTGTTGCGGACGATTTGTCTATTGGGACAGAAAATATTTTTGGCGAGCTCACGCTGTGCAAAAAACTGTCGAACAAGGGTCAGCTTTTCCCATTCTGATACGCGTGGTTGTGCCCATGTTTTGTCATCACGACCCAGTGCATACAGTTTTCTTTCAGTTGTTGAGCAACGTATACCTTCATAGCTAATATTTAATGCACCAGAAGAGGATTTAACGACCAGAGTAAAGCGAATTACGCCATCTTCACCGACACTAATGGAAGCAGGATCGATGAGATACTGATTATCAGTAATGGCGCCACCACTCACATCAAATTCCAACAAGCTTCGGGTATCAGGATACGTGGGTAACTGTGTTGCACGCTCAGCCCAAGTTTTTTCGTCTTCAAACTGATCTTTGAAAGTTTTGTTGGCGCAGCCCGTCAGAATGAGAATGCCGATTAGTATGACCAGTGATTTCATGCTTCGGTAAAGTCATTTAACAGTGATGTCCGGGTATCGGAATGGATGCTATCAACCGATACGGAATAAGCCGGATGATCGATGCCCATGCGTAACGTGGCATTTTGGCGTAATGCTTGAATCATTTCGGGCATCAGTTCAAAACGTAAAAAATGCACCGACGAAGTTTTATCAGAATTTTCACGTTCGATATCTTCATCAGCGATTGCAAAAACACTTTCGAATTCACCGATCTGAACCCATACCCGGTCTTCAATCCCTAACAGAAGCGCTAGTTTTTTTGCACGTTCCTCCGGATCGGGATATTCAATCATCATCGTTACTTTCCAATTGCACCCGTCTGGAACCAGTGGCGTATAAGTTTGGAGTTCATGAATGATTTCTGTTTCTTTGAAAATTCGTTCAGCATGTAACATTTCTTGAATTTGATAACGAATTGTCAACTCATCTTCAAAAATTAAGGTTACATTGTTTCCTAGCGCAACTTTTCGTGGTTTCTTATGTGCTATCAATTGCTTACGAAAATTATCACGTATTTTTGCGTAGGCTTCGAGTGTTAACAGGCTATCACGCGTAATACGCTTCATGCTTTGTCCTCTAAATCAACGGAATTAGTCGGTAAAACCTGCAAATTTGGAATGCTGCATTGATGGTCATCATAGCCATACGCTAAACGTAATAAGCTCAATGGATGTAACTTTTTCGCTTTGCTGCCGGAATGATTTTCACAAATACCTTGCTCTATATGGCGTGCGGCGATAGCACAATCCGAGCTAATATAATCTGGATTTGGCGCACTCATTTGTTTGAAGACCGGGCGTCCGATTTTCATCGAATCGGCAAAGTATTCACTTTTGACGCCCCAAGTGCCGTCATGTCCGGAACAACGTTCGACGCTATTCACGCTTGTTCCCGGTATTAATTGCATCACATCGCGTGTTTTTTTGCCAATATTTTGGACACGTTGATGGCAGGGAATGTGATACGAAACATTCCCTAACGATTGTTTGAAATCTGTTTTGAGCAAATTATCTTGATTCCTAAGCCACAAATATTCAAACGGATCAAACATTGCGGCTGCGACAGTTTGAACGGCGACATCTTCAGGAAACAATAATGGCAGCTCCTGTTTGTACATCAAAACACAGGACGGAATCGCGGAAATAATGGCATAACCTTGCTGAGCCAATGTTAACAAATGTGGAATGTTTTGATTTTTCAAAGCTTCCACAGCTTGCAGATCACCTAATTCGAGCTTGGGCATGCCGCAGCATACTTCTTGCTCAACTAAGCGGGTTGGAATCTCGTTATGCTTAAGGATTTGTAATAAATCGTGACCAATGCCGGGTTCGTTGTAATTGACATAGCATGTTGCGTAAATGGCTACTTTCCCGGGCGTTTTATTGCCATCTTTTACCGTGAAGCGATCGTTCAATTGCGCATGGGAACGAAATTGATGTGCAGTATATTCCGGAAGTTTTCGTTCGGAATGTATGCCCAGTGTGCTATCCAGTA
The DNA here is from genome assembly GCA_044228295.1 of Nitrosomonas sp. Lineage (GTDB taxonomy): Bacteria > Pseudomonadota > Gammaproteobacteria > Burkholderiales > Nitrosomonadaceae > Nitrosomonas. Next base: position 18,691 of record JBGAVE010000008.1, read on the forward strand.
CTTTACGAGCCTGTGGCGTTTTATTTAATGTATTGATCGTTGGCGCGATAACGGGATTGGCTGCGACTTTGCCCATCAAATCGGTACTAGAAAGTAATTTGTCGCGAAAACCGGCACCCGATTGTTGATACTTAACGGCTTTGGCACGTAACATCAGATGCGGAAAATCAACGTTCCATTCGTGAGGCGGTACATAAGGACATTTGGTCATGAAGCACATATCGCACAGATAACAGCGATCGACTACTTCTTGGAAGCGATTTTTTTCTACGCCATCGATTTCACCGGTAGAACCGTCATCGATCAAATCAAAAAGTCGTGGGAAAGCGGTGCAGAGATTGACGCATCGGCGACAGCCATGACATATGTCAAAGACACGTTCCATTTCTTGTTGTAATTTTTCTGGATTGTAAAAATCTGCATTTTTCCAATCGACCGGATGACGTTTGGGGGCTTCGAGACTACCTTCGCGAGATGCCATAGTTCATTATCTTTTTGGCAAAAATTATCCTACTTGAAAGATTCGTTGCAAACGATGCAACGAATCTTTCTTGGTTTGAATATGTTGGAATGGATTTATTTAATCAGCTAAACCATCCAATGCACGTTGGAAACGATTGGCATGCGAGCGTTCCGCTTTGGCCAGAGTTTCAAACCAATCGGCGATTTCATCAAAACCTTCTTCACGTGCAATTTTCGTCATGCCAGGATACATGTCGGTATACTCGTGCGTTTCGCCAGCGATCGCTGTTTTCAGATTGTCTCGTGTCGAACCGAATGGTAGGCCGGTTGCTGGATCGCCACAAGTTTCGAGATATTCCAAATGACCATGCGCGTGTCCGGTTTCGCCTTCTGCCGTGGAGCGGAATACTGACGCGACATCGTTCTGTCCTTCTACATCGGCTTTAGCTGCAAAATACAGATAACGGCGATTTGCTTGAGATTCACCCGCAAACGCGGCTTTCAGATTTCCTTCAGTTTTTGATCCTTTGAGTTGCATATATTTCTCCTTTTTATGTTGATGCGATTTCTTTTTGTTGTTAGTGCTAAATTGATGCTGATAAATTTACTTATGACAGTTGAAAAACGAAACGACCTATTGAATTCGGAAACCGTTGTGGTTTTCCAGTTTTTACTTAGCAGAGCGCAATTAGTGTTTCGTAAATGTACGCCCACATGTTAATCATGTAGAAAAAGACTATCGAAGGGCTTAACGATTGTCAACACCTGCATGCTTTGAGAAACTCAGCCGGTAGATGTTGAAGAGACTATTATGTCATGATAAATCTGTTAGTCTATCGAATTGTTACAATTTATTCATAAAGCTTATGAAGATCGCGACTTGGAACGTCAATTCATTAAAAGTGAGATTGCCTCATGTAATCGATTGGTTGAACAATCATCAGCCTGACATTTTATGTTTGCAAGAAACTAAATTGATTGACGATCATTTTCCATTAAATGACATTAACGCGTTGGGTTATCACTGTTTATTTAGCGGTCAGAAAACCTATAACGGCGTAGCGATTCTTAGCAAATTAGCAGGAAATGATAGGATTTTAGATATCCCACAGTTTTCTGACGAACAAAAAAGAGTGATTTCTGCGACCTATGGAGATTTACGTGTGGTGTGTGTTTACGTGCCAAACGGTGAATCGGTGGAATCAGCTAAATATCAGTATAAATTGCAATGGCTAACCGCGCTTAAACAATGGTTGCAGCAGGAGCTGATACGTTATGAGCGATTGATTGTATTGGGTGATTTTAATATCGCTCCAGAAGATCGTGATGTGTATGACCCTGATGCTTGGCGTGACAAAGTGCTGTGCAGTCAACCTGAACGAGATGCGCTGAATGGTTTGATTGGTTTAGGGTTAAAGGACAGTTTTCGTTTGTTTGAACAACCTGAGAAATCCTATACTTGGTGGGATTATCGCATGATGGCTTTTCGATTGAACCGAGGTTTGCGCATTGATCACATATTAATTAGTGATGAGCTGACGAAAGATTGTTCGGCATGCAGTATCGATAAACAACCGCGAAAATTGGAGCGTCCTTCAGATCACGCACCCGTCATTGTGGAGTTTAAAGTTAAGGGGTAACTTTTGACGGTTCAGATTTCTTCTCGGTTAGAGTCTGCATTTCAGCGCGTAATGCGCCGAGATTTTTTTCGCGTTCTTGTATTTCTTGTCTTAGACGTTCGACCCGATCGATATAACGTTGATAATTACGCTCGCTGCCCAATCGATCAGGAACCCCGTCTTTATATTCTTCTCTGACTTCATTCAGGCGTTTTTCTTCTTCCGTAATCTTAGTCGCTAATTGACTGCGCTGTTCTTCGAATTTCATCGATTCTCTGCGCTGGATAATACGCTCTTCTGCGCCGCTCGAATTGGTTGAAGGCGGCATGACAACAATGGGGGGCAGATTCAATTGTTTTGCATTTGCAGAAGGCACATTGGAGTAGGTAACTTTGCCGTCTTTATCGACGTGTTTGTAAATAGTGGCTTGTGCTGAGTTAATCGAAAATAGGGTACTTATCGACAAAAAAAACAAGGAGGATTTGATTTTTTTCATGACACTCATGGACTATAAGAAACTTTTTAAACTATCACTTAGAAAGTTCTTTTTTTAGGGCAGAAATATTTCGTTGATGCAGGTAGAGCTTATTTTTGAGCTGGACAACTTTGTCATCTTGGAAATTTTCGTCATTTTTACTCATTTGTGACAATGATTGTTGCGTATCAAAAAGCAATTTGTTTTCGCTATGTAATTCTTTTTCCAAAATTTGGCGCCGCGTGCCATCACGTTCTTTTTGAGTATTGTTTTTAACACTCGGCGCTGATGCGGTAGACGCTGATGCGGTAGAGGATCTTTGTGTGATAACCGTGCCCGTATTCCTAGAGTAAGATGCAATATTAATTCTTTGCGCATTGCGAACGGGACGGTTGGTAAAAGTAATATTACCGTCTTTGTCGACAAACTTATAGATATCTTTCCCAGCTACTGCGCTGGATAAGAATCCTAGCAACATTGTTACGAAAATGAGAGATAATTTTCTAATTTTCATATCGCGCATATTATCGTTACTATCGTTAATAAAGATATTGTAGAAATAAATGCAACCGTCTAATTAATATACCATTCATCTTAGATATAAAGTAAAAATTGTTAACCGAATTATTACAAACTGTAATAAAGCTCAAATTCAACAGGGTGCGTTGTCATCCGTAACCGGGTGACTTCTTCCATTTTTAATTGGATGTATGCATCAATCATGTCATTGGAAAAAACACCGCCTCGTATCAGGAAATCACGATCCTTATCCAAACAATCGAGTGCTTCATCCAGTGAAGCGCAGACATTAGGTACTTTTGCCGCTTCCTCAGGGGGTAAGTCATATAAATTTTTATCCATTGGATCACCAGGATGGATTTTATTTTGTATGCCATCCAATCCAGCCATCATTAATGCAGTAAAAGCCAAATAAGGATTGGCCATCGGATCAGGGAAACGTACTTCGATTCGACGTCCTTTGGGACTATTGGCATGCGGAATGCGAATAGCAGCGGAACGGTTACTGGCGGAATAGGCAAGATTAACCGGTGCTTCAAATCCAGGTACCAGGCGTTTGTAAGAATTAGTGCCAGGATTGGTGATCGCGTTTAGCGCTTTGGCATGTTTGAGAATCCCACCAATATAATAAAGCGCTAATTCGGATAAGCCGGCGTAACCGTTTCCAGAAAAAAGATTTTTGTCATCTTTCCAAATCGATTGATGTACATGCATGCCAGATCCATTATCACCGACGATCGGTTTGGGCATGAAAGTAGCCGTTTTGCCATAGGAATGCGCCACATTATGCACGACATACTTAAGAGCTTGACTCCAATCGGCGCGTCTGACCAAAGTACTATAATTAGTACCGATTTCGCATTGTCCGGCAGTTGCAACTTCATGATGATGCACTTCTACCCCAATACCCATTTCTTCTAATGCGAGACACATCGCAGAGCGAATATCTTGCAGTGAATCAACGGGAGGTACAGGAAGATAACCACCTTTTATCACTGGACGATGTCCAGTATTGCCGCTGTCATATTTATTTCTGGCGCTCCAAGCAGCCTCCTCCGAATCGATTCTCACCGAGCATCCTGACATATCAATGTGCCAACGAACCGAATCGAAAATAAAAAATTCTGGTTCAGGGCCGAAATAAGCGACATCACCAATACCAGTTGATTTTAAATAAATTTCTGCGCGTTTAGCGAGCGAACGAGGATCGCGGTTATACCCTTTACCATCGGCGGGTTCCACTACATCACAGGTAATGAATAAGGTCGGTTCATCCATAAAAGGATCCATGTTGGCTGTTTCAGGATCTGGAATCAGCAACATATCGGAAGCCTGGATGCCTTTCCAGCCACCGATTGATGAACCATCGAATGGGTGACCATCTTCAAATTTGTCCGCATCAAACGTATGTGAAGGTACCGTGATATGGTGTTCTTTACCATTGGTGTCGGTAAAACGTAGATCAACAAACTTAACGTCATTGTCTTGAATGAGTTTCAAAACATCAGCTACAGCCATTATTTTCTCCAAAGAGCTTTATGATTCATCAATAAAAAACTAAAAGCACAGAATTATACCAGCACAACAGGGTAAATGATTTGCATGCGTATCATTCTGCACAATAACGTCATGAAAATAACCTTTTTATTATAATAAACGCGTGCTGCAAGGAATGTAGTCATGTATGCTGTAATATCCATCGAATAATGCAGGAATTCAAAAATAGCAATCGAATGCATTGATGAATTGTTACATTGAAAAAGCTGTTTGACTATTAACTGAATGCCCCAAGCACTTGCTACTCTTAAGAAAGTATTTGGCTATTCCGCTTTTCGCGGACAACAAGCTGAAGTGATCGACCACCTTGTTGCAGGTGGCGATTGCCTGGTTTTAATGCCAACCGGCGGTGGAAAATCCTTATGCTATCAAATTCCGGCGCTGCTGCGTCCTGGTGTGGCTATCGTTGTTTCCCCTTTAATTGCATTGATGCACAATCAAGTTGCTGCGCTTAACCAAATGGGTGTGCGTGCTGCGACATTGAACTCGTCTTTATCGTTCGAAGCAGCAGCGTTGGTCGAGCAAAATTTGCTGATGCAACAATATGATCTGTTATACGTTGCGCCAGAACGGCTTTTGACTCCTCGCTTTATGCGTTTCTTGGGGCAAATACCGATTGCATTGTTTGCTATTGATGAAGCACACTGTGTATCACAATGGGGCCATGATTTTCGTCCTGAATATAGCCAATTATCCGTGCTGCAGCAACGCTTTCTTCGAGTACCGCGCATTGCGTTAACCGCAACAGCCGATATCGATACACGTCGAGAAATCGTTGAAAAATTGCAGTTGGCCGATGCAAAAATTTTTATCGATAGTTTTGATCGCCCCAATATTCGCTATCAGGTTATCGACAAAGCCAATAGCCGTATGCAGCTATTGAATTTTATTCACACCCATCATGCTGGAGAGGCGGGCATTGTCTATTGCGCTTCGCGCAAAAAAGTTGAAGATCTGACGGAATGGTTACTGAGTCAAGGGATACCAGCCGTTGCTTATCATGCAGGCATGGAAATGCAGCAGCGTCAATTCAACCAGGAAAAATTTTTACTCGAAGAGGGTGTCATCATGGTGGCTACCATCGCTTTTGGTATGGGGATCGATAAACCCAACGTACGGTTTGTCGCGCATCTTGATCTACCAAAAAGTATTGAAGGTTATTATCAGGAGACGGGTAGGGCAGGTCGCGATGGACGCATGGCTAACGCCTGGATGGCGTATGGTTTAAACGATGTGATTCAACATCGACGTGTGATTGAAGGATCTCCAACGCACATTGAATTTAAGCGGGTTTCGATCAAGAAGCTCGAAGCCCTGCTATCACTTTGTGAAACGACTACGTGCCGTCGGATACAAATGTTGCATTATCTTGGAGAACAGACAGATATTGAACCGTGTGGAAATTGCGATATTTGTTTGCACCCACCGCAAACCTGGGATGCAAGCATTGAAGTACAGAAAGCGCTTTCATGTGTATATCGAACCGGACAGATGTTTGGAGTGGGACATTTGATTGACGTGCTACGTGGAAACTTGACTGTGCGTGTCAAAGAGTGGCAACACGACCGCTTGAGCACCTTTGCAATCGGTCAAGAGTTATCTGAAAAAGCATGGCGATTAATATTTCGCCAACTCATCGCATTAAAGTTGCTGACTACGGATGGCGAAGGGCGCGGTGCCTTGCATTTGACTGAAGCGAGCCGCGCTGTATTGAAAGGATTGCAAACGGTGCATTTACGCGAACATGCATTGATATTATCAGGTCAGACAGTTTCTCATTCAATGCGACCTATTTCCAACAAATCTAAATACACTGTTTTGTAAGGTATTGAATGAAAATGGTTATTTAATTTTCGTCTCTTCAATGATCTGTGCGTCTTCTATGACATTTGACCGCTTAGAATGCGGGGACGGTGTTGTGTCGTTCCAATCTTCGTCCGGATAATGGGTTTGGTGAGCCGTGCGGTTAGCTTGCTGATATTTCCGCCGTAACCACCAGAATCTGGTCCCAATAACTGTTGCGGCTACCGCTAGTAAAGCCATAAATGCTGCAAAAAAGAAAAAACCAACCATGGTCATCACAATGACCACTGGGATAAGCAGTGCAATGGTGAGCCAGTTATTGATCGGAAAAATCGACGTGCGTTTCGTTGTGCGGGGATCGGCTCCGTGTGTATCACTCTGCAAAATTCTTTGGATAATGATTCTTTTTTGTTCGTGATTCATTGCATTAGCTCCTCTATGTCAACAATGGATTTAGGTGCCGAAGCGGTTAACAGTTGATTACCGTTTTCAGTCACTATCACATCATCTTCTATTCGGATTCCAATATTCCAGAAATGTTCCGCAACATTCTCACCCGCGCGAATATAACACCCCGGTTCGACTGTGAGTACCATGCCAGGCTGGAAACGCCGCCACTCACCCTGTTGTTTATATTGACCGGCATCGTGTACATCCATGCCCAACCAATGACCAGTACGATGCATATAAAACCGTTTGTAATCTTCGGATTCTAGCACGCTATCGAGACTTCCCTGGCATAAGCCAAGGTCGATGAATCCTTGTGCGAGAATTTTTAATGCAGCTTGATGCGGTTCGTCCCAGCGATTATCAGGTTTTACTTTTGCGATAGCAGCAGCTTGCGCATTCAAAACTAATTGATAAATATCTTTTTGCGCCGATGAAAATTTTCCGTTGATAGGAAAAGTGCGGGTAATATCCGAAGCGTAACCTTGCAATTCACAGCCGGCATCGATTAGCAGCAAATCTCCCGATTTTAATACGGCATTGTTTTCGACATAGTGCAGCACGCAAGCGTTTGAACCTCCCGCTACAATCGATGTATAAGCCGGTGACCGAGCGCCGTGACGGTTGAAGGTATGCAGTAATTCGGCTTCGATTTCGTATTCATATTGGCCTGGTTTGGTCATTTGCATCGCATTTCGATGGGCTTGCACGGAAATATTGGCCGCTTGCTGCATCACATCGAGTTCTTGATTACTTTTGATCAAACGCATTTCATCTAAAATGCCGCGACAGTCATTGATTTTTTCTGGAGCCATGATGCCCGTGCGAACTTGCTCGCGAACCTGATTCAACCACTGCATGATGCGCTGATCCCAAGCGGAGTCATGCCCAAGCATGGTATAAATAATGGGTTGATTCGCAAGTAAGGTAGGGATGATGTCGTCAAGTCGATTAATAGGGTAAGTTTCATCCAGCAGAAAAGTTTCTTTGGCGGCTTCCGGGCCATAGCGGTACCCGTCCCAAATTTCACGTTCCTTATCTTTAGCACGACAAAACAGAATATGTTTTTCGGGTGCTTGATCAGTTTTTGCAACGATAACCAATACAGCTTCAGGTTCGGTAAAGCCACTCAAATAATAGAAATAGCTATCAAAACGATAAGGATAGTGTGCATCGCGGTTGCGTATCCGCTCTGGAGCCGTGGGAATAATCGCGATTCCGGCTTGCATGTGTTGTGCAAAAGTATGGCGCCGTTTGAGATAGGATTCCATGGGGATGATCAATGATTGCATAGAAGTTATTCTTTCCAATGAGTTTTATTAGGATTGCGCGCGTCGCTTTAATTGATTGTCCAATTGTTGTAGACGCTCAGGCGTGCCGACATCGATCCATTCACCGGAAAAATATTCACCAGTCACTTTGTTTTCTTGCATGGCTCGACGCAGTATTGGCGCTAATTTTGCAGCTTCTCCGGGCATGATGGATTGAAATAGTTGCGGATGATAAATACCGATGCCACTAAACGTGAATTTCTGCTCACCTTCCAATCGAAGGTAGCCATCTTGCAATGAAAAGTCACCTTCGGGATGATGTTCTGGATTATCAACCAGCACGAGGTGTGCTAGGCATTGATTTTCCGGTGCTAGCATGGCATCCAAAGTAGCTCGCAAAGAAAGGTAATCGAACCCGCAATAAATATCTCCATTGACTACCAAGAATGGGATTGCTTTATGTGTGTCGGTCAGCAAGTTCATCGCATTGGCAATCCCACCGGCTGTTTCTAGCACGATTTTTTCAGGCGAATAATGAATCTGAACGCCGTATCGATCGCCGTTTCCCAAAGCATTCTCAATCATGGCACCGAGGTAAGCATGATTGATGACAATTTCAGTGAAACCCGCCTGTGCCAGGTTATAAATTTGATATTCAATGAGTGCATGCTGACCGGCTTTCAGCAGCGGCTTGGGCAGATTGTCCGTGAGCGGGCGCATGCGCTTTCCTTGGCCAGCGGCAAGGATCATGGCCCGGTACGGATTATTGCTAGAAAGAATAGCCAATTTTCGAATCAGGAGTTACGTCATGCAACTCGTCGAACAGATTAAGCAACGGCGAGAGTTCTCTATATCGATCACAGGTTTTTTGCAGATATTCCATTACAAGCGGCATATCGTTGAGATAATTGGATTTTCCATCGCGATAATTGAGTCGTGCAAAAATACCTAAAATTTTCAGATGCCGCTGTACTCCCATCCATTCAAAATCACGGTAAAAAACGCCAAAGTCAGTGGCTACCGGCAGATTTGCCTGACGGGCTTTTTCCCAATAACGAATCGTCCAATCGAGAATCCGTTCTTCATCCCAACGAATATAGGCATCTTTAAACAAAGAAACTAAATCATAGGTTATCGGACCGTAGACCGCATCTTGGAAATCAATAATGCCGGGGTTGGGTGACGACACCATTAAATTGCGCGAATGATAATCGCGATGAACAAACACTTTGGGTTGATTGAGGTTATTTTGTAAAATTTGATCAAAGACGTTTTCTAATAGTGTTTTTTGGTTTTGAGTTAATTCAGCTTGCAGGTGTTTAGCAATATACCAATCAGGAAACAAATTTAATTCTCTACGCAACAAGGCTTCGTCATATTCAGGTAATTGCTTTGCTTGCGCGGATAATTGCATTTTAATGAGCGCATCGGTAGCATCGTTATACAATCGATTGGCTTGCTCGTGATGCTGGCTAAGCACCTGTAGGTAAGTGGTATTCCCCAAATCTGAAAGCAGCAAAAACCCTTGTTCTAAGTTTTGCGAAATTACTTTAGGTACATGAACTCCTGTATTGGCAAGCATTTCTGCTACTTGTATAAAGGGCTTGCAATCTTCTTGTTGGGGTGGCGCATCCATCACGATCCATGTTTGATCGTCAATAAAAATGCGAAAATAGCTTCGGAAACTCGCATCAGCGGAAGCGGTCTTGAGGGTAAAGTGTTTACCTGGAAATTGGGTTTTAAGCCAACTTTCTAATAATTGTTGACGTTCCATAAGTGTATCTTATTGGAGAATAAAGCATTGGAAAGTTAAAAAAATATCAAATAAATTTTAATGTTAAAAACTGACATGGCAGAATAGACCATCCATAACAATAGATTATGGGATTTTATCACGGTGATTTATAACGGGTGTGTGATATCAGTGATGTCAGTGTGATAACCGTAAAGGAGAAATGAATGATTAGCAAAAATATGATCGATGAAATCAACGCCAAAGTAAACGAAATTTTTCATAACAGTCCGGTTAAGGATATCGAAAAAAACGTCAAGGTTTTATTGTCCGGTGCGTTTACTCGCCTTGATTTAGTAACACGTGATGAATTTGAAATTCAACAAGAAGTATTACAACGCACGCGTGAGAAGTTAATGATTCTTGAGGCTAAAGTTGCGGAACTGGAAGCGCGTTCTCAACCTGCTGCTATCCGCGCTGTCGATAACGTCACTGAATTGCATCCGCATTAATAACAATCACATTGAAACACTGATTGCAAAATTTAGGATAAACCTGTTGGTGTCCAGATATCTACGGGTTTAAACAGTATGTCACTTGCAGTGTTGTATAGCCGTGCTTTGTCAGGCATGGAAGCGCCGTTAGTGACTGTCGAAACGCATATCGCTAACGGATTACCTAGTTTTACGATCGTCGGACTTCCCGATACTGAAGTTCGGGAAAGTAAAGATCGCGTTAGATCCGCCTTGCAAAATTCCCATTTTAAAATTCCTGCGCAACGAATTACGGTCAATTTAGCGCCTGCTGATTTGCCCAAAGAAAGTGGACGATTCGATCTTCCGATCGCGCTCGGTATCTTGGCTGCTACAGGACAAGTTCCTAAGGAAGAATTAGAGCAATATGAATGGGCGGGAGAGTTAGCCCTAACCGGAGAATTACGGCCGATTCGGGGCGCATTGGCAATGACGTATCATGCTGCTCAATCCGGGCGTCGTTTCGTGTTGCCCGAGCAAAATGCTACTGAAGCTGCGTTAGTAAAAAAAGCTACCATCTATGCGGCAAAATCGTTGCTGCAAATATGTGCACATCTCACAAAGCAAGCACGATTACCAGTTTTTCAGAGTAATTTGCCTCAGGATGTTGGCGATGAAAACAAAGGCTACCCAGATTTTGAAGATGTTAAAGGGCAAGGACATGCCAAGCGCGCTTTAGAAATCGCTGCCGCCGGAAAACATAGTATTTTGATGGTGGGGCCGCCAGGAACAGGGAAGTCGATGTTAGCAGCACGTTTTCCTGGAATTTTACCGCCAATGACCGAAGATGAGGCGCTGGAATCGGCTGCAATTCAATCACTGAGTCAGGGCAGTTTCAATATTTCCGAATGGAAACGCCGACCCTTTCGCGCACCGCATCATACGGCTTCTGGTATTGCACTGGTTGGAGGCGGTAGTTATCCACGGCCTGGGGAAATTTCTTTAGCACTGCACGGAATATTATTTTTAGACGAATTACCTGAATTCGATCGAAAAGTATTGGAAGTGTTGCGTGAACCATTGGAGTCAGGAAAAATAACGATTTCTCGAGCCGCTCGTCAAGCCGAGTTTCCTGCCCATTTTCAGTTGGTATCGGCGATGAATCCATGTCCCTGCGGCTACTTGGGGCACCCCTCTGGCAAATGCCATTGCACCCCCGACCAAATCGCCCGCTATCGCGGCCGAATCTCCGGCCCGTTACTGGATCGCATCGATATGCAGATCGAAGTCCCCGCCGTACCGCAACAGGAATTGATGAAACAACAAACAACAAGCGAGAAAAGCAGCACCATCCGCCAGCGTGTCGAGAAAGCGCACCAATTGCAGCTTGATCGGCAAGGAAAAACCAATAGCCGCTTGGGCGTGAAAGAAATCGACCAATTCTGTGCAATCGACAGCGCGAGCGAGAATCTGCTTAAACAAGCCATCAGCCGTTTGAATCTATCGGCGCGTGCATATCACCGCATTCTGAAAGTCGCGAGAACGATTGCGGATTTGGCTGGGATCGAGAAAATCAACAATCAACACATCGCGGAAGCGATTCAATATCGCAGACTAGACAAGCACTAGAATTATTACGCCCACTGCTGATATGTAGCGTGAATTTATCTGGAAAATCTTCCTTTCAATGTGATATTTCTCACATTTATTTTGAATAAGCTCAATATAAAATTCAGATGTCCAATTAGACATAAATTACTCAACATTCTCATTGATCTACATCAACATCTAAAATCAGAAACATACGATATGTTGCCAGTTACAGATCATAAGATGACTCAATTTTATTAGGAAGAAATTATGGCACTTATACCCGATGCAAATGTAGAAGGACCAATTGCCCAACTTCCAAACTTGAATGGTGATCAACTTACGCTAATAGTAGCTGGCGTTACAGTAATCGCTGATTTGAATACGATTATCCGAACACCAACCCGACAACTTAATCTTGTAGAAGTCGTAGACCCAACTCCATTCCCAGGACGAGCAGATCCGGGATTTGTTAACGGTTCTGCACAAGCCGATGGTTCTTACGATACGATAAATGGTATTTTGCGTGCGAACAGGCTTTTTCTTGAACCAGGCGAGCATGTACTGGTAGGGCCAATTGCAAATCCAACCGAGACAGGTGCCGTCGTTAATGGTGTCAATGCAGAGCTTACCAATGACACTAGAATTCCTTCCTATCAAATACTCAATGAATTTGGATTCCCTATTCAACCAGCTTCTATCCCAGTGGACTCAACAACAGCAGCTGAAGGGTATTATGACGGGAATATACTCCGTGCTTTCGCAATTTCAGTGGATGCGCCAGATGCAATATTGAAAATAAATCCTATTATTCAACCACAGATCTCGCTCTTGCGCGCACGGACCGTTGAAAAAGATAGCACGTACCGGTTAGATATTCGCGGGGCTGTGACGTTGCATCACTCTCCAGGATTTCAGCCACAAGAGATTGATGTTTATCGATTGGATGATAACAATGTAACAGCATTTCTTGGCAGGGCAAGAACAAGGAGAGCTCCAGGTACTTCTTTTGGAAAATACGATCAAGAATTCCGTAATCTTCCTGGAGAGCCACCTACACGCATACGAGTAATAAATACTACTGCAATGAATCAGCCTAGTGCTGATCTCTATGTTGATTTGTGATTATTGTAAAGATTGTTTGTTAAATTATGGTGTTAGCATGTTTTCTGGTGAATTGGGAGAGGCTTTAACCATGCTTGACATAATGTTTTTATCAATTAGAATTACTATAAGTATCAAAAAAATATCTTTGATCTTCTAACGCAATATTTACATATTGAAGATCAAGAAAAATGAGGGGGGTGGCCATGAAGTTCAAACATAAGTTTCTACGGATAGTGATTTCATTGTTAAGCTTTTTTGTTGTTGGTTCTATATCGGCACAAATGCCACAATTAAAAGGCAGTTCGAATTCTCTAGTTAAACAACCAGGTTTTCAGAAGCTCGAAAGCTGTCGGAATGCTTTAGTAGCCGATGTGGTGGCAATTGACCATCCAATGGTTTTCAATCGACTTGGTGCGCAGAATGTGAACTGGATGATGTATGCGTTGCGTCATGACATCATTGATGTGGCAAGCAATAAAACATTGGATTACACAATTGTAGGTGATCAATTATTTGCAAGTGCCAAAGCAAACAATACCAGTCGCGGCATTGCATTAAGACCCGATTTGCGTCCTCGTCCATTGGTACTTCGTGTGGCAGCAGGGGGTTATCTAAAAGTAAATTTTACTAATTTACTGCATGCGGCATCTAATCCTTTTGATTATCCTGATCAATTTTTAGGTATTCAGCATCCAACAGAACATTCTCCAATAGACCAACTGGGATTAAGTGCAAGTAATTTGCATAAAACCTATACCCTGGATGATCAAGTGGCGAGTCGTACAGTAGGATTTCACCCACAGGGACTAGAGTTAGTTAATAGTATGAATGATGACAGCTCTTATGTTGGAAAAAATAGTAACAGCATGGTTGCTCCCGGGCAAACTAAAACATATTGTTTCTATGCTCCAAAAGAGGGTGCCTACCTGGTTAGTAGTGATGGTGCTGTTTTTGGTGGTGAAGGTACTTCAGGCAATAGTGGCGTTGGGTTATTCGGTGCTGTAACAGTGCAACCAAGTAGCGGGAAAAATAATAAAAATGGGAATCTAGGAACACGATTTTATCGTGCCCAAGTAACAGAAGAAGAATTACGGTTAGCAACTACCGGAACAACGCCAAGCGGACAACCGATCATTAATTACGAGGCAATCTATCCTAATGACTGTCCAACAGGTCCCTTGTGTAAAGAAGGTAAATCTGGAAAACCTATTCTCAATATGGTGCATAACAATCGTATTATTCACGGAGATATCAATGCATTGATTGTTGGTCCCCATAAGGATGGTAGTTTTTCAAAAGATACTTATCCGCTAGAATCGCTAGGTGCGAAGAACCCGGCTTTACCTAATCGTCTAGAACCTTTTCGTGAATTTGTATCTATTTTTCACGATGAAAATGCTGCAACTCAGGCTTTTCCCTACTTCTTCGAGCATCCTGAATTAAAGCACACGCTTCATGGAGTTCGGGATGCATTTATGATTAATTATGGTTCTGGGGGTGTTGGTGCAGAAATCATAGCCAATCGATTAAAAGCTGGACCTATGCAGGATTGCCTAGATTGCGCGTATGAAGAGTTCTTTTTGTCATCGTTTGCGGTCGGCGATGCTGCTATGCTGGTTGATAAACCGACCAATTTGCGAATCAGCCAGTGCCAACCTGAATATCTACCAGGCTCAACAGAATTTAATACTTTTTGCGTTCAGCCTCCGGATCAAAAAGCAATGGAAGCTTATTACCCGCATGATCCAGCGAATGTACACCATAGCTACATCGGCGATTTCGTAAAGTTTCGTAATTTACATTCTGGTAAAGAACAGCACATTTTTCATTTGCACAATCACCAGTGGTTGTTTAATCCCAATGACGATAACTCCAATTATATTGATGCTCAGGGCATAGGTCCGGGTTCTGGCTACACCTATGAAATTGCCTATGGCGGTTCGGGTAATCGCAATAAGACCGTTGGTGATGCTATTTTCCATTGTCACTTCTATCCGCATTTTGCACAAGGTATGTGGTATATGTGGCGCAATCATGATGTCTTTGAAGGAGGAACACCACTTGAAGTGAGTCAAACACCTACAGGTTTTCACAAGGAACCTTTTGGCTTAATGCATGGAAAACCCGCATCAAAATCGAGAGCATTACCTGATGGTGAAATCATTTCAGGAACACCTATCCCTGCTATCGTGCCATTGCCAGGAAAAGGTATGGCACCAATGCCAGAACCGGTTCATATCACGCAAAAAGTAAATGGATTGGGTTCAAAAGCTGAGTTGGTAAATTCATTTAGTGAAAAAACGAAAAATCCAGGTTATCCTTTTTGGGTTGCTGGTGTTACTGAACATGGTAGTCATCAATCATCGATTGGGTCACGCCCAACAACTCCACCACTGGATATGTCAAGTATACCTGGCGTAGTCGATGGATGGGATGGGGGATTGCCTCGACATGCGTTAGCAGGCTATCTGGCGGGTGGAGATGCGGAGTCCAAAATAAGCCGGTTCACAGCTGAAAAGCATCTTAAAAAAGCAAAACCGATTTATTACCCGGAAAAAGGTACTGCTCTTGAGCAAATAGCAATGGAATTTCATGCAAAACCTAGACCAGGTCACACAACGAGTGCTATAGACATGGCAGGTAGCGTTTTTGCTTCTTTTTTCGCTACAAATGGTGCAAAAGCGGTTCCTGGCGCACCCTATAATGAACCTTGTATTGATGATCGGGGAGAATTACTAAAAACTGGGGGAAATGGCCAATTCTTTGGTGGCACACCGGGAACTTATATTGATGTTGATCCAGCGCTTTTACCTATGGGAATTGAGTTTGGTGCTGACAAACCCCGTGTATACAAAGGCGCTAATCTCCAGCTCGATGTAATATTTAACAAATTGGGATATCACTATCCGCAGCAACGCATATTGACACTTTGGCAAGATGTGGCCTCACTACTCAATGAAACGCGCCCTCCGGAACCCTTAGTGATACGAATGAATACATTTGATTGCGCGATGTATGCACACACTAATCTTGTTCCTCATTTTTTCTATGGCGACGATTACCAAATCACAACGCCTACCGACGTTATTGGGCAACATATTCATTTGCCGAAATGGGATCTGACTTCTGCAGATGGTGGGGCGAATGGATGGAATTATGAGGATGGTACTTTCTCACCGGGTATGGTTCGTGAGCGCATTTATGCTATTAATAGCTGGAATGACTCTAACCCAGGAAATACGGTTTCTACACTTGATGGAGTTCTTAAGTTAGAACCATTGGTACATCCTTATTTCAATGCAACTAATATCCCTAACTTTCAGCAGCCCGATTGTACAAACTTATGGCAAAGTGTGGGGGGCGATGCACACGAATTTGAGGTTCATTACGGTATGCGTTACAAATGTGATTGGTTAGGCGCTCGAACCACCCTACAACGCTGGTTTTCTGACCCGCTGGTCAATAAAGAAGGCATACATAGAGGACTAGGTGTTACTTTTACACACGATCACCTAGGGCCATCAACGCATCAGCAATTAGGGCTTTATGCCACAATGCTGACAGAACCGCCTGGATCTGAATGGCGACACAATGAAACTGGCGAGAAGCTTTATAATGCGGCGGTGCGTATGGATGGTGGCCCCACTTCCTGGCAAGCAGTGATAACTGCAAAAAATGGAACTTTGATCGATTTGGATAAGAATGGAAGCGATGATTCACATCGCGAATTTTTCCTTCAATTTGGTGATTTTCAGCATGCATATGTGAAAGGTGCTTATTATGGCGTGACTGAGAAGAAGGGTTATGGCTGGATGTGGGATCCAGCTCAAACAGCTAAACCTACTCCAGACAGTTTTCGCGCAGCAATCAATCCCTCGTTCAGGAAACCTGCTCAACCGGTGTTCCCAGATATCATTGCTTTTGAGCCCTATTGCCCAGGAGGTAAGGGCACTAGTCCGAATAGCTTACTACCCGGTTCGGTGTATCTCACGGCAACGGATTTCAGTAATACGCAATTATATGATGCGTCAGGTAGACCTAACCGTCCCTGCGCTGAAGCGATCTCGGCTGATGATGTCGGTATGATGGTTGTTAATTATCGCAATGAGCCGATCGGTGCGCGCGTGTACGATCCCATTCAAAACAAACAAGTTACTGGAATTCAAGGAGACCTAGCATTTGCAATGCATAATATGAATCGTGCATGGTCACCTCTTAATACTACTAAAGGCCTTGCACCGTATCCCACAGATTTAACTTTTCACATGATTCCCACTGATCCGTTCACTCCCATTATGCGAGCTTATTCGGGTGATCGAGTACGTGTAA
Source organism: Nitrosomonas sp. (assembly GCA_044228295.1). GTDB lineage: Bacteria > Pseudomonadota > Gammaproteobacteria > Burkholderiales > Nitrosomonadaceae > Nitrosomonas. The sequence goes on from JBGAVE010000008.1 coordinate 36,075, forward strand.
AAGTTCAAGGGGGGTCCCATGAACATGAGCACAATGGTTCCATTAACGCAATGGCTTGGTTACAAGGGGGGTCTGGTTTCGGACGAGCTCCTCATTCTGGCTGGAAAAATTCCCAGAATACCGGTTTGTCTGAACAATTTACATTTGATGTATCGATTACGGACTATTGGAGTGACACCTATTTACATGATCGTATGTATACGGTTGATTCCAGTCAAGACGGTTTATGGAATGGCGTATGGGGTATTTTACGCAGTAAAAATACTCGAGATGCTGGAGATGATTCACTGGTTACGCTACCTAGTAATCCTATTCCAACAGTGCTTTTGCCAGGACAAGGAATCGGCTCAGATAATGTTTGCCCAGCAAATGCTAGGGTTCGTTCATATGAAGTTGTCGCTGTACTAGCCAATCGTGCTCTTGATAATTCTCTAGGTGTCACGATTCCTTCAGCACGTAATACACAAAATGCTACTCCGGGTTCTTCCAAGCTTAATCCGGGTGGAGGCACGCTTGTCTATAACCCGCGTGCAACAAACATAACCATGATGGTTGATGATGGTATGGGAGGGAAAAAACAGGAAGTTTTCGGCGTTGGTCCCCTTCATGATCCTACGGCCATACTTCTTGTGCGTAAGGGAGATTTGGATCTGGCAAACAAAATTAAACCAGGAAAGCCGGTAGAACCTATCGTGTTAAGAGCTGCGGCTGGGGAATGTATTCAAGTGATTTTGCATAATAAATTACCGGAAAATCCCGAAGAAATGCCTGATCTTGATGGTTATACTTCGGTTTCTGGGATTATTCACCGTGATACGAACGATCCAAATGGTTCTGTGACATCATTCAATAACAATTTGATACGTCCGTCCAACGAGATAGGGCTACATCCTCAACTGGTCCATTATAACGTCCAAACTTATGATGGTAATAACGTTGGTGTCAATAAGCGCAGCACTATTAAGCCCGGAGAAACCATCGTTTATCAGTGGTACGCTGGTGCGGTCGAGCTTTCTTCAAATGGAGGATTGGTGTGTGATGATATTGCTAATGATTCGAACGCATATGAGAAATTAAGTCTTTTTGCACAGCTTTCCAAAGAATTTAATGGCTTACCGACGCGTTCTCCATTGATAACTTTGCCAGAAGAGCCTCGAAAAGTTTTTCAAAGGATTATATTTTCATTGTCGAATGAAGATGAAATAAGATTTGATCCAAAAATAGAAGAGCGACTATTTGATATAGTGGTTCAGCAAGGTTTTTTTAATATCTATGCTGATGCTCTGCAAAATAAAGTAAATACTCTCGACGTAAGTAATCCATCAGATAATGTTAAGCCTGAAGCTTTATTTAGAGAGTTATTAGCTACAAAATCTGATAACCAAACGCAATTAATTCAGCGTAGTGCGGATAATGAATCATTATTTGACAGTACGAAATACGTTGATCCAATTAAAGATCTTACTTTTGGAAAGATTCAGGAGATTCGAAAAAGTTTGGCAAATAGCTTGATAAGTGGACTTGCCAACGAAACTCAAGCTGAGAGAATTGCTTTAAAAATAGCTGATAAGCTTGTGATTAATTATTTTTATGAATCCATAGATTATCTTGCTAAAACTAGTCCCTATGCATGGAGAAGGGATTTTTTCAACGAGAAATTTAAGCCAGAATTAAATAGAGAAAAAATACGCTTAGTTAGATTAGATAATGCTTGTCGGTATGAACCTATTGAATTTGGCGGCACTAATTTGACACCTCCCGATCGGATCAAACAAGGACAAAAAGGTGCAGTAGGCGCATTGATTGTTGAACCAGAAGGCGCTTCTTGGTTTAGTAGTTCTATGGATAATGCAATTGATCGTCAGAATCCGGGCATGAATCAGTCTAATACACGTAAAACACGAGCTACGGCTACAGTGTTTTATCCTACGAACCAAATTGCCCCTCCTTTTAATTCCAAATGGCGGTTTTTCAGAGATCTGGTGATGGTTCATCAGAAAGGGCTTAATTTTCGCTATGGAACAGGACTGCCAGTGCCTAATTTAGCTGCCGAAAAAGAAAATGCTAATCAAGATCCTATGCAAGTTGCTCCTGAAGATGCTCATGATTCTGGGCATATGGCAATCAATTATGGGTCTGAGCCAATGTGGTTTCGCTTTGGCTTACCGCCCGATGCTCCTTTTGGCAAGGAAGGATTTGGCGGCGCGCTTAATGCATGGCAAGCATTTAGTAATATTGGCTGTTGTGATAACGGCGGTACCGTAGTGAGTGCGGACAAGCTCGCCGCTATAGGTCAGCCAGAACCTTATATTCCGATAATGAAAGTATATACTGGGCAAGAGATGCGGATTCGTTCCTTATTACCCACTGGCGTTGGTCGAGCTTCAACCGTAGAGTTGCATGGACATAGCTGGGCACGGGATCCTTATTTGCCTGACCCGACAACGTCGTCTAAATGTATCGGTGGAAATCCAATGTCGATGTATTTGAGTGGCCAAGAAAGCATTTCTCCAATGGCGCATTTTGACATGGTATTTCCACGTGCCGGTGGACCGTCATCTCCGGATCGGAAAAAAGGTGTGTCAGGGGATTATCTCTGGCGCGATCATGGCGGGTTTGGCATTACCAATGGCCTATGGGCATTAGTGAGAGCCGAGCCGCTTATGTTTGGCATTTTCCCTTTAGCAAAAGATTCTTCTCGGGCGAGTTGTCACCTTTAAATGAAGTGGAAACTATGTCTGCTTAGTATAATGTTTGCTGTACCTGTTAAGGCTGAACCTGTTCGGTATGTGGACAAGATTATAGAACGAGAAGGTATTATTATTCGTTTTCGGGTCGAAGCTGTTGAAGATAGCGCAACACCATCTTTGCAAATCGGTCAGAAGGTTCGATTATGGCTTGAAGGTAAGCGTTTAGCTGATGATCAGCCAATCAACAATTGGCAGTTGGGAGCTTGGCTTGATCGGGAAACTGATGTTATGTCGGGGGCTGTGCCGGTTTGCGGTCAAAGGGTCTCGCGGTATCTGAGTGGCAACCTAATTGAACGCCCATTGCTGGATCTGACAGGATACTATGTGCTGAGCTTGGATGCTGAATCCAGCGTTTCAGTGTTGGATCCATCGGTTAGTTTTAGCGGACGTAGCAGCTTATACAGTGCGATGAAGCTCGATGGAAAAGGATTCGATTGGGTCAAAACCAGTGATGATATGCGATTATATGTGGCATTACCGAATGAAAACAAGCTGGTGATTGCCGATTTGCAAACACTCAGTGTATTGGATCACTTGGTTTTGTCTGGACAACCTACGCGCCTAGCATTACAGCCTGATGAGCGCTTGCTGTGGGTGGGTTTAACTGGAACAAGTCCGCAGGAAAGTGCCATTGAAATCATCGATACCATTCATGATAAATCTGTAACAAGAATTCCTTTATCACCCGGCTATCACGAAATCGCTTTTTCTAGTGATGGTCGCCATGCTTTTATCAGCAATCGACAAAGCAAATCGATGACTATCGTCGATGCAATCACATTAAAAGTGGTGCGTGAAGTTGATCTGGGTTTTGAGCCACTTGGTTTGGTTTTTGTAGATAAGCAGTCATTGCTGTGGGTAGTCAATGCCAAGGCTGGGCGCATTCATCGCTTTGACACCAAGGGCAATCCAATCGACAATCTAGTATTGGAACCCGGTCTAGGACCAATCAAGCTGACGCCGGACGCACGCTATGCTTTGGTAGTCAATCCAAGTCAGCATTGGATTCATGTACTGGATGTTGAAACCGGTAAAGAAAAGCATCGCGTTACCCTTTCCGGTCAACCTTACGATATTTTGTTTTCCGACAAATATGCGTACATCCGAACATTGCAAAGCGAACAGATTGGAATGTTGTCGCTCAGCAGCCTCGAAAGTGAACAACCGATTATGAAGTTGGTTCCAGCCGGCGCTGGTGCATTATCGGAAACGCAGAATCTTCCACGCGCTTCCAGTATGTCACTGACGCTGGATCGTTCCGGCGCCTTCTTCGCAACACCATCCGAACGCACACTCTATCATTATATGGAGGGGATGAATGCGCCCAATTCCGGTTTAAAAACATTTGGGCATACTCCCATGTCGGCGATGGTGGTACGACGTGGATTGCGTGAGGTTAAACCCGGTCAATATTCCGCAGTGATCCGACTGCCATCTGCGGGAAAAATGGTATTGGCTTTAGCAAGCGAAGCTCCGGTATTGAGAGAATGTTTGGGATTGAAGATTGATACAACGGTTAACACGAGTAGCGATGATGACATTGTCGTGCACTGGCTCAGTGATGGGATACAAAAAACGAGCACCAATTTACCTGTAGATTTTCGCGTCAAAGTTAAAGAACAGTCTAAAGACACGGGATCGCCCATCAGTCAATTAAGATTGCGAATTGTTCCGGTAAAAGGTGGTACTGCAGCAATCTGGCCTATGCAAGCCGACCCCGAAAAACCAGGTGAATGGTTTACTCGCGGTAAGCTCACGCAGAGCGGCGGTTATTACGTTCATATCGAAGGAAATAGACCTGTAAAATCATCTTTTTCGACCGTGTTAGTAGAAAAACCAAAAAATCCTTTGGAGAACTAATGTACGCGAAATTTAGCGTTATTTTGATCTCGCTGATAGCAACCATAGGGTGGGCTCAACCGCCTGAAAATTTAAAAAAACACACGAAAATAAGCAACGCACATCAAACACAACTTGTTTTGCCGAATATCATCGTTGTAGACAGTCAGAATCGTGAACATCGACTGTTGAATTTATTGCAAGATCAAGTTGCAATTGTTAATTTTGTCTTTACTTCCTGCACGACAATTTGTCCTGTGCTTAGTATGACCATGCAAGCTATCGAAAAGCAGTTGCAGAATCAATTGGGGAAAGGTGTTATTTTGATTTCTATTTCTGTCGATCCAACAAGGGATACACCGGAGAAATTACGCATATATGCAGAAAAATTAGGTGCAGGGCAGCACTGGTATTGGTTGACCGGAAGAGTGTCAGAGATTAATCAAGTGTTGAAAGCATTTGGAATTCCAGTCGGACGTCCCGAAGATCATCCGCCGGTTATTCTGGTAGGTAATACAAATTCTGATCATTGGTTACGTTGGGTTGGCATCCCATCCCCAGAAACCATCATTGACGCAATTGATGTGGTTGCCAGAGAAAACTTGTAGAGGAAATGATGAAAAAAGTCACTCTATCACTAGTACTGATATTGGTTAGCTTGATATCAACAACCATTCAAGCTTCGGCAACTAATGCACAACCAGAGAATCGACTGGAGCGTGCACGCAATTATTTTGGTGATGATCTTTTAATCGATCAGAATGGGGTGTCACATCGATTTGTCAGCGATTTGCTGAGTCAGCATGTGGTATTAATTAATGTTATTTTTACTCACTGCCAGGATGCCTGCCCGATGCAAACTCAAAAACTGCAAGTCGTTCGGAAACAACTTGGAAAGCATTTTGGCTCTCAGATTGCTTTCTTATCATTATCCGTGGATCCCAAACGTGATGATTCTACTGCACTAAAAGCTTTTGCAGAGAAGCAGCAGGCTAATGTTCCTGGGTGGTCGTTTCTTACGGCGGATGAAACAACCATGGCAAAAATTTTGGGTCGCCTAAATCAGTGGACGGATGATCCTAACAATCATAGTACGTTATTGATTGCTGGCAACGCACGCAATGCGCACTGGGTAAAATTACGACCAGATTCACCGCCTGAACGCATTGTGGCTGATTTACTTCGTTTGATTGGACAGTAAAAGTGCTGCGATTGCACTATGTTTTTTTTCTATTTAGTTTCTGCTTAATTAGTCCTATTAACCTTGCACTGGCAACTAGTTCAATAGACCTTGGACGTTCAATCTATGAAAAAGGCGTCGGTCGAGATGGCAGAGAAATCGGTGCAATAGGACATGGCAGTGTTTCCTTGAAAGGTGCTGCTATAGCGTGTATCGGTTGTCACGGTATTGATGCGCGTGGCGGTGGCGAAGCCTTTGTTCAAGTGCCCGATATTCGTTGGATGAATCTCAGTAAACAATACCCAGCAAGGCGTATGGGGGCTACCGAAACATCCTACGATCAATCAAGTTTCTCCACGGCAGTGCGAACCGGCATAACGGCGACTGAGAGAAAATTAGATCCGGTAATGCCACGTTTTGATTTGGCAGACGATGAAATCAATGGCTTGATCGTATATCTTAGCTCCATTGATCAATTAAAAAATGCAGAACAAGCTCGGTTAGTTATTCTTGGTTTGCTTCCCAAGCCAGGTCGGAACGCTCTCGCTGATGCGTTGGATTCGAAACTTAAAAATTGTTCTCCGAATGAAAATGGTTTTCCGATTGCAGCCATCGACACGATTTATTTTGATACGCCAGAAGATGCAATTATTAAGTTAATGGAGCGTTTGAAAGAAAATCCAAATGCGCTGATTCTCGCGCCTTTCTTGCTGGGTTGGGAACATCAATATGCTAAAGCGATGCAACAATACAATGATGTGCCAACAGTTCTACCATTCTCCCTGTTAAATCCACCCGATGAGAACAACTGGATTTTCTCCTTCCCAGGTCTCGAATCTCAAATATTAGCTTTACTAAAATCTGCAAAAGCAGAAGGCTATACGCAATTACGCATTTACTCTGAGCCAGAAAATACCCTTGGCGTAAAACTCGCTACAGTCGCTATTGAAATGGCTAATGCGCATGGAATGTCGACCATAGCAGATGTATCAGAAAGAACGCATAAACAAGGAAAGATTGCTTCATTATGGCTAAAACAATTTAACCCAAATCAGGTAGAACAGAGCTTACTAAAAGATGAGCTGATGCTTGTACCGGTTCTGTTTTTCAAACCTAATCAATCGAACGAAAACTCTCAAAAGAATCTGCTGCCACAACGGCACATAGCTTACCCATATAATCCAAAAGTTGGTGAAAATGGAACATGGCGTAAGCCAGTCGATGTTTGGGCTGGGGCGGGTTGTAAATTTTTGTCACTCATTGGCGAAAAATCGCTAAGTCTCAATAAACTACCAGAAATCTTAAAATGGGAGGATCATCTCTTTTTATATAACAGGCCCAATCTTGATTTACTCTCAGATCAGGTGTTTATTTATAAGTGAACATAGTTACCATGATTAAAATTAGGGCCTGTTAACACTATTTGATATAATATGGTGATGGAAATCACCGAAACTCAATATCAACAGATCGAACACTGCATGCCGCGCCAGCGTGGCAATGTCAGTCATTCCAATCTACAAATTCTCAATGCTATTCTGTATGTTACCGAACATGGTTGCAAATGGCGCGGACTACCCAAACGCTTCGGTAACTGGCATACCATCTATACCCGAATGAATCGATGGACAAAGAGTGGCGTGCTGCAAAAAGTTTTTGAGCAGTTGCAGCAACAACAAATCATTCGCATCAAAATTGAAGCCGTTTCGATAGATAGCACCAGCATCAAAGTGCATCCTGATGGTATTGGTGCATTAAAAAAAACGGCCCGCAATCCATCGGTAAGTCCAGATGCGGTTGGACCACCAAAATTCATCTGGTTGCCGCAGATTCCAGAGCAGCCATAATCTTTGCCTTATCTCCGGGGCATGTGCATGATGCGCCGGAAGGACGGCAACTCCTCCTGGCGCTTGGCCCCGTCACTTCACCTACTCATCTACTGATGGATCGCGCTTATGAAGGTGATCAAACCAGACAACTTGCACTGGAGCTCGGTTATATCCCGGTTGTCCCGCCCAAAACTAATCGGTTGGAGCCCTGGGAATATGACCGCGCCATGTACAAAAAACGCAATGAAATCGAAAGATTATTCCGCAGACTCAAAGGATTTCGTCGAATATTCTCCAGATTCGACAAACCGGATGTCATCTTTCTCTCTTTCATCCATTTCGCTCTTATCGTTGAAGCACTTAGGTAGTGTTAACAGGTCCTAGTTTGAAGTAAGTTACTTAAACCAAAGGAACTCTACGATGAAGAAGTCGGAATAGAGCCCAGCAACGGAGCGTCCTAGATTTTGTGTAAACGGTGATTAATAATGCTGAGACATTCTTTCTAAAAACAACAGTGATCATTGTTGCGGTTAGGCGTGACACTGTACAATCCTTTTACCTGGATTCCTCAATGCTTGATCGATAATTAATTACTTTGGGATAATTCCAATAACTTCTGAATGCCCACTGGCTCTTCTTTGAGCAAAGGCACGACGGCATAACGTTTTGCATGCATGGTGGATACTGTCTTTATATCAGCAAGCTCATTACTAGCGCGCTGACATAATAAGGGTGACTGCACAGTAGTTGCTGCTATGCTGTTATTGATGATCCATGCCCACGGTTCAATTCCAGCGCGGCGCAAATCAGCTTGCAGGTTGGCAGCTTCCAGTACTGGTGTCGTTTCCGCCAATGTGACCAGTAGTATTTTGGTTTGCTTGGGATTTTGCAGTTGCATCATCGGCGTGGTGTAGTGCGCGATAGATTGATTATCCATTTGTTTGGCAACTTCGCGATGATAAGCGCCGGTGGCATCCAGTAACAATAATGTATGTCCTGTCGGTGCGGTATCCATCACCACGAATTTCTTTCCCGCCTCACGGATAATACGTGAGAATGCCTGAAATACCGCAATTTCTTCGGTGCAAGGCGAACGTAAATCTTCTTCCAGCAATGCTCTGCCTTGTGCATCCAGATGCGAGCCCTTGGTTTTCAGAACATGCTGCCGGTAGCGTTCGGTTTCCACGTGCGGATCAATCCGGTCAACCAGTAGATTATCCATAGCATCGCTGAGCGTTTCGTTTAAATGCGCTGCTGGGTCTGAAGTGGTTAAGTGTACTGATAAGCCTTGATGTGCAAGATTGACCGCGATGGCCGCGGCCAGCGTGGTTTTGCCAACACCGCCTTTTCCCATCAACATGATCAAACCACAATCATCTTTGGCAATATCATCCGTTAAACTGGATAAGCTGGGAAATGGGATGGCAGGATGGTTTGATTTATTTTCACCATCGACAGACAGATCATCAACCAATAGTTTCCGCAAAGCTGTCAATCCGACCAGGTTAAACGGTTTTAGTACAATATGATCGCAAGGCAATTGGCCGATGACTTCCGGTATAGTTGCCAAAGTTCTTTGCTCGCGCTGGAAAATTGCGGTTGCTAATGGATCCTGTGCTGTTTCCGCCTGTGGAAACAATCCATTGATGACTAAAAATTGTTTCTTCAATCCAATGGCTGCTAATTCTTCGTGTGTCCGCGCTACTTCGCGTAACGTGGATTGTTGCGCGCGAGCTACCAATACCAGCCGGGTGCGCTGCGAATCGGCGAGCGCATCTACCGCCGCTTTGTATTGTGTGCGTTGCTTCTCCAAACCGGCCAGCGGGCCAAGACATGACGCATTACCTTTGCCTTCCTCAAGGAAATCACTCCATGCGCCGGGTAGTTGCAGCAATCTTATGGTATGTCCGGTTGGCGCGGTATCGAAAATAATATGATCGTAATCCGCTGTCAACGCCGAATCGACCAACAAAGCGGTAAATTCATCGAAAGCTGCAATTTCGGTGGTGCATGCGCCCGACAGTTGTTCTTCGATGCCTTTGACAACCGTGTCCGGCAATACACCGCGTACCGGATTGACAATACGATCACGATAGATTTGCGCTGCTGCCTGCGGGTCGATTTCCAAGGCAGCTAATCCAGGTACTGCGGTAATCGCTGTCATCTTATTGCCAATCGTCATACCGAACACCTGACCCACGTTGGAAGCCGGATCGGTGCTGACTAATAATACCCGCTGACCGGCATCGGCCAGCGTTATCGCCGTAGCGCAAGCTAACGAAGTTTTGCCGATACCGCCCTTGCCAGTAAAGAATAGAAATCGCGGCGGTTGATCAAGGAATTTGAGTTGTGCCATGCAGTTGGCTCTAGTTTGCGTTAGCAACAACCGCCGCAGCAGCTGGATTCTTCGGTTTCTTCCTCCACAGCAACGCCAGTCCAGCGTGCAAGTTCATTGCGATTTGGATAGCGGCCTGCCAATGCCACTTCTCCATCGACGAGAATCAATGGCAGCGCTTCAGCACCGGAACGTTCCAAGAATGCTTTTACTGTGTAATTATCCGCAAAAGCCATCGGCTGTTGTGCCAGATTAAAGCGCTCAATGGTAGCACCTTGTTGTTTGGCCCAGTCGACATCAGCGGAAAAGCTGACCAATTCTTGGTCTACATCGGAACCGCAAACGCCTGAGCTACAGCATGAAGCAGGGTCAAATATTTGTATGGTTGTCATTTTGATTCTCCAATAGTTAAATTACAAAGACTCGATAAACTAAATAATCAATTTAAGGCTATCGCTATTATCTGGTGTGTTACTGCTTGAATATCAAGGTTCCAATGTAGTCCAGCTTAGTCCTAAAAGCGGAAGGATTTTGCTGCCAATCATCGAGCGGTAGTGATAAAAAAGTCTCGATACCTTCACGCAAGGCTTGATAAGCCTGTGCGAATGCCGTGTTGATTTCTTCCTCGGTTCCCGTTGCTTCAGCAGGATCATCGACACCCCAGTGCGAGCGCAGTGCGGGCCCAAGATATGCCGGACAGGTTTCACCGGCGGCGTTGCCGCACACAGTAATTACAATATCTGGTGTAGCTGGCAAGTTATCCCACGATTTGCTGCAAAGTCCTTCGGTTGCAATACCTTCGCGTTCGAGTAAGGCGAGTGAACGCGGATGAACTTGGCCAGTCGGTTTACTGCCTGCGCTCATCGCTTGCCAGTCTTTTGGTGCAAGATGATTAAAAGTAGCTTCCGCAAGAATGGAGCGGCAGGAATTTCCGGTGCAAAGAAACAATACATTCATGATCAGGCCGCGCAGCAAGTTTCGGTTCTAGTGGGAATGGCGATATCCTGTCCAAATACCGGGATTGCGGTCAGTGAATGAAACGCTTCCCAGGCGGTGCTTTGCGGCTCAACTGTCCAGTATTTATTTGACGATGCGTAGCAACTTTGTATATTCTGCTGTTCTATAGTAGGCAAACCGGCTTGCATCAAACGCTGACTTACTTCGGTTAAGGTATCGTCAAAATCAATCTGGATTCCCACATGATCCAAACCCGGTTTTGCACCTCGCGCTGATACGGCGAAATTGATATATGGATCGTGCATCCATTTTGCGTAATCCAGTTTGCTGACGGATGTTTCGACACCGAATAATGCTGAGTAAAAGCGGATACCATCCTGTAGGCTATCGACGGCAATATGGACATGAAAGCGTTTTATCATTGTCTCCTTCGTTAAGTTATATTTAGCTGTTTTTTTCATCGCAACAAACTTCAACAATGCCACAAGATGTACCGGCGCAACAATTCTCGGTGAAATAACTCATTAGTGCATTCATGGTTGCAAAATTTGCTGAATAATAAATGAAGCGGCTTTCCTGCCGGGCGATCACCAGTTCCGCATGCGTTAATTCTTTTAGATGAAAAGACAGCGTTGCATTGGGAATGCCCAATTCCTTGGCAAGTTGACCGGCCGGAACGCCGAATTCGCCAGCCTGAACCAGTGTTCGGAATATCGTCAGGCGAGTTTCTTGAGCCAGAGCCACAAGAGCTTTAATTGCAATATTCATTTCCATGCTTCCATTATCATGGAAATCAATATTTTCTGTCAATACTTCTTGAGCCTAGTATATGAATACACAAATCCATAATTTTTTTACACCCACCAGCATTAAGTGAATAGATTAGTTGGATTTATTTGCTATGCCGTTCATTCCATTACCTTCTCATATCTTCAAAAACCACTTTCGCATCTATACCCAGAAATGAAGCAATTAATCGCCGATGTTCATGCTTCATAATCGTCCCACCACACTCCCAACTTGACCAGGTACAAGGATCAACACCTGGATTCTTGGCCGCAACTTTCTGCGACCACCCCAAGGATCTCCGCTTGGTCAACAACAACTCAGCAATCGAACTTGGATTGGGTAATGTAGGATCATAACCAAGAAACTGAATTAATTTTCCAGTGTGGTTAATACTTGGTTTCCGGTAATTCAATTCCCAGTTCAGAACTGTTTCGGCAGCAACTCCTAATAGCTTGGCTAATTGGGGTTGGGGCAATTTAAGAAAAAGTCTACGTTTTAATACATGCTCACCAAGGGTTTTAGGCGCAAAATCATAAGGCTTAGGAATGAATGACTTAAGAGAAATCCGGGTATATTGCAAAAAGGCAACGCAACTCTGTCCTTGTGGCTACTTGGGGCACCCCTCTGGCAAATGCCATTGCACGCCCGATCAAATCGCCTGCTATCGCTGCCGAATCTCCGTTCCGTTACTGGATCGGATTGATATTCAAATTGAAGTACCTGCAATTCCACAGCAAGAACTTATCCGTCAAAATACCAAAGGAGAGAAAAGCGCCGCCATTCGTAAGCGTGTTGAGAAAGCGTATCAACGACAGCTTGATCGTCAGGGAAAAAGTAATAATCAGTTAAGCGTCAAAGAAATAGAGCAGTTTTGCACGATTGATAGCATCAGTGAAAATTTATTGAAGCAAGCAATCAGTCGCTTGAATCTATCCGCGCGAGCATATCATCGTATCCTGAAAGTCGAGAGAACGATTGCAGATTTAGCGGGGTCCGAGAAAATTACTAACCAGCATATTGCAGAAGCAATTCAGTATCGTAGGCTGAATAGGTAATAAGTTTCTTTTTGTATCATTTTTAGAACTAAATTGGAGAATTTGATTTTGGTCTTTGATTTTTTATTCTGGGCTTGGCACCGACTCATCACTTAACATACTGCTCAATCGACTGTTTTGATATTTTCTCTGTCTAAAGTTCTGATGCTTGCAATTAAACATTGATGAGCTAGTTCGACTAGAGCCATCTTAGTCACTGACTAAAATTGGTTAAATCAGATCGGCTGGTCCGGCTTTGACTGCAATGGGATCCACCGATCTCTCTCATACCATGCTCTTGCTCTTACATCGATTTGTAATAGAGACGAATCAGGAGATATTCCTTCCGGTAAAGTCATACCAAGAAGCACGAAGATCACTCGTTCCAGCAGAATCGCTAAGTGTCTCTCAGCAACCATAATAACGTTCGGCGATACGAAAGAGTTGCTCCCGTGTGTCAATGCATTGCGAACCTCTCTCAAGCCGCGCTTTTTGCCCGACCCTAGAACCGGCCAGAGATCTGCACAATATTGATTCATTGCGGGGTACACGCGAAGGAATGATTCGAACTTATCTCGAATACTAGGCCGATTTACGACACCGATAAGTCCTTCCAGTCGTGCTGAGATTTCATAAACGTTCTCGCCACCCTCCACGACTACGGTTTTTTTCAGCTGTTCGAGAAGCTGAATCAACGCATGGGTTGTGACAGCAGGACTTCTTGGCGTTTGGTCCTGAGCCCAAGCAAACTCGATCACCCTTTCCAGTGCGGAAAACATAAATAAAAAGCGATCTTTGGTTCTCAAGTTGTTATGAGGGTTGATCGCCACTGAAAGATGCCGCACCAGCGATTGAGTTTTTGCATCGGCGTTTCCATACGCGTGGGCCAAGCACGTAGCGCACTCCACAAAGACTTGAGGTCTAGCGACAAATTTGCCACGATGCTCACGCGCGGAATGTGTCACATTCGGCTCAAGGGAGTCGATCCAGGTGGAGACGGTCAGATCGTCGGTGTATCTCCAGCCGTGCAGGGTAACTGCTTGCCGAAACAGAACCGACAGAATCTCAAGCGAACTTCTGAATTTTGCAACCATTTGATCGACATTGATTGAACTTTCCGATGGCAGATCTACTATCGCATCGAAACCGGCGATCACCGTTGCACCAGGAATCTCTGTGTCTTGGTGGTGAATTGTCGTCCACGCTGCGACGAATCTCGTTGTGCCGAGGTTCGGTAGATTCAGCACAAAAAGATCTTCTGTATGGGATCTGTCTCCGAAAAAAATAAGGTTTGATTCCGACCTTAGGTAGGAAATGGGAGCTAGATGGAAGCGGATCTCTCTTCTGGTGTCCATTGGAGGATACCGGATTGTCAGCCTTCCGACATGGAGCAGCTCTATGGTTTTCAGTCCGAGAGTGCTTTGCGAAGACATAGGAAAGCGGTGCCAATGAACTTCCTGCATAGTAATCGTGAATGCACCACATTTCCCCGACAGCTCACACGGATTGCGAGGCGGGGTTTTAGTGATATGCTGGGCAGGCATTGCAACGTGGATCAGTGACTTTTGGCCGCCTACGTTAGGCGGCTGGATTTCGCAATAGACAGGAAGCACGGCTCCGTCAGCGCCTCCCAACTCGGCGTCAAAATCGAACTTAATCATTCGAATCCTCAGAACCAATTTTGTATCGTTTAAGTATAAGAATCCTCAGGGTTGTTTACAGAGTAGTTGATTAAAATAAGCGGTGAGTATTTCATAAGGAGTAGCATTATTCAAACCTTTATGGGGTTTGACAGTATTGTAGGAGTTAATGAACCGCACTAGCTTAATACGCCGATCGGCGCTGTCTTTAAAGGAAATCTGACGGTGCCACATGTCCATTAGTGTGCGGATAACGTGCTACGCTTTACTGTTCGTATGCGGGTGATTGACGCGTGCAAATTTCTATCCGATGCCGTTTTGCCTGCAACCTCTGACGACAGCATGGTCGCTGGTTCCCTTAAATTCGGTGTCGTTGTTGGAGTAAGCGCAGTCGATCAGATAAGGGTATTGGGGCGATGACTATGCCGATGAGAAAACGAGCAGTGCTGTGCAGGGGGGTATCGGGAAAAATATTGGCATACAAAACTCCCGGGAGAAATCATCGATAGCCACAAACAGATACTCGCGAGGCTTATTGACAGATTGACCTTTCAGGAAGGGGGCTCTCTGTTTGGTATCGAAATGAATCAGCTCACCCGGATAAGATTTGTTATAGCGCTTAGCTTCGTGCTCGAGATGTTCCTGGATGGTTTGTCTCGATCTTACCAGGCGTTTGAGGCCGTACTGCAATGTCTTACACGTTGATTGGTTACTTCACGCGGAGTAAATTCCTGTCGTCTAATGCGTTTCAGTAAATCATCAATCTCTGATCGGTTCATCCTGAAGCGTTCCGCCCGGTGCGTTACCTTCCACAACCAGGTTTGATAAAGTCGCTAGCTTTCCTGGTGGTTTAATAAAGTTAAGCAAGTGCGTTTGTGTATCTGCATCATATACAGTATTTTCCGAAAAATACTGTAAACAACGCTAGGAATTCTTACAGTGCTGCTGACAATCGGATTATCGACGACGCTGATATGCGTACTTGTCATTCTTCCAGCGTTGTTACAATGGAATGAATCACAAAAAAACCAATTAACGATCTAAGTATTACGTTGCAAAGCAGCCGCAAAAAAACCATCGGTTTGGTGTTGTTGTGGATTGATTTGCAAAAACTCTCCGGTATCTAAGGCGATCTTTTGTTGCGAAAGCAATTCAGTCGCATTTAACACCGTAAATTGAGGATTTTTTTCAAGAAAGCTATTGATGATGTCCTGATTTTCTTCACGGAGGAAACTACATGTGGCATAAACCAAACGTCCGCCCGGCTTCAACAATCTTGCGGCAGAAGCGAGAATATCACGTTGCTTAACTTTCAGTTCTTCGATACTTTGCGGAGACTGGCGCCATTTTAAATCAGGATTGCGACGTAGCGTACCAATACCACTACACGGGGCATCGACCAGCACGCGATCGATTTTTCCCGATAAGCGTTTTACTTTACTATCATTTTCGTCATTAATACGTTGCACATGTAAATTCGATAGGCCCGAACGTTTAAAACGTGGCGTTAAATTACTCAAGCGTTTTTCAGAAACATCGAACGCATATAAACGTCCTTTTGAGTTCATTAAGGCACCGAGTAATAGCGCCTTGCCACCAGCGCCAGTACAAAAATCCACTACCATTTCTCCGCGTTTTGGCGCCAGTAAATAACCGAGCAGTTGACTACCTTCGTCCTGCACTTCAATTTTTCCAGATAAAAATAACGCGTGGCGGTTAATCATCGGCTTTCCAACAAGACGAATACCGCAAGGCGAATACGGGGTGACTTGTGCTTCAATGCCTTCTTGCTGCAACGCATCCATCACTTCCTCTCGTTTCGACAAAAATGTGTTGACGCGCAAATCAAGTGGAGCAGGTTTTTGCAGTGCAAGACCTAGCTCTAAAATTTGTTCATCTGATAAAGTATTTTTCAGCTTTTCTACCAACCAGTCTGGAAATTCCGCTTGTACCGCCAATGGAAATGAATCAATTTTGATGGCTTTGATTTCCGCTAACCATTTCTTTTCGGATTCGCTCGCTAGCGTGTCGAATTCTCTCAAATTTAACCCATGAAATTTAACCAGGTATGCCAGAACAAGCGCCCGTGGCGTAATGGGATTCGCCAAATGTTCAAGAAAGAAACGATGACGCAAAACACCAAACACCACTTCGGCAATGAAAGCACGATCTTGCACGCCAAGGATAGCATTGTCACGGAAGAAGCGCCGTATAATTGCGTCGGCAGGATATTCGAGCGGCAACAATGCGCGCATTGCAGCAATGGCTGCACTCAATTGAGAAGAAATCAATGGCATCGTCGTCTCTGAGTCGTTTCAGGTTTAGAAGCTTTTTCAGAGCAATGGCCATTACTGTAACGTATGTGAATTTGAGTGATGATTTTGTCGATTTCCCTACCGTTTTCCTCAACCGAAACAATTCGCACGGGAACCATATTGTAGTCCGGTGCAAGCCAAATCTTTCTTTTCAATTTAGATCCTTGTTCTTCTTGCCGCGTAACGACAATGGTATGGAGTTCCCCAATCGCTGTTTTTAAGGGTTCTTGGGTAATTTTATAGTGTGACAATCTGACTTGATCATTATGCACGACAGTTCGTTCCAATGAATCTTTTGGAGGTGGTACAAAAATAAAGCTATAAGACATGCTCAAGCGATCCATCGCCCCGGCAGGGAGTTTTTCTTTGATTTCTTCCCCTTTATGTTTCAAGGTAACGTGCATATTCTCCCAATCGAATGTTACCGAATTGGGTTCTTTTTTTCCGTGTCTTTCATAAGCCCTCAAGGGACGCAATCCCTGTTTGGTCAAAATACCTTCACTATGACGCACCAAGCTGCTGGGCTCTACGATTTTAAAAACCCCAGTTGCTTGTGCTTCGCTATTGATCACGTAACTGCTACCTTTTTTATTGTGTTTGATTTCCATTACTTCTTGAATTTCACCATCCCCAATATCAGTCGAAACTTGGTAGTTCAATTCGATATGAATAGGAATATTGGCTGCGGATACCGAAATACTTAATGCGAATAAGCCAAAAAAGAATGTTAAGAACCTCATTCAACGAGCCCCGGAGAATAAAGGGTTATGTTACTGGTGCTGGCATTGTTTATTGTAACCACACCGTTTGTTAATTTGAGCTGCCCATCTATGAACCAGCGCACTGCTTGCGGAAAAATCCGGTGTTCTTGCTGTAGAACGCGCTGTGACAGTGATGCTTCAGTATCTTGTGGTAACACTGAAATAGCCGCTTGAATAATAATAGGACCATGATCCAGTTGTGGCGTTACAAAATGCACCGTGCAACCGTGGATTTTAACACCTTCACGCAAGGCACGAGCATGTGTCGATAATCCAGGAAAAGCCGGTAATAATGATGGATGAATATTGATCAACCGATCCTGGTAACGTTGCACAAATTCATCGGTTAAAACACGCATGAACCCTGCCAAAGCAATCAATTTCGGCTGAAATATTGCTATTTTCTCTGCAAGCGCCGCATCGAAAGTTTGCCGATCTGGAAACTGACGATGATTGATTACAAAAGTTTCGACACCGTATCGTTGCGCGATTCGCAGGCCTTCTGCATCGGGATTATTGCTGATGACCACTCGACGATCCACATTCAAATCGGCATCCAACAATGATTGCATGTTACTTCCGCGACCGGAGATTAAAATCACCAGTGTTTTCATGGGTGTTTTGCAACCACTATCCGAATCTTACAGGCGAATGTGATTCGCGCGGCTCAACACGGCCAATTTGCCAAACCGTTTCACCCAAATCCTGTAGTATCTGAATGGCTTTTTCCACGAACTCAGGTGCAAGAATAATGACCATCCCGATCCCGCAATTAAAAACCCGTGCCATTTCATGATCTGCCACATTGCCGGTTTTTTGTAACCACTCAAACAGAGCCGGCATAGGCCAGGAATCCTTTTTTAATACTACCGCCATTTTTTCGGGCAAAATTCGTGGCACATTTTCAACCAGGCCTCCTCCGGTGATATGCGCCAAACCTTTAACGGGAATATATTTAAGTAATTCCAACACCGATTTCACATAAATTCGCGTCGGTGCCATGATAACCTCTGCCAGCGTTCGTTTATCCAATGCTTGTTGTAAATCTATTTGGTGATTACTGATAATTTTACGAATCAACGAGTAACCGTTGGAATGCGCACCACTCGATGCAAGACCCAACACGATGTCACCCGTATGAATCGTCGCACCACTAATGATCTGTTGTTTCTCTACGACACCCACAGCAAACCCAGCCAGATCATATTCACCCGCAGGATACATACCGGGCATTTCTGCTGTTTCTCCGCCAATCAATGCGCAACCAGCCAATTCACAACCCCTGGCAATACCTCCGATTACTTGTGTGGCAGTTGCCACGTCCAACTGACCACACGCGAAATAATCAAGAAAAAATAATGGCTCAGCCCCTTGTACCAGAATATCATTCACGCTCATGGCAACGAGATCAATGCCGATTGTGTCATGCTGATTGAGTTCAAAAGCCAATTTAAGTTTGGTGCCAACGCCATCCGTACCGGAAACTAATACAGGATCGCGATATTTTTTTGAAATTTCAAATAAAGCGCCAAATCCTCCGATTCCAGTTAATACTTCCGGACGCAAAGTTTTTTTCGCCAGCGGTTTGATATTTTCCACTAAACGGTCACCCGCATCGATATCGACGCCGGCATCCCGATAAGAAAGTGGTGATTTATGCGAATGTTCGGGCTGCTGAGAATCAAATGAAGACAAGTTTTATTCCTAAATTTTAAAAATGTAGTGTAAAGCTAAAAATTACCAGTGCTTATTTTAATCGTAATGCTGTTTTATTTGGATAAATAGCAAGTTAGAAAAAATATCGGCCCAAAATTCAATCTGGGATAATAAAGGTGATATCTATTCACAACAGTTAATATACGATTTGCTAAAGAATCATTTGTTACACACAGCGCGATATGTTGTAATTCAACTTACTTTAGCTCAAAATTCTACCCAACATGATGGCATCAATTTTTAAATCGTTCTATGTTCGGAATGGTACATACTACACAAAATCCTTAGCATTTCTCAACTCAAAACACTGATACATACTGATACATATTTTGGGAATCAATTCTATTTTGTGCCTAGCTATGCTTTTTATTGCCCAATACTATCATTTTTCTTGAAATACCAATTCAAGGATTCTGCAATGCTGCGTTTTTCCATTAGAGGTCTTACATGTCTTTCAGTATAACGAACTTGTTATCACAGCACCGTTCCGACAAGTTTGAGTTGCACGAACGCTATTTAAATGCTCAGATGGTCAGGGTTCTTAAAACCATCGGTTACGATCGTAACTATCAACGTGCGGTAGGTCAGTATTTATATGATGAACACGATAACGAATACTTGGATCTATTAAGCGGCTTCGGTGTGTATGCGTTCGGTCGAAATCATCCGACCATTATCAATGCGTTAAAAGAAGTTTTATCGCTGGAAATGCCGGATTTAGTGCAGTTGGATGTATCGGTTTTGAGTGGACTGCTGGCAAAAGAAATTTTAACCACCACGCCGGATAATTTATCGCGGGTCTTCTTTTGCAATTCGGGCACTGAAGCCGTTGAAGCCGCAATAAAATTCGCGCGCTACCAAACCAAACGCAATCGCATTATTTGTTGTGACCATGCCTATCACGGTTTAACGATGGGTGCGCTCTCTTTAAACGGTGAGCAAATTTTCAAGGATGGTTTTGGACCACTTCTTCTTGACTGCGGCTCAGTTCCTTTTAATGATCTCGAAGCTCTAGAAAAGGCTTTGTGTAATAAAGACGTCGCCGCCTTTATCGTAGAACCGGTGCAAGGCAAAGGAGTCAACATTCCTGATGATCACTACTTGCCGGAAGTTGAGCGATTATGCAAGCAATATGGCACTTTGTTCGTTGCGGACGAAATACAAACGGGGATGGGACGCACTGGAAAATTTTGGGCCGTCGAACACTGGGGGGTTAAACCCGATATGATTTGTATGGCAAAAGCACTATCGGGTGGGTTCGTTCCCGTTGGAGCGGTCGCGTTAACGCAAAAAATCATGGATAGCGTGTTTAATCGCATGGATCGGGCAGTCGTGCATGGATCGACTTTCTCAAAAAACAATATGGCAATGGCAGCCGGTTTAGCCGGTCTGGAAATTATCAAAACTGAAAAGTTGGTGGAAAACAGCGCCAAAATTGGTTCCGAAATCATCGATCGACTCAACCTGCTCCAAGGACAATTTGAGTTTTTCAAAGAAGCACGGGGCAAAGGTTCAATGATCGCAGTAGAATTTAAGCCACCCAGCAGCTTGTCCCTCAAAGCCGCTTGGATGATGTTAGAAGCAGCTAATAAGGGATTATTTTGTCAGATGATCACTATTCCGTTGTTTAAAGAACATCGCATTCTCACACAAGTGGCTGGACACGGTATGAATGTCGTCAAATTGCTACCGCCATTGATCCTAACGCAAAAAGACGTCGATCATATTATCGCCGCTTTTACCAAAACGATTGCCGACACCCATCAAGTTCCTGGTTCCATTTGGGATTTAGGAAAAAACCTCGCGACGCATGCATTAAAAGCCAAAGCGGGATAATGAAGTATTCATGACCAATAGCACGAACAAGAATAATTCGAATTATCTCTGGTGGCTGCTGCTTGCTTGCGTGTCGGGCGGTTTAGTGTATCTGCTCAGCCCTATATTGACGCCTTTTTTATTAGCTGCGGTAATTGCTTATATTTGCAATCCCATAGTTACCTGCTTAGAAAACTATAAAGTCCCGCGCGCATTGGGCACTATTTTGGTGATGGTATTGCTCACAGGACTATTGGCCTCCTTGATACTCATCATGGTGCCATTGATCGAAAAAGAAATTCGTCAATTAAGCAACAAAATACCCATTTATATCGATATCATCAAAACCCATGTGATACCGCTCATCGAAACGCGTTTGGATGTCAATTTGCAACTCGACCTGAATGCGCTAAAACAGGCTATAACAGATCATTGGAGAAGTGCTGGGGGGGTTGCTGCTAGAATTTTGCCCTCCTTAACTGTCGGTGGCATGGCAATTGTTGAATTCATGGTCAATTTACTGCTCGTTCCGGTTGTGTTGTTTTACATGCTGCGAGATTGGGATCAACTGGTCAAGTTGATTGATGAAATGATTCCACGGTATTGGCACGACAAAATTTCAGTGTTGGCCTATGAAACCGATAAAATATTGGCCGAATTTTTACGCGGGCAGCTGGCCGTAATCGTATTGATGAGTATTTTCTACATCACCGGATTATGGTTTGTCGGCTTGGAATTTGCTCTTCCAATCGGTCTGATCGCTGGTATTTTGGTATTTGTACCTTATCTTGGCATGATTGTTGGATTAACTTTAGCAACGCTAGCCGCCCTCATGCAATTTCAAGACTGGACTGGGCTTATCTATGTTTGGGTCGTATTTGGCATGGGTCAATTGATTGAAGGCATGGTGATCACTCCTTGGCTAGTGGGAGATCGCATTGGATTGCATCCTGTGATGGTCATTTTTTCCTTGCTTGCCTTTGGGCAATTATTTGGTTTTTTTGGAATTCTTCTGGCCTTGCCAGTCAGCGCCGTGCTTCTGGTATGGTGGCGACATTTGCATCAGCATTACCTGGAAAGCGGCCTTTATGTCGATAATCGCAATCAATAATACCAATGAATTCCGCATACGCTGATTTAGGCAAACAACTACCGCTCGATATCCAAGCGCCATCTGCGCCTACTTTGGATAATTTTCTGATTGGGCGCAATGCAGAACTGCTGCAATTGTTAAGAGCCGTCCTTGCGCGAAAAGAAAAAGAACGTTTTGTCTATATCTGGGGTGATGCCGGATGTGGCAAAAGCCATTTACTGCAAGCGATGGTTGCTGCCTTTAAAACGAACAATCAAGTTGCGGTATTTTTTTCTGCTGGTAAGCATCATGAATTTGTAACCCCAAATGACGTTATTTGCGTAGCCATTGATGACATCGACGAACTCAATGCTTCGGGTCAAGCCGAATTATTTAAATTGTATAATCAATTGCGCGATGAAAGTGACGCTGTTCTCTTAGTCAGCGGATCATCTGCGCCCAAATATTTAGATATGCGGCAAGATTTAGTGACGCGACTAGGCTGGGGGTTGGTGTATCAGATTCATGAATTAAGCGAAGAAGAAAAAATACACGCACTCAAACAGCACGCCACCAGTAGCGGCTTTCATTTGTCACAAGACGTATGCCTCTATTTGTTGCGGCACGGCCGACGCGATCTGTCTTCGCTGATGTTGATCATTGATGCGCTTGATCGCTATTCGCTCGCCAATCAACGACATATTACCGTTCCTTTGTTACGAGAATTATTACAGGTGTCTGCATGAATTTAGCATTATTTGATTTGGATAACACATTAATTGCGGGTGACAGTGATTTCCAATGGGCGCAATTTCTGATTGAGAAAAAAGCACTCGATCGTGAGCTGCATGAAACAAAAAATATTGAGTTTTACGAGCAATACAAAGACGGTACCTTAGATATTTATGAATTTCTGGATTTTCAGCTCAAACCATTGGCACGGCACTCACGTTTGCAATTGGAAACATGGCGGACGGAATTCGTACAGAAAAAAATCGTGCCCATCATCGCGCCAGGCGCGCGCGCACTGATTGAGCGGCATCAATTAGATGGTGATTTGTGTATTATCATCACTGCCACTAATAGCTTTGTCACCGCACCGATTGCACAATTACTAGGAATTGAACATTTGATCGCCACAGAGCCAGAGCAGAAAAAAGGCGAATTTACTGGAAAAGTTACTGGCATACCCTCGTTTCGTGAGGGCAAAATAGACCGATTAGAACAATGGCTTGATGCCCACAACTTGACTTGGCTATCCTTTCTGCGCAGTTGGTTTTACAGTGATTCACTGAACGATTTGCCTTTATTGGGCAAAGTCACGCATCCGGTTGCGGTAGATCCAGACGCTACCTTAAAAAATCATGCCGAACAAAATAACTGGTCTATTATCAGTCTGCGGTAATACTTTTAAGGTAACGCTGGCGAATGTTGTTAATGTTGTTAATCTTCTTTTCTTAGTTGCGGAAACAAGATAACGTCACGAATACTCGGACTGTCAGTCAATAGCATCACCAAACGATCAATACCGATACCTTCTCCCGCTGTTGGAGGTAGTCCATACTCCAATGCTCGAATGTAATCAGCATCATAATGCATGGCTTCTGCATCACCAGCATCTTTGGCCTTGACTTGCTCCTGAAAGCGTCTTGCTTGATCTTCCGGATCGTTCAATTCTGAGAATCCGTTGGCTATTTCACGTCCCGCAATATAAAGTTCAAAACGATCGGTAATGTCTGCATTGTTATCATTGCGACGTGCCAACGGCGAAACTTCCGCCGGATAGTCAACAATGAAGGTGGGCTCGAACAATAAATGCTCGGTCGTTTCGTCAAATAGCGATAACTGCAACCCGCCAATACCGTCTTGAGTGCTGTAATGAACTTTGAGTGATTCCAACGTGTCGATCAGAAAACCACGATCGCATAATTGCGCATCGGTATAAGTTGGGTGAAATTTCTGAATAGCTTGCGTAATCGTCAATCGCAGGAAAGGTTTTGCCAAATCAATGTCTTTGCCCTGATAAGTAACTATTGTCGTACCAAGAACTTTCTGCGCCACATCAACGAACATTTTTTCAGTCAAATCCATCAAATAAGTAAAATCTTGATAGGCTTCATAAAATTCCAACATGGTAAATTCAGGATTATGCCGCGTGGAAATACCTTCATTGCGAAAATTCCGGTTGATTTCAAAAACTTTTTCCATACCGCCTACGACCAAACGCTTGAGATACAATTCAGGCGCAATGCGCAAGTAAAGTTCCATGTCTAAAGCATTGTGATGTGTGGCAAAAGGCCGGGCAGAAGCGCCACCCGGAATAGGATGCATCATCGGGGTTTCGACTTCCAGATAATCTCGCGCAACCAAAAATTCACGAATGCCCTGAATGACTTTCGAGCGTGTGATAAATGTTTTGCGTGCTTCTTCATTCGTAATCAAATCCAAATATCGTTGCCGATACTTTTGCTCTTGGTCGGTCAAGCCGTGAAATTTTTCTGGCAAGGGACGCAACGATTTTGTCAGAAGCTCCAAATGAGTGACACGGATCGATAATTCTCCGGTTTTGGTCTTGAATAAGTTACCATGCGCCCCCAAAATATCACCCAGATCATGTTGCTTAAAGGCCGAATGAACACTTGCTCCCGTAAGATCATCGGAAATATATAACTGAATCCGTCCACTCATGTCTTGAATGGTTGCAAAACTGGCTTTGCCCATTACCCGCTTAAGAACCATCCGTCCTGCCACTTTCACAGCAATAACATCAGCTTCAAGCTGTTCTTTGGAGAGCTTATCGAATTGCTGATGCAATTTTTCCGCTAAATGTTCACGCCGAAAGGAATTGGGAAACGCATTACCAGCACAACGCAATTCACTTAATTTAGTACGCCGTTCGGCAATAATCTGGTTCTCGTCCTGAATGACGAGTGAAGAATCTTCCTGAGTCATAAAATAATATTTTTAATTGTTTTTATCTAAAAAAATCGGTTATTTAGGTCTGCAAACGATTATACGCTGGATTATATTGCAGATTAATCAAAACAACACACAAGTGTAAATCTGCCCACAAAGAGGAATACGTTAATTGATGATAAAATGCTTGTGCATTGCTCCCGGCATGGTGCAACGCACATTCTCGACGTGACTAAGCATCAAAATAGGGCAATAGAACGTCACTCTTAAACACCGGTAAAAAGAAAGCAGAAAATAGAATTTATAACCAATTTTCGTCCTCTGAATCATTGACGAGCAGCTATTGTCGATAGCTGTTCACTAGGGTTACATGCTTACAATCACTCGCAAACAAATTATCTTACTGGTATTATTTTTCTCTGCGTTAGCAGGCTATTGGTATTTTACGGATAGCAAAAAGGTGGGCAAAAGCATTTATAAGACTCGCACGGTTGAACGCGGTGACGTTACCCAAACCATTTCAGCCAATGGCACGGTAACACCCGTTGTCGTCGTTAATGTCGGTACGCAAGTTTCAGGTACTGTGTTGCGCTTGTATGCGGATCATAATGATCAAGTACAAACCAACCAGATATTGGCTGAGCTTGATCCAGCTCTACTTAAAGCACAATTTCAACAAGCTAAAGCTAATTTGAATAATGCTCAGGTTGGACTCAGAATGGCTGAAAGCAAGCTAAAACGTCAACGTCTTTTAAATCAACAAGGCTTTATTTCTCCTGAAGCATTAGAAATTGCGGAACAAGAAGTCGAAGCGGCGCGTGCGCAAGTTTCGATCAATAAAGCGCAAGTCACGCGAGACGAAGCTAATCTCAATTACACTGTCATTCGTTCACCGATTTCAGGTGTAGTTATTGCGCGCGATGTTGATATTGGTCAAACTGTTGCGGCCAGCTTCCAAACACCGACGCTATTTAAAATCGCCAAAGATCTGCGGCAAATGCAGATCAACATCAGCGTAGCAGAAGCCGATATCGGTCAACTGCATGTCGATCAAGTCATACAATTTACGGTTGATGCGTTTCCAACTCGTAAATTCAATGGAACGGTGAAACAAGTGCGGTTGAATCCCACCATTCAAGAAAACGTCGTGACTTATAACGTCGTGGCGATGGTGGATAATGAAGATGGTACGTTACTACCAGGCATGACCGCCAATATTCATTTTGTGGTCACCCAGCGCAAAGCCGTTCTACGTGTACCGAACGCCGCCTTACGTTTTCAACCCAAAGGATCGGAAGAAGCTGAGAAATCTAATAAACCCACATCATCGAGTACATCACGCGTTTACCGCTTGATGCAAGAGCAGGCTGAAGCTGTTTCTATCACCACAGGAATCACTGATGGTAATTTCACCGAAATTATCAATGGAGAAATTGCTGAGGGTGACGTCGTCATTATTAGCGAAATCGTCGATAAAAAAGAAGCTGAGAGCAAATTCAAATTGCGTGTTTTCTAATGACATCGATAGCGATGAATAACTCTATCGATTCATTGATTCGCATCGAACATTTAGGCAAAAGCTACAGCTTGCAAGACGCGCATGGACAGACCATCACCAATCCGGTTTTGTTTGATGTCAATTTATCGATTCGATACGGTGAGTTTGTCGCGATCATGGGACAATCCGGCTCCGGGAAATCGACATTAATGAACATTTTGGGATGCCTTGATACTCCTAGTGAGGGTTCTTATTGGTTATCTGGCGAAAATATCTCCACCTTATCCAACGATCAACTCGCGCATATTCGTAATCAGCGCATCGGCTTTGTATTTCAAGGGTTTAATTTACTCAAGCGCATGACCGCTTTGGATAATGTTGCAATGCCGCTGCTTTATGCTGGCATCAATCGCACGCAAAGCCGCCAGCGTGCGTTAGAACTATTACGACGTACTGGTCTAGAGAAATTTGCTCAACATCAACCCAATCAACTTTCAGGCGGACAACAACAACGTGTTGCGATCAGCCGCGCGTTAATTAACAATCCACCATTGATTTTGGCTGATGAACCTACCGGCAATTTGGATTCGCAAACTAGCCAGGAAATTATGCAGTTGTTTCAGAAGCTTAACCAGGAACAAGGAATGACCATTGTGTTGGTGACGCACGAAGATGATATCGCTGCTTATGCGAAACGGTTAATTATCCTAAAAGATGGTCGTGTTATCGTTGATAAAAACAATATTTAGATCGCGCTATTTAAATACTAAATCCTTTTCAATTTCGTTGAGGCTTGAGTAATGAATCTATTTGCGATCTTCTCTGAAGCTTTGGGTGCTTTGCGTCAGAATCGACTGCGCACCGGATTAACCATGCTAGGAATGATCATTGGCGTTGCCGCCGTGGTATTAATGCTGTCGATTGGCCAAGGCGCGCGGACCAAAATCACTGAAACGATTGCGGCGATGGGAAGTAATCTGTTTATTGTTGTCCCTGGCGCAACGTCATCGGGCGGATTCAGTTTTGGAAGTGGTAGCGTGCGCACGCTTACCATCAACGATGCCCATGCCATTGCTGAATTAGCGTCAGTCAGTGCAACGGCCCCGGTTACTTCTGGTACGGTGCAACTCAATTATGCAGCAAAAAACTGGAGCACAATAGTCACAGGCACAACGCCCGACTATTTCACAGTCGGTAATTGGAAAATGGATTCCGGCACTATCTTCACCGATTCGGATATGCGCTCAGCCGCTCGCGTCGTGGTTCTTGGATCCATAACCGCAAAAAATCTTTTCGGTGAAGAAGATCCTATCGGAAAAACCATTCGCATCACCAATCGACCTTTTTTGGTCGCTGGCGTATTAATGGCGAAGGGGCAAAGCCTAAGCGGGCGCGATCAAGATGACAACATTTTTATTCCCATCACCACCAGTGAACGACAAATCATCGGCAATCCTTTTCCTGGTTCGATACGTTATATGTTAGTGCAGGGAAAATCCGCTGATGACATGGATATTGCCGAAATCGAAATTACCCAATTGTTACGACAGCGCCATCGAATCGGCAAAGGCAAGGAAAACGATTTTACCGTGCGCAATTTAACAGCAATCGCCGATGTCGCCACCGACGCCGCAAAAATCATGTCCATCGTCTTGGGAGCGATTGCTTCGGTATCGCTATTAGTTGGGGGCATCGGCATTATGAACATCATGCTGGTATCGGTTACCGAACGTACTCGTGAAATCGGCATCCGCATGGCTATTGGCGCAAATCAACGAGCGATTCTCACGCAATTTTTACTAGAAGCAATGATGATTTGCATCATGGGGGGATTGCTGGGGCTATTGATCGGCATCGGCGGCGCCTGGGTCATCAGTCAGGTCGCTGATATGCTGATTGTCATTACGTTAGGAATGGTGGGGCTTGCTTTTTTATTTGCCTCTGCGGTAGGCATTTTCTTCGGCTTTTATCCGGCAAAAAAAGCAGCCTCATTAAAACCCGTCGATGCGTTTCGCTATGAATAATATAACAAAAGTTATCCGTAATCCTCCGAAGTTCACGTTATGACTCTTCAAGATAATCAAGACAATAAAGAAAAACCCACTTCGGAATATCTGGCACAAGTGGTTATGGAGCAGAAAAATGCATCGATCTCCGTTGGAGAGATCAAAAACGCCTTGCATGAACGGGGATTTGGCATTTTGATGGCGATCGCCGCCATACCGATTTGCTTGCCCATACCGACACCACCAGGCTACACGACCCTATTTTCAGTACCCTTATTTATTTTTTCGCTACAAATGATTTTCGCTATGCGCGCACCTTGGTTGCCTGCCTGGTTGGAGTGCAAAAGGATAGAGAAATCGACTCTGGAAAAAGCGCTCACCAAAGCTGATCCTTGGCTGAAAAAGATAGAAAAATACATGCAGCCGCGCTTGATTAATATTAGGGCAGAAACTTGGGAAAGATTTATTGGTTTTTTTGCTTTCGTATTTGCAATATCCATTGCGATACCATTACCGCTGACCAATTTCCTCCCCGGTATGGGAATTTTGGTCATGTCTTTAGGACTAGTCAACCGTGATGGCATGACAATCCTCTTCGGCATGCTGATTGGCACCATTGGAATTGGTATCGCCATGATTTTCTTGTTGATGTTATGGCTGGGAATTAGGATGCCCGAGTTTTTTTAGAGCGATACTCAGTTCTGCATTAAAAATCATTGATTCGAATTCTTACAGTGCGCAATCGAACCTTGTGTTTCTTACATCAGCGCTTGCAAAACGGGGGGCCATGCAAGTGTTTCCTTAGCAACAACCACCACAGCAACTGGATTCTTCGGTTTTTTCTTCCACAGCCGCGCCAGTCCAGCGTGCAAGCTCGTTGCGATTCGGATAGCGGCCTGCCAACGCCACTTCTCCATCCACGAGAATCAATGGTAACGCTTCAGCACCGGAGCGTTCCAAGAATGCCTTCACTGTCGAATTATCCGCAAAAGCCATCGGCTGTTGCGCCAGATTAAAGCGCTCAATAGCAGCGCCTTGTTGTTTGGTCCACTCGACATCAGCGGAAAAGTTGATTTGCTCACGATCAGCATCTGCACCGCAAGCGCCTGAGCTACAGCATGAAGCAGGGTCAAATATCTGTATGGTTGTCATTTTGATTCTCCTATCAAGTTACTCTAACAAAGTTAAGATACAATTTAATTCTCTTTCAGGCTTTCGCGATTACGTTGAATTTTTTGCAATGTTATCTCATTGAATACTCAGCCACATAGCGAGGGCAGCTAGTGTGACAAGCAATACTGGCACAGTCAACACAATCCCCACCTGGAAATAATATCCCCACGTGATAACCATATTCTTCCGCACCAATACATGCAACCACAACAAAGTTGCTAGGCTGCCAATCGGCGTGATTTTTGGTCCCAGATCACAACCGATTACGTTGGCGTAAATCATTGCTTCCTTGATTGCACCGGTAGTGCTGGTTGAGTCGATCGACAATGCGCCGATCAACACCGTCGGCAAATTGTTCATGATGGACGATAAGAAGGCGGCCAGAAAACCGGTGCCGAGCGTGGCTCCCCACACGCCATAACTGGCGAAAACATCAAGCAGACCGGTAATATATCCGGTCAAGCCTTCATTGCGCAAACCATACACCACCAAATACATGCCCAGTGAAAAAATAACGATTTGCCACGGCGCTTCGCGTACTACCTTACGCGTATTAATCACATGACCATGCGCTGCCACCGCGAACAATATGAGCGAGCCGACAGCGGCAACAAGACTGATGGGCACCCCCAAAGATTCGAGACCAAAAAAGCCGATTAGCAGCAATGCCAGCACCACCCAGCCAGCACGAAACGTTGCCAAATCTCGTATTGCTTCACTGGGTGCCTTGAGTTGACTGACATCATAGCCAGCCGGAACACTGCGGCGAAAGTAAAGGAAAAGCACGCCCAAACTTCCTACTACCGAAGCGATGTTGACCGGAATCATTACCCCAGCATATTCGGCAAACCCGATCCTGAAATAATCAACCGAGACGATGTTAACCAAATTAGATACCACAAACGGCAAGCTGGCCGTATCGGCAATAAAACCCGCTGCCATGACGAAAGCAAGCGTAGCCGCTGGACTAAACCCAAGTGCGAGTAACATCGCCATGACAATTGGCGTTAGAATCAAGGCTGCGCCATCGTTAGCAAACAATGCGGAAACCGCTGCACCCAGTAATACAATGTAGGCGAATAATAAATGCCCATTACCACGCCCCCAGCGGGCTACATGCAATGCTGCCCACTCAAAGAACCCCGCTTCGTCGAGTATCAGGCTGATAATAATGATAGCAATGAAAGCTGCTGTCGCGTTCCAGACAATATGCCACACCACCAGAATGTCACTGAGTTGCACCACGCCAAAAAGTAATGCAGCGGTAGCACCAAGCAGAGCACTCCAACCAATACCGAGGCCGCGCGGCTGCCAGATAACCAACGTAAGGGTTAAGATGAAAATGAGTAGGGCAATTAGCATATCAATATACGTCCATTGCTATCGTGTCTTGCTCCGTAGTGATCATTTTGCGTGTGTTTGCTTAAATTTCATAATGCCGATACTATCCAGTTTCGTCCTGAAGGCAGAAGGATTTTGCTGCAAATCATCAAGTGGCAGTGATAAAAAAGCCTCGATGCCCTCACGCAAAGTTCGATAAGCCTGCGTAAATGCCGCATTGATCTCTTCCTCGGATCCAGTGGCTTCGGCGGGATCATCGACCCCCCAATGCGAGCGTAGCGCCGGCCCCAGATAAGCGGGACAGGTTTCACCGGCCGCATTGCCGCACACGGTAATGACAATGCCCGGCGTAGCGGGCAAGTTATCCCACGATTTACTACAAAGCCCTTCGGTTGCAATACCTTCGCGTTCAAGCAGGGCAAGTGAGCGTGGATGAATTTTTCCGGTCGGTTTGCTGCCTGCGCTCATTGCTTTCCAACCTTCGGGTGCAAGATGATTGAAAGTAGCTTCTGCAAGAATGGAACGGCAGGAATTTCCGGTGCAAAGGAATAGTACATCCATGATTAGGCTCCACAACAGTTTTTGGTTGTAGTGGAAATGGCGGTATCTTGCCCAAATACCGGAATTGTCGTCAGCGTGTGGATGCTTCCCAAGCGATACCTTGCGGATCGACGGTCCAGTATTTGTTTGACGATGCGTAACAACATTGCGCATTCTGCTGTGCCACAGCAAGCAAACCGGCCTGAGCCAATCGTTGATTCATTTCGTTTAATGCTTCTTCCGAGTCAACCTGAATTCCCACATGATCCAACCCTGGTTTTGCGCCTCTTGCGGAAATCGCGAAATTTAGTAATGGATCATCCAGCATCCACTTGGCATAATCTTGCTTACTGACCGATGGCGCGATGCCGAAAAGCGCCGAGTAAACGCGGATATTTTCCTGCAAGTTATCGACAGCGATATGGATATGAAAACGTTTCATTATGTTGTCTCCTGTGTTGAATCAATGGCAGTTGTTGTTGGCGCGTCGTTTTCAGCACAGCAAACTTCATGCGGGCTGCATGGAACTCCGGCACAACAATTCTCGGTGAGATAGTGCAATAACCCATTCATGGTTGCGAAATTTGGCGAATAATAAATAAAGCGGCTTTCCTGCCGAGCAATGACCAGCTCTGCATGCGTCAACTCTTTCAGGTGAAAGGATAACGTTGCATTAGGGATATTCAATTCCTTGGCAAGTTGACTCGCCGCAAGCCCGGATTCGCCACCCTGTACTAGCGTCCGAAATATCGTCAAGCGAGTTTCTTGTGCTAGGGCGGTCAGTGCTTTAATCGCAATATTTATTTCCATATTTCCATGATATTGGAAATAACAAATCCTATCAATTTTTTTGTTGCAAAGACCTCTGCACAACTGATTATCTCGATGGCACAAGATTGGTAAGTGTTTAATTTATCAATTCCGAAAGTACCGACAGTGATCTAAAAAACTCAAAAACACAGAGTTATTCAGAGGTCTTAATACTAAAACCCTTTAGTTCGTTCTCGCTGCAATAAAAGTGCATCGGCGAACATAATCTGGAATAATGCGTGCATTTTGTGAAACGCTGT
This sequence comes from Nitrosomonas sp., assembly GCA_044228295.1. Lineage (GTDB taxonomy): Bacteria > Pseudomonadota > Gammaproteobacteria > Burkholderiales > Nitrosomonadaceae > Nitrosomonas. The sequence goes on from JBGAVE010000008.1 coordinate 68,651, forward strand.
TGACAGCTTGTATCTCAGGTATTCGGGTTATGTACTCAAAATTAAAATCGACTATTTGCGCACAATTCGCCAAAAAAAGATCACTGTGCTCAACGCTTTCGAATTCTCCTTTTCCCGAACGACGCCAGCAAGACCGGCGGCAGCGACTGAATGACCGACGTAACTCTCAGACATGGTCCGGACGAGCTCGAAACGAACGACGCAGGCAGGATCGTCGCAATCCATTCACACTATTGCGCATAAATCCATTGTCCCATGTGGAATCCATGCGTTCGCAACAAACCTCGCCAGTGGACGTAACCTCTCAAGACACGCTGCAGTTGTGCGTCGTCACCAAACAGCAAGACTTGATTGAGCGATTGCGTGGTTATGTCGAGAAATCATCCGTCATTGATACTTCTTGCTACACTCTCTTTCATGTCGCTGGAATCTCCCATGACAAACTAGAAGCAGTCGACTGTGATTTAATATTAATTGACACCGCTCCGATCGTCCTTTCGGCGCTTCAACAACAACTGCGCACAATACGAGACATCGCGCCTAACTGCAAAATTATCTTGCTGCACGACCATTGTCTGCCAGATCTCAGCCGAGAAATTATCGAATGCCGCATAGTTGGACTACTGCCTACCAATGTTTCGCGGGAATTTTTCGTAAAAGCCATTACTACCATTCATCGAGGAGAACTCTGGTTGCCTCATCAGTTAATAAGCCGAATATTTGATTTTTATTCTGCTCAATATCCCTACATTAGTTCATTGTTGAATTGTCTCGATCTAACACCGAGTGAACAGAAAATCGTTACTCTGTTGATCAAAGGACTAGCCAACAAACAAATAGCGTTGCAACTCTCGGTCAGTCCAGAAACGGTTAAAAAACATATAAAAAATATCTTTCGGAAAACCGGTAGTCGTAACCGCGTTGAGTTGATTACGCGTTATTTTTCGCAAACAAATATGAGATAAGCAGTCGGATAGCAACGTCACATAAAATTTATCGAAATCAATTCATTAAATGATCTTCCTCCCCCTTTTGGGGAATGGCCTAAAACTTCTCACCGTAGGATTATGTTAGCAGTAATAAAGGAGGTGGTACTTCGAGTAAAAGCTAAGCAAGCACTCATTGGTTTGGCGCATGCGATGAAATGCAAGGCGAATGGCGCATAGGGAAACGAGGGATATTCAAAAATACACAAAAACTGAATTTCTGAACGCCACTCATTGCAACTATCGATTGTGCAAGCGATGTCAGTGTTTCCGTGGAGGGAGGCTTTACAGAAAGGCTATCTATAATGAAGCAAGGTAAGTATGTTAAATTCTAAATGAGGAGGGAGTGATGAAACAACATAGTTTGAGAAAAGCGTTGCTAACGTCGGTATTGGCATTGGCAATAAATGGTAGCGCAGTTGCTGAAATTCCTACTGGTGTGAATGGAACAGCAAGCACGCCAATTTCAGATAAAGGAATAACCCCGTATATTATCCAGGGTGCAAATCCAGGCGGAAATCGTACGTGTGGCGAGGTAGGGTTCGCGACTCTTCCCAATGCAACGCATTTTCAGTGTTATAGCCAAAGAGTAAGTTATAACGGACTTTTTGCTACCTTCGTAGATATTAGTGGTAAAGAAGGTTGCGCCAATACGACAATCAATGTCACTGTCACAGACGGTACTTATGTTGAATGGTGGAGCACGGGAGGTCCCGTCGGCGCAGCAATCGTTAAAGGTAGCGCGGCAGCCAATGTATATTATTACTTTACTCCGCTTAATGGCGATTCCGGTCTTGCATCGCCAGTAAATTCAAGTACGGGGAATGCGGGTCTCAGTAATCTTACTTTTTGCTGGAATCCTGATCCACAAGAACCGCCCGTATGTTATACAAGTGATACCGCATGGGGCGCAGGTAGTCGATATTTGACTAGAGGTAATTGGGGAACTTATACCGCTTACGAACCCAATAAAACAGTAAATTTCTATGCAGGTCAAACTAAATTGGCCGGTACAGTGAACTTTTCAGCGATTGTCGATGGTAAAGTTACGATCACCATTACACTTAATGAAGGTTGGAGATTCCGCATGAAGCCAGTTAATGATGTGGAAGGTCAATACGCTAATAACGTTCATGTTAATGGCTACGATCTTGAACCGAAAGGAATCACGCCAATACCAGGTTCATTTCCTTGGGTAAAAGTCGCCGAGGGAAGTTCGACAACTATTGAAGTGCCTGCATATAATTTCTATGGTGTACATGCAGATGTTGAAAGTGTAGTTGCATGTCCAGTTACTAATCAGTAATCAATTTGTTAGCAAATTGTTGTGGTCTTAATTAATACGGAACGCAACACCATTGATAAAAAACTTTAATAAAACAGGGCTCCAAGCGATAGCTGGAGTCCTGTTTCTATTTTTAAACCCTTATTAAATTGATTTTACTTTCTTCCACCGCCCCCTTTACTGCCAGCAATGATAAGAATAGTGTTGGATGCCGATGATTTATTGCCTGCAGCATCGCGAGCGGTTACGACATATTCATAACTAACACCTGCTACGGCAGTGCTATCTGCAAAACTGTTGCTAGATGCCTCTCCAATTAACTCATTGTTGCGGTAGATCGAATAACCAGCGATACCTGAGAGTGCATCATTTGAAGCTTGCCAAGACAGCATGATTTTACCCTGTCTGTTAACCGAACCACTCAAACTGGTAGGCACGCTTGGCGGTGTATTGTCGATGATCAGCGTCGCATTGCCTTGGCCATTGGTGAGATGTTGCGGTGCTTTACCATCGCTGTCAGTAACAATTACGGATAAAGAATAACTACCTTCGCTTAAAGAGGTGTTTGCGGTGAGAGTGCTACTGCCCGTTTGTGAAGGAGACAGCGTCAAATTGGGGGTACTCAGCGAACCGCCAACGACCCCACCGGTATAATTAAGCGCGAAAGTGGTGTTGCCACAACCGCTGACATCCTTATTAGTTACGTTGATCGTGAAATTGGCGCTACTTCCAAGCGATGTGGCCAGTGTCGCAGGCGAAATGGATACGGCAGGTGTATTGACTGCGCAACCGTAACTGATTTGTACCGTTGCGAAACCATTACCTTGAGATACCTGCGTGAAAGAAATACCATTGGTGCTATCGGTAAACGTTTCTCCGTCAATTAGCGTCTTAATATGCGTGGTCGCCGCATAGCCCGATCCTCTGTAGCGGTGAATATTAATTCCTTTGGTGTAAGTGGTCGATAATTGGTTGTAATTACCAATTGGTTGGCGGTAGGACAAATAATATAAATCGCTGGTGTTCGGTTTGGCGATTTTAAGCATGAATGGTGTACCGATAACATTAGCCGGATCCTGTCCTATTGCAGCTAAATTGAAAGTGCCACTCGATGTTATCGTTGATACGGCGTTCGGAATATTGGCGTACCAACTCATTTGGTCCATGTGACCTGCATTAAATAAATTCCAACTACGAGACGAACCCATTGTATCTGAGTAGTCGCCGTAAGCATTATTGATGACACCATCATTTTCAGGATCGGTACCGGCATGCGCCATACCCAAATTGTGTCCTAGTTCATGTGCATAAACCTGACCTGAGTTAGCTTCTGCAACCCAGGCTCGACAAAAAGTACCGCAGCCTACGTTGGCAACACCGGCCCAACCGCAAGCCGGTAATGAACTGTAACTTGGGAGCACAAAAACACGATGGCGGTACAGTGAAAGATCAATGCCGGCCAGTTGCGCAGCCGCTTCCGCAGCATAGGCCCAGCTATAGTAATCGCAGGTGGAGTTGTCATAACTGACTGTAAATGGTCCGAACACATCCGGACTGCCGTTTCCATCGGTATCTGCCGGAAAAGTGGTTTTTCCCAATGAAGCTTCACGATATAAGCCATCGACTGAGCGGATATCGGTAAACATTTTTCCAGCCACTTGCGCTGGAGTCGTATAAGAACCGGTTTTCGCGTTGGATAAATCCACTAAAATAACGACCGCTTTGCGTTCGTCAATCGCCATAGCATCCATCGCTGTAGCAGAGTCCGTTGTCGTGGAATAAGCTCCAGAGCTGTTACTTTTATCCTTATTATTCGGGGGGCTTTGCTCTTCCAGACTTTCGACACGGAATTTTCGACCATTGACTTGACCTTTAACGCGAATACGCTGCCCACTTCGCAGATGACCCGGTGGTGAACGGTCAAAATGTAATTGATACCAATCTATACCGTTGTCATCGCGTAAAAAATAATCATTTTCGAGGTGCATATGACTTTCAAAATCATCCTTGTGAATCACATCCAGCTCACCAGATAACTCATCCGACGCAACGGAATGAGTATTGAAGGATAACGTAATAAGAATAATCGCAAGAAAACCCAACATCCTGCGATTTATATTTAAATAAAATGAAGTGAGCATAGTAAATTTCCCCTGTATCAGATTGCATATTGCTTGCTGAGTAACTGATTCCAGTTTTGCGAGCAGCAAGTTATGAACCAATGTCGACGGAATCTTTACTAGGAAACTTAATTAAAAGGGATTAATAGGTTATTTCAACAGATAACTATCAGAGACCTCTGCATAACTGGCTTTATCGAATACGCGAAGTCTCTAATCATTTGATTTAATTATTATAGAAATGAACAGAAAAGCTCAAAGAAACAGTGATGCAGAAGTCTCTTCTACCAAAATGACATGCAACAACTGTCATTTTGATATTTCTCACTACCACTACAGCTAAATTCTTGTTGAAGTAGCAAAACAATTATCGTTACCCAACTCAACACTAAAGAACTGGGTTAATGCCCACAAATAACGAGAGCTTTGCTAGAGTGACAAGCATCAGAAGCCGCTGACTAAGCTTGAGTTAGAGCTACTGCGGGCAAGGTTGCTGTGTTTGGCATATTGCAGCGTGGTGGCAAGATTTATACGAAAGTGGTTGGAGACACGAAGACAAAAACGTTGATACTTTAAAGTTACTCGTACTACAACTTCAAATTGTGTGCAAAATTATTAGACCGCCACAAAGAAAAGATTATATTTCCTAACCTTCATTTTTTTGATAAAATTCGGACGCGAAATAATTATAAAGGAATAATTGATGATGGGCTTTGTAGCCCATTTTTTATTTGTAGTTGACCATGGAACTGGAAGCGTTAATAGCATCAACTCTTGAGGGAATGGGTTACGAGCTGGTTGAGTTGGAACAGTCTGGGCATAATAGATTGTTAAGAATATTCGTAGATAAAAGTGAAGGCATTAATATTGATGATTGTGTCACTATAAGCAATCATTTGTCGAGGTTATTGACGGTTGAAAATATCGATTATGGTCGTCTGGAGGTATCGTCACCCGGATTAGATAGAGCGTTACGAAAGGAATCTGATTTCATTCGTTTTAAAGAAGAAACCATCAAATTAAAACTGCGTATCCCAATTGAAGGGCAAAGAAATTTTATAGGAATCTTGCGGGAAGTGAATCATGGTGCAATTAAACTTGAAGTAGAAGGGGAATTATTGGATTTTGAATTGAGCAACCTCATGAAAGCTCGCTTGGTCCCAAAACTTTAACCGCATTAGCTTGGAATGGAGAACTATGAGCCGAGAAATTTTACTGCTGGTAGATGCATTAGCACATGAAAAGGCGGTCGAAAAAGATATTATTTTTTTGGCGCTTGAGCTTGCATTAGCCTCTGCTACCAAAAAGCGCTTTCAAGAAGACATTGATACTCGTGTTTCCATCAACAAACAAACTGGCGATTATGAGTCTTTTCGCCGGTGGCTAGTCGTGGAAGATGGGGCGGTAGAAAATTCGATACGTCAGATTTCGCTCCTTGATGCACAAAAAATACATAAGGATATTCAATTAAATGATTATCTTGAAGAACCGCTGGAAGCAATTGAATTTGGTCGTATCGGGGCACAAGCCGCGAAACAAGTTATTTTCCAAAAAATTCGCGAAGCGGAGCGTGAGCAAACCCTCAATCAATTTTTAGAGCGAGGAGATTATTTAGTCAATGGCACGATAAAACGGATTGAGCGTGGCAACGCGATTATTGAATCGGGTAAGATTGAAGCAGAACTATCTCGTGATCAAATGATTCCCAAAGAAAATTTACGCGTAGGTGACCGTGTTCGTGCTTACTTGCACAGAATTGATCGAGCATCAAGAGGTCCACAGTTGAAGCTTTCGCGTATTTCTCCAGAATTTCTGATGAAATTGTTTGAGAATGAGGTTCCGGAAATAGAAGAAAGGATGATCGAAATTAAGGTTGCTGCACGAGATCCCGGTTCACGCGCTAAAATTGCGGTTAAATCGAATGATGCGCGCATTGATCCTATTGGCACTTGTGTCGGAATGCGTGGTTCTAGAGTACAAGCCGTTATCAGCGAATTAGCAGGCGAGCGTATTGATATCATTTTATGGTCGGAAGATCCGGCTACTTTTATTATTAATGCGCTAGCACCTGCGGAAATTAGCAGTATCATGGTGGATGAAGAAAGGCACAGCATGGACATCGTTGTGGATGACGAGAATTTGGCGCAAGCTATTGGTCGAGGTGGACAAAATGTGCGACTTGCTTCCGAATTGACGGGTTGGGAACTTAACATCATGACTGTTGATGAATCCCAAGCCAAGCATGAAAAGGAAGCCTCACAGATTAGTCAGCTTTTCATGGAAAAACTGGATGTAGACCAGGAGATTGCAGAAATTCTAGTACGAGAGGGTTTCGCTACGTTGGAGGAGGTCGCGTATATCCCAATAAACGAGATGCTGGAAATAGAATCTTTAGATGAAGAAACTATTCATGAGATCAGGAATCGAGCGCGCAATGTGTTATTGACGGATGCTATTGCCAATGAGGAAAAGGTTGAGCATGTCACCGAAGATTTGTTAGAGTTAGAAGGCATGAATGACGATATCTTGCGTCAATTAACGGCACAAGGCATTCATACACAAGCTGATTTAGCCGATCTTGCTGCTGACGATCTCGTTGAAATGACGGGAATGGAAATAGAACGTGCCAGTCAACTCATTATGAGAGCGCGCGAACCATGGTTTTCTTAAATCGAAGTGTCATCGATCAACAAATCGTAATCATTGCTATTGGATTATTTACTGATAATATGGATTACAGAGAGGTTATAGATTACAAATGGCTCAAATTAGTGTAGAACAATTTGCTCGTGAACTTGGGTTGCAACCCACGATTTTACTCGAGCAACTTAAAGCCGCTGGCGTAAAAAAAGTAATGACTGAGGATGCTTTGACCGAGCAAGACAAAAATCAACTTCTGGAATATCTTAGAAAAACGCATGGTGCTCCAGAATCGAAAAGTAAAATCACCTTAACGCATCGTCAAACGACTGAAATTAGAAAATCAGACAGCGCTGGACGTCCGCGAACCATTCAAATCGAAGTTAGAAAAAAACGCGTACTACAAAAACCTGCTGATCAAATCGTCCAGGAAGAGCCTAAGCCTGTTGAAGTTCCGCCACAAAATACTACAACGTCATTGCCCAGTAAAGAGAAATTTACTATCGATGCGGAAGAGTTAGCGTTACGTGAAGCGGAAGCGAAAAAGCAAGCAGAATTAATCGCTCGTCAAACAGAGGAAATCAAGTTAAAGCGAGCTCGTAAAAAAATCGATGTGCCAGAAGATAAGAAGAAAGATACTCAGGCAGTTGCTTCTGCGGCAGAAACGACTTCAAATGGTAAAAGTGAAATAATTCAAACAGATAAAACAGCGGTTCCTAGCACTCAAGTTGAAGCTGCATCAACCGTAGCGACCGATACTTCGATAACTGCTAAAACTAAAGCTGTTCCATCAGGCAATCTTGCAGAAGGTACATTGCATAAGCCGGCCGTTGTAAGTGAAGAAAAAACAGATAAAAAGAAAAAGCAGGTTAAAGAACAAAGTGTTTGGAAAGATGAAAGTGTCAAGAAGCGTGCGTTTAAAACTCGTAACGAAATTTCAAATACAGGCTGGCGTGCACCTCGTAAGGAAAAACATAGTAAACAAACCGTGGTGGAAGACACCAACCAGCATGCTTTTTCGGCACCCACTGAGCCTATCGTTCGTGAAATTATGGTACCCGAGACGATTTCTGTCAGTGCTTTAGCGCAGAAGATGTCGATCAAAGCTGCCGACGTCATCAGAGTGCTGATGAAAATGGGTAGTATGGTCACCATCAATCAGATGCTTGACCAAGATACGGCTATGATCGTTGTTACAGAGATGGGGCATACCGCAAAATACGCGGAAATCGATAATCCTGAAGCTTTCTTAACGGATCAGGAAAGTTCTAATACTGAAGCGATATTAGAGTCCCGTGCACCCGTTGTTACGGTAATGGGGCATGTCGATCACGGTAAAACTTCGTTGTTAGATTATATTCGTCGCACACGTGTTGCAACCGGTGAGGCAGGTGGCATTACACAGCATATCGGCGCATATCATGTCGAAACTAGCCACGGTATGATTACCTTCTTGGATACTCCAGGGCATGAAGCATTTACTGCTATGCGCGCGCGCGGTACTAGGATTACTGATATCGTAATTTTAGTAGTTGCTGCGGATGACGGTGTTATGCCGCAAACTATTGAAGCGATTCACCACGCTAAAGCTGCAAAAATTCCAATCATTGTGGCCGTAAACAAAATTGATAAATCTGAAGCCAATCCAGAACGTATTCGTCATGAACTAGTAAGTCATGAGGTTGTTCCTGAAGATTGGGGGGGCGATACCATGTTTGTTGAAGTTTCTGCAAAGGCTGGTACGGGGATCGATAGCTTACTTGAAAGCATTTTGTTGCAAGCGGAAGTGCTTGAACTGAAAGCACCTGCCAATACTCCAGCGAAAGGAGTGGTAATCGAATCACGATTAGATAAAGGGCGTGGCCCTGTTGCGACTATTTTGGTGCAATCCGGTATGCTAAATCGCGGTGACGTATTATTGGCGGGAGGCGTGTACGGAAAAGTGCGGGCCATGAACGATGAAAATGGTAAAGCGATTAAAACAGCTGGCACGTCAATTCCTGTTGAGATTCAGGGGCTCGCCGAAGTTCCAGAGGCTGGAGAAACTGTAATCGTTCTTAACGATGAACGCAAAGCGCGTGAAATTGCGTTATTTCGGCAAGGTAAGTATCGCGATGTTAAACTGGCTAAACAGCAAGCCGCGAAGCTTGAAAATATTTTCGATCAGCAAGCTGACGTTAAAATTTTGGCTTTGATTATCAAATCGGACGTACAAGGTTCGTGCGAGGCGCTGGCTTATGCACTGCAAAAGCTTTCTACTGACGAAGTCAAGGTCAACATTGTGCATAGCGGTGTAGGTGCCATTATCGAATCGGACATTAACTTATCGCTTGCTTCAAAAGCGGTGGTGATAGGCTTTAATGTTCGCGCTGATGCCAGCGCTCGGAAATTAATAGCGTCTAGTGGTGTTGACGTACGGTATTACAATATTATTTACGAAGCAGTTGACGAAGTTAAAGCGGCACTTTCGGGTATGATGTCACCTGATCGCAAAGAAAATATACAGGGTATGGTGGATATTCGCGAGATTTACCGTATTCCGAAAGTTGGTACCGTCGCAGGATGCTATGTTCTCGATGGAATCGTAAAAAGAAGCTCAATGGTGAGAGTGATTCGTGATGGTTTGATTGTGCATAGTGGTGAATTGGATTCGCTAAAGCGGTTTAAAGACGATGCTAAAGAAGTGCGCGAAGGATTCGAATGTGGCATCTCTCTGAAAAACTTCAACGATATACAGGTTGGTGACCAACTTGAAGTGTACGAGATTGTCGAAACAGCGCGTACTTTATAAAATTTCCTTAAGCTGAGAGAATATAAATGTGATTAAAAAACAAGAAAATTCACGCACTTTACGTGTTGCTGATCAAATACAGCGGGAATTAGCCGACCTTTTACAACGCGAAATCAAGGATGCTCGCGCTAAAAGTATCACTATTACTGCGGTAGAAGTTACTCGAGATTATAGTCATGCCAAAGTATTTTATTCAATACTGGGGAGTTCTGAAGAAATTTTTCTTGCACAAAACGGCTTGGATAATGCGAAGGGTTTTTTGCGCTCGCAGCTGTCGAGTCGCATGAAATTACGAATTACACCTGAATTAAATTTCGTTTACGATGAATCGATTGAGCGAGGTATGCGCTTATCGAAATTGATCGACGATGCGGTCGCACAAGACAAAGTTTTGCAACAAAGCAACCCTGAGCAATGATTTAAGAACTCTCGCTACTCGTTATTTCCTCTGAATAAACCGATTCAAAAAATTGCACGACGGAACATAAGCGGCGTTTTATTATTGGATAAAGCTTTAGGCGCTTCTTCCAACCAAGCTGTCCAGTCAATTAAGCGGCTTTTTTCTGCTGCAAAGTGCGGACATACGGGGACGTTGGATCCTATGGCTACCGGATTACTGCCACTCTGTCTGGGCGAGGCCACCAAGTTTTCTTCCATGCTTTTAGGGGCAGATAAAACCTATCAAGCTACTCTTAAATTAGGTTATCTCAGTACCACAGGGGATATCGAGGGTGAGCTTTTTCAAGTTGCTGGACACACTGCACCTACCTTAGATCAATGCCAACAGGTGCTGACACAGTTTATTGGAACCATTAATCAAATTCCTCCAATGTACAGTGCACTTAAATATAAAGGAAAGCCTTTATACGCTTATGCGAGAGACGGAAAAACAATAGAACGTCCAGCGCGTCAAATACGGATTTATCAGCTCGATATAGAATCACTTGAAGGAGACGAGTTAGCTTTAGTGATTCATTGTAGCACAGGAACATATATTCGAACGCTAGCGGAAGATATTGGCAAAGCATTGGGATGTGGCGGTGCTTATTTGACGCAACTGCGTCGTACTCGAATTGATTGTTTTGAGATTGCTCAAACACATACGTTGGAAACGATGAAGGCCATAGATATGGCATCTATCGATCAATGTTTACTACCCGTTGATTGCTTGCTACAAAAATTTCCTTCTATTGTTTTGGATGACGAAGCCGTGCGACATATCACGCAGGGCCGTATTGTTTCAGGACAGCTAAAAAGTACGCTAGTGGTAGGTACATCGATACGACTTTATGGCTTGCAGCAACAATTTATCGGTTTAGGAATTGTGACTGAAGATCAAAATGTTATCGCAAAGCGTTTGATGTGTACTAAAATCGTCGTTTAACTTTGCGTGAGATCAATAATTTTGTGTAAAAGATTATCTGATCTGAGATGGTTTAAAATTTCTGCATGGCAAGACTCGTTTTTACTAAGTAAATTATATGATATTGTTTTTAATCAATTGCCTAGACGGTTCCTGGATTTCAGAAATTTAATGTCAATCAGTAAGTTCGGAAAAAGAATTTTTTGAGTTAAATAAAACAGATGATTGATGAGACGCTTGGTTAGTTGTCGATCTTACAAGAAATATTCTAACGATATCATTCACAATCATTCTTCATGATCTCAAAATCTCAACAGCATGATTGCCCAGAGATTGCTACTTTTCTTTTATTTTAACTGATCACTTATGCGCAATGCTAAGTTTTTTCATATCATGAGCAGCAAAATTAAAACATTTTTATTTATCATTTTTTAGCCTTATCGATTTATTAATTCACTTCCATTACAACTTGAAACTTAAGGAGAAAGTAATAAAAGGGAAGGGGGTTGTGGTGTTTTTGGAATATTCTTATGACAAATAGTTCTTGACGAGAGGGGGGTGTGTCGACTAGCCTGGTGGTTGTGGTTGAATTGGCAGAGGAAAGGCTAGTTTGGCTGCTAAAAAATTAAGTAAAAGAGCATTAGAGAGAAGCTAAATAATTCGAGAAGAATTAAGAAGTGGTAAGAAATAGCAAGAGAGCAGTAATTTGATTAACGAGCAGCAGTAAGGAGGTAGCAATATGGCAACAACCTATGGCACGACGAGTGCGAGCAAGAGTGGCGAGTATGACATGTCGCTGTGGTATGACTCTAAATACTACAAGATAGGTCTGATCACGATGTTATTGGTAGCGATTTTTTGGATATGGTATCAAAGGACATTTGCGTATTCACATGGAATGGACTCGATGGAACCGGAGTTTGACAAAGTGTGGATGGGACTGTGGCGCGTACACATGACCATTATGCCGTTGTTTGCGTTGGTTACATGGGGTTGGATATTAAAAACCCGTGATACCAAAGAACAACTAGACAACTTAGACACCAAACTAGAAATCAAACGTTATTTTTACTGGCTGATGTGGTTAGGTGTTTATTTGTTTGGCGTTTACTGGGGCGGCAGCTTCTTCACCGAACAAGATGCATCTTGGCACCAAGTAATTATCCGTGACACGAGCTTTACGCCGAGCCACGTGGTAGTGTTCTATGGTTCATTCCCGATGTACATTGTGTGTGGTGTTGCAACGTACTTGTACGCAATGACGCGTTTACCATTGTACAGCCGTGGTACATCATTCCCGTTGGTGATGGCAATTGCTGGCCCATTGATGATTCTGCCAAACGTAGGATTGAACGAATGGGGTCATGCATTCTGGTTCATGGAAGAATTATTCAGCGCACCGTTACACTGGGGCTTTGTGATTCTGGGTTGGGCAGGATTATTTTCAGGTGGGATTGCAGCACAAATTATCACCCGTTACTCAAACCTGACTGATGTTACCTGGAACAACGCCAGCCGTGAAATTCTGAACAACCAAATCGTACCTTATGAAGGTAAATACTAAGATTTTCACCTGATCGACTTGACTTGAAACCAAAAAATCGCTGTAAAACTCTAAACAATCAAGTCGATCCTTAATGTTAATAGATTCTTCCATAATTTATAGTAACAATTTATGGAAGAATCTATTAAATCTTAACTTATGATTCAGGATTAACATGATGACCATAAAATTGAATTTACTAACTTCTGTCTTATTTGTCATTTTTAACTTTTTCTGTTCAGGAATGCTTGCCGCACACGGAAAAGTGGATTTAGATGCAGATGTTTGTGTACGTAACATTTCAGGCAGCATGGTGCATTTAAGTACCTACCAACCTCAACACGACCCATCGGCTGAATAT
>JBGAVE010000009.1:0-78101 GCA_044228295.1 Nitrosomonas sp.
GTATGCTTCCCAGTTGTTGTGGTCAACACCACTGTGGCAGGTCGCGCAGGCTTCTGGTCTGCGTGATTCTGCCGCTGAGAATTCATGGCGGGTGTGGCATGAGTCACATTTGTTTTGGTTGGTGTGACACATTGAGCAGCCTTCGGCTACTTCACGTTGTGGCATCGCTGCCCAAACAGTGGTTTCTACGTTGGCTTTGTAGTCCAGCGCGTGCGATGGACGTCCATCTGGCCATTGTCCGTGCGGCCAAATCATTGTGTCTCTTTCTGATTCGCGTTCCGCAAATTCTTGTAAGTGACAGGTGCCGCATACGTCTGCTGTTGGCATACGGATGTCTTTGGTGTGATCGGCTTTTTTCTTGGCACCAATGTCGACGTGACAGTCTATACAGCCAACTTCTTTTAACTGTTCGTCTGCGCCTAGTCTACCCATCGAACGCAAATTCTTTTCTACGTCTTCTAATTTGCCTTTCTTGTAGTAGGTCGGATCAGTTGGTTTTAAGTTGCGAATCTTGTCTAGGTTGGAGTGGCTGCTGCGTTTCCACGCTTGTACCCATACCGGTGATTCGTCTGTGTGACATTCAACGCATTCCTTTCGGCTTGCGATTTCTTTGTTGGTAGTCGGCGATTTGTAAAATGTCGCTGGGTCTAAATAAATTCCGTATGGAATCGGTTCCCAGTATTGCGCTAATGTGCCTCTGCCTGCGCCTTGCGCTGGGTCTTTATAGCGCTTCACCAACGCTTCATGTAATTCCTTCGGCGTTACCTTCGCTCTGTCTATCTTTAACGCCTCAAATAACTCGTTCGGTACGCTCGGCATGTTGTTCGCTTGCAGATATCCCGCAAACATACATCCTAACAACACCACCTGTACCCGATGCCATAACTTCATTGAAATACCCCCTTTTTTAGGACATTTAAAAACTTTCTTAGAAAAACATCAAATAACCAACCCTATGCCATCATCTTAATCGCGCTAGACAAACGACTTTTATAACGTGCGGCTTTATTTTTATGAATGATACCCTTGCTTGCAATAGAATCAACAATACCAATGGACGAATTAAACGTGGCCTGCGCAATCACTTTATCGCCAGACTGTATCGTTTTTTTTACCGACTTAATTGCGGTGCGTAATTTTGATCTTAAGCTTACGTTGCGTATTCTTACCTTAACCGCCTGTCTAGCGCGTTTTCTCGCCTGGGCACTATTAGCCATAAAACTCAATCCCTATAATAAAAATGGTTACGATCTTACTTTTTTTTCTATCGTATTGCAACTTCTCTAAAATAACTCAGTGCTTAAATTGCTTTGATTTTAAGTTAGAGGCACCGAAATCACTTATGAAAACTCTAGCAATCCGATATCCCTAACATTAGTCAATTAACACTCTAATGCTATGAAAGATGATTAGAACTACTACCTGTAACGTTAGTATCATTTTTAAAATTATATTCTGGCACCCATTTCTTAAGATGCTGTTGTACCTCATAATCATTCAGAACAGTTACCTTTTCTAACCAATCCACTAAATCTTCAAGCCATTTTTCATCCACGTTGGGAGCTTGAGCGATACGCAATTTTTCATGGGGAGTAAAAAGTGTATTTTCATTCGAAGACAATAATTCCTCGTGAATCTTCTCTCCGGAACGCAGTCCAGTAAATTCAATATGAATATCCTCTTCTGTCAATCCAGATAAGCGAATCAAATCTCTAGCCAAATCAATAATTTTCACAGGATTTCCCATATCCAGCACAAAAATCTCGCCACCACCTTCCGCTCCTCCCATTAGACCTGCCTGCAGCACCAGCTGAGTCGCCTCGGGAATCGACATAAAATAACGCGTCATATCTGGGTGAGTAACCGTTATGGGCCCTCCTTTCGCGATTTGATCACGAAATTTTGGGATGACACTTCCAGTGCTTCCTAGTACATTGCCAAAACGCACCATCACGAAACAAGTAGTTCCTTCATTTTCGGAGCAACTCCTTTTTGAATCACGCCTATTAGATTGTTGCAGTGCCTGACATACCATTTCTGCAAGCCGTTTGCTGCCCCCCATAATACTGATAGGATTAACCGCTTTATCGGTAGAAATTAATACAAATTTTTTAACTGCGAAACTAATAGCAACTTTAGCCACCACATAAGTGCCCCAGACATTATTTAGTAACGCTTGGCAAGCATTTTCTCCTTCCATGAGGGGAACATGTTTGTAGGCTGCCGCATGAAATACAACAGAAGGTTTGTACTTTGAGAACAATTGCGCCATCCTTGACTCATCTTTAATGTCACCAATCACGAAAGTCAATTTTGCTTCAGTAAAGCGCGCAAAAAATTCTTCCTGAACGTTATACAACGCAAATTCATTCAATTCTACAAACACGATCCGGTCAGGCTTAAAAACCATCAATTGACGACATAATTCGGATCCAATCGAACCACCCGCTCCGGTAACCAAAATAACTTGGTCGGAGATTAGCCCATGTAATCCGTCGCTGTCCAAAACGACCGGCTCTCTTCCAAGCAAATCATCTAACTCGATTTCACGAATTTTCGATACCACGGCTTTGCCACTGATAAAATCCGAATAGGATGGCACGGTCATTACTTTTACGCCCAAACCAGAGCACATTTCCAATGCTTGACGATAAACACGATGTGAAACGGAGGGTATCGCAATAATGACGTGACTAACATTGAGTTTCTGCACCCATTCCGACAATTCATTAATTTTCCCAAGTACCCGAACACCTTGCAGTCGGGTTCCATACTTGCGCGGATTATCATCAAGCATTCCGACGACATGCCACTCTCTGCTCCGAGCCAGATCTTTAATCAAATTGATACCCGTTTGTCCAGCTCCAATTACCAGCACTAACTTTGCTTCGTAACTTTCCAAGCTGTATAGCCTACGCTCTTTCCAGGCGCGGTAAATCAAGCGACTACTTCCCATAATCAGCAATAAAAGTAGTGGCGCCAAGATAATTACAGAACCGGGAATATTTTGAAGCTGATCCAACAAACCCAACATTGCCAATACACATAACGTACCCATCATCACCGCAATGACGATGCGCTTAACATCCGGCAAACTTGCGTAGCGCCAAACACCTCGATACAAACCCAACCATAAAAAAAAGCTTGTTTGGGTTAACACAATCCACGGAAGAATACTGATTAGAACCATGGAAACTGATGAAGGGATATCAAAGTTAAAACGAAATAGATAGGCAATCCACCAAGCAACCCCTACCGCGACAAAATCATGAGTGAAAGCGATGATCGTGCGGTAATCTATTTTGCTGACAAACATACTACCCTCGGTTGTTGTGAAATTTTTGAATCCATTCGAAAAGAAACAGTACTATCAAATAAATCGCACCCCACACTAGCAAAGTACCCTGTTGTGTCGAGCTATCTTGTTGCACTGACCAACCCGCACTGAAACCAATCAACAACATTAAAACATACCAACACAATGCAGTCGTACGATGTCCTAAGCCTGCTTGTACCATTCTTTGATAATAATGCTGTCGGTGCGCCTGCCAAATTTTTTCTCCATGAAATGCACGTTTCATTAATGTCACTGTGGCATCTACGATGAAAGGTGAAAAAATCAAACATGGAAACCATAAGGGCCAGATATTATCTTTCCATCCCATAATCCCTAATATAATCGCTAGAAAACCCAAAGGAATAGCACCAGCATCGCCTAAAAAAATACGGGCAGGAGAAAAATTGTGTAGCAAAAAACCCAATGCAGCAAACGCAATCGAGAAATTGATCAGCGCATAATTTTCATATCCCCCCAGATGAGCAATAAGCCCATAAGCACCGAATCCGATCACAGCCATTCCGCCCGCCAATCCATCCGAACCATCCATGAAGTTATAGAGATTAATCATCCATATGATGGCTGCGGTAACCATTATCGCAGTAAAAAACCCCTCTTCAGAAAGAAACAAATAGCATGCGCAACCCAATGCAACTAAGCCATGTACTAACAAACGAAACCACACCGACAAGCCTCGTATATCATCAACCAATGACACAGCTATTAGCAAGCCCATTCCGACCAAAACCATCATTGGTATTGCTAACGAGAAAAGTAACCAACTCGTTATCACACCCAAAAATAAGCCTACTCCACCGATACGTGGAATAGGCACTTCATGCAGTGAACGAGCATTGGGATGATCCAGACCCCATTTGTATTTACTATGAATCAACCAATAGTTAAACAGAAAGGCCATGACGAACGACAACAGTGGTACTGTTATCGTTCGTGGGAATAAATCCATAGCCATGAGAAATATCTAGCCCGGACTATTTTTTGTTTAGGACAATTGAAATCAGCGACAACTCTTCGCTTACTTATACTAAGCAGTCAAAAGATGTTGATTAAGTTGTTACGTCAATCTCGAATTGTATTAACTCAATGGATTTTGGGCATAACTGCGATGCGCTGCAGAAGCCGCCGCACCACGTTCAACTTTCACGCCCATATCAGAAAATACGCTTTCCAGTGCATTTAAACAAAACATGACATTTTCTATTCTGCTGGAGGTACCCATTAAACCAAAACGCCATACCTTGCCCGCAAAATCACCCAAGCCAGCGCCAATTTCAAGGCTAAAATCATCCAATAAACGACGCCGTACCTCTTTTTCATCAATTCCTGCGGGAACATACACTGAATTTAATTGCGGTAAGCGATATTGTTCCTTCACGACATATTGCATATTCAGCGTTTCAAATCCCGCTTTCAATGCTTGATAATTACGTTTGTGACGCGCCCAAGAATGTTCTAATCCCTCTTCAGCCAACATCAGTAATGCTTCGTGCAGTCCATACAATGCGTTGGTTGGCGCGGTATGATGATAAGTACGCGTAGAAGAACCCCAATAATTTAGCAGCAAACTGATATCCATAAACCAACTATGCACCTTATTTTTACGGTTTTTTACCAACTCAGTAACGCGTTCGGAAAAACTGACTGGAGATAATCCTGGTGGACAGGACAAACATTTTTGACTGCCAGAGTAAATCGCATCAATTCCCCATTCATCGACCTTAATTGGCGAACCACCTAACGATGTGACGGTATCGACGATGGTTAAGCAATTGTGACGACGTGCAATTTCGCAGAGCGTTTTAGCATCCGAAGAAGCACCTGTCGAAGTTTCAGCATGAACAAATGCAACGATCTTAGCATCTGGATTTTTTTTCAACGCATCTTCAACTTTTTGAGGATCGACAGGCTCGCCCCAAGGATCATCAACGACAATCGCGATGCCGCCATGTCGTTCAACATTCTCGATCATACGACCGCCAAAAACGCCATTTCGGCAAACAATTACTTTATCGCCAGGAACGATCATATTAACAAAACACATTTCCATACCCACCGATCCTGGACCGGAAACTGGAAATGTCATACGGTTTTTAGTTTGAAACGCATAACGCATCAATCCTTTGATTTCTTCCATCATTTCGGTAAAAACCGGATCCAAATGACCCAATGTAGGCCGAGCCATGGCATTCAACACACGCGCATGCGTATCTGAAGGTCCAGGCCCCATAAGAACCCGTTGTGGTGGATAAAATATCGTTACTGCTTTTTCGGGGCGAAAATCTTCGGTATTCATGAACAGTCCTAAGTTAATAATATAATCAATTTATTTTAAGAATTTTGGATTTTAACAAGCGAAACGAGAGTTTACTATAAACATCGGTGTTTCAAATAGCTATCCATACGCAAAACACCATTGAGGAAAAGCGTGTATTACTGCAGAGGCTCAAGCTACAAAATAAAAGTCATCAGCAGAAATCTGACTTTACCCTGTAACAACGTATTTCTTAACTGAGATTGCACTACAAGGTAAGGAGGCGAAGAAATGGAAGTAGAAAGGAACGGGCGAGCATCGTATAAACACTGGAATCCAAATTGGAAGCGGTGTGGAGTTGGAGTTATCCCCTTTGAACGGACACATTATGTTCTGTTTAAAGGAGAAGAATGATGGCACAAAGCTATAAGCCTGCTTACCCGCCTGAGTTTCGCCAACAAATGGTGGAATTGGTAGCACTAGGCAAAAGCCCTAAGCAATGATCGAAGGAATTTGGCTGCCACTACCCATCGATACAAGCCTGGCGCCGGGCAGCGGGAGTACCGATTAGGTCAAGCCAGACAACTGACCCGGTTTCGGTATTAAGTGGTGCTCCCTTGAATACCAGCGAGCGGCAAGAGCTGCTGGAATTGCGTAAGAAGTTCAAGTTTGTGGAGATGGAACGTGACCTATTGGCAAAAGCTATGGCCTGGTTTGCATACAACAAGGATTAATTGGAAAGGTGTATCAATTAATCAAGGCAAACCGGGCGCAATTTCCGGCCCGTATTCTATGTGAAACACTAGGTGTATCGCACAGCGGTGACGCAGATTGGGCAAAACACACACCCAGCCAGCAGGCCATTGCTAACTGTCGATTGACCGGACAGATCATGACGATATACCGTACAAGTGATTGTACCTATGGCCGCCCCCGCATTACCGTTGAATTGGCCGATCTTGGCACCAGGGTTAATCACAAGCGCGTAGGCAGGTTGATGCGTAAAGCAGGGATTAAGGGGGTGAGCTTGCTGCCGAGGCTTTGTGATCACGACTCACCGGAACAAGCGTGACCGTCCTGCAGCGGATCTGGTACAACGTTATTTCAAAGCAACCAACATCAATCAACTATGGGTTGCAGACATGACTTACATTCCCACTTGGTCAGGGTTTCTGTACTTGGCCGTGATCATCGATGTATTCAGTCGTAAAGGAGTGGGTTGGTCTTTCGCAGAGAACATGACGACTAGCCGGGTGATCGGTGCCCTGAACATGGCATTAATCACCCGCAAGCCAGGTAAAGTGATTCACCATAGCGATCAGGGCAGTCAATACACCAGTGTTGAGTTAGGCAAGCGATGCAAGGAATGGGCGTACGTCCATCGATGGGCAGTGTGGGTGATGCCTATGATAGCGCAATGGCTGAAAGCTTTTTTGCTTCCCTTGAATGTGAATTGATCGATAGACGCTCCTGGAAAAAAAACTGAATGAAGAAAATCAAATCACCATAAATTGCAATCCTCTTTCACAGGTCGAGACTCTCTCGATCCCATGAAAATACTGTCCGTCAAAATGGGACAACTCCAACTACAGAGGCCGCAATGCAGATTCGAGAGTACTCTGTATTCCAGATTCATCGTTCAAACCACGGTTCCGGCCTATTAATCGACCCTGTTCTGTTTCCAGGAAATTACTTTTTCGCACACCACACGTCATCAAATTCTTAAAAACCTTACTTATCACTTCAATATGCTCGAAGTAAAAGTCGCTATAACCGTTGTCTTCTGGTCAATCGAAGTCACAACCGTGCAACGGTTTCTAATTGTGAATGTGACAATATTCTTCTGCAACTTGACTAATCACATCCTGATCAGATTCAGCAAAAGATTGAGCACCATTGGTGTTTTTCTTTGTGGAATAAATGAGTTTCCCGGTTGCAAACCGTTGAGAATAGTAATTGATCCGAGGCATTTCAGCAGTTTTTGATTTGCAGTCAATAATCCAATCGGCAGTCAATGATAAATGCCCACCTTCGGTCATATGCTGAAAATTCATAAGCCCGGGAAAATTGACTATTCTTGAGTTTCCTTCTTTTTTTACCTTAACTTTCGAGTGATCAATTAATAACTGCTCGCCTCCCCCGGCAAAAGCTTTCAGCTTGTTTAAAGTATATGCTTCATTAAATTTCCCAGCCGATGGTTTGTCATTTTCGCTTAAAAAGATAACAGCGTTCTCAGTAACAAATATTGTCCGGTTCTCATCTTTACCTTTTAAATCTAAGGTAGAACCATCTTTATGCCAATGCCCAGTGCCTTCAGAACGAAAAGTGCCTTCCTTTTCATTTTCGTAAATCTCAATCAATTTGTAATAAGTTTTGTCCGCAGCACCCGTCAACTCAAGCCACATTTTGATGCCAGGACAACTCCCGCAGGGAATAGTACCGGTATAGTAACCATCCCAATCAACGCTTGTTCTGGTCGTGTCGGCTTTAACAGAGGTGTGGATGAATGCAAGTAGAAAAAAAATAAGTATCGATTGATGCATTTTGGCTAAGAATCCTTCATAAGAATTTTAAGTTATCAACAATATAGCAGTTACAGACACAATTAAAAACACCTTAGAATTTCAATGTTATAGTACAGTACGTAACAAAAATTGCTGTTTCAATAAACGACCTTTCATACCACTTTTCTATTATTTAAATAATGGCTTCCTCAAGCTTACTATTACTTCTCGATGATATCGCCAGTGTGTTGGATGACGTCGCATTACTCAGCAAACTCACGGCAAAAAAAACTGCTGGCGTACTTGGAGATGATCTTGCGTTGAACGCGCAGCAAGTGGCGGGTGTACAAGCTAATCGTGAATTGCCGGTGATCTGGGCTGTTGCCAAGGGATCGTTTGTGAACAAGGCAATTTTGGTGCCAGCCGCATTACTAATCAGCGCGTTTATTCCGTGGTTGGTTACTCCGTTGTTAATGATAGGCGGCATCTATTTGTGTTACGAAGGTTTTGAAAAAATAGCACATCATTTCTGGCATAGTAAAAAAGAACAGCAGGAGGAAAAACAACAACTCACGGCCGCATTCACTGATCCATCGATTGATTTGGTGGCCTTTGAACAAGAAAAAATAAAAGGAGCCATCCGCACGGATTTTATTTTGTCCGCTGAGATTATCGTTATTGCGTTAGGTATCGTTGCCAATGAGTCTTTGATGATACGAATTAGCGTGTTAATAGCCATTGCGCTGCTAATGACCGTTGCCGTGTACGGACTTGTAGCTATCATTATCAAACTGGATGATTTTGGTTTGTGGTTACAACAAAAGAAAGAAGCTATTTTTCAAACCATTGGAAAGGTTTTATTACAAACTGCCCCGTGGTTGATGCGTTTTTTGTCGATTGCCGGAACTGTGGCTATGTTTTTAGTCGGCGGCGGTATTTTAGCGCATGGAATTCCTGACCTAGCACATTGGCTGGAAGCAAACGCGCAAAGCATTAGTGGCGGTGGCTTTGGGGGCACCATCATTGAAATGCTAGGTAATGCGTCGATCGGTATTGCTGCAGGAGGTATTGCTTTATTGGGAGTGATTTCGGTTAAGAAAATTGCTTCAAGCAAAAAAACTGATCATTGAATATCGAGTGCTAAAAAGTAGGTTCTAATTACTGCTGTTTTTCAAGTGTAATTAGAACCTTAAAAGCATTAGAATAATTTTTTGATTTTATCCAGCAGGCTTTCGCTATTAGAAGTGCTGAAATCTAGTAGTTTTCCATCACTGCTGAATTTATCGATAATATTGGGAATAGCTTTGGCAAGCATTTCTTTAGCTTCATTCACTTCCATTTTTAATGAATTTGCAAAAGCTTTCAGTTTCTCGGTATCAAAAACTTGATCAATGTGTTGAGCTGTAATGGGTTTATTCTCTCCATTACTTAACCAAGAAGCTACCGTATCCGACAGATTTGCATTTTTGAATTTTTCTACCAAGCCATTTAAATCATTGGAAGTATCCGCAACCAACCCTTTAAATGCATTAGCCACGTCTTGTTCGTCAATTTTTCCATCATTATTGGTATCTGATACAAATTTACTTGCAATCTTTTCAAAAAGATCCATATTTATATTCCTTTTTAATTAAGATATTCTAGTTCTTATTGGTATAAAAAAATCTAATTTCTTCAGAGAAGGCATTAAATCAAGAAACGCTAAAACAGTTTGCAAATAAAAATAAAAAACTGAGTGAGCTTAAGGTTAAGTTTAGCACAATCTATTCATTTGGAAACAATGTAAAAAATAATCACAATATTATTCAGCCACATATCGAGATTCATCATGAGGGGCGACGATCTTGGCGATAATCGAAAGTTACTTATTTACTGCTATTCACAGCTCTTAGCATCATAAAAATTCGTGATAATAACGAAATCTTGCATCGATAAATTTTCAGCACGTAATCCCGGGTCAATATTTACGGTATAAAAATCTTCGACAGTTAAATAATGCTGTAGCGTATTTTTTAATGTTTTTCGACGTTGAGAAAATGCAGCAAGAACAATTTGTGATAACAACATTTCATCACGAGCAATTTTCTGAGTTTGAGGACGTGGAATCATTTCGACGATAGCAGAATCAACTTGTGGCGGTGGAGAAAATGACTGCGGCATGACATCGAAAACATGCCGCATATTAAAATGATACTGAAGCATCACAGAAAGGCGTCCATAATCCGGAGTGCTTGGCTTCGCAATCATACGTTCTACCACTTCTTTTTGCAGCATAAAATGCATATCCAGAATGTTTCCAGAATAATGGCTTAGGTGGAATAATAAGGGTGTCGAAATGTTGTAAGGTAAATTGCCAACGATCCGAAGTTGATTCCCTAGCGATGAAAAATCGAATTTGAGCGCATCAATCCCGTAGATCGTTATTTTTGCTGGAGAAAATTGTTTTTCAAGCTGAGCAACGATATCGCGGTCGATTTCGATTACAGTCAAATGGTCGAGATACTGTAATAACGGTTTCGTTAAAGCCCCTAGACCCGGGCCGATTTCGACCATGCAATCATTTTGCTGTGGACTAATTTCAGCAACGATTTTAGCAATGACATACGGGTCAATAAGAAAATTTTGACCAAATCGCTTGCGCGGATGATGCCGCATTTTAAGCGGATTGATTGTTGGCAAGCTCGATTGCCATATCAATCGCGGCCAATAAACTTCCGCTATGCGCACGCCCGGTCCCAGCTAAATCTAACGCAGTACCATGATCTACCGATGTGCGAATGATTGGCAAGCCCAAGGTAACATTAACACCTTCACCAAAGCTGGCATGTTTAAGTACCGGCAATCCTTGATCGTGATACATGGCAAAAATGCAATCGTATTGACTGAGGTGAGTTGGATTAAACAGTGTATCTGCAGGAAGAGGGCCTATTAAATTCATTCCCTCATCATTTAATTTTTTTAAAACCGGAATAATAATGTCTATTTCTTCACGACCTAAATGCCCCGATTCACCTGCATGCGGATTCAACCCTGAGACAGCAATGCAAGGATTCATCAGCCTGAAACGCTTGACTAAATCGTGATGAATAATTCGCAATTTACTCTCGATAAGTTGCGGGGTTATGGTTGCAGCTACATTGCTAAGCGGAAGATGGGTGGTCGCAAGCGTTACGCGCATATCACCTCCTACGAGCATCATGACCACTACACTCTGTGTAGCTTCGGATAAATATTCCGTATGCCCGGTAAATGCGATGCCAGCATCATTAATAACACCTTTATGAACCGGCGCTGTTACCATGGCATCAAATTGTCCTACTTGGCACCCAGCAATCGCAGTATCTAAAGTTTTTAAAACGTACTGTGCATTCCGCGGATTCAATATGCCAGGTAACGCAGGCTGCGAAAGAGGAATATGTATGAGATTCAAGCTGTCTGGAATATGCTGATTGATATCATTCATTGAAACTTCTTGAATGCGAACTGACAAATTGAGTTGCCTCATACGCGCTTCTAATAACCCTCGGTCTGCAATGATTACTAATTTGCACTCAAAAGCCTGCTGCGCAATTTGTATGCATAAATCCGGGCCAATGCCGGCAGGCTCCCCAGCTGTTAGTGCAATGATTGGTATGCGGTGCAAATTCATTAATCGCCATCCATGCGCAGTTCGACATACGCTTGATCCCTCAACTGCCTTAACCACTCTTGAATGACGACATCGGCCTTGCGTGCTCTTATCGCTTCGCGCGCCTTTTGCTTACGGCGGTCAGTACTGACATCTTGCGTACGTCGCTCAACCACTTGAATCAAGTGCCAGCCGAATTGTGACTTTACCGGCTCACTCACTTCTTCTAACTGCAAGTCATTCATCGCTTGTTCAAACGGTGGAACCGTATCGCCAGGCGACAACCAGCCAAGATTTCCGCCCGAGTTATTACTCGCATCTTCAGAATACTGTTTCGCTAGCTCTTCAAATTTTTCACCTTTATCCAATCGTTCTTTCAATTTAACAATTTTTGCTTTAGCCTCAGAATCAGAAGTCAATTCATTGATTTTGATGAGTATATGCCGTGCTTTTGTTTGATTGACAATAGTAGTAGGGACCTCTATTGCCCGGCGGTCTAGCAGCTTAAAGATATGAAAACCGGACGGACTTTGGATGATTTGTGTCAAATCACCTGGTTGCATGGTGCCGAGTAATTCCGAAAACTGAGGCCCCAATTGAGAAGCCGGTCGCCATTCGACCACTCCACCTTGCGCGGCATCGGCTGCATCAGAGAACTCCGCTACAATTTTCGAGAAATCTGCCCCCTCTTTTAATTTGGCATAGGCCAAGTCCGCGCGCTCTTTTTTTTGTTGAATCTGCGCACCACTCATATTTTCGCTCACCAATACTAGAATATGTGCGAGACGGTATTCGTCGCTGCCTATCGAAGAGGTATCTTGGGTACGAAGAAAATTATCGATCTCTCCATCAGTCACATTGACTTGGGTTTTTATTTCTCGGTCTCTAAGTCGAGAAATAATCATTTCGTCGCGAATTTCGTCGCGAAACTTATTAAAGCTAATCCCCTCTTTTTCGAGAGTCTGAGTAAATTGAGGCAACGACAATTTATTTTCATCGGCGATTCGGTTAATGGTTTCATCGATTTCTTTATCGGTAACCGATAGCCCCACTTCTTTGGCATGATGCAGTTGAATGCGTTTGGTAATAATTGTTTCAAGCACTTGGTTATGTAGCGCCTGAGGATCGCTAGGTAATTGGATGCCTTGGGATTGCAATCGACTGGTTGCCGTTCTGATTGCATCGTTTAGCTCTTTCTCGGTGATAACATCTTCATTGATGACAGCCACGATCCGATTCAATGGCTTGCTTATTTGCAATTCATCCGAGACGGCATGCGTTACTGGACCAGAAGGGTTTCCTAGAAGTTCGGATGACTTTTCTTGTGCAATCGCAAATTGATTTGTTAATAATGCAACAAATAGAAGTACACAGAAATAATTTCTTTGATGCATATTTGATGAAGCTAACTAATTAAAGATAAAGAGGAGCTCAATAAAAGTATCGGTTAATGAATGCTGGTATAACCCGGAATAGTGCTTTGTAGTACCTGTAAAGGATTATTGCCTAGTCCCATTAGACCCTTTAATTCGAGTTGCACGAAAAAAGCAGTCGTCGTAGTTTGCGTAGCGGTTGTTAAACGCTGCATAACGACACGAAAAGCCCAACAACACGAATTGTATTCAAGACCAGCCAATCCCGCCAAAACCCTATCGTCTTTCAATGAGTAATTTACCCGAGCAACGCCATGCCAATTTCCCGCAATCGGCCATTGAACCGATGAATCAACTTGCTCTAATACATTACGCGTAAATCGATAGCCCATATTAATAACTTTTCCTGCTTCGGGTTGATAGCTAAGTCCTGTCCTAACTTTATCTATCCATAAGTTGGATTCGTCCATTTGTATATTGGAATCCGTGCTTAATTGCGGCGTTAAACGACCCGACACAGCAGCAACAAAATCAGATCTTCCACTAGTCACTTGTGGATCAAAAAGAGAAACTCGAGGTTTTGTGAAATTAAAAACCTGACCAACCGCCAGTCTTAATCGTTCGATGCCAGTGTCTTGCTCGACAAACCGCGTCGTTATCGCAGCAGTTACACGGTTAGCGTCATTAATGCGATCGCTGCCGCTGAAACGGTTTTCTTGCAATATTTGCGCAAAGTTAAAGTCATTACGCGCTGAATCAAAAAGGGGCAGGTAATCTTGGTTTTTATAAGGAACATAGGCATAAAATAGACGCGGTTCAAGCGTCTGCGTAAAGTTCATTCCACTCATTTGCATAGGTCTCTCAAAAGTCGTACCACTGTCGATACTGAAAATCGGTAGTGCACGATCGTGATTTTCGCCTCTGAGTTCATGGCCGTGTGTTGGTCCAGACATATTGTAATGGGTATAGTGAAAACCAATTTTGGGTTTAATGAAGCCATATTGATTTTCTAATGGCATGCTGATATGAGGGTAAATGACTGAACGATTGCCACCTTGCAACGTAGTCGTGGCAGCGATAGATTGTAATGCGTTATGACGAAAATTTCCCCAGCTGGCATTTAAGCCAAATTCAAATAATCCACCCAACACGGGTTTGTTGACATCCGCCGAAAAATAAGGCAACCGCGCATAAGGGGTTGTAAATATCGGAATGCCCGATTGGAGCGTCTGAAAACGTTGAACCAGCGCATTGAAAGTGACCGTGCCATCAAGACCTAAGCGTCCGTTATAAGAAGCAGCAGCCATTTGAGAGAGATTGGTTAAGCTGGTTTGGGAAAGATTCGGTGTTAACTCACGAAAGTAAAGATCGTCCGAAACGCGATTATAGTTAAGAATCCCTTGCCACCCTTTACCAAAATTCTGAGTGTGCGTAAACAACATCCCCCAACGGGTTTTATTGGTATTGATGTCCATGGGAAGAAAATCAAATAACAAATTTCCCATCATACTTTTTCCCATATAGCGCAATTCGTTGCTCAACAGAAATCCGCGCATGGTCATCACACGCGGCGCAATGGTTGCATCAACATTGGGGGCGATATTTAAATAAATCGGTAAGGCTGCATCAAATCCGGTATGTACGTTATAGCCTAGAGTAGGCGTTAACAAACCGGTTTTACGTTGTCCGCTATAAGAAAAATTTAGCCATGGAGAATAAAGAATGGGGGTATCTTTAAACATTACGCTTACATTCCGAGCTGTCCCTACTTCTTTTTTGTTATCGATTTTTAAATCGGTGGCGCGAATATACCAATCATGATTTCCTTCCGGACAAGTCGTATAGCTCGTTTTCTCCACGCGATAGTTGTCCTTCCCTTCAAAGAATAATATCTCACCCGTTCCTCGGCCTCGTCCTGTTTTTATATAGTATTTGGGTTCGGACATCTGCCCTTCATGGGTTTGAAGGTTGAGATTAAGGCTATCACCTTTGATCACGTCTTTGACACGATCCAAATGTATATTTCCTTCCACCTCTGTATCTTCCGTATCCTGGAAATATTTCATTCGATTTGCCACCAAAATATTATCCTCAAAACGTAATTCTGCATTTCCCGTCGCTTCAACTTCCTGTTTGTAAATTCCAGTAATATTATCTGCTTCAATATAAACCGGTTTTCTTTGCGGTTTAATGACAGCTTTGCTTTTCTCATCCGATTGAAGAGAAGAAGGATCAGAGCGGGGCAGTTCTTCTGCCAATCCAATCAGTGGCAAAAAGAATAAAAAAAATAGAACACAATTGTTTTGAAGAAATTGTTTATTGAGCATCGAATTGTGATCAGAAAAAATCTTAAAATTAAACAATGTTTTCTATCATCCTGTTTTATTGTTGATTGCGTTGCTTAATGAACAATCAAGCATTCATTCTTTAAGTTACAATGCAAACCAATATGAAGCGTTTGATAATATTTCGTCGTTGAAAGGGCGGAAATAACCTGAAACTGATTGATCTTTTCATACCCGCAATTATATTGGGTATACATTATAAATCCATACGGTCTTTAAGATATTGCTTATTTAAGTCAATTCGCTATTGTAGCGTTTCTTTTTTTTAGAAAAATTGTTTTTACTGATGAAGACCAGCAAAACTGATCGATACCCCTAGCTATGTTTGAAATGGAATCAGTTTTTTCAGAGAATGGCATACTCTCCCACCATATCGCAGGATTTCATGTTCGCTTACAGCAACTGGAAATGGCCAACGCCATTGCGGATGCTATTGCTAAGCGGCAAATATTAGTTGCCGAAGCAGGAACGGGAACGGGAAAAACGCTCGCTTATCTGGTTCCGGCTTTGTTGAATGGCGGTAAAGTAATCATTTCCACCGGAACCAAAACACTGCAAGATCAATTGTTTAAACGAGACATCCCTAATGTACGCGCCGCATTGAAAATTCCCGTTACCGTTGCTTTGCTGAAAGGCCGCGCCAATTATATTTGTCGCTATCATTTAGAAAAAAGTGTCCAAGATAATCGTATCAGTTTTGCAACACGTGAAGATATTCGATACCTACAATTGATCGAACGTTATGCGAACATCAGTCAAACGGGCGATAAAAGCGAACTGAGTGAAGTTCCCGAAAACGCGTCGATATGGCAGATGGCAACATCGACACGAGACAATTGCCTGGGTGCGGAATGCCCTAATTTCAAAGAATGTTTTGTGATGGAAGCGCGCAAACAAGCTTTGTTGGCGGATGTCGTGGTAGTCAATCATCACTTATTTTTTGCAGATGTTATGTTGCGCGATGAAGGTTTAAATGAACTGTTACCGGCATGCAATACCGTCATTTTCGATGAAGCGCATCAACTGCCGGAAACCGCCACCTTATTTTTCGGCGAATCAGTTAGTACCGGGCAGTTATTAGAATTGACCCGCGATACAAAAATTGAAGCCGTTGAAGCAGCCCGCGATTTTCAAGCACTTGCCCTAGTCAATGAAAAATTTGAAAAAAACGTGCGAGATTTTCGCTTAACCATTCAAGAAGAAAACGTTCGTCTCTCGCAACCGATGATTGAAAAGAATGTGTCTTTCAAGCAAGGACTCGACAAAGTACTAGAAACATTGCTGGAGTTGGTCAAACTTCTGGAGAATCAAGCCGAACGCTCAGAGGGACTAAAAAATTGTTGGCAGCGAGCAGCCGATCATTTGCATTTAATGCAACGATGGCGGGACGAGCAGTCGCTACAAAACCAAATACATTGGGTTGAGGTTTATCACCACGCATTGCAATTGAACATTACTCCGCTTTCGATCGCCGATATTTTTCAGAAACAGCTTGATAATCATGCGAGAGCTTGGATCTTCACTTCAGCGACGCTATCCGTGAAACAAAATTTCACCCATTTCACCAGCGAAATGGGTTTGTCTGGGGCTCAAACGGCTTATTGGGAAAGTCCCTACAACTATGCTGAGCAGGCACTACTGTATGTACCACCTGGATTGCCGGAACCCAGTCATGCAGGCTATATTGATCAAGTTGTTGCAGCCGCATTACCGGTATTACGTGCCAGCAAAGGTCGCGCTTTTTTCTTGTGCACCAGCTTGCGCGCGATGCAGCGTGTCTATGAATTGCTACAATCCGCCGAGCAATTGGACTATCCTTTGTTGATGCAAGGTCAGGGATCTCGCTCTGCTATTTTAGAAAAATTTCGTGAATTGAAAAATGCTATTTTGATCGGCAGCCAATCTTTTTGGGAAGGCATTGATGTACGTGGCGAAGCGCTTTCGTTGGTGATTATTGATAAGCTACCCTTTGCGCCACCCGACGATCCGGTATTGTCCGCTCGTATTGAGAAAATCAATCAAGAAGGCCGCAATGCCTTCATCGAATATCAACTTCCTCGCGCGGTAATCAATTTGAAACAAGGGGCAGGCCGCCTGATTCGTGATGAAACTGACCGAGGCGTATTGATGATTTGTGATCCTCGTTTGATTACTAAATCTTACGGCAAAAAAGTTTGGCAAAGCCTACCATCGATGAAACGTACTCGCGACTTAACAGAGGTTAGAAATTTTTTCGAACAAATTTGATGGTACTGACATTGATATCCAATCAATGGTATTTTTAACAAACGACTGACTAATAATCACTGACTACGAATAACATAATCATTATGAAACATAGAAAACATATACTGATGCTATTAACTTTAATGGGATTATTTATTTCTTTTTCTGTAACACTGTATGCACAACAAAATCCTCCCAAACGGCCAGCAGGAACCGATGGGGTTAAAAATATGATCATTTCAGGTGCATTGAATACTGGTCGGATGCACCGGTTTGTTGAACAATGTGGCGCTTCTCCCGAATTACTCGCCAAGTACAAAGCAAGCTTTGACACAGATACTGTTGGTGGTGAAAAAACTTACCGTGATCTGGGAATCGATATTCAAGCTGAATTTGATAAGGGACGCAAAGAAGGGGAAAATGAGTATACAAAAGTTTCTAAGGAAGGCAACAAAGATCAGATTTGTAATCAAGCGATTGAAATAGTTGGAAAACTTATTAACAACAGAAAATAACCCAATAGCATGATGTTGATATCCTGAAAAATACAGAACTCTTCCAAATGATATGAAAGCGACTATTACTGATTTATTGAAGAAAATCCCTGGTAAGGCCAGCGCCGAATGGCCTATGGGCGAGCCGTTTAC
The DNA here is from genome assembly GCA_044228295.1 of Nitrosomonas sp. Classification (GTDB taxonomy): domain Bacteria; phylum Pseudomonadota; class Gammaproteobacteria; order Burkholderiales; family Nitrosomonadaceae; genus Nitrosomonas. The sequence continues at coordinate 18,333 of JBGAVE010000009.1, forward strand.
ACTGGCTTTTGCGCATGGATCTATGTCTGTCGAAATATACACGCCTAAGGAAACCGACATTCAAACACCACACGATCAGGATGAGTTGTATTTCATTCATTCCGGCACAGGTGAGCTAGTCATCGCTGGGGAGCGCCATGCTTTTGAGCCTGGCATGGTATTTTTTGTTGCTGCACAGGTCGAGCATCGGTTCGAAAATTTTTCTTCTGATTTCATCACCTGGGTTGTTTTCTGGGGACCCAAAGGCGGAGAATAAATACAATCAATCACGATACTATTTAATCGGTTATGCTTATAAACTGATCATGAAGATTAAACTATATGGATACAAAAAATGTGCCACTTGTCGTAAGGCGGAACAGTATTTAAAGCAAAAAGAACTTCCCTACGAATTTATTGAAATCACTGAACATCCCCCCAGCGCCAATCAGCTAGCTAAAATCGCTGAGCTTGCGGATGTCGCACCCAAAAAAATGTTTAACACCAGTGGCGAACAATATCGTTTGTTAAAAATTAAAGAACAACTTCCGACGCTAACCGACCCAGAAATATTAAATCTATTGGAAATTAACGGGCGCTTAATCAAGAGACCTTTATTAACCGATGGAAAGCGCGCCACAGTGGGTTTTAATGAAGATATTTTTTTACGAACGTGGGGCTAGCCGGCTAGTGGTTGTCGATTATAATGACTTTTAATGATTAAACTCTTGTTAGAAGGCTAGCCGTATCAAGCACTTTAGGCTATATTCCTAAGCAAAATAATTTTCAGTACCACAGTATGCTTTGAGGCATGCATGCGAATTCTCTATTCCTTTATTGGATTGGAGGCTTGTTCAATAACCGAATCAAGCGGGAGACGCTAAATTGGATAATCCACGTTTTTTAATCCGAAAAGTAGCCGTATTAGGTGCTGGTGTCATGGGGGCGCAAATTGCCGCCCATCTCGTCAATGCAAATATAGAAACGCTACTATTTGAATTGCCGGCAGATGAGACAAATCCCAATGCCAATGTCGTAAAAGCCATTGAAAAATTGACCAAGCAAGAACCTTCTCCTTTATCCATCAAACAAAAAGCATCATTCATTCAGCCGGCCAATTACGAACAGAATCTTGCTTTGCTGAAAGATTGTGATTTGGTGATTGAAGCAATCGCCGAACGCATGGATTGGAAACGGGATTTATATACAAAAGTTGCGCCACATCTGGGCGAGCAAACAATTTTCGCTTCCAATACCTCGGGACTTTCGATCAATCAATTGGCAGAAGCTTTTCCTGAAGCGCTTCGACATCGTTTTTGCGGCGTGCATTTTTTTAATCCGCCCCGCTATATGCATTTGGTGGAATTAATTCCGTGCCAAGCGAGCGATGCCATCATGCTCGATCATTTAGAAGCGTTTCTGGTCACCTATCTCGGCAAAGGCGTGATTCGCGCCAAAGACACCCCGAATTTCATTGCCAACCGGATTGGTGTGTTTTCATTATTGGCTACCATGCACCATGCGAAAGAGTTTGGTTTTGGTTTCGATGTGGTTGATGCTTTGACAGGATCATTGATCGGGCGCCCAAAAAGTGCCACATTTCGCACTGCCGATGTGGTTGGATTAGACACTTTAGCGCATGTCATCAATACCATGCGCGATACCTTACCCGATGACCCCTGGCACCGTTATTTTAAAGTACCCGATTGGATGCAAAGTTTAATTGAATCTGGCGCACTGGGAGAAAAGGTCAAGCGCGGCGTTTATCAGAAAATGGATGGTCAAATTCATGTCATGGATTTAGCCACGCAGAGTTACCGATTATCCGAAGGGATTGTCGACGAAGATATTAAACAACTACTGAAATACGGTGGTCCGGTAGAAAAATTTTTCGTCCTACGGACTGCTAACAAACCGCAAGCACAGTTTCTTTGGGCTATTTTCCGTGATCTATTTCATTATTGCGCGGTGCAACTCGAAGATATTGCCGACAATGCGCGCGATGTCGATTTGGCAATCAGATGGGGATTCGGTTGGAATCAAGGCCCCTTTGAAATTTTGCAGGCAGCGGGTTGGAAGCAAATTGTAGAATGGATCGAACAAGATATCGCTGCGGTTAAAACCATGAATTCAACACCTTTGCCGCAATGGGTACATAGCATCGCGCAAAGTAGCTCGCAAAGTGTGCATACACCACAAGGTTCTTACGCGCCGGTATTTGATCAACTACAACCGCGCTCGAGATTACCGGTTTATCAACGACAACTTTTTCCCGACCGGTTGATTGGCGAAACAGCGGAGTACGGCAAAACAATTTTTGAAAATAACGCCGTCAGAATGTGGCACTTGGATGACGGCGACAATGTCGCCATTCTAAGTTTTAACACTAAAATGCATACCATTGGCATTGAGGTCTTGCATAGCGTACAACAAGCACTCGAAGAGGCTGAAAAAAACTGGCGTGCATTAATCATTTGGCAAACCGAACCTCCCTTTTCAGCAGGCGCTAACTTACAAAAAGCATCGGAAAAACCGAAATCATCAGGGCATCGACCGCCGCCGCCATCCGCTTTTCAACGGTTTCTTGGAAAATTCATGAAGTCAGCCCAGGAAACCGTGCTCAAAGCCGCGCGTGAATTGGATCTGGCTGATGCGCTAATGGCTAGCAAATTAGCCGAAGTCAACACCATGATTCAACAATTCCAAAAGACCTCACAAGCCTTACGTTACTCAATGATTCCAACGGTTGCCGCGGTGGATGGATTGGCTTTGGGCGGCGGTTGTGAATTTGTCATGCACTGTGATCGTGCTGTGGCCACATTAGAAAGCTATATAGGCTTAGTCGAAGCAGGCGTCGGTTTGCTTCCAGCCGGTGGTGGTTGCAAAGAGTTCGCGCTCAAGGCAGCTCAGAACGCAAAAGATGGTGACCCATTTCCATTGTTGAAACATTATTTTCAAACAGTAGCCATGGCGGAATTAGCCAAAAGTGCTGAGCAAGCCAAGGAATTGGCGTATTTACGTCGCGCAGATACTATCGTCATGAATCATTTTGAATTATTGCATGTTGCTAAAGCACAAGCGCTAGCATTGGCAGAATCAGGTTATCGACCGCCTTTGCACGCTCATCAAATTCCGGTTGCGGGCGATGCTGGCATTGCCACGATCCAAGCACAATTAGTTAATTTACGCGAGGGTGATTTTATTTCCGAACATGATTATTTGATCGGCCATAAGATTGCGCACGTGATGTGTGGTGGCGATTTAACGCCCGGTAGTTTAGTGGACGAAGAATGGCTCCTTGAGCTGGAACGGGCTGCTTTCATGGAGCTGATTGCCACCGAAAAAACGCAGGAACGCATCGCGCACACCTTGAAAACCGGAAAACCATTAAGAAATTAGTTAACTCTCAAGATTCACGGAGACTGTCATGAGCAAACAAACTGAAGAAGCCTATATCGTAGCGGCTACTCGCACACCGGTTGGAAAAGCACCACGCGGCATGTTTAAGCATGTTCGACCGGATGATATGTTAGTCCATGTATTACAAGCCGTCATGAAACAATGTGCAGGTCTCGACCCCGCCGCAATCGATGATGTCATTGTTGGATGCGCCATGCCGGAAGCCGAACAAGGCATTAACGTTGCACGCGTTGCGTTGTTATTGGCCGGTTTTCCGAATAGCGTCTCAGGCATGACCATCAACCGCTTTTGTGCTTCGGGATTACAGTCTGTGGCTTTAGCTGCCGATCGCATTCGTCTTGGCGAAGCCGATGTCATGATCGCTGGCGGAACCGAGAGTATGAGTATGGTACCGATGATGGGCAACAAAGTAGCGATCAATCCCGCCACATTTGAACAGCAAGAAAATGTCGCCATTGCTTATGGCATGGGAATGACCGGGGAGAAAGTCGCCGAACAGTGGCACATCAGCCGCGAAGCGCAAGACGAATTTGCTTTCACCAGCCATAAACGCGCATTAAGAGCGATTGAAACAGACGAATTCAATCAAGAAATTACACCTTATCCGGTCGTTGAAAAAAAACCGGATTTAGAAAACGATAAGGTACAAGAACAAATATCGATGAAAGATACCGATGAAGGACCGCGTGCGGATACCAACCTAGCAGCACTTGCAAAATTAAAGCCAGTATTTGCGGCAAAAGGCACGGTTACGGCTGGTAATAGTTCGCAAATGTCGGATGGCGCCGGCGCTGTAGTGTTGATGAATGAAAAATCCCTACAACGCTTTAATCTATCGCCGTTGGGACGTTTCGTCGGTTTCTCAGTTGCTGGCGTACCACCGGAAATTATGGGTGTTGGTCCGATCAAAGCCATCCCCAAAGTACTGGCTCAAACAGGAATCAAACAAGAAGATCTTGATTGGATCGAACTCAACGAAGCTTTTGCAGCGCAAAGTCTTGCCGTGATTAATGATCTAGGACTCGATCGCGAAAAAGTTAATCCTCTGGGTGGCGCAATTGCATTGGGGCATCCTTTAGGAGCAACTGGCTCTATCCGGGTAGCAACGCTATTGCACGGCTTACGCCGCCATCAAAAAAAATATGGCATGGTAACAATGTGTATCGGAAGCGGAATGGGTGCAGCAGGAATTTTTGAGTCGCTTTAACGTTTCCACAACCACTTTAATTTTTTTTACCTGAGTTAAGACAGTTTAGCTGGTTATCAAGATTTCGACCATGCAAAGTTCTTCCAATATTTCGATAATTCTCGTAAAGTAACTATTCGGTATCTTTCGAACTAAGAACTTTTAACAATTTGATTTAGGATATTAAGCTCTTTTTATTTGGAGAAAATCAATCCATGGAGAACCTAAGTAGAACCAGACTAATATTCCCAAGATCACAATACCGATAATACTACCTATCACTCCAAGCATTAGAATAAATAACTTATAAAAGAACCAGCTATTACGTCCATTTTTTGTTGAAACTTCATCGTTTATGAATTGATTAACAGCCATTGGGTTTTCCAAATCTTCAATTCTTTCTTTCATTTCTTCAAACCATGGATGTTTCGATGAAGAATATTTATCATGAAGGCGAGCGGCGTATACGTAACATGAAACGTATAATTTGTAATAACGAGCAACTAAACGATAACTTAAAAAGGAAACTGGCCCCATTAATATCAAAAATATCGATGATCCAATTAAGACTATAAAATTTAATTGATCATTAACCATTTGTTTTTCAATAGCAAATGCAGCAATAGTAAAAGAAGTGGCAAAGATGGCAGTAAGTGTTGTTAAGGAATATTTAATATGCTGAAAAAATAATTCGAGAGCTTTTATCATATTTTGACGAGAATGATTTAAATCCTTTTCATATTTCAGATTGTGAAGCTCTTTTAGCGATTGAATAAGTTTTTTCATTGGTAGAGACCTTTGCAAAATCTAGCAATTTTTTTACTTTAATGTAGTTTTGGATTTATTTGTAAATTTTCAAGATGTTTTTTAGCTATTTTTCTGTAGCTCGTTGGGAATAATCGCTCTAAACCGGCTATTTTCGGTTGTGAGGACGTAATAATCCTATATTTGCGCAATCATTTGTCGCTCAGCGAAGAGTTTAGGGAGTCTTTTTAAGTTATACGCCAAGCGAGTAATATGTGCCAGATGTTCGCTTTGACTAGATCGCAGTGACGCAGTATTTTGGCATTGAACCAGCGTGCTTGGCTGCCGAAGGCTCGCTCTACCACATAACGGACTTTGGTAATCATGCTATTTGCGCTGCAACCGCCGTCGCCTCAAGGAATTGTTCTTGGCAGTCTTATCATGTCGCCCACGTTTGGTTTTTCCAACGCCATTCAGATTCTTTTACATGCAAAGCAAAATTAACTGAAACAAAGTTAAATTGGGTTACCTCTAAATCTGGTACAAAACATACGCGCTAGAAACATATGACTCATTTAAAACGCCTAAACGATCCTGTCACAACACCAAAGATTTCAAACTGCATGTCTGGTCGAATATAGATCGGTCTGTAAGTTCCTGATGAATTGGCAGGCACAAGTCTTGGCATTTTGTTAGCACCGAGGTCGTATATTTTGATGGTAAATTCGCGATCCACAACAGCCAGCACAATATCGCCAATTACAGGCGTTTTAGAACGGTCAACGACGACTTTGTCGCCTGGCATCAGCCCCACATCGATCATCGATTCACCTTTAATGGTTATGAAAAAAGTCGAATCTTTTCGATCGATCATGAATTCACTGATATCCAGGGTATTTTCAACATGATCATCAGCGGGACTGGGTAGCCCTGCTGCTACTTTAGTGGAATACAATGGCAACCTGATTGGTTCTTCACTGATGTGAGGAATCAGCATTTCATCTACATTGCTTACATCACTATCATTGATGGCTTTTCGTTTCTCAAAAGCTTCGAGAAAACTACGCACTGTGGTTTCCTGACTCAATGGAACGCGAATAGATTTAGTCGGCTCTCCATATCGCCCTTGACCGGCTGGACGACCTGCATTTTCTCTTTTTCCGCCTCGTTTTGACATGATGAATCTCCCGTGATTGATATCCGATCACTATTCAATCACATATTTGACTGAAAGCCAAATATTATTCATATCATGGGGTTCGAGCGATTAATCAGATTGCAATCGTGCAACCTTCAGATTTAGAGATCGATGCAAAACACCTTGCCATAAAACTAAAAAACCCTTGAGAATCTTCCCGCTAACAAAGTTAGTTTTCTGGATTAATGGGTTTATTGCTGGTAAATTGAACAATGTCATTAATCGTGGTTATTGCAATTTCGCTCAATGCTTCTTGCGTTAGAAAAGCTTGATGCGAAGTAATGAGAACATTTGGGAAAGTCAGCAAAAGATTCAGTTCATCGTCTTGCAATCAATGTTGTATTGCTTTGCCCAGTCTAAATGAGGGGTAACATCGAAAGCCACCACACGACAATTAAATCCACGGAAAATTTGTGCGGTAATACGGCCAATCTTACCAGTTCCAACAATGCCTATGGTCTTTCCAGCAAGATCAAATCCGACTAAGCCGTTCAGAGAAAAATTGTGCTCACGCACGCGATTATAGGCGCGATGAATGTGACGATTCAAGGTCAGCAAAAGTCCGATGGTATGCTCCGCGACAGCATGCGGCGAATAAGCAGGAACACGGGCTACCGAAACACCTAATTCTTTGGTGGCAAGCAAATCCACATTATTAAAACCAGCGCAACGCAAGGCAATTAATTTAACCTCTAACTTCGCTAGTTCAAGGATACAAGCCCGGTCAATTCGATCATTAACAAACACACAAACGGCGTGCATTCCGGCTGCAGATGCAGCCGTTTTCGCACTCAGACGAAATTCATGAAAATGCCAATCAATGCTATGGTGCTTGGAAAAACGCTCAAAGTATTCACAATCATAGGGCTTGGCATCATAAAGCGCATCAGCGCTTCAATGCCAAAATACTACGTTACTGCAGTCTAGACAAAGCGCATACCTGGCGCACATTACTCGCAATGGCATACAACATGAAAAGACTTCCTAAATTCTTCGCAGAGCGGCAAATGATTGCGCAAACATAGGATTATTGCGTCCCCACAACCGGAGCTAGTTGATTGAGAATGAATATTCCAAGCTCATTTGCGGAAAAATGCTGAAAAACACCTTGAAAACTTACAAATCAACCCAGAATTGCATTGAAACAAGAACTACGTGTGATTTTGCAAACCATACATCAATGAATGTCATGAATGCTGCTATAGATTTTTCTTAGCACTTTGACGGTCATATTCGCGATTTTTCTTGATCAAATCATACGCAGTTTGAATCTCTTTAGCTTGTTCCGTTGCCACTGCGATCATTTCCTCTGGAACGCCTTGCCCCATCAGTTTATCCGGGTGATATTGGCTCATTAATTTGCGATAAGCACGTTTGATTTCTTCGTCCGTATTATTTTTGTCCACTCCCAATGCCTTATAAGCATCATCCAGTGCATTCTCAAATGTGGCTTGACCGCTTGCGAAATGCGCGCGATTCATCACCATATTAATCAGTTGCTCGAGCATGGATGTCTCATACCCGAGTCTATTGGCAATCGTTTCTAACAGGGCTTTTTCATTGGCATTAAGCTGGCCGTCTGATAACCCTAAGATAACCAAGTAAACCAACAACATTTCTTTCAAATTGTCCGAATAACCGCAGACCGCAATAAATTCATTCAATTGCGGATGCACATCGTATTCAATTTTTGCACCTTGCTTAAACAGCTCGATTGCTTTAACCCGTTGCTGCGAATTCATCCTCAATTTCTGCATGAATTGTTCAACGTGCGATATTTCGGTTTCTGAAACGCGACCATCTGATTTGGCTAATGCACCCATCAAAATAAACACCGTTTCAAGAAAAACCGATTGTCGACGCACAGCAGTAAAAGGATTCATGCCCGCTGCACCGAGCATGCGCATACGATCTAAAATGCTACCGATGAAGTAGCCTATGAAAATACCGAAAAATCCGAGCGCAAAATAGCCGGCAATGGCGCCTAATATTCTAAACAATGGAATTCGAAGCACACTAAAAAGCAGCTAGATAATTGCGGTTAATCGATAAATCCATATTGCTCAATTATAATCACGCACGCGATTACGCTTGATGAATGGCCCATTCCTCAGGTGTAAAAGTACGAATGGAAAGCGCATGAATGTTTTGTTTCATGTGATCGCCGAGTGATTTGTAAACCAATTGGTGCTGCTGCACCATACTTTTTCCTTGAAATTGCGTGCTGACGATATGAGCTTGAAAATGACGACCGTCATCACCTTCTACACTGACATATTCACAGGGTAAAGTTGATTCAATGTAAGTCTTGACTTGGTCCGCAGTAACCATGTTTGCTCCTCTTAAAATCTCTAATTATGTTGTTATTATCTTCAATGGCGTAGCTTGTACCCGGTTTTGAGTAATTGAATAGCGTAAATTGAAATCACCCATAAGCATGTTGCCACAATCAGTAGGCTAACATAAGGCGAAACATCTGACACACCGAAAAATCCGTAGCGAAATCCATCAATCATATAAAAAAACGGATTTAAATGTGAAAGATACTGCCACCCCAAAGGCAAAGCATGGATAGTATAAAACACCCCGGATAAAAAACTAAGCGGTAGAATAATGAAATTTTGAAAAGCCGCTAATTGATCAAATTTGTCTGCCCATATCCCGGCAATCAAGCCGAGTGTTCCCAAAATAGCGCTGCCCAGCAGAACAAACAATAACGCCCACAACGGCAAATGCACCGGTACTTCAAAAAATACTAGCGCAACGAGATAAACACCAAGTCCGACCAACAAACCTCGCACGATGGAAGCCAACACATAAGCACAAAATATTTGTTGATATGTCAGGGGTGATAACAAAATAAACACAATGTTTCCGCTGATTTTGGATTGAATCATACTCGAAGAAGAATTAGCAAAAGCGTTCTGAATGACTGCCATCATCACCAAACCTGGAATCAAGAAAATAGCATAAGGAGTGCCTGGATAAACTTCTCGATGCATATCTAATACATGTAGAAAAATCAGTAAGTATAATAATGTTGAAACCATCGGCGCTAAAATAGTTTGGAAGCTCACTTTCCAAAAGCGCAGTAGTTCTTTACAAAATAGCGTTAAGAAAGCGGTCATTGCTCGGTACAAGAATCGTTTTTCAGTAGCGATATAAAAACATCTTCCAGATCGGGTTGTTGCAAGCGCAGGTCTTGGACTGTAATTTCAGCCATGCGCAGCGAAGCCATGATAAATTCTATTTGCGCGTAGTTTTTCATACGAAGCTCTATGATCCCATCATCACTGCGGCTGATCTGTAGATGCTTGAGTTCTACCGGCAAAGCATCCGGTTGCAAACGCAATTGCACAATGTAGCCATGTGAAATCTTGTTGATCAAGTTTTGCGCCGTATCCAGCGCAATAATCTGCCCTTCCTTAAGCATTGCAATGCGGGTACAAAGCGTTTCGGCCTCTTCCAGATAATGCGTGGTTAGCACCACAGTATGACCTGCTCGATTGAGTTGCTGAATAAACGCCCATAGCGTTTGGCGCAATTCTACATCGACACCAGCGGTAGGTTCATCGAGGATAATGACCGGTGGTTTGTGCACTAACGCTTGAGCAACCAATACCCGTCGTTTCATACCACCGGATAAGCTGCGCATATTGTCATTGGCTTTGTTACTCAGATCTAATTTTTCCAGGATTTCGTCAATCCACTCCGAGTTCTGTTTGATGCCATAGTAACCCGATTGAATTTGCAGTATTTCACGCACTGTAAAAAACGGATCAAACACCAATTCCTGCGGCACTACCCCTAAGTTACGTCGCGCGTTCTGATAGTGCGTGACGACGTCATGTCCCATGACTTGAATAGAACCACTGGTGGCCAAAGTTAAGCCAGCAATGATGCTAATTAACGTGGTTTTGCCAGCACCATTAGGGCCTAGTAACGCAAAAAACTCCCCTGGCTGAATCTCTAGATTGACGTCTCGTAGAACGGGGAAGTTACCGTAGGCTTTATATACGTTTGATATTTTAATGGCAGGCAACATTCAGCAATCTACACAAATAGCATGACAATTAACGTTAATCGTAGCCACAAGATGCGTTTATCGACAAACCGTTTTTAATAATCTTCTTTGATTGGAATGAGCTCTGTCATGCCATATAATTGAATCAAGCTGGCCACGCTAGTGGGCATATTGATAAAGCTCAACGCACAACGCATTTGCTGCGCTGCGCGTGACCATTCCAAGAACATACTAATAATCGTGGAGTCGACTTCTGTCACTTGACTTAAATCCACAGTGCAAGCGCTTCCACTGAGTAAAGGCAACCCTTGCCTAGTTAACGCAGTAATGTTATCAATGGTCGCGGAACCTTTTACGACTATCTTCTGATTCTCGAAAGTGATCATAAATTCAATCGGTTAATAGCTAAGCGATTATTTGCCTTCCAGTGATTTATTTTTATCAGACAGCGTTTTAATTAAGCCATCTACACCATTTTTACGGACCTGACTATTGAATGAACCACGATAATTGGTAACCAAGCTGACACCTGCAACGGTCACATCATAAACCTTCCAACCGTTTGGGTTTTTTTCCATGCTATAGTCGATGGGTACAGGCTGTTTGCCGTTTCCTTGAATAACCGAGCTTCTAACGACGGTTTCGTTTTTATCGCCTAAAGCTGGCAAAGGATTCACTTTGATGGTTTCATTGTAATAAGTATTCAAAGCATTGTAGTAGGTACGAACCAGCAACGTTCTAAATTCATCGACCAATTTTGTTTGTTGTTGTGTAGTTGCGCTTGACCAATGTTGTCCCATCGCCAGTTGTGTCATGCGATTAAAGTTGAAGTGGGGAAGAATTTTCGTTTCAATTAAGTCTAATAATTTTTCTTTGTTACCATTTCTCAGATCCTCATCTTTTTGAATGATCGTGATCACTTCATGAACGGTATTCTCAACGAGTTTATCCGGTGCCAGGGTAGGATTATTCGACCAAGCCGGAAGCGCTACAAGCCCAGCGATTGCGATAAATAAAACAACTAGAATTTTTCTTTTCATTTCAAACTCTCATTACGATGGTGGATAAACAGATCGTTGATAATAATAGAATCGCGTGGCTTTAGCAAAAGCTGTATTTGTCAAAATTACAATATTCCAAGTATTCACTTGAACTGGCGCAATGCTTCGTAGATAAAACAAAGAGAAACCGAACAGTGGTGTCAAAAAAGAGGTTTGCAGGTTCAATACACTTCTTGTAACTATGAAAATTAGTTACCGGCAACAGTCATACGGTCGATTAAGATGGAACCACTTTGTTTGGAACCGCGCACAATCACATCACTGCCAATTGCTACGATACCGCGATAAATATCTTTCAAATTGCCGGCAATGGTAATTTCTTCAACAGGATAAGCGATGCGACCGTTTTCTACCCAAAATCCCGAAGCGCCGCGTGAATAATCTCCGGTTACTGAATTGACGCCATGTCCTAACAGCTCCGTCACCAGCAAACCAGTTTGCATTTTTTCAAGCAATTCAAAAACATCAAGCGTATTTGCGCTTTGCATAATCAAGTTATGAGCACCGCCAGCATTGCCTGTAGTCGCCATTTTTAACTTGCGCGCCGAATAACTTCCTAAGAAATAACCTTGCACGACACCGTTTTCAACGATTTTTCGCTCTACTGTTGCCACGCCATCATCATCAAATGAACAGCTGCCAAGTCCTTTGTGCAAATGCGGCGCTTCTAAAATCTGAATATGTGGGGCAAAAACTTGCTGGCCGATGCTGTCGAGTAAAAAAGAAGATTTGCGATACAAATTACCGCCGCTAATGGCAGCAGCAAAATGCCCCATCAAGCTTGATGCAATTGGCGCTTCAAATAATACCGGCACTTCGCAGGTCGAGATTTTCCTAGCGCCCAGCCGTGCCGCACTTCGTACGCCCGTTTTACGACCAACTTCTTTCGCTGATTCTAATTCGGATGCGTCTCTCGCAACGCTATACCAATAATCGCGTTGTTTACTGTCATTTTTCTCCGCAATCAAAGCGCAACTGATGCTATGTCGTGATACTGGGTAGCCTCCCATAAAATCTAAGCTATTAGCGTAAATGAATTGCGATTCATTGGTCGAGACGGTTGCCCCCTCAGAATTAGTAATGTCGGTGCTGGCCGAAAAACCTGCTTGTTCGCAATCCTTTGCCAGTTCAATCGCTTGTTCAACCGACAAATGCCATGGGAAATATAAATCTAATTGCGGATATTGATGCGCTAGTCGATTCTTTTCCGCCAATCCCGCGCAATCGTCTTCAGCAGTGTATCGCGCGATAGACAAGGCCGCCGCAACTGTATCGCGTATCGCCTTTAAAGAAAAATCTGAAGTGCTGGCATTACCACGCTTTTGACCTATGTATACAGTTACCGACAAACCTTTGTCGCGATTATATTCAATCGTTTCGACTGCATTCTGGCGAACCGTCACGGTTTGACCGAAGCCGTCACTAACATTGGTTTCACAAGATGTCGCGCCACCTTGTTTAGCTTCGTTTAAAATATCGCGCGCAATTTGTTGTAAGGTGCTAAGAGGGTAAGAAAAACGATTGTCCGAGGTGGTGAGATCATTCATAAATAGGTTTTCTGAAAAAAGGCTGACAATAAATCCTTACGATACTAGGAAACAAAAAGCGTTATGATAGCAGCTTCCCAGTACCCCATGATATATAGCCTGACAAACGTGCCCAATATTTCACAACAAGAATTCGGCGATGCTCACGACAGTACCGATGAATCTGCGCTACCCAGCAAAACTAAACGTAAAAAAGACATGCATGCGTTGCAAGAAATTGGCGAGCAGCTGGTTGAGCTAGACATGAAAAGATTAGCTGAATTCAATTTACCTGAAGTTCTTGCGGATGCAGTTCGTTTTGCACGAACTATTGATAAACACGGCGCACGTCGCAGGCAATTGCAATACATCGGTAAGCTGATGCGAAAAATCGATGTGATGCCGATTCAGGAGAAATTAGCGGCATGGAATCAAACATCGGTGCAGCAAACAGCGCGCTTACACAACCTGGAACGTTGGCGAGAACGATTGTTGAATGATGAGGCCGCATTGACGGAGTTTGCGGAAAAATATCCAAACGCAGATTTACAGCAATTACGCGTGCTGATACGCAATACGCATAAAGAAAGAAGCACCAACAAGCCACCCAAAAGCTATCGCTTGATTTTTCAAACCCTACAATCGGTCATTGAAAGGGATTGACCATGCAAAAGTATTATCGCAACGCGCCAATATGATGTTGTTAAACACTTTGATTCAAGGCAATATAAATATCTTACGCTGTAAACCAAGACAACTGGTGATTTGGCAAATGGCATTTTGGTATTTTTGGATAATGCCTACTGCTGTTAATGCCCAACATGGACCACAATCACGTCTACCGACGATCGAATTGTCTGCCCACATGTATGTCATTCAAGCGGAAGTAGCTCAGACAGCTCAAGAGCAATCGCAGGGGCTGATGTATCGTCAATCGATGGGCGATCATGAAGGGATGCTGTTTATCTATGATCGGCTAGAAATACGCTGTTTCTGGATGCGCAATACGCTGATTCCACTGACTATCGCGTTTCTTAGCGATGATGGCACCATTGTGAATATGCGCGACATGGAACCGAAAACCGAAAAACCTCATTGTTCAACCCGTCCTGTTCGCTTCGCATTAGAAATGAACCAAGGATGGTTTAAAAAAAGAAGTATGCAACCGGGCTTCAGAATACAAGGTTTGCCTAACCGAATACCGATTGACTGATCTGTTATGTATTTTCATTAATCCACTATTAAACAGAATCTTATGTGCTACCGTATCTTAATATCTATACCTTTTATCGAATATAGGAATCACTGAAAACTATAGAATTTATCAAAAAGATCTCCAACCGCGCATCATGGGAAAATACAACCCTAGCTTTATCGGGCGCGGATCAAGCTGTTGCATCAAGTATTTATATTGTGTCAGTTGTTGTTGATATCGGAGCTGCTCTCGATCAATGAATTCCTGCTGATCGGCAACTCCTTCATGACTACTCATTTTATAATCGATAATCCAACGATTTCCTTCGCTATCGCAAAAAGTTCTATCAATAACACCTTTAACAACATCATGGTTGATTATTCCGGTGATTTTTAACTCATTCTGCGCGTTGTGCTGTGGTCCCAGTATCCACTGGCCTATTTTGTCAGTCACGGCATTCGTCAATGCTTGTATGATTCGCTCGATGGCTTCGGTTAGTTTTGTCTCCGTTTCATTCAGACCTATCGCGAGTAAATTCACTTTAAATTGATTTCGCATCGATTGTATTCTTGCAACATTCCATTCTTGCATTTCATCCTCGGCAATTTGTTGCAACCAACGATGCGCCACAACTCCGATACTGCGTATGACTTCGCTGGCCCATGAAAACTCTATGAGATTTCTGGATACTTCATTTTGAGAGAGTCGCCGCCAATTTACAGCAGGGTAGGCCTCCGGTAAGGTCCAGTTTAGTGGAAACCGATAGAGGTTCTGGTCGATTCGTTCACGGCGATCATGTTGCAACTGGGTAGCCGATTTATCAAATGTGTTTATTAGTGCCTCATCATAAACCGGCGAAACAGTTTTCCATAATTCCAAGAGTAATGAACGTGCGGCCGGTTCTTTAATGGGTAAATTGTCTTTGGTGTCATCCAAGCTCACATGCCCCAATAAATGTAAGTGTTTTTTCGCTCTCGTGACAGCAACGTACAATAAGCGTACGGACTCAAGATGTTCTTTTTCTTGGTTAAGTTTGTCAATCCAACTATAGATTGCATCTTCCGACTCACCAGTTTTTACTATCGGCGCCAACAATAGATCGGCAATCAATTTGCGGTTCTCGTCGTTGTCATGATTGGGTTGCTCAAGCCAATTTAATAATTGCTTGTCTTTATTGCGCGGAACTCGACCAAGGCCCGGGATAATAACTGTGTCGAATTCAAGTCCTTTTGCTTTGTGGATGGTCATGATTTGTAGGTGGTCATCTGAGCCAGCATCGGATAATGCATACAATTCACGCAAACTTTCTTCAAAACGCGTTATATCCGAAAGACTATGCGCAGTCTCGTACTTTTCCAAACAGTCTAGAAAAACCGCTGCATCGCTTAAATCCATCTTGCTTGGATTATTCTCATCAGCATACGGATCGACACATGCTGGACCACCGAGTAATCGCCAAATAGTCTCAACCGTACCGCGCAATGATTGTCGCTGACGATGTTCAATAAAAGGCTGAAGTATCTTGCGCAACCTTCGCATCCGTACCATGCCATCGTCAGAAATGGTATGTGCCGCACCTTGCCAGTAATTTTCATCACAAAGCAATTCCCAAATCGTTAATGCTCTGGGGATATTGTTACTATTCGCGAATGCTTGTTCATTGCTGACTAAAGCTACCAAATCGTTTAACAAAATTCCTACAAAAGGCGCGCGTAAAAGCGCTACCCACGCGATGCGATCGGCCGGATTAATCAGCGATCTAGTTAATGCTAATAAATCCTGAACTACGGGTTTATCCTGTAGTGGTTCGATCTCAACTGCTTGGAAGCATATCTTTTCCTTTTTGAGTTCGGCGGTAATGGCATTCAAGTGATTTCTATTACGTACTAAGATTGCAATCGTATCGTTCGGATTACTTTGCTTGGCTTCTACAATAATATTCCGCACTTGAGTAGCTTCTTGAACATCATTGCGAATAAACGAAGGATGCATTTGCACTGCTTGTACAGAAAGCATTTCATGAATAGCCGCCGAAGGTGAATAGGTTACGGCGCCTTTAGCAATATTTTCTTCACTGGGCATGATGTGGCTAAAAGTATCGTTAACCCAGCCGACAATTCCTCGCTGTGAGCGAAAATTAGCTGTCAGCGTTACCGGTTCCAATGGGATATCGCCGATTCCTTGTTGCCGTGCTTGCAAAAAAAGCCCCACTTCGGCTTCGCGAAAACGATAAATCGATTGCATCGGATCACCCACTGCAAACAGCGTGCGTCCGTCTCCGGTTTCCCATCCCATGGTTAACTTTTCAATCAATTGAAATTGACTGATAGATGTGTCCTGAAATTCGTCAATCAATAGATGTTTGATTCTATAGTCCAGAGCGAGGGCTAGATCGGTAGGTGATTCTGAATCTCCCAGTGCTTGCGAAGCACGCACCGTGATTTCAGCAAAATCCACTTCGCCACGTTGCTGGAAAACCAATTCTAGCGCGGCGACAGCCTGATGTAGCAATCGGGTAATCGCGCCAATGATTTGCCATTGCTGATCTGAATACTGTGGTGGTGGAAGTTGCCGAATCGCTTGAAGCGCTTGCCGTAGATCTTCTTGCGGTCGCAGCTCCTGCATTAAATTCTCCCACCTATCTTTCCATTCTTTCGCCTGTTTTTTCTCTAGTGCATTCGTTCCGGCAGGAAAACCTTGTTTAACATTGATTGTTCCTCGCCAATCATCATCGCTTTTTAAGAATAATTCCACGATTCCCTGCCAATGCTGAATTTGGGTGGTCGAGAAATTTTCCAAATCCAGTGATGCAACAATTGCAGATTGCTTATATTTTTCCTCTCCCTGACTCAAATTGCTTGCAGCATAGCGCATTAAGTGCAGCAGTTCATTTTGTAGCTCGGATGGAAATAATCGACAAACGGTTTGCAAAGCGTCTCTACGGGCATTTTGCAAGGCGGTTTCCAATTCTTCCCTAGGTATTTTATTCGTGATATGGCGCAACCACTGGTCGCGCTTTGCCAGCATTTCGGCCAGCAAAGACTCAACACGCGTCCAATCATTATCTAAATATTCAAATAGCTTTTTAATATCTTGTGCAATTACCGCTTTTTCTTCTATTTGCTTCAAGGTCATTCGAGCGGCTTCAAGATACAGCACGTCTGCACGTTCAGTAATTTTAGGTGGCGCGCCGAGTTGCGATAACACTGGCATTTGCCGTACCAACGAAGCACACAATGAATCGATGGTTTGTATGCGTAATCTCTGCGGATTTTCAATCAATTGCCAACCCAGTTGGCGATCACGCAATAACGCCGCCGTCGATAATTGGTAATTCAATCGGTCATGCTCTGTCGCGGAATGGCTATGGCTATTTTTTGTTTCTTCTTGATAAGTCTCTAGCGCCTCTAAAACGCGCATGCGCATTTCAGCGGCAGCTTTTCGTGTAAAAGTAATGGCGATGATTTCCTCAGGGGCATCGACGCACGTCAGCAATTTCAAATAGCGCTGAATCAACAATGTTGTTTTGCCGGATCCCGCTGGTGCTTGAACAATAAACGATCGTTCTGGATTTAACGCTCGAATCCGTTCTAAAGCATCAGGGATCGAATGATTAACCTTCATTTTCATACGCCGTCTGGCACAGTAGACGTCTTGGCATTGATGCGTTGAGAAATCCGGCAGATCAATTGCATGTCGCACTGTTGGCATGTAGTCGGATAGCTTTTAGGGTCAATCCTTGCATCACCGCTGCAAAATCCATCTGCGAGAGCAGTGAGTTGACGTCGCCAGGCTGTTATCACGTCAGCCCACGAGTTAAAAGATTCATATTCTTTGATTTGTGAAAAAGCTTTCACATCTGACAGCAAATCAGGATCTTTGGTAATGCCTGTAAATCCAAATTCTCCAGCTTTGATCGTCACAAACACCGCACCTGCTGCTTTTTGTTGTGCCTCAGTCATCACTAAATATAAAGGTAATTGCGGTTCCTCAAGACGATCGCCCATCAAAGTTTGAACCGAAGGCCGGCTCGTTTTGTAATCAATGATGATTTGTTCATCGGTATCAAGCGTATCGATTCGGTCTATGCGAACATTGAGAAGCAGTTTGCCTACCTGAATCAGTTTTTTTTCTTCGATCGCAGTTACCTCGAAATCAGTCCGCTTCCTCTCGGTTTCGACCCATTCACGCAACAAATTTATCAATCGCTGAATTTCGATCTCGGCAAAGCTTTGAGAAAACACAGTTGGCTTGGATGACTGCATGCGGAAAATAGCCTTATTTGCTGAACGAGCAAGTATTTTTGCCAAATCTTCCTCATTCAACGCATCGAAATTTTTTTTACTTTTTAATTCTTGCCAAAGATGCGCTAAAGCATCATGTATCAGCGTACCGCGTTCTAACGCATTCAAACCACTATGCGGGTTATCTAATGGCTTTACATTCAATCGATGTTTAATCAAAGCTCGTATCGGACACGCTGCATAATCTTTGATAACTGCCGTACCACCTTTGAGCGGTTTTTCAAGCGTTTTTTCTGATAACGCAAATACTTGATGATCGCTATCCGACTCTAGCTTGCAAGACTGAGCAATCAATTCATCTTGCGATTGCCACGTTGCTAAATGGATAGGAATTTTCGCAACTGAGTGAATCAGTGGACTGGCCTGCAATGCATTACCAGCGTCATCAGTTTTTGGATAACTGAGAATGACTTCATCGGCACTATTCAACCATCGTTGTGTCAATTTTTTTGAATACGCAAACGCTTGCGACGGCGATACGAACGGTAATTGAGTTTGAGACTGTAGCTCTACTGGAATAAATGGATTCGGATTTGGGCGTAATGGCCACTGCTCATCGGATAACCCCATCACCCATAAATGATCGAAAATAACATGATTAGCTTCTAGCACGCCTAGAATCTGTATCGGTACATCGGGTGATTCCGGTTGGAACAAAGTTTTCTGCGCGATTTGCTTTAAATGACTTAATGCTTGATAAAAACTCACCGAAGCTGCATTCTGCCCTGATGATGCGAACTCTATCAGTATCGATTGCCACTTTTGAACTGTTTGATATTCCTCAGAATTTAAGTTCCGTTCTCCAGGGAAACCCAGTCGTTGCAATGCCTCAGTAAAAACACGTGCGTAAATAGCGTAGCCGCTCGATTGCGGCAATTTTGTATCTCGCAGTACTATTAATTCATCGAAGCATTGCAATAGCAAAGGGCAGGTGGCTTCGCCACGCATTTTTTTGATCAATTGGACGAGTTGATCTAAGGTAATAGCAGGCTCACTCAGTTGACGCAATTCGGCATCAAGCAATGCACGCGGTATTCTCTCGCTTTCTCCACCAACCCAAAAAGGTGAATGAATGAATTGGCTTGCACGATTGAAGGGAATTTCTTTTTGCAGCAAAGAAAGGCACAGCAATGCTGCATCAATCAATGGATAGGAACTCAGTGGCAGTCCCAATGAGATATTAAAGGGTACTATGTCGTTGCCATTTGGTGATATCCAACACGCATCGGGGTACATCACCGACTTAAAAATGCGTTGTATCGCATTGCGCACACTGGTCAAATTCGGCACAACGATACCGATGAGTGCTTGTGGATTTTCTTCTAAATGGGTACGTGACCAAACTGCGGCGTGATAAATTTCATCATCGGTTGTGGCAAATTCAACGTGCCCCTTTTTTTTCAGACACGGTGCTGAAGCTATCTGATAGGAAGATTCCGGATATGCCACAGAAACTTGGCGACCATCGTCATAAATTTTTCGAAGCAGGCGTGCTTGCTGAGGCGTAAAAAAATCAAACCCGTAACCAATGAGACTCGTTGATTTTTCTAGGAAAACACATTGATAGTTTTCGGTAATCCAGTCACATAGCCTTGCTGCATCAATCTGTCGGTTGTTTTTTGTGATATCGCAATAACTATTGGCCCACGACAAAAAATGATTTGCATCCTCACTTAGGGGAAAATGGGTAAATTTCTGCATGAGATCCCAGCAATGAAGAAGCTCCCATGCTTGCTGCGCTAATTCTGCTGCTTGCGAATGTTGCAATAAGGGATGGTCAGCATCTGAAGAAACAATGATCGATTGCCATAACAACCGTTCCTGCCAAACAGAAAGCAATTGCGGTACGACATGCGCTTGATCAGAATAAAGCGCATTAGAATGAATTCTTTCGAGGAACGCTGAAAACGGCAGCACATCCGCCGTATGCCAAGCAGATACGCTAGAGCGAGTATAAATCTGATCAAATTTTCTTGTCAGCGTTAAAGCTAACCTACGATTCGGTGTAACAACCGTAGCACCCGCTCGCAGACGATTTAGAACTTCACATAAGGAAATTTCAGGAAATTGAGAATTTCTATCGATCATGCGGCAGAAAAATTACCGCTAGAATCAATTAACGTTCTAGTTCATCGAATTTATCTTTAACTTGCGCCCACTCATCGGCATCCGGCAGTGCATCTTTTTTCTCAATAATGGGTTGCCATTGTTTGGATAGCTCAGCATTTAATGCAATAAAGTGTGCTTGTTCATCGGGCACATCATCCTCAGCAAAAATCGCCTCTACCGGACACTCCGCCACACATAACGTGCAATCGATGCATTCATCGGGATCAATGACTAAAATATTAGGGCCTTCACGAAAACAATCGACCGGACATACATCCACACAATCTGTATATTTACATTTGATACAACTTTCGGTTACTACATAAGCCATGACAACTCTTCCTTGCTGAACGCTTTGTACAAAATAGAATTTGACATTTTATCAGAATTTTTATCAACAAAGCGAACATCAAAACCGCGAAATATTTTGTGGAGATTGATCGGTTTGTCGGTGTATCGCTATCGAACAAGGCTCATTTGACGATCAATCTTTAATGCGACTAATTTTAATGACATCTTTGATGTGCCTCAAACCTCGCATCACTTGAGCAAGATGTTGTCGATTATTGACTTGAATAATGAGATGCATGTAGGTGTAATCATCTCCTTTTTCCATATCAATATCATCAATATTGGATTCTGCTTTAGCAATCTCAGCAGCGACTTGCGCTAAAACACCTTTTTTGTTGGCTGCAGTGACTCGAATGCTAACTTCAAAGCTCCGAGTGATATCTTTGCCCCAAGCGACATCTAAACAATTCATGCAACTTTCTGGATTTTTTTGACTGCTGGCGATCGCAGGGCAATCATGGGTATGAATGATAAGACCATGTTCTTTTTTAATCACGCCAGCAATTTCATCGCCAGGAATCGGCCGACAACATTTCGCGAACTGCACGGTTAACCCTTCAGTTCCCAATATCATAATAGGCCCAGCAGCTTGCTCATTTGCAGTGGCTTCTGCTGGAGAAGTCAGTCGTTTTGCGACAACGGCGGGAAGCTGTTTGCCC
Organism: Nitrosomonas sp.; assembly: GCA_044228295.1. GTDB lineage: Bacteria > Pseudomonadota > Gammaproteobacteria > Burkholderiales > Nitrosomonadaceae > Nitrosomonas. The sequence goes on from JBGAVE010000009.1 coordinate 40,089, forward strand.
AAAGCCATTTCCGCGAATAAATCTTTTCTGGATTTCACACCGATATCACGGACAAGTTTTTCCCATTGCAGTTCTGTAACCGATTCGGGGTTAATATTGAAGGATTGCAAGGCTTGATTTAGTAATCGTTCTCCCAGTTTTACCGATTCCACATATTGAATATTTTTAAGAAAGTGACGAATATGCGAACGCGCTCTTCCAGTTGCGACATAACTGAGCCAAGCAGGATTCGGCTTAGCATAGGGTGCGGTAATGATTTCAACCCGATCACCGCTTTTTAATTTGGTCCGTAGGGGCGCGCTTTCACCATTAATTTTTGCTGCGACACAACAATTTCCAACATCAGAATGCACCGCATAAGCAAAATCAACCGCTGTAGAGCCTCTGGGCAGTGTAAGAATTTTCCCTTGTGGGGTAAAAACGTAAACATCGCCTGGGAATAAATCGATTTTAAGATGTTCCAAAAACTCAAGCGAGTCGGAGGAATTTGAAAGCAATGCTTCCAATAAACTTTGCAACCATTGTCCCGATTTCAAATATTCATTTTTGAAATCATCATTCTCGGACGATTTATAAAGCCAATGCGCTGCAATCCCATTTTCTGCAACACTATGCATTTCAACCGTACGAATTTGAATCTCAATGGGCAAGCCAAATGGACCTAACAAGGTACTGTGCAATGATTGATAACCATTGTTTTTGGGAATCGCAATATAATCCTTAAACTTACCTGGAATGGGGCGATATAATCCGTGCAATGTCCCCAAAGCGACGTAACAAGAGGGAATATCTTTAACGATCACTCGAAAACCGTAAATATCCAATACTTCAGAAAACGATAAATGCTTTTCTAGCATTTTGCTATAAATACTGTAAAGATGCTTCTCACGCCCTGTTACTTCCGTATCTAGGCCAGCTTCTTTAAGTTTTATTTTAATGGCTTCCAGAATTCTACCAACAACTTCTCGCCGATTACCCCGAGCAGCTTTAGTAGCTTTGACCAATACGCTATAACGCATCGGATAGGAATAGCGGAAGCTTAATTCCTGCAATTCCTGGAAAACATTATTCAAACCAAGACGATAGGCAATAGGTGCATATATCTCAAGGGTTTCGCGTGCAATGCTGCGTTGTTTAGCTGGCAACATCGACTCCAACGTACGCATATTGTGCAATCTGTCAGCCAGCTTAATTAAAATGACACGCACATCACGCGCCATCGCCAACAGCATTTTACGAAAATTTTCTGCCTGCGCTTCTGCTTGTGTTTGAAACTCAATCTTTGCCAGTTTAGAAACACCGTCCACCAATTCAGCTACCGAATCCCCAAACCGTTCACTAATTTCTGCTTTGGAAATTTCCGTGTCTTCTACCACATCATGCAATAGCGCCGCCATTAGCGTAGGTGCGTCAAGGTGCAACGAACTTAAAATTCTGGCCACTGCAACTGGGTGCGAGAAATAAGGTTCACCGGATTTACGAAATTGCCCTGAGTGCGCACCACTCCCGAAAGAATGTGCGTTTCTAAGCTGCACGACATCTTCTGGTTTAAGATATTGGGCTACTTCAGAAAATAAAATTTCTGACTCAGGCATAACATGAATTGTCTCTAAAAAACATGCTCAAAGAAAGTACTGATTGACTAACGAAGAAATGATTATATTCTAACTGACTTCCAGTAATTGGATTTCCAGTAGGAATCATTCAAACTGGATAGGGTGACACCTTTTTTTTCAGAAACATGTAGAAATTTATTTTTTTCTACAAAAATACCGACATGCCCTGATAGAAAGGTTGTTCTAAAGAAGATTAAATCGCCGGGTCTCAATTCACTCTGACTAATTTCCTCTCCCAGCTTAACTTGCATTGCAGTTGTTCTAGGTAAATCAATGCCTAATTTTGTTTTAAATGTCACGTAAACAAAACCGGAGCAATCGATTCCCAATCGACTCACTCCCCCATACTGATAGCGTACACCCCGCCAATCATTAAATTGGGAATAAAGCACTTTTTTTACATACACTGAATCGCTTAGCTTTGCAGCGTGCGGCGATAATGATCTTTTGTCTTGCAATATCCCACAGCTTACCAACAAGCTGATAATGCTCACTATCAAAACAAATTGAAAAACATCTCGTGTTACCGCCACTGTATCAATTAATCTCCATTACATGGCAAAAAAATTACACGCGATTCGTACGGGCTCCCATAGAAGACAGCTTTGATAATACGCATCTGGCCATATCTTTTAATGAAACAATTTCATCAACGCCACCGGCCGCAATTGCTTCTTTGGGCATCCCAAAAACAACGCAACTGGCTTCATCTTGAGCGTATGTATAAGCGCCAGCATCATGCATTTCCAGCATTCCGGCCGCTCCGTCTCTTCCCATGCCAGTCATGATCACTCCAATGGCATTCTTGCCCGCACAGTTCGCCGCTGAACGAAATAGTACATCAACCGATGGGCGGTGTCGACTTACCGGTTCACCTTGGCTCAATTCTGTTACATAGTTCGCACCACTGCGTTTCAACAACAGATGCGAATGCCCAGGAGCAATGAATGCATGTCCGGGCAACACCCTTTCACCACCACGCGCTTCGGTTACCGATATCTTACAAAGACCATTTAAGCGATTGGCAAAAGATTTCGTAAAACCCTCTGGCATATGCTGTGTTATTAAAATACCTGGGGAATCAGGTGGCAATTGGACTAGAAAGTCTTTGAGTGCTTCTGTGCCGCCGGTAGAAGCACCAACAATAATTAATTTTTCCGTTGAAGCAATTCGATTTGATAATGCGGGCAAAACCGCATCTGCTGAAACACTCGGTTTTGCGGCCAGTGTCGTATTTTTCTTTATGCGAGCAGCTTTTGCGATGCGAATTTTATTGGTGATTTCGCCAGCATACTCTTTCAAGCCTTCCGCAATACCTAATTTCGGCTTCGATACAAAGTCAACCGCTCCAAGTTCTAACGCCCGAAAAGTTATGTCCGATCCTTTTTCGGTTAACGTCGATACCATCACTACTGGCATCGGTCTCAGACGCATTAATTTTTCCAAAAAATCAATGCCATCCATGCGAGGCATTTCAACATCTAACGTCAGTACATCAGGATTCAACTCACGTATCATTTCTCGGGCAACCAGCGGATCAGGTGCAGCACCAACAACCTCCATATCGGGTTCCTTATTGATGATTTCCGTCAGAAGCTTGCGAATCAAAGCAGAATCGTCAATCACTAACACTGTAATTTTACTCATGATAATGCCTTACTGTTTAAACAGCTTATTTAAGAAAACAGCTCAATATCCCCACCGCCCGTATCAGCCTTGTCAAGACTTTTTCTGTAGGCTTTTTCGCGTGCCGAAATTTCATTATTGCGAATATTCTTAAGCTTCTTCACCATCACCTTACTGCTTTTTGGAAAAAAATAAACCTTGCGAGGAAAAACATCCACCAAATCTTGCGCGACGACTTTGATTTTCTCTGTTTTAAGGAAATCAAGCACAAAATCCGCATTGCGTTGTCCGACATTAGTAACAGTCATGCCATCAATAACATTGCCGCCACCGAACACTTTTGCCTCAAGATTAGAGCGTCTAGCGCCCAATTTTAACAGTTGGTTAATCAATATCTCCATAGCAAACGTGCCATAACGTGCAGACGCATTCAGTGGACTATTGGGATCTCCACCTGCATCTGGCAACATAAAATGATTCATGCCGCCAATGCCGCTATAATTATCGCGAATACAAGCGGCCACACACGAACCAAGCACGGTTACCAGCATCATATCTTTCGACGTAACAAAATATTCACCCGGCAATAACTTCACGGCTTCGGTATTAAAACCTCTATCGAAATAAAAATTAGTTGCAGCGTGTTCATCAAAAATTTCAGTCATAGTATTGCCTTATTTATGAGCTAATTCATATACCGTTTTTTCACGCAATTTAAATAAATCGGATGCATGCTGAAAGCTCTCTGAGTGCCCTGCAAATAGCAAGCCATCGGGAGCTAACAATGGAGCAAATTTTTTCAAAATTTTATATTGAGTTGGTTTATCAAAATAAATCATTACATTACGGCAAAATATTGCATCAAAAGGACCGCGTATAGGCCAGCTTTCATCAAGCAAATTTAACTGCCGGAAAGTAATCATATTTCGCAATTCTGGACGCACTCTTGCTGAACCCGCATGATGGCCTTTCCCTTTCAAAAAAAATTGACGAAGTTTTTCCTTCGGTATTTTTTCTAAACGATCTAAGGGATAGATGCCCAGTTGGGCTTTTGCGAGAACATTGGTATCTAGGTCAGTTGCTAAAATATGAACTGGTGGTGTCATGCTATTGAATGCTTCAATCACTGCCATTGCCATCGAATAAGGCTCTTCTCCGGTTGAAGAAGCGCTACACCAGAGTTGTATTTTTTTTTGATTCTTACGCTGCTCTACATGATGCTCAAGAATGGGAAAATGATGTTGCTCGCGGAAAAAAGCCGTTAAATTGGTCGTTAAAGCGTTGGTAAAAGCTTCCCACTCCTCTGCGCTACCTTTTTCCAGAAAGCTTAAATATTCTTTAAAGCTATTTAGACCATTGGCTCGCACGCGGCGCGCAAGCCGACTATAGACCATATTCTGTTTGCTGGATGATAATGAAATGCCTGCATGCTGATAAATAAGTTTTTTAATGCGTTCAAAATCTTGATTTGTAAAAGGGTATTCGCGGTCTTTACCATCAGAAATTTCGCTATCTGTAGTTATTCCCATAATGTATCAATCCAAATCGTATTAATTTTGGGTTATCGAAAGTATTGCAATACGATGAAATTCAATTCGATAACAAATCTCATGAAGTACAAGTTTTCCCTATCGATATGATTTTTGTACCGAGCAACTATGATAAAACTGAGAATACAATTGCATCGCTAGACGACAACTATATTCTCAGTCAATCTTGGTCAGACCATCTCTTGCTGCGAAGCCATTACTAATGCTGCTGTATCGAGAATAAGGGCGACTTTTCCGTCTCCCATAATTGTGGCTCCCGACACACCTTTGACTCGACGATAATTCGTTTCAAGACTTTTAATTACTACTTGGTGTTGGCCTACCAAATCATCGACGAACAGGGCAGATTTGTGACCTTCGGCTTCCAGAATCACTAAAATTCCTTCATGCACAGAAGTCACATTGGGTTTCAGATTAAAAATCTCATGCAGTGCGATGACGGGTAGATATTCACCGCGTACTTGTACCACGCGACCGTTACCACTAACTGTTTTAATGTCAGCAGAAGTCGGCTGTAAAGACTCGATAATATAATTAAGCGGTACGATAAACATTTGATCACCTACTGCGACAGATAATCCATCGAGTATTGCTAACGTCAGTGGCAAACGAATCGAAATGCGGGTACCTACTCCAAAAGAGGATTCGATATCAATGCGTCCGCCCAAGCTTTGAATGTTACGTTTGACCACATCCATGCCCACGCCTCGACCCGAAACGTCGGTAACAGCATCGGCTGTAGAGAATCCCGCTTCAAAAATTAATAACCAAACTTCCTGGTCGGTCATGCCATCATGAACAGGTAGACCACGCTCGCGTGCTTTAGCAAGAATTTTGGCTCGATTTAAACCTGCACCATCGTCACTGACTTCAATGACGATGCTGCCACCTTGATGAAACGCGCGCAGTGTAATTGTGCCTTGCGCAGGCTTGCCAGCCGCAGTGCGTTTTTCTGGTGTTTCAACACCGTGATCTAGGCTGTTTCTCACTAAATGCGTTAAAGGATCAGCAATTTTTTCAATCAATCCTTTATCAAGTTCGGTATTTTCACCAACTGTTTTCAATTCCACACGTTTATTCAGTTTTGAAGCCAGGTCGCGCACAACGCGCGGATAGCGGCTAAAGACGAAACTAATCGGCATCATGCGAATCGACATGACCGATTCCTGCAAATCGCGGGTATTTCTTTCCAATTGACTCATGCCGCTATGCAATTTTTCGAACACCACTGGATCAAATTGTGAGGCTGTTTGCGCCAACATGGCTTGCGTTATCACCAACTCACCGACCAAGTTAATCATCTAATCGACTTTTTCGATACTGACTCGAATAGAAGAAGCCTCGCTTGATGCTGCCGCTGGAGCAGCTTTTGCCGAAGATTTTGCAGCTTGGCGTTGATCGGCATTCTGATTAGATGATTTCGCTGCTAGATCAGAAGAACCATCTTCTCTTGGCGCTGCAGGCGCATCAGGAAAGAAACCATAACCTGGTGCAGGCGGCATTTTATCCAAAGACATTTCTTCATCTTGATGGTAGGTAATTTCTGCATTATTCGTTGGTGGTACTTGTGAAATTTTGTCATCAACAGAGTTAGATTCTATTGATTCAATTTCTAATTTCTCTGGATCGACAATAAAAGCAAGTGCTTCCCAAACATCTTCTTCACTTTTGTCTGTCGCCAAAAATAATTTACATAAATCATGGTCACCGCTTGTTGTTTTATCCTGCAAATTGCCTAATAGCTTAAGATTACTGAATAAATTTTCCAATGCAGCTTCGTTTAAACCAAATTTTGAAAATTTTATGCAATAGTTATGTTTGGCTTGAGTCTCCGATACCGGGGTAGAGCTTGTGTTGACTGTAGTTTTTTCTTCTGGAACATCGACTTTCGTTTCAACTTCGGACTCTTCTTTTTTTGCAGACGTCTGAGTGTCATCGCTTAGTCTTTTCAATTCCTTTAATACGGCAGCTGCTTCGGCGGGATCTGCCTCACCTTCGCCACGATGTCCGGCTAATTGATGTTTAATCACGTCTCCTGCTTTGAGGAAAGCGTCAACCATTTCACTACGTACCTCAAGTTCTCCCTTGCGTAATTTATCCAACAATGTTTCCAACATATGTGTCGTCTCCGTCATATCGGTAAAACCAAATGTTCCTGCTCCACCCTTGATAGAATGCGCAGCGCGAAATATAGCGTTTAAATCTTCTAGATCTGGCGAATTGACATCGAGTCTTAACAGGCATGCCTCCATATCAGCAAGCAACTCAGAAGATTCTTCAAAAAATATTTCATAGAATTGTTCAAGATCATTACTCATAGGTAGCCCTATTTAGGTTTTCAGATTGAGCGGATAGCCTAACATCTCATTTAAACAATTAAATCAGCAAATAAAGAGGTAAAAATTCGCTAATCATTTAACTGATTAAATTCTTAGCCAATTACCTTAGCAATAACTTCCAGCAAGCGCTTTGGATCAAATGGTTTAACCAACCAACCAGTAGCTCCTGCCGCTCTTCCTTTAGCTTTAATGTCGTCACCAGATTCTGTAGTCAGCATCAGAATAGGCACAGTTTTATAGTTGGATAATTTGCGTAACAGTTCGAGTAGTTTTAACCCATCCATGCGTGGCATATTGATATCTGTCAGCACTAAATTAACTGTATGCTTGTTAGCTTTCTCAAGTGCATCTTCACCGTCCACTGCTTGAATCACTTCGTAACCGGCCCCCTTAAGCGTAAAGGCAACCATTTGACGAATAGATGCAGAATCATCAACTGCAAGTATTGTTTTAGCCATTTATTTGCTACTCCTCTTACCAATGTTAATTTGCATTAAATATTTTTTATTTCCAAACCGTTACTAAAAAAGCTCAACATCACCCATCTGCATACCTTGCTGTACCACAGGTTTTCTCTTGCCTTTAGTTTTAGCAATATTGACGGCTTTGGAAATTCCCTCATGAATTGTATGTAAAGCAGCTTTGCCATTTCTCCAATTGTCTTCCCGATCAATTCGCTGCAATTCCATGTTGAGCATTTCGACTTGGTGGGCTGTATGTGCCAGGAGCTGCGTCACGAGATCTCCAAATTGAAGGGAAGTAATCGCCATTTCCAGTTCTTGTTCAATTTTTTCGGCAATTTCCATCTGTTTATCCAATAACTCCAGAATTGGTTTATTCCCATCCGGAATAGCCATTCTCTCTATCGTGGTTACCATTTCATGGTGTGTTTTGGTCAATTTACTGATGTAGCGAAAATTGATCACTAAATTATTCACCGCATCACTAACCAATCGATCCACCTGATTCAATTCACCTTTTATATTCAAGAAGTATTCATCAGCTTCGACATTGCATAATGCACCATCTACGCCCTCTAAATCTTCTGACAACACTTCTCCGGTACACTGATTATCAATTTTGTTATTACTCGATTGCATCTCAGTCATACTTTTCTCCTTGTTCTTTATTTAAGCGGCTGAATAATCGACATTTTGATGCTCAGTCGAAATGATTGTCCGCATTCCTTTTGGTAATTCCAATTCCAAATAAATTGAGCACAGAGCGATATAAATCACTCAAGGCTATTTTTCTATACGGCATCTTAACTGGTTGCTTCACCAATTCGATTCGCCCAACCGATCGCTTGGATCTCTATGTTGGCCAATTCACTCAAGCTCAAGAAACCCAACTCATTGAGAATTGATTGCATGAACTCGACTTCACTATTCTCGTTAGCTTCTACCAACTTTAATTCTTGTCCTAAACGACCATCTCGAGAAATGAGCGCCTGACTCATATCTTCGGAAATAGCTAACTTGTCGACGATTTGTCGCATGTCAATGCCTAACAACACGTCTAACAAAGACAAAATGCCGACCATAAAGGCTCTTTCGTGATGATTTTTGTCATGAGGGCGTTCGGCTGTCGCAATTAATTCCATAAGTTTTCCGCGTGCTGCTGCGGTTTGCAGCAATGCATTGGCCATGCTATCGCCAGATTGATTAGAGGTGTAGAGCAGCAATTGGATCCACTTTTGCAAAGGTTTTCGCCCAAGTACCATGATGGCGTGTTTAATCGAATTAATTTTTTGCGGTAAACCATTCGCAACAGAATTAACCATGCGCATCAAGTTGTAACTTAAGCCTGGTTGGTGCTTAAATTCTTTTTCGATTTCTTCTACTTCGCAATCACTCATAATAACCGTCAATAACTGCAATAACGCCAATTTCCCCGGATCGTTACGCTTGACTATCATGACTTCAGGTTTTGCAAAGAAGTAACCTTGAAACATTTGGAAACCTAATTGCATGCACTGTGCCTGCTGTTCACGAGTTTCTACTTTTAATGCGAGTAACAAAATAGGCCAAGGTTTTAATGCAGCAACAAGAGCAGAAAGTTTTTGTTGATCAAGTTCCAGCACATTGACTTTGACAATACTCGTCACGGTCAGTAATTGTTTGACTTTATCGTTAATGGCAATGACATTATCGAGCGCAAATTGATAACCTTTCTTTTTTAACTCTTCGCAACGAAGCAAAAATTCAGCACTAATTTGCTCAGTTTCACGTAGCTCTAAAACAACGTGTTTACTGGGTAATAACGATATAATGTCGCTCATGATCAATTCTGGGTCAGCATTGATAAATCCACGTTGACTTCCAAGCACATTTTGAATGCCAAATTGACCGTATGCATTGACGATAACATTGGAAGAAGCTGCCAATTCGTTAGTAACGGTTACTGATTCTTCATTTTCTTGTTGCCGAAAAAGTAACTCATACGCTACTAAATTTTGGTTTCGATCTAAAATGGGCTGCCGACCCAGAAAAAAACCTGTCATGCTACCTCTCTTCGAATTACTTCGTTTTTCATTTAAAACACCCTGCAGCTAACGACAATACAATCCTAAAAGCGAACGAATATGTCACTTTAAGCTCCATTTTAGGAAGCCATTGATGGAATAGCACGATTCTTACCCATGCGTTTGGCTTGATAAAGTGCTTTATCCGCGCGACTAATGACTGAGTGTTGATTTTCTCCAAAAGAGCGTAACGCAATGCCAGCACTAAAGGTTATCGGCATCAACTGATCTTCGAGAGAAAGCGCGGTACTTTTCGCTAAATTATTTTGTATCCGTTGCACAATTGTTAATGCTTCGTCCATTTCAACGTCGGGCAGCAGAATCACGAATTCTTCACCGCCAAATCTCACTACTACATCGGTAGGTCGTAATGTTTCTTTTGCAACCGCCACTAAATTGATCAACACGTTGTCGCCACATGGATGGCCTAGGCAGTCATTGATCTTTTTAAAATTATCCAAATCGACCATCACCACGCCCAATGACTGCGCATTCCGATCAGCGCGAGCTGCTTCGCGTCTAAAAATATCGTCTAAACCTCGGCGATTAAATGCCCCCGTCATCTGATCGGTATGAACCAGGCTACGTAACTGTTCAATTTCGTTTTTTAACGATTCTATTTTTTGTTCGGCGCGTTTGACCTGCTCTTGAGCGGCGAATGCTTCGTCACTAAATTTTATTCCACGCGTTTCAGATAAAACGACGTCAAGAATCTTAATGATTTCATCTGCGTTTTTCGTGCCGCGAATTTGTTCCGCATATTGCTCCACTTGCTTATAGTATTTTTCAGAGTCAGTCATAGGCTTCTGCTCACTATCCGGATTTGATGATTTAACCAGTCTCAACATTCCTCTTTTTCTATCTGTGGCTTTTTGCATTTAATACCTCCTCATTAAGCATTTGAAGGCAAGTGTCAGCGATTAAGGGGGTAATTCGTTTGGATTGCGAAGGAGAACCCATCCACTTGCACTGCCATGTTTACAACATTAACAGAGGGAATCTGGATTGAATTAATCGAATAAAAAGGAGAATTGGTGCTATTTAAAACAGTGCCATAAAAATGCACTGCTTATCGGGAATTGCCGTGCGTTATTCGGCAATGAGTATTTGATTTTTACCGGCATTTTTAGCGCGATACAACGCCTCATCGGCACGCTTAAAAATGCTTTCTTGTGTTTCGCCAGGCTGAAATTGCGCAATGCCAGCACTAAATGTGATCAGTAGTCGGTTATTGTCATGTAGAAAGAATTTTTTGGTTAAATTACGCCGCACCCGAGATAACACCTCAAATGCTTCTTGAATCCTTGTGTTAGGTAGCAAAACGACGAATTCTTCACCACCGTAGCGTGATACCACATCGTCCGGCCGTGTAGTTTCTTTGATCGACTGAACTAAGTACTTTAATGCATCGTCACCTACTTTATGACCATGCGTATCATTTAATTTTTTGAAATTATCGATATCAAGCAAAGCATAGCACAATGGAATATGATGCCGCACGGAACGCGCCGTCTCGCGCACAAATGCATTATCCAAACCTCGTCGGTTTAAAATACCCGTCAGATGATCTTCGTGTACCTTCTCGCTAACCTCGCTCAATTCGGTTTCAAGCTGGGTAATCTTGTCCTGAGCTTTCGTTACTTCCGCACGCGCAGCAAGGAAATCATTCCGATAATTATGCGCATTCTTTTGCATTTCCTTGGTGTCATTCATGATTAAGCCAAGCAGCTGATTCAACTCTTCGATATCATCAGTTTGGCTAATTTTTGCCGAATAACCCTCTAGTTTTTCTTGATATTCTCCAGTGGTATCCGTTAGTTCTTCAATATTGGTGATGATTGAAGTTACCATTTGTTTCAAGGTCGTTTTCGCTTCAGTTAGGCTATGTCGAATCAAATCCTGTTTCTTCGAAATCTCTACCAAACATTGCTCTGCTTGTTCAATGACGTCTTGATTAAGGGGCTTGGACATCGTTTCACGCAATTGATTGATATGATCTCGAACCCACTGATCTTCCGACAATAGCTCTCCGGTGCTATTCATAAGCATCTCCATCAATCTCAACAAGCCTTGTTGAAGCGTTGCATGATTTTTCCCATAGCCATTAAAATTATTACAAAACTGCTTAAAGCAAACGGAAAACAATTCCATTTCGGAGGCATCCCGTACCAAACGCACTTGCCGCGACAATTCTTTGGCTTCGTCCGCCAGAGTCACATCTTCAATTTGTTTTGCTACGATGGATTCCAGCACTTGCCCCAAAACTTCTAATATTTGATTGGTCGGCAAGCGGACGCCTTCTTCTTTGACCGACGATTCATTTGCACCGGCTAATGGCGCTTTTGCAGCATTATTTTCAGACTGGTCTATGTCAACCGAGTCAGTTTGTTGTTCGATATCAGTTTGTTCTGATTTTACAGATGCAACAACCAATTCACCCCAAGAATCTATTAATCCCTTCAATTTGTTATGTAATTGCTCAGAATCTTTCGAATATTTGCTAAGTACGCGATTAACACCTTCTCTTTTCTTTGCAATCGTCAACTTTCCTTGCTTATTTTCAAGTTGTTTCAGCAAGATTTCCAGCGTATCTCCCCAATTGAGGGAGTTTTCTGAAATCGAATTAACACCACTCGCTGTTTTATTTTCCGAAGAATCAACGTCTGATGAAGCGTTGTTTAAGGAATCATCAGAGATTCCGGCAATTTGATTGTATAGCTTGTGATAATTAACCGGGGTTGGGGGGATTTTCGATGAAGCCAGTTGTTTTAATGTCTCGCGTGCAACAATTGTTGGGTTAGTATTTTTCGAATGATCCATAGTTATTTGACTCAGGAAACTTAGGCAACGATTGAACAGCAATGATTATTTGATCACAATAACCCAATCCAAAATCATCCGCCTATTGAAAAAGATAAGGCCAGTATAGCAATACGATTCTATTTGCTATCACATGAAAAACAATCTATTAATCCACTAGTTTATTTTTTATCGCATAGCGAATTAATTCGGAATTATTGGTTAATTGCAATTTCTCCAATAACCTTGCTCGGTAAACGCTTACTGTCTTAGGGCTCAAAAACATTTCACTAGAAATTTCTGAAAGTGTTTTTCCGGCTGCGATAAAACACAATGTTTGATATTCCCGGTCGGATAAAGTAGCATGAAGCGGTTTATCAGCGTCGACATTAATAATATTTGCTAACTCTTGAGCAACTGCCGGACTCACGTATTTGTTTCCCGCAGCAACTTGGCGAATCGCCACAACCAATTGTGCCGGCGCGCTTTGTTTATTGAGATAACCTGCCGCACCCGCTTTTAATGCGCGAATCGCAAATTCGTGTTCGTTATGCATGCTGAGCATCAAAACCGCAAGATAAGGCCTATCTTTTTTGATTTGCTTGAGTATTTCGATACCATTTCTATCGGGCAAGGAAATATCCAGCAACATCACATCAAAATCTTGCTGTCGAGCGATCTTGACAGCTTGAAAACCTGTTTCAGCCTCACCAGTGACTTTGATATCGTCCGTTTCACTGAGTATTTGCTTTAAACCCTGGCGCACGATGGCATGATCATCGGCTATCATGACGCTAATCATAAATATATTCGCTATTCAAAAGCACGCGATCTTCTTTTTATTAGAGCGTGATCTTTTTCAACTTCGGGGTCCGTCGCTTCTTTCTCAGGCAACTCATAATCACCCTTGGGAATAATAATGGTTACTTTCGTTCCTTCTCCAGTATTACCGACAATATGAAAACTCCCTTTTAATTGTTGACATCGTTCTCGCATTCCTCTAATTCCGAAAGAATCTCTTTTGCGTAAATCAATCTCGGTGATACCCTTACCGTTATCACCCACTTCCAATAGAATCAATTGATCAAAATCAGCAAGCGTAACTTGAACTTGAGAAGCACCCGCGTGCTTTGACGTGTTAGTTAACGCCTCTTGGAACACGCGAAAAATCGCAATGGCCAAATCCGAATCCAAGCTTATATCATCGCTATCGCAAGCAACTTTGCACGATATTCCTGTGCGATCACTGAATTCCTTTGCTTGCCATTGTACCGCAGCTACAATACCGCAATCCAAAATACCGGGTCGCAAATCCAAAGAAATGCGCCGTGTGCTATCAATGACACGATCTACCAATGAATCCACCGATTTCATTTTTTGCTGATAAAACTCAGCTTGTTTCAATTCGCGTTCAATACAAGGAAACAATTCGCATTTGATCGCCGTTAAGGTGCCGCCTATATCATCATGAATTTCTCTAGCGATACGCGCACGTTCATGTTCTTTCACTTTTTGCATGTAGGAAGACAACTCCGCCAACTGCTCGCGTGATCGCGCAAATTCTCGCTCCGCCAATTTATTGCGGGTGATATTGATCATAATTCCATCCCACACCGTTGAGCCATCGTCTGTTCTTCTTGGCGTAGCACGTAAACTAATCCATTTGATATCGCTATCCCCCTTGACCTGAATACAACCTTCCCAATCCCAGGTAGTAAGCTGTTCCGATGATAATGCAAATGAATAACGATAAAACTCTCTATCCTCCGACAATATTAATTCCGGAAATAACCGAGGATCATCGATTAATTGCTGTGGGTGCAATCCGAGTAACGTTTCACTGGCATCGCTGACATATAAAAAGCGGCTTTCACCATTATTCGTCAAAAGAAACTGAAATACTACACTCGGAAGATTGGCAGTGATCGCTTGAAACAAAGCTTCGCTTTTTTGTAACGCGTTCCGCGCTGTAATAAAGCGCTGATAGTTCATGGCTTCATTCAAAACACGACGGATCGCAGGGATTAATCTGGCAGGATTGTGTTTCAACATGAAATCATACGCACCCAAGGCCATAATATGTTCCGCCGCTTCCTCACCCACGCGGCTGGACAAAATGATTAACGGAATCTCATGGTTTGTTTCATGGATGATTCGTAATGCTTCTTGAGCCGTTAATTGCGGAAAATCGTAATCGGATAAAATCAAATCCCAATATTGACTCGATAGTGCAACCTTAAAAGTTTCAGCGGAGGCAACTCGCGAGTATTCTGTTTGAAATCCTCCCCTCGCCAGCAACAATGATATCTGCTCGGCTTCCTGCTCAGAATCCTCAATCATCAGAACTTTCAGTTTATCTTCACTGACCATCGCATTTCCTTATAGGTCCAAGCCGACAACTTAAATTATTTCAATAATTAACTAACTGAATTTCTATCGCATTCTACAAGATTATTTGTCAATAAAATAGCCGTTTATGACGATAAAAAGCCGACACAAAAAGTCAAATTAGTACAATTTTAGTCTATCAATTCCTAAACTTTTGAAAATGCAATCCGATTACTGCTTCAACAGCGGTTACAAACCCTCTTGGATTGCAGGGCAAACCGATGGACATGGCAAATTTGCCAATACTATTAAGTAATGTAAAAGGAGAATCCAAATGCCACAAATAATTAATTCAAATGTTGCCTCACTGAATGCACAACGTAACTTAAATACGTCACAATCTTCGTTAAACACCTCTTTGACACGTCTATCTTCTGGATTGCGTATCAATAGCGCAAGAGACGACGCCGCAGGTTTAGCGATTTCAGAACGCATGACTTCACAAATTAAAGGGTTAAACCAAGCAGTACGTAACGCAAACGACGGTATTTCATTATCGCAAACCGCTGAAGGCGCGCTGGGTGAAATCGGTAACAACTTGCAACGTATCCGTGAATTGTCTATCCAATCAGCCAATGCAACCAACAGTGCTAGCGATCGCGCTTCGTTGCAAGCAGAGGTTGCTCAATTGGCCTCTGAAGTCACCCGCGTAGCCAGCCAAACACAGTTTAACGGCTTGAATTTATTGGATGGTTCTTTCTTGAGTCAAAGTTTTCAGGTCGGTGCAAATGCCAATCAAACGATTGACATTAAATCAATTTCTGATGCACGCGCAACAGCATTAGGAAGCAACATTCTCAATACTACCGGTACAGCGATGAACACGGCAACCGCTGCAGCGGGCGCCAATACTGTCAATGGTGTCGCAGCAGAAACCGACTTGAAATTAGCCAATAATAAAGGAATAACTGGCGCAATCGCATACGCTGCAGGTGCAGATGCAAAAACTATTGCTGCAGCAATCAATACCGCTGGATCTAGCATTGGAATTACGGCTACCGCAACTAATAGCGCGACTTTAGGCAATTTATCGGGTACAGGAAACACAACGCTTACTGTGAACGGTCAGACTGTTTCAGCTAATATTACTGATAAAAGTGATTTGACTGGATTAGCGGCCGCAATAAACGGCGCTCAAGCGCAAACTGGTGTTACCGCTTCTTTCGCAAACGCATCTGACAAATCAGTCATTACCTTATCAACAACTGATGGGCGTGATATTAACTTGCAAGATTTCACCAATGCCACATCAACCGCAGACTTTAAAGCAGGCGCAACAACGAGAACGTTGACATCAGGTGGCAATGATTCCAGTATTGCAACGGGCACTGTTGAGATAAGCAGTTCTGCTGGTCAAGTTATTACAGCTGCTGCAAATACTGATGTATTTGGCGCAGCGGTTTCAACCAGTTCTTTTAATTCCGTTGCCACATTGGATATTTCTTCTGCACTTGGTGCACAAAGCGCGATTAAAACTCTCGATGCTGCATTGGCTCAAGTAAGTAGCTCTCGCGGTGATTTAGGTGCGATTCAAAACCGTTTTAGCTCTACGATTGCTAACTTGCAAACCACCTCAGAAAACTTATCAGCTTCTCGTAGCCGTATTCAAGATGCCGATTTCGCTTCTGAAACAGCCAACATGACTCGTGGACAAATCCTGCAACAAGCAGGTGTAGCGATTCTTGCGCAAGCAAATTCACTACCGAACAATGTTCTTTCCTTATTACGTTAATCAATAAGGTAACAATGAAGAACATTCACTAAAGCTGGATAGCGCGGGAAACAATCATTCCCGCGCTCATTTAAGCTTTAAGGAGACCTAACATGAATATCAATCAACTCAATGGAACAAATAATTATTCGCTACCTCTCCCTGTTACTTCAGAAAAAGTAGCTGCCAATCCCGTACAAGTTCCGCCGCCCTCTCCAGTAAACAATATTCAACCTGAAACTAATTCTGAATCGAATCAACATATTCAAAAGGCGGTTGAAAAAATACAAGACGCGGTAACGAATTTGGCACGCAACTTGCGTTTTTCAATTGATGAAGACAGTGGCAGAACCATCATAAAAGTCATGGATGCACATACAGACGAGGTTATTCGCCAGATTCCTACTAAAGAAGCAATGGAAATCGCGCATACGCTCGATAGAGTACAAGGTTTGTTATTTAACGATAAAGCTTAACTCTAGTTAAAATTTTAAACAGAGAGGCTAAAAATGCCAGCACTTACATCGCCAGGAATCGGATCAGGTTTAGACGTTAGTGGAATCGTCAAACAGTTAATGTCATTGGAAAATCGTCCTCTTGCTGCGCTAGATGTTAAAGAAACTAAGCAACAAACAAGATTAACCGCTTTTGGCTCGTTAAAAGGAGCACTATCATCATTTCAAGGTAGCGTCGCGGCTTTATCCAATCCGGCAAAATTTAACGGTGTCACGGCAGGTATTACCGATGCGACCTTAGCCAGCGTCAGTGCCACGTCATCAGCAGTAACCGGCAGCCATTCTTTGGAAGTTCAAACACTTGCCCAAGCACAAAAATTAAAATCGGCAAATTTTGCAACGACAAGTGAAAATGTCGGCAGCGGTACTCTGACGATACAATTTGGCACATACAGCGGGGGTTCATTTACACTGAATTCAGATAAAGCTGCGCAATCCATCACCATTGCGCCAGGCAATTCATCATTAGCAGGCATTCGCGATGCTATTAATCAAGCTGATGCTGGCGTTACGGCAAGTATTGTGAATGACGGTTCTGGTAACCGTTTAGTCATTGCATCTAAAGACACAGGTCTGAGCAATGCTTTGAAAATCACCGCTGTTGACAATGACGGAAACAATACCGATAACGCAGGGTTATCTCAACTTGTTTACGATGCTTCGACAGGTGGCACGTCTAATCTTTCCGAAACGGTAGCGGCCAGCAACGCTAATTTTATTATCGATGGAATTGCAATCAGTAAATCATCTAACAAAGTTACCGATGCTTTAGAAGGTGTCACGATCGATTTGCTCAAGGCCAGTCCAGGCACGACAACAACATTAAATTTCGCACGTGATACCGCAGGCATTCAAGGTGCAGTCAATTCATTTGTCAAAGCATTTAATGACTTGAATAAAACGATTGTCGATCTTTCTAAATATGATGCAACCACAAAGCAAGCTTCGGTTCTGACCGGAGACTCGACAGTTCGATCACTTCAAACAAGTCTGCGCAATGAAATATCGAATCCCCTCACCACAGCAGGTGGCGGATTGAGCTTGTTGTCAGACATCGGAATATCTTTTCAAGCAGATGGTACGCTGAAACTCGATCAAACAAAATTAACCAAAGTTCTCAGCGATCCCACTAAAGACATTTCCACGTTATTTGCTTCTGTCGGAAAAACAACAGACAGCCAAGTTTCATTTGTTAGCGCCACATCTGACACGCTCAACGGAAAATACTCACTCGATATCACGCAAATGGCCACTCAAGGAAGCGCTTTAGGTGGCGCTGCTGCGGCATTAACAATCAATTCAGGTTCTAATGACACGCTTGATCTATCCATTCATGGCGTTAGTACAAGTATATCTATTGCTGCGGGCACTTATACAGCCTCTTCGTTGGCTGCCGAAATTCAATCCAAAATTAATGGATCATCGGCAATCGCATCAGCAGGTCTTAAAGTAAGTGTTACTGAATCTGCTGGAGTATTAAAAATCGCTTCAAACCAATACGGGTCGGCTTCGACAGTTTCCATCACTGGTGGAAATGGCAAAGCCAGCTTATTTGGAACACCTGTTGAAACGGCAGGATTAGACATTGCAGGTTCGATCAATGGTATTACGGCAACGGGGTCTGGTCAAACCCTGACCGGACAGGGAAGCAGCAACGGATTAGTCTTGAAAATAACCGGTGGAAGTACAGGCTCCAGAGGCGATATCGATTTTGCTCACGGCTTTGCTGCAAAGTTAGATAAGGTTATCGATAGGATGCTTGATACCCGGTTAATCGACAGTCGCATTGACGGTATTAATTCGACAATCAAAGACATCGATTCTCAAAGAGAGACCTTGGGGCGTCGTTTAGTCGATGTAGAAAAACGCATTCGTGCACAATTCACAGCGCTTGATTCTATGGTCGCTAGCATGACACAAACCAGTAATTTCTTGCAGCAACAGTTATCCAAATTACCTACTATCAGATAATTATTAATTGACGATCAGTCTATCAAAGGAATACACAATGTATGCAACTAACAATGCCATATCGGCTTATCAACGCGTCGGTGTTGAAACAGGAGTAGAGTCAGCAGATCCGCACAAGCTTATCTTGATGCTATTCGAAGGAGCACAAGAAGCTCTGGCAAGATCAAAAATGCACATAAATCACAATGAAATTGCTGAAAAAGGGCGAATGCTGTCAAAAGCTATTATGATCATTGATCACGGCTTGAAAGCAAGTCTTGATATGAATGTCGGCGGTGACCTAGCGATCAAATTGTATTCTTTATATGAATACATGACCAATCAATTACTGATCGCCAATGCCCAAAATAATATTGAAAAAATTGATGAAGTAAACAAACTCTTGTTCGAACTATATGATGCTTGGAAACAAATAGGAAATACTGAACAATCATCAAAAAACATGACTATTTAGATTAAAGCAATTATAAAGATCGAATATATGACTAGCACTGAAACAATTACGACATACAAAGCCATCTTAGAAACCACAGGAAAAATGCTAAGTGCAGCGAAAAACAATCAGTGGGATGACCTAATCATTCTAGAAAAAGAATGTAGGAGTCTTACCGATAAGCTCATGAACGGCAATCCGGAGCCCATACTGGATGAAGATTTATTACAGAGCAAAATAAAAATGATTCATCAAATTTTGGGAGATGATGCACAAATCAAAGCAATTACTCAACCATGGATGGAAAAATTACAACATATGATTAATACAGTTGATCTTTCCAGAAAACTCGAACAAACCTATCAATCATTCGAAAATATATAATTTTCCATACCAAAGATATGTCGTTAATCGATAAATATAAACAGAACAAAGATAAATTGTCGTGATTCCTCCTATCACTAAAAATGATTTAATTGTTTCTTTAACGCAGATCAAATCTTTGATACCTGCAATAACCTCTGTTAATCCACAAAACCCTCCAACAGAATTTAAACAAGGTGAGAAATACTCGGCGCTTGTTGAAAAAATACTACCCAATAACACTGCGGAAATTCTGGTAGCCAACAAAAAACTTCACATTCAATTACCTGAAGTATTGCAGCCGGGTGCAAAATTAACATTAACGGTTGCATCGACGGAGCCACAGCTTAAGTTTGCAATCGTGAATGAAGCTCCTCTTGAAACGCAGGATAGGAGTACTTCTCTCAGTTCGACCGGACGATTTCTAGGCAATTTGATGCAAGATTTATTCAAGAATCAAAATACCAGTCAAACACAAACCGTTACCAGTCAAACTCCCATTACGACAAGCGCACACTTAAATAGCGCAGAATTACCTGGTTTATTGCAAAAAGCAATTAATCAAAGTGGATTATTCTATGAATCTCATCAAGCAAAATGGGTAAATGGAGAAAATACACTTGAAAATTTGCGTCAAGAGCCTCAAGGAAAAATTTCAGTCATGACACCAGATCCATCCACATTGAAAACACAAGCAGCGTCACAACTGCCGGTTACCGATCTGCCTATACACAGTCAAAGCTTACCTCTCGTAACACAACAGTTATCTACTTTAGAAACGGGTCAGTTATTTTGGCGAGGTGAGGTGTGGAAAAATCAATCGATGGATTGGGACATCTACGAAGAAAAACAAGAAAATAAACAAAGCGAATCAGAATATGTTGCTCCCTGGCACAGTAAAATAAGATTGAATTTGCCAAATCTTGGGGAAGTGTTGGTTAAGATTGCGCTGACCGCTCAAGATGTCAGCATAAAAATTGACGCTGTTGAATCTGAAACAATGCAACTTCTGAAAAATAACCAGCACCCACTTGCCAATGATATGCAGGCTGCAGGATTAAATATTCAATCGATAGAAATTAATCGTCATGACGCAAACTTATAATTCCTCAGCATCCGCCGTTGCGTTAGCCTATCGGGAAGGACAAGTTGCACCAAAAGTTGTTGCCAAAGGACATGGTCTCATCGCAGAAGAAATTATTAAACGTGCCAAAGAAGCGGGCGTCTATGTGCATGAATCCAAAGAACTGGTTGCGTTACTCATGGAAGTCAATTTAGACGATCGTATTCCACCACAACTCTATATTGCAGTCGCAGAATTATTGGCTTGGATTTATCGTTTAGAAAAAAACAATGGTTTATCGCCCAATATAAATTCTATTGCACAAAAAACCGAATAAAGATTTTAGGGAGGAATTCTTCATGTCAAAAACTTATCCGATCAATGAAAGCATTGACTTACCTGAGCCCTCACAAAATTTTGACGATGAAAGTAACGATAATTTCCGATTGCATTCAAGAATAGAAATTATCTATATCCTGCGCGAAATAATGCAATCAGAGTCGCTAGTGACACTTTATTTCGGAAAAGAAAATAGTTTTATACTGACTTCAATTTTGCACATTGATAGTGACAATGATCGAATAATCATCGATTATGGTGTCGATGAAAAAACAAACCAACGCGCACTAAATCACGAAAATTTATTGCTTGTCACTCGGCAAAATAAAATTAAGATTGAATTCGTTTGTACCGAAATAAAAAAAATACAGTTTGAGGGAAGAGACGCTTTTTCTGTCAATATCCCCGATTCATTATTAAGAATTCAGCGAAGAGATAACTTCCGCATCTCCACACCGCTCGCAAAACCTATTAAATGCGTTATCCCCATCATGATGGAAAACAGAGCAACGAATGCAGAAGTTACCTTATTAGATATTAGCTGCGGCGGCATTGGCGCAATCGATAAACAAAACACATTACATCTTGAACCTGGAAGTGTTTATATCAATTGTCAAATTGCGCTACCAGAAATTGGCGTGCTAAGTACAACAATCAAAGTCAAAAACACTAATGAAATAAAATCACAAACTGGCAATGTTTATCAGCGTGTAGGCTGTGAATTTATCGATCTACCCCCAAAAACAGAAGCACTCATTCAACGTTACATCATTAAACAAGAACAAATTACCAAACTTACCAAAAACTAATTGGATTTCGAGCTTGGTAGGGTGGGACATTTATGTTTCACTTGCTTTGTCAAATCGTGCGTGTCCAGCCATCCAAACCAATATCAAAACCGGCAGGCCTATTATTGCGGTAGCGATAAAAAAGTTTTCGTAGCCATACGCATCTACAAATTGTCCACTGAAACCGGCGATAAACTTCGGTAACAGTAACATGACCGAGCTGAACAAAGCATATTGCGTTGCAGAATAGGCGGAATTGGTCAAGCCGGATAAATACGCAATAAAAGCGCTCGATGCAATGCCGGCCGCTAAGTTATCCGCTGAAATGGTAAGAATGAGGCCGCTCACGTTATGACCTTGGCCTGCCAGCCAAACAAAAAGCAAATTGGTTGCAGCAGACAATACGGCACCTAAAAACAGCGTTCGCATAATGCCAATTTTCGCAGTTAATACGCCACCGATGGCCGCCCCTGCAATGGTCATAATGACCCCATACACTTTTGAGATCGTCGCAACTTCGTCTTTGGTGTAACCCATATCAACATAAAATGGATTACTCATAACGCCCATCACGACATCGGATATTCGATAGATTGCAATAAGTGCCAATATCATCAGCGCCTGACGACCATGACGAACGATAAAGTCCCTGAAAGGGGCAATCAAAGCGCTATACAACCATGCCAATGCTTTATTAATGCGCGGCGAAAAATTCCAGGTTGCCATTCGTTGCAGCGCGATTTTTTCATTTTCAGAAACTTGTTGATTGTAAACAACATTAGGTTCGCGAATAATCAGGGTTGTTATCAGCCCAACTACCATGCTGCATGCCATTGCGAGATAAGCAACTTGCCAAGGGAAATGCTCGTAAGTCGTTTCCGAGGCATCCATTGCGGCCGCAATCCATAACACACCGGCTGATGCCAAAATCATCGCAATCCGATAGCCACCTTGATACGTTGCAGCCATTGCACCTTGCAATTCAATGGCAACCGCTTCGATACGATAAGCATCCAAGGCAATGTCTTGCGTTGCTGACGCAAAAGCGACTGCAAGCGCAAAAAAAACCAGTTGCGTTAAATTCAACAAAGGATCAGTAAAGGCCATTCCTATTAATGCTATCGTGATGATGATTTGCGACAGAAATAGCCAAGAACGCCGGCGTCCGAGTAATCGAGTCAAAACGGGTAACGGCATGCGATCCACCAATGGAGACCAAAGCCATTTAAAACTATAGGCCAAGCCGATCCAACTTAAGTGACCAATGGTAGCTCGGTCGATACCTGCTTCACGTAACCAAAACGATAACGTGCCTAAGATTAATAGCAAAGGCAGTCCCGCTGAAAATCCGAGTGATAGCATTCCGATTACGCGAGGATGTAGATAGATGCGTAGTGCGTTCGACCAACTGGAAGTTTCGGTGGATTTCATGAGGTCACAATAAATAATCGTAATCGATGATCAAAGGTGCGTGATCGGAAAAGCGTTCGGTTTTATAAATGGTGGCGTTCTGCGCTTTTTTTGCGATATTGGGCGTTGCGATTTGATAATCGATACGCCAACCAACATTTTTCGCCCAGGCTTGACCGCGATTTGACCACCAGGTGTATTGGTCTGGCTGGTCATTCAGTAAACGAAAAACATCCACAAAACCAATTTCATCAAATATTCGGGATAACCAGGTTCGTTCTTCCGGTAGAAAACCAGAGTTTTTTTGATTCGCACGCCAGTTTTTTAAATCAATTTCCTTATGCGCGATATTCCAATCACCACATAGAATAATCTCTTGTCCACGCTGCATCAGAGTTTTGAGCATTGGAAAAAATTTCTCCATAAAGAAAAATTTGGATGCTTGACGATGTTCGCCGCTCGAACCCGATGGAAGATAGAGCGAAATAATACTTAAATGCGGGTAATTGACTTGTAGAAAGCGTCCTTCCGCATCAATCTCAGCGATTCCTGTTCCTTCAATAATATCATCCGGAACTTTGCGGCAATAGATACCAACACCACTATAGCCTTTCTGTGTCGCACAGTGAAAATAACCGTGATAACCCTTGGGATTGAGCATATCTTCAAGCAAATCGGGTATTTGTGCTTTTAACTCCTGGACACAAATAATATCGGCAGGTTGTTTGGTAAGCCACGGTAAAACCCCTTTTTTTGCGGCTGCCCGTATACCGTTCAAATTAAGCGTTATAATTTGCATTCTTTTTATTTGATTAGCTTATGTTGGATTTTCAGAAAGAATTCATACAATTTGCCATTGCTCGCAATGTATTGCGCTTTGGTGAATTTAAAACCAAAGCAGGGCGACTTTCTCCTTATTTTTTTAATTCGGGATTATTTAATGACGGTGATTCTTTGCGTTTGCTAGGGGAATTCTACGCGAAAGCGATTCTCGCTGCAGCGATACCGTTTAATATATTATTCGGCCCCGCGTACAAAGGCATTCCACTAGTCAGTTCCATTGCGATAGCACTGTCGAATATGGGATATAACTATCCTTACTGTTTTAATCGTAAGGAGATTAAAGACCACGGAGAAGGGGGCTTTATTATTGGCGCGACGCTATCCGGAAAAGTACTCATTGTCGATGACGTGATTTCAGCCGGAACTTCCGTGCATCAGTCGGTCGATCTGATCAATGCCAATAATGCAAGCCCTGCTGGTGTTGTGATTGCACTCGATCGCATGGAGCGCGGAACCGGACAGTTTTCAGCGGTTCAGGAAGTAAACCAGAAATTTGGAATACCTGTTACCGCAATTGTCAGCCTCAACAACTTAATTGAATATTTACCGACTGACAATAGTCTTCATCATCATCTGAATGCAATCGAGTGTTACCGGAATCAGTATGGCGTTAACTGAAAGAAGTTTGATAATGTCGCTAGATTTCCTTCCGGTCTTACCAGTTTTAGTGCATTTGTGTATGCCTATGTATAATTTGTACTTTCCTGGATACGGTAAACAACGCTAGGAATTCTTACATTTAGGGCGCAAATTGCCCTGCTGTTTGCAGCGGGGGCTTTATATAAACTATTACGGAGGGTATTCCCATGAAATTCCTTGCCCAGCAATCCTTGCTTGCAAGTGCTTTATTACTCAGTGCGTTATCCTCACAAGCTGATACCGTTAAATACTCCGCGCCAGCAGAGTATTGCTTCCCACAAACATCGGTTAGAAGCGAGTTAGGAAAATTTGATAAAGTCATTCTCGATCATAATTTAATTGTTAATGAGCAGGATCATTTTAAATCCGGATACATTTTTGTCGGTTTCCGGCGTAAAAGTCAGCCTGATATTCTATGGTTATTAACTAACGGTACTTCATGGTTGAATGCTTCCGACAATAGCGTTACCACATCCAAAGCCCACTCCGGATACGTCAAGCTCCAACCCGTCATACCCATTACTCTTTCTCACGAACCCATTGATGTCAGCGCATATGTTGGAGATGGCGAAGTATGGGTAGGTTACGGTCTAAGGTCAGAGGGAGAAACTTGGGAGAAATCATACCAAGAAATGATAAATAATAGACGATTCAATAAAATATGGGAGATTACTGGATCAACCCCAGCTTCTGGATTACCAGGTGATTTACTTACAATTTGCTTAACGGCAACCGAAATGGAAACCACCACTATTACAACAACTCATACCCATTGATGTTAGCGCATATGTTGGTTATGGCAAAGTATGGGTAGGTTACGGTGTAAGATCAGAGGGAAAAACTGGGGAAAAATCATACCAAGTTTTCTATCTTGAATAGCTGAGCAAGTTCATAATGGTCACTGCATCAAAATAACCGATGTAGTGGCCACCTCCTCTGAATAATACAAATTACCTCTTATTGAAATTAACTGTGGAGTGTACTCCTGACCATATAGGTTAGGATTCTAACCATGCCAGAAACGGATTCGACCCGTATCGATATGCACAAAATCAGAGCCTGGATAATAACCTACACCGCCCATTTGCAAATCTAGAGCAGCCTTCCGCACGTGAGCCAAGCGATGACCGGGCAAGCGTATATCGATAGCCTTGCCTAATGTGTGTAAGCTTGCTTTTGCCACACCATCACTTTGCGCTGCAAGCATTTGATTGGTTTGCGGAGATCGGTAAGCAGAAACCACATGAAATTCTTTCTTTGCGCCTAGTTTGCGCTGTAACAAATACAATGCATCTAACAAATCCAAATCAATTGGTAATCGATCTCCAGTACGGTGATCGCGCAATATTTTATAAATGCTGTTGAGTGAGTCAGAGACGTATCGTCCGTTTGCCCAGAAAACTGATTGAATTCGTTCTCCGGTGTGCAAATTCAATAAGCTGATTTTTTTTTCAAAAGGTCTTCGGTTGATATTGGCATGAATAACCGGCGCTGTCATTGATAACGTTAACATTGCGCAGGCCCCTAACCCCGCCTTCAACAAACGGCGGCGATCATGTGCCACGTTATCTTCAATTGAAACTTTTGAATCCAAGTCTGTTTGGATCGGCATCGTATATTTTCTCCCAAAAAATACAATTAATCTTGTAAGAATTATTTACCAGCCCGCATAACGCAACGCACGCATATCTCGGTCATAGATATCAGACGAAAAATGCACATTCTGTTGCTCATCGACCCAGGCAGTAATATACATCAAGTAAATAGGTAATTGTTTCGGTAAGTGCATTGTGGCAGGGTTACCTTCCTCAATTTTAGTTAAAAAAGTTTCTGATAATTCTTGTTTTCCCAGTACAAAAGCAGCCAATTCAAATGGTTTTTCGAGTCGAATGCAGCCAGAACTAAACGTGCGAACATCTTTTTGAAACAACGCCCTGGAAGGTGTGTCGTGTAGATAGATATCAAAAGAATTGGGAAACATAAACTTGACACGGCCTAATGCATTATTCTTCCCTGGCTGTTGCCGCAACAAGAAAGGGAAATTTTTTAACGCACGCCAATCTACCGATGCTGGATCAATAGGTTCCGCTTCACGGTCATAGCTTGCGTATACCTTAAAATTCGAGGTAGTAAAGAAAGCTGGATTCTTTTGCTGCTTTGGCAGTAAATCTTTTTGTGCAATGGTCGCAGGAACGGTCCAATACGGGTTTAAAACCATATGCGACATGTTACTTTTGAAGCTTGGCGTTGACCGATATCCCATTCCAACGATGATGCGCATATTCAGAGGGGATTTGCCTTGTTCAGCGGCAGTGAGCCTGAATCCAGCAATGTTGACCAAGATATGGCGGTTGCCTAAGTTTCTCGGCAACCAGCGTAATCGTTCCATGCTAATACGTAATTGGCGAATTCTCCATTCCAATGGCGTATTCAAAGCTTTTAGCGTATTGCGACCAATGACGCCATCCGCATTCAAATTATGTTGAATTTGAAATGCTTTAATAGCATTTACCAGCTCTTCGTCATAAACAAGACTGTCACTCGGTGTAATATTGTAGGCTTCAATTCCTTCAATGGCATAGGCTTGTGCGATTCTTTGCCGCAGTAATACAACCGCCGAATCGGTCGAGTGCGGGCGTAAAGAAGGCATATCTGGAATTTTTTCCCAATTCGCGTTGTTACTGATTTGCTGATAACGAATTAAAGTTTGTTTCAACAATTGATAACTCGGTTCTTGAGGAGATAAATTATTAAACGATTGCGTTAAATCTTCAGATTGAAGTGCCTTTTGTAAAAAAGCGGCAGCATCAAATGAAGGCTGCGGAATATGCCAATCTGGATCAGCACTGCTCGCTGACAAGCGCCCACGCGACAAATCCCTTGCTAAAGTCAATACCGCGCGAGTAGTTTGGAGTTCCAATGTTACGGATTGTAGCGAAGAGCGTTGTTCTTCAAGTTGTTTTAATTGAAGCAATTTCTGTAGTTGATAATCACGGCTATCCAAACCTTCTTTGTCCGCACTTTCAATAAAGGTTAGTGCTGTATCCAGCAGTGAAGAAGAGGCTGTTTGTAAAAACCACACGGGCTCATAATTGCGGGCTTTATAGAAGCGTTGTAATTCAACGAGCGCATTTTTAGTGGTTGAATCAGTATTGCCTTTCTCAACATTTAATTTTTGTTGCAGCATTTTGCTATCAATAGCAAAAGCTTTTAATGTGCATGGATTGCTTAGAAGTAATAAACAACAAGCAAATCGTAACAACCAAAAATAATGTTCAAATTGAAAATATCGCACGCATCAATTCCTTAATTGATGAAATCTGGTTGAAAAAATTTAGCTGACAGACAGATCAATGCAAAAACACTGGTCTATTTTTTAACACCTCACTAGACCAACAAATCGTATCTAATAGCCTAAGCCAAATTTATTCATAAATATAAGAACGGATTTTACTATCGTTTTAACCTGAGCGTTGCGGTTAAATGATGTGAATTAACACCTTATATTGAAAACCTTAGCAAAAACCTCAGCTGGAAGCAACAAAAGCCGGTTACTGCTGATATCTGCCCCTGATATCCGACTGGCTGAATACGAAACAAAATGGAAAACGGATTATCCATCAATTGCTTAATCCTGGCGACGTAATCGAGCGCGCATCAATCTGTTCTTTGGCTATCTACCCATATACACACCGTTTACACAAATTCGGGGGGTGCGCCTACAACTAAAAGGGCTCAAAATCGATCATTTCAAACTGTCTATCTCTTTCTTGAGCTTATTTTTACATTCATTTTCTTTGCCAGAAAAATCAAGGATACCCGCTGTTCGCATACATTCATTGTAATCAAACCAAATATCATTTTTCTTTTGTGACGCTTCTAGTGAAGCATTGAGCTGTTTTACTTGCTTAGCAATTTTTTTCACGCCGGTATCATCGATTCTTGCACTAATTCCTTCAATACTTTGCTGTGTCGCCTCAATTTTTTGTAACGATTCTTTATTAATCGCATTGATTTGTTCTGCAAAAGACTCACTTGCTTTACTCGAATAATTCCTTAGTTCCTCAACATTTTTTTCTGTTACAGAAGCAAGTTTCTGTTGATAATCACCCAATTCAGTTTGAACAAAAGCATTGATATTGGTCTTAAAGTGATTCAATGAATGATCAATTTCTTGCTTAAGATTTTGCGTTTTTTCAGATATCAATTGATTGATTTCATTGTCCAATCGTTTTTCAAGCGATTCAGAAATTTTTTCTACGGGTGGTTGCGATTCAATAATCTGCGTTTTAGCCTCGCTCATGCGTTTTTTAATTTCACCCGCCAGTGACTGTTGCAATTGTTGTTGTTTTGTATCGATTTGATTCTGCGAATTTTTCTCATTTTCAGACAGTAACCAAGAAACTAAAATCAAATCTCTTTTTTTATTCGCATCGATACCGCGTACTAAATCATCTAAAACATTTGCGGAAGACTCTGTCGTAACAAGGCCGCTTACGTGATTCAAATTTGCAGAATTCAACAATCCTTGCAGTTTGTTTTGTATTTCCGCGACATTGGTATTAGCCCGATCCATCAACTTTGATTGCCGCAAAAGTTCAAAAGGTAAATAAACCAGAGCAACTGCTACGCACATAAATAATGCAAAATTGCGCCAATTTCTATTTTTTATCCAAAAACAAAGAATAAAAAAAGTTACCAGCAAAATCACAGAAGGGGTGAGAATCAATAAAACATCCAACCAATTCCGTCCCATTAAAAGATCAGCAGAAATAAAGTTTAACGCTTTATTAATCAGCTCATTCATTAAAAAATTCCTCCCAATTCAGTTTAATAAAAGTACCGTTAGCGATATCTTGTTATCAAACATCAATATTCGTTGCCCGTAACGCATTTTTTTCGATAAAGGCTCGGCGTGGTTCAACCACATCCCCCATCAACGTAGTAAAAATTTCATCGGTTAAAATACTGTCGTCAATTTGCGCTCGTAGCAAGCGACGATTCTGCGGGTCCATCGTCGTTTCCCAAAGTTGCTCTGGATTCATCTCTCCTAGACCTTTATAGCGTTGCACATTGACCGTTTTTTTTACTTCATCCAGCAACCACTCCAATGCCGGCTTAAACTCATGGATTGCTTGCTTACGTTCGCCACGCTGAATATAAGCACCTTGACCAAATAGTCCTTGGAAAAGCTCTGACGTTTTTTGAATCTGATCATAATCAGTACTTTCCAGAAAATCACTATCCAAGTAACTGGTCAGTACATTTCCATGTGACATCCGCATGATTTTGAGTCGATAGCGTTCATGGATCGAATCAAATTCAGCGACAATCTGCACGTCTTTAACGCGCGTGGCTAACTTGGCAGCACTGTCATTTGCCGCTTGTTCACTGCTTAAATCTATATCGGGTTGACGCAACAAGGCATGCATAATATGGCTATCGATTACTTGACTCATTCGTTCAATCACTGCTTCAGCCAACACATATTCGGTTGCAATTTTCTCCAACGCATCGCCGGTCATTGGCGGTTTTTCTTCATGGATAAATAATTCTGCGCCATCAAGCGCCAAGTTCAGCATATATGCCTTAAGTTCACTGTCGTCTTTGACGTAGCGCTCCTTTTTACCTTGTTTGATTTTGTATAACGGAGGTTGAGCAATATACACATGACCCCGCTCAATGAGTTCTGGCATTTGTCGGTAAAAGAACGTCAATAATAATGTGCGGATATGCGAACCATCGACGTCCGCGTCAGTCATGATAATAATACGGTGGTAGCGCAGTTTATCCGGATTATATTCGTCTTTACCAATACCTGTACCCAGCGCAGTAATCAATGAAATAATTTCTTGCGATGAAATCAATTTATCAAAGCGCGCTTTCTCGACATTTAAAATTTTTCCTTTAAGCGGCATGATTGCTTGGAACTTACGATCACGACCTTGTTTCGCGGAACCACCTGCAGAATCACCCTCAACCAGATAAAGTTCGCATAACTCAGGATTTTTTTCCTGACAATCTGCTAATTTACCGGGTAATCCCATACTATCCAATACGCCTTTGCGTCGCGTCAGTTCTCGTGCTTTTCTTGCGGCTTCTCGCGCACGTGCAGCCTCGATGATTTTGTTACAAATCGTTTTCGCATCAATAGGATTTTCTAGTAAATATTCTGAAAATTTCTGTGAAACTACTTCTTCTACCACAGGACGAACTTCCGATGAAACTAGTTTTTCTTTAGTCTGCGATGAAAACTTAGGCTCAAATAATTTGACTGACAACACACACGACAATCCTTCACGCATGTCATCACCGGTGGTTTCAATTTTGGCTTTTTTTGCTAACTCATTTTTTTCAATATAGTTATTGAGTGTGCGAGTCATTGCCGCACGTAAGCCAGTCAAATGCGTTCCGCCATCTTTTTGAGGAATGTTGTTAGTGAAACATAGAACTTGTTCGGTATAACTATCGTTCCATTGCATGGAAACTTCAACCGAAATATTGTCTTTATTGCCAATCGTGTAGAAAATTGTCGGATGTAATACCGTTTTGCTACGGTTAATGTATTCAACGAAGTTCTTGATACCGCCAGTAAACGCAAAAACTTCTTCTTTACCTGTACGTTGATCAATTAAATGGATTCTTACGCCATTGTTCAGAAAAGACAGCTCTCGCAAACGTTTAGCAAAAATATCATAGTGGTACTCAATATTGCCGAAAATCTCTTTACTGGCTAAAAAATGAACTTCAGTACCATGCCGCTCGCTTTCTCCAGTAATTTCCAGAGGCTTTACAGCAACGCCCATGCGAAATTCCATCTGGTGAACTTTACCGTCGCGACGAATCGTTAACTTTAACCATTCGGACAATGCATTGACAACGGATACCCCAACACCATGCAAGCCTCCGGATACTTTATAAGAGTTATCATCAAACTTTCCACCCGCATGTAACTCAGTCATAACGATTTCTGCTGCGGATCTTTTTAAATCATCATCTTGCTTGATGCCTGTCGGGATACCACGTCCATTATCTAGAACGCTGACAGAATTATCGGGATGCAATGTCACGGTAATGTCATCGCAATGCCCCGCTAATGCTTCATCAATCGCATTATCAACAACTTCAAACACCATGTGATGCAGTCCGGTCCCATCACTGGTGTCTCCAATGTACATACCAGGACGTTTACGAACTGCGTCTAAACCTTTTAGTATTTTAATACTGTCAGAACCGTAATCGTTCTGTGTTTCTTTTGATGGATTGTTGGAATCGCTCATTGATTTTATGTAAGTACTGTGACTGAAAAATTTCTGAATAAACTGAAGAAAACCATGACCTGTTTATAACACTAAATTCTCATCGGCATGACGATATATTTAAAATTTTTATCTTCTGGAATGGTGATAAGAACACTCGAGTTAGCATCTTCAAAGGCGCATTGAACCGTTTCACTACTAACATTATTGAGTAAATCCATTAAATAATTGATATTCAGACTAATGTCGATTGATTCGTCATCATACTGAATCAACAATTCTTCTTGAGCATCTTCTTGTTCATTGTTTTTACAGGTAATAGAAACATTATCTTTGCTAATAACTAAACGTACTCCACGAAATTTATCACTTTGGTTAGACAGTATTGAAACGCGTTGAAGTGCTTGAAGGAAGGTTATTCGATTGATATCAAAAATTTTTTTATTTTTAACAGGAATTACTCGATTGTAATCAGGAAACTTACCATCAATAATTTTCGATATTACTGTGATATCAGAAAAAGAAAAACGAATTTTGTTTTGAAGATAATCGATTTGAATTGGATCATCACTGTCTATCAATAATTTTGATAATTCAAAAACAGTTTTTCTCGGCAAAATGACTTCTTGTTTTGTTACTTTTTGTTGTAACGTCATGGCGATATAAGCTAATCGATGGCCATCTGTGCCCACACCAATCAATTGATCATTTTCTGCTAACAACAGTAAACCATTCAGATAGTAGCGTATATCTTGTTGTGCAACGGAAAACTGCACATGGTGCAATAACTTTTTAAGTTCCTTTTGTTCCAACGTCAATGAAGTAATCGCATCATTTTGTTCTGCGATTTCAGGAAAATCTTCCGCTGGCAGAATTTGTAAATTGAAAGCACTTTTACTAGATTTGACTTGTAAGTGGTCTTCTTTACGAATTAATGAAACTTCTGCACTCGCATCGAGTGAACGTAAAATATCCTGAAGTTTCTTTGCTGAAACAGTCAACGAAAAATTTTCTTGGTTTAATTTTTCTTTGGTTATTTCGGTTTTAATTTGTATTTCAAGATCAGTGGCTAAAAAAGTAGTTTTTTCGTCGTTTTGACGAATCAATACATTCGATAGGATGGGCAATGTTTGTCGACGTTCAACAATTCCAGTAACCGTTTGTAACGGTTTCAGCAAAGTATCGCGGTTAGTTTGTATTAATAGCATTTAAATAAAAGAATAGTAATTAAATTAAAGCACTGAAATATTCTGTATATTTTCTAACATTCAAGTGTTATCAACAAGATAGTTAAAAAAATCACCTTGTATAGCAACGGTAAATCCATTGGATAATTTGTGGATAAATAAAACACTTCTGTTTATTCTTGAGTTATCCACAATCTATCAACGTGATCTTCATTATCCTCGTAAAATAAGAATCAGAGCATTAAAATCACGGCTTACAAGCGGATCTGACATGCGTAATTCATTGATTTTTTTGCAGCCGTGCAATACGGTCGTATGATCCCGGCCACCAAATGCTTCACCAATATCCGGTAAACTTAATGATGTGAGTTCCTTAGCAATGGTCATTGCCATTTGCCTAGGTCTAGCCACAATACGCGAACGTTTTTTGGAATACATTTCAGACACTTTTATTTTGTAATAATCGGCAACCGTTTTTTGGATATTTTCAATCGATATTTGGCGGCTTTGTACCGCCAATAGATCTTTAAGCGCTTCTTTTGCTAAATCAAGGGTAATTTCTTGATTGATAAAGCGGGAAAAAGCGAGTACTCGCTTCAATCCCCCTTCTAATTCACGCACATTGGAGCGAATATGTTTGGCAATGAAAAAAGCGACATTTTCATCGAGTTTTATTTTTTCTAGTTGTGCTTTTTTAAGCAAAATAGCCACTCTCATTTCCAGTTCAGGCGGTTCGACTGCAACCGTTAAACCCCATCCAAATCGTGAGACTAAGCGTTCTTCTAAACCAGAAATTTCTTTAGGATAGGAATCACATGTGATAATGACTTGCTTGTGTCTTTCAACTAATGCATTGAATGCGTAAAAGAACTCTTCTTGAGTACGATTCTTGCCACCAAAAAATTGCACATCATCGATCAATAGAATATCCAGCGAGTGATAGTACAGTTTAAATTTATCAAAAGCCTTATGTTGATAGGCACTGACGACATCTGAAACATATTTTTCAGCATGTACATAACGGACTTTTGCGTTTTTATTCTCGGCAATAACGTAATTTCCAATGGCTTGGATTAAATGCGTTTTACCCAATCCGACGCCACCATAAATGAACAACGGGTTGTATGCTATTCCCGGGGATTGTGCAACTTGCATTGCACCAGCTCGAGCCAATTGATTGGCCTTTCCAGTCACAAAGTTTTCAAAAGTGAAACTTGGGTTTAACCGACTTGGATTTTTTTTACTAATGCTATAACTATTTGAATTGATAGGTTCCGTATCGTTTGGTGACGATATTGAGGCAGATTCAGGCTCAGATGGAGCAACAACAACTGTTTGCGGTACGGGGATATGAATAGGATTATTTTTTTCTTCAGAATGTTCCAAAAGTCTTAAATCAAAAGCAATTTCTTTGGCAAAGTAATTTTGTGCCATTGCTTTTATGTGACCAATAAAATTGTCTCTTACCCATTGCAATACAAAGCGATTCGGTGCAATTAGTATGACGCCATTGTCGCTATCTGATGAAGGATCAATTTGTAACGGTTTTATCCAAGTATTAAACTGCTGCGCGTTTAATTCTTTTTTAAAATGATCGAGACAACAAAGCCAGAAAGCATTTAGAGACTGCATCGTTCTAGGTATCAATTTATCTGGCTTACTTTCTAATGAGTTTATAACAATAAAAAAACAAAAGATTCATCTCATACTTCCACATTATCGATTAATCGTGTTTTATCTAACCACGCTGCTGCCAATATCACTAAAGGTTCGTCACGGTTTTGCGCTGGTGTTAATGAAATACGATTGCAAATTTGAATATAATCAACTTTCCATCCACGTTTTGTCATTTGTTGCATCGATTTTTCTTGTAAAGATGCAAAGTCTTTGTGGCTAGATATAATTTCTTCTTTGATGTAGTTAAGTGTTTGAAAAAGGTAGCTTGCTTCGCTACGTTGAGATTTTTCTAAATACTGATTTCTTGAACTCAGTGCTAATCCATCAGGAGCACGAACGGTTTCACTAGCAATAATTTCAATCGGCAAATTAAGCTGTTTAACCATTTGTTGCACCATGAACAACTGTTGATAATCTTTTTTACCAAAAAGGGCTAGGCTAGGTTGAATAATATTGAATAATTTCAGTACTATCGTTGTTACACCACGAAAAAAACCGGGACGAAACTCGCCTTCCAAAGTATCTGCTATAGGAGGTAATGCTAACAAGAATTCTTGATGAGTAGGAAAAAGAATTTTCTCATCCGGGACAAAAATGGTATTGACATTTAATTCGTCAAGCAATACACAATCTTGTTCGATCGTTCGGGGATATCTTGAAAAATCTTCATGGGGGAGGAATTGCAAGCGGTTTACAAAAATACTGACTACAACCTCATGAGATAATTGTTTCGCGTGTTTGATGAGCGTTAAATGACCGGCATGCAAATTACCCATTGTCGGTACAAATGCTATTGACTGCTTGCCTTTCAAATGTGTTCGAATGGATGGAATATCATTAAATATTTTCACGTTTGAATGATTATCAATATTCGTGTTCGTGATCAGGAAATTGTCCTGATTTAACAGCTTGGACATAATTTGTAACAGCTTCTTGGATGCTATTAGCCCCTTCCATGAAATTTTTTACAAACCGTGGTTTTTTTCCTTGGCACAAGCCTAGCATGTCATGGAGTACAAGAACTTGGGCAGAACAATTTTTCCCAGCGCCAATTCCGATGGTTGGAATCGAAAGCGATTGTGTAATTTCCCCTGCTAGTTTTGCTGGAACAACTTCCATTAAGAGAGCTCCAGCGCCTGATTTTTCTAATAATTTTGCATCTTCAAGAAGAATTGCTGCGGATTGTTGTGAGTTACCTTGTAATTTATAGCCACCTAATTGATGAATGGATTGCGGCATCAACCCGATATGTGCACATACAGGAATACCACGTTGTGTTAGGAAAGAAATGGTTTCAGCCATTATTCGTCCCCCTTCCAATTTCACCATATGCGCACCTGCCGCAATGATTTTGCTTGCATTGGCAAAGGCTTGTTGTGGTGATTGCTGATAACTTCCAAACGGCAAATCGGCCATGATCAGCGCTTTCTGTACGCTATTCGAAACACACTGGGTATGATAAATAATTTCGTCGAGAGTTACTGTTAACGTCGTACTATCGCCTTTTACAACGTTTCCGAGCGAGTCGCCTACGAGTAATACATCAATTCCGGCATCTTCTAATACTTTTGCAAAAGTGGCATCATAACAAGTCAAAACGGTGAATTTTTCGTTGCTTTTTGCTTGTTGCTGTAAGACGGTGAGTGTAATTCGCATTGCAAGTATCTTGATGAAAACTATGTGAAGTAGGTGTAAAACAATGATATCGCATTCCTGGCAAAGGTAAAGCAATCTGTGTTGGTAGGCATTGTAAAATCATTGCGGGGAAAGCTGATACACAGACTTGGTTGCGAATATTATGAAAGACGAAGCTTATAATGTAAATGAAGCTAGACTTTATTATTGAAGAGATATGAGTTTGTTGGGTAAGAAATCAGAGTTATAGTGGTGCGGATATTTTATAGAGTAATTTAATGAACAGGCAGGATTGTTTTTTATCAAAAAACGGGCCCAATTTGTCCTTATCTATTTTTGGAATTTCCTTTTTCATGCTTGTTAGAATGATGAGTTTTCTGTGCTTGTTTTCCATGTCGATTGTGATTGTTACGCGTTAAATATTTTTGATTAGCGTACTCATTGTGAGTGTTGCTCGGGGGTTGTGAGTGGCGATGGTTTTTTGCAGTATGTCCGTCAGAATAGCTGCTGTGATTATGATATTGTGTGCGATAGACATCGCTGTACCATTTTTCTTGAACAAAATATGTTGGTTGGCTACAGGCTTTGTATCGATGACAGTGCTTACTCCATTTCTTTGCGTGTCCAGGTGGAACATGAAGATAAATTGGTTGCTGGGAAATGCCAATCGCAGAAGGTATGGCAGTAACTGGATTTGGATAAACTAGTTGTGGGGTCGAATGCTGATTCGGTAAGTAAATTTGACCATAAAATCCTGGTTGACCAATATTAACGGAAATGGCCGCGCTATCCGCCAAAACGGGTAGAGAAAAATATGTCATTAATCCGACTAGTATAACTATTTTCTTCATCATTATTCTCCAAACATTGATAACTTTGACTGGGCGATAAATTAGAATGCATAATTTTTTGCATTCTGTTGTAGTCAGTATTACGTCTGGAATGAAGGAAAAATTAGCTTTACTTTGTTAAGCGACAATTTTTCGGAGATTTATCGGGATGAGACCTTTGCAAAATCACACGTAGCTCTTGTTTCAATGCAATTCTGGGTTTATTTGTAAGTTTTCAAGATATTTTTCAGCATTTTTCCGCAAATGAGCTCGGAATATCCATTCTCAATTAACTATTTCCGGTCGCAAGGGCGCAATAATCCTATATTTTCGCAATCATTTGGCGCTCAGCGAAGAGTTTAGGAAGTCTTTTCAAGTTGTATGCCATAGCGAGTAATATGTGCCAGGTATGGGCTTTGGCTAGACCGTAGTAACGCAGTATTTTGGCATTGAACCAGCGTACTTGGCTGCCGAAGGTTCGCTCTACCACATAGCGGACTTTGGTAAT